>QFPM01000010.1 GCA_003248655.1 Microbacterium sp.
ATGCGACGCCCGGAACACACCCCTGCCCGCGGCGCATCATCTCGCACCGGTCACGCCAGGACGGCCAGCCGAAGGCTCATCGGTGGATCGAGGCTTAGGCAGCCGTTTTGCCTGAGTTATGCGCCGGCGTGCCGGGCGCCGTCGGTGGCGCGAAAACGCTGCGGTCGCGAACTCGGCATGTCGACGGCCGTAGCCTCCTCCACAATCGTGACTTTCTGAGATCCATCCACAGATCGGAGGTATTCGACACTCGACCGCTAGCGCAACCGCAAGGGTGGCGGCATGTACATGTTGACTCGGTCGGCCGCCGACGTGGTGCTCCGTCGTGCGGATCTCCGTGCCATGGGCATGTTCCCGAAGCAGATCACGCGCGCAGTGCGAAACGGCGAGCTCATTCGGGTGCGCCGCGATCACTACTTGGCGATCTCATCGCCCGACGTGGAGCGCGCGGTCCGCGTGGGTGGGCGGGTCACGTGCGTCTCACTTCTCGCGATGCTCGGAGTGTTCGTGTTCGACGCGTCGAAACTCCACATCCACGTCGATCACTCGATGTCCAGGCTCCGAAGCCCCGACGACCACGCGCGATCGTACGGGCCACGCGACCGCACGTCCACCGTCCTGCACTGGTGGTCGACGGCGGCTGGCCCGGTAGCTACGGGTGTTGTGGCGGTCGAAGACGCGCTGGCGCATGCCATCCGATGCCAGGATGCGCGCTCCGCCGTCGCGACCGTTGACAGTGTGCTGCATCTCGGCATCCTCTCGCTCGCCGACGTGCGCGACGTCTTTGCGCGACTTCCGGCGAGGTTCCGCGTGATCCTCGATCTCGCCGATGGTTCTGCCGAAGCAGGATCCGAGACATTCATGAGGCTGATCCTGAGGCAACTCGGCCTTCGTTACCGGACGCAGGTGTGGATCGACGGTGTCGGCAGGGTCGACTTCCTCGTCGAGGGCTGGCTCATCGTCGAGTGCGACAGCAAGGCCCATCACGAGGGGTGGGAGAAGCAGCGCAGCGATCGCAGACGGGACCTCGCCGCGGCAGGACGTGGGCTGGTCACTCTCCGACCGCTCGCCGAGGACCTCTTCCATCACCGCGACGAGGTCTTGGCGGCTGTGCGCGGTATCGTGCGCGCCCACCGGGGTCGGTGACCTCGGCGCGTCACAGTGGCGCCTCGCCAGCGCGGCGCATAACTCAGGCAGAAACACCGTTCCGGGTCATCGGCGCGCCGCGCAGCGGCATTCTGCCTGAGTTATGCGCCCAGGCCAACGAAAGACGGGGGCGAGTCAGGCGCGGCGGAGCAGGCCGACCTTGTCGTACACGTCGGCGAGGGTCGCGTCGGCGACCTCCGCCGCGCGGTCGGCGTTGGATGCCAGCACCCGGTCGAGTTCGGCGGGGTCGGCCAGCAGCTCGAGGGCGCGCGCCCGCACGGGTCCGAACTCCTCGACCACGACCTCGGCGAGCCCCTTCTTGAAGTCTCCGTAGCCGCGGCCCGCGTACTCGTCCTCGATCGAGGGGATCTGCCGGCCGGTCAGGGCTGCGTAGATCGTGAGCAGGTTCGAGACGCCGGGCTTCGCGTCGCGGTCGTAACGGACGGTACCGTCGTTGTCGGTGACGGCTCGTATGACCTTCTTCGCCGAGACGGCCGGGTCATCGAGCAGCCAGAGCACACCCGCGTCCGACTCGGCCGACTTCGACATCTTCGCGGTCGGGTTCTGCAAGTCGTAGATGCGCGCCGTGTCCTTCTGGATGACCGGGATCGGCACCGTGAACGCCTCACCGAAGCGCGAGTTGAACCGCTCGGCGAGGTCGCGGGTGAGCTCGACGTGCTGCTTCTGGTCGTCGCCGACCGGCACGATGTCGGTCTGGTACAGCAGGATGTCGGCCGCCATCAGCACCGGGTAGGTGAATAGCCCCACGTTGGTCGCATCGGCGCCGTAGCGGGCCGACTTGTCCTTGAACTGGGTCATCCGGTTCGCCTCGCCGAAGCCGGTGATCGTCGAGAGGATCCAGGCAAGCTCGGCGTGCGCGCGCACGTGTGACTGCACGTACAGCGTCGAGCGCGACGGCTCGATGCCCGCCGCGATGTACTGCGCGGCCGTGCGGCGGGTCTTCTCGCGTAGCTCGGCGGGATCGTTCGGCTGCGTCAGCGCGTGCAGGTCGACGACCGAGAAGTAAGCCTCGTAGGCGTCTTGCAGGTCACGCCACTGCAGAAGTGCACCGATGTAGTTGCCGATCTGGAGGGAGTCGGCGGACGGTTGCATTCCGGAGTAGAGGCGAGGCCTGGTCATTCGTCCAGTCTATTGCGGGCGTTTCGACTCGCTTTGCCCGCTCAACGACCGGGGGGCTTTGCTCGCTCAACGACCGGGCGGAGCGCCTCAGAACGCGTAGTCGGCGACGACGGGAGCGTGGTCGCTCCAGCGCAGCGCATAGGCCTCGGCCCGCGCGACGCGGTAGTCGGTCACCCGCGCCGCAAGTGCGGGGGATGCCAGGTGGTAGTCGATCCGCCATCCGGTGTCGTTGTCGAAGGCTTGCCCGCGGTTCGACCACCACGTGTACGGGCCGTCGACCTCGCCCGCCCAGCGGCGTCCGACGTCGACCCACCCGAGCCCGGTCCCGACGGAGCCGTCAGCGCCCTCTACCTGCGCCCCGGCCACGCCGAGAAAGCGGTCGAAGTAGGCGCGCTCGCGGGGGAGGAACCCGGCTCGCTTGACGTTGCCGCGCCAGTTCTTGATGTCGAGCGTGCGGTGCCCGACGTTGAGGTCGCCGACGACGAGCGCGAGCGCGTCGCCCCCGGCGAGTTGGGGCATCCGCGCGCTCATCGCGTCGAGGAACCCGTACTTCGCCTCCTGCCGCGGCGTGCCGTCCTCGCCGGAGTGGACGTACGCGCTCACGATGGTGAGCGCCTGCCCCGAGATCTCGACGTCGGCCTCGAGCCAGCGCCCTTGCGAGTCGACCGTCTCGTCGCCGAGTTCCGCGCGCGACGCGCGAATCGGCAGACGGCTCGCGATCGCCACGCCCGACCGGCCCTTCGTGTGCGACTCATCGTGCACGAAGTCCCACCCCGGCAGCGCCGACTCGATGTGCGCGCGCTCTGCCCGCACCTCTTGCAGAGCGAGGATGTCGACGTCTGCGGCATCCAGCCACGCCGCCATGCCGTTGCGCATAGCGGCACGGATGCCGTTGACGTTGACAGAGGCGATGCGGAGCGTCTGAGGCACCCGTTCAGCCTAACGAGCATCACCGACACGCCCGACGCCCGCCCGACGGCCCCGCCCGGACGCTCATTCGAGCAGCCTCCGAGGCCGCGCCGGCGGCGCCGACGTCTCGACCTTCGCGAGATCGTCCTCGGCTCGGCGGACGGCGCGCGACGCCGACCACCGTCGCCACCAGGGCGCGTCCCTGCGGGCCACATGAGCCTCGCGCACACGGATGCGCGCCGCCTCGAGCAGCGTCGCGTACTCGGCGCGCCGCCGCTCGTCCTCGGTGACCTTGACGATCGGCACGTCGGCATCCTGCGCGGCGAGGGCCACCCAGGATGCCGCGACGAGAATGACGATTCCGGCGAGCCGGAACCACAGCAGGAACCCGATCACGACCGAGAAGGTCGCCAGCAGCGGGTTGGTCGGCGTGTACGAGATGAGCAGCCCCGCGCCGAGCTGCAGGACGACGAGTGCGCCGCCGCCGAGCGCGGCGCCGGGGAGGATCCGCCGCCACGGCAGGGACGTGCCGGTGAGGAAGCGGATGAGTCCCGCCAGCGCGGCGGTGTTCAGCGCGAACGCGACGAGCATGGAGCCGACGCGGCTGAGCACCCACAGCCACCCGGTGAGACTACTCAACCCGAGAATCGAGAACACCAGTTCGACCGCGCCTGCCGCGACCCACGACAGTGCCGCACCGGCGATCAGCGCGAGCCCGAACAGCGCTCCCGCGCCGAAATCGCGCGCCTTGAGCACGACATAGCTGCGTGTGTCGAAGGGGAGCCCGAAGATGTCGCGCACCGCCCGGCGCGTGAAGGTCACGAACCCGATCGCCGTCCACAGCGCGGCGACGAACGCGACGGCACCGGTGACGGCGAGGACTCCGGCCGACTGCTGGGCGATCTCGGCGACGTCTTCGCCGCTGACGAGCCCGTCGGCGTCGCCGGTGCCGATGAGGCCCGGGATGTACGAGTTGATGACCGAGATCAGCGCATCGACCGCGGTCGAACTTCCGCCGAGCCAGATGCCCACGATCGCGAACGCCGAATAGAGCACCGCGAAGATCGCGAACAGCGACTGGTAGCTGATCGCGGCCGCGAGGAGGAACCCGTTGTTTCGCAGGAAGTGGCGCCACACCCGCACCGGAAACCACGCGAGCGTCCGTCGCGTGAGCTCGGTCGCCCGGTCGATCGGCTCATCGAGCCGCTCACGCAGGGGCGACTGCTCCCAGCGGGCGCGCCAGTGGGCATCCGTCTCGCGGTCCGTGTCGCTCACGACGCCAGAATACCGAGGTCAGATCAACGAACGGATGCCGGCAGGACCCGGCTCAGTGCCGCAGGACCGCCTGCTTGACCTCGGCGATGGCCTTCGTGACCTCGATGCCGCGCGGGCACGCCTCGGTGCAGTTGAAGGTCGTACGGCAGCGCCACACGCCCTCCTTGTCGTTGAGGATGTCGAGGCGCACATCGCCCGCATCGTCGCGCGAGTCGAAGATGAAGCGGTGCGCGTTGACGATCGCGGCGGGACCGAAGTACTGCCCGTCGGTCCAGAAGACGGGGCACGACGACGTGCATGCCGCGCAGAGAATGCACTTGGTCGTGTCGTCGAAGATCTCGCGGTCGACGATCGACTGGATGCGCTCCTTGCCGGGCTCGGGCTTCGAGTTCGCGATGAGGAACGGCTGCACCTCGCGGTACGACGCGAAGAACGGCTCCATGTCGACGATGAGGTCCTTCTCGAGCGGCAGACCCTTGATCGCCTCGACGTAGATGGGCTTCGAGATGTCGAGGTCCTTGATGAGCGTCTTGCAGGCGAGGCGGTTGCGGCCGTTGATGCGCATCGCGTCGGAGCCGCAGATGCCGTGCGCGCACGAGCGGCGGAAGCTCAGCGAC
The DNA here is from genome assembly GCA_003248655.1 of Microbacterium sp. Taxonomy (GTDB): domain Bacteria; phylum Actinomycetota; class Actinomycetes; order Actinomycetales; family Microbacteriaceae; genus Microbacterium. The sequence continues at coordinate 5,088 of QFPM01000010.1, forward strand.
CCGTCGACCTCCCACTTGATCTTGTGGAGCGCGTCGAGCACGCGGTCGGTCGGGTACATCTCGACGTCGTAGTCGACCCAGCGCGGCTCGCTGTCGGTCTCGGGGTCGAAACGGCGGATGTTGAACGTGACGAGGTACGACTGGATGCCGGAGTCCGACTGGGTCGCCTGGTCTTCCACGACGAGCGTCATCAGTACTTCCTCTCCATCGGCGGGTAGTTGAACTCGCCCGCCTCGTTCTTCGTGAACACGACCGGCTTCCAGTCCAACTTGATGTGGTCCTCGGGGTCGGGGGAGTGCGGGTCGCCCGTGAGGTAGGCCATCGTGTGCTGCATGTACTTCTCGTCATTGCGATCGGGGAAGTCCTCGCGCATATGGCCGCCGCGGCTCTCCTTGCGGTTGCGGGCGGCGTACGCGACGATCTCGGCGAGATCGAGGAGGAACCCGAGCTCGACCGCCTCGAGCAGATCGGTGTTGAACCGCTTGCCCTTGTCGTCGACGTGGACGTTCTTGAACCGTTCGCGCAGGTCGTGGATCGTCCCCATGACGTTCGTCAGGGTCTCCTCCGTGCGGAACACCTGGGCGTTCGCATCCATCTCGTCCTGCAGCTTCTTGCGCAGGACCGCCACGCGCTCGGTGCCCTGGTTCGTGCGCAGGCCCTCGAGCATGTCGCGGACGTCCTTTGCCGGGTTCTCCGGCAGCGGCACGAACTCGGCCGTCTTGACGTACTCGACCGCGTTTCGGCCCGACCGCTTGCCGAAGACGTTGATGTCGAGCAGCGAGTTGGTGCCGAGGCGGTTCGCGCCGTGCACCGAGACACACGCGCACTCTCCGGCGGCGTAGAGGCCGGGCACGACCGTCGTGTTGTCGGCGAGCACTTCGCCGTTGTTGTTGGTCGGGATGCCCCCCATCGCGTAGTGCGCCGTCGGCATGACGGGGACGGGTTCGGTCACCGGGTCGACGCCGAGGTAGGTCCGCGCGAACTCGGTGATGTCGGGGAGCTTCGTCTCGAGCACCTCGGCGCCCAGGTGCGTGCAGTCGAGGTACACGTAGTCCTTGTGGGGGCCGGCGCCGCGGCCCTCGAGCACCTCTTTGACCATGCAACGGGCCACGATATCGCGCGGCGCCAGGTCCTTGATCGTCGGGGCGTAGCGCTCCATGAACCGCTCGCCCGAGGCGTTGCGCAGGATCGCGCCTTCACCGCGCGCACCCTCCGTCAACAGGATGCCGAGACCGGCCAGGCCTGTCGGGTGGAACTGGAAGAACTCGATGTCCTCGAGCGGCAGCCCCTTGCGCCACACGATGCCGACGCCGTCGCCCGTGAGGGTGTGCGCGTTAGAGGTCGTCTTGTAGATCTTGCCGAAGCCGCCGGTCGCGAAGATGACGGCCTTCGAGTGGAAGACGTGCAAGTCGCCGGTGGCGAGCTCGTACGCGACGACGCCCGCGACCTGGGTCTTCCCCTCGGCATCCTTCACCGTGATCAGGTCGAGCGCGTAGTACTCGTTGAAGAAGTTGATGCCGAGCTTGACGCAGTTCTGGAACAGCGTCTGCAGGATCATGTGCCCCGTGCGGTCGGCGGCGTAGCACGCGCGGCGCACGGGCGTCTTGCCGTGGTCGGCGGTGTGCCCGCCGAAGCGGCGCTGGTCGATCTTGCCCTCGGGCGTGCGGTTGAAGGGCAGGCCCATGTTCTCGAGGTCGATGACGGCGTCGATCGCCTCTTTTGCGAGGATCTCCGCGGCATCCTGGTCGACGAGGTAGTCGCCGCCCTTGACGGTGTCGAAGGTGTGCCACTCCCACGAGTCCTCTTCGACGTTCGCGAGGGCCGCGGCCATGCCACCCTGCGCGGCGCCCGTGTGCGAGCGCGTCGGGTAGAGCTTCGTGATGACGGCCGTGCGGGCGCCGGGCCCCGCCTCGATCGCCGCGCGCATGCCGGCGCCGCCAGCGCCGACGATGACGATGTCGAACTCGTGGTAGAACACGCCGTCCTTCAGGACCGCGTCGGGATGCTGGGTACTCACGTCAGGGATGCCTCGTCTTGTCTTCGTCGTCGTTCGTCGTCAGGGGGTGCAGACCGACTCGAGCACGCTGCCGTCGGCGAGCGACAGGCACGGGTCGAAGGTGAACACCACGAGGGTGCCGAGGACGATCAGCAGTCCCGCGGCGATCCACAGTGACCAGATCAGGACCTTGCGGGTCGTCTCACCGGTCACATAGTCGTTGACGATCGTGCGCATGCCGTTCGCGCCGTGGATGAGCGCGAGCCACAGCATCGCGACATCCCACCACTGCCAGAGCGGGTCGGCGAGCTTGCCGGCCACGAAGCCCCAGTCGATCTGGTGGATGCCGTCACCCGTCATCAGATTCGAGAACAGGTGCCCGAAGATCAGGACGACCAGCAACACGCCCGAGACGCGCATGTAGATCCAGCCCCACTTCTCGAGGTTCGGGCCCTTCTTGCGGGGCGCGGCCTGAGGGGAGCGGGGCGCGGCGATCGTGTCGGCGGACATCAGTGACCCCCTACGTTCGAGAAGACGTTGATGAGGTGGCGCGGCGCGAAGCCCGCGAGCGTGACTGCCCAGATGCCGAGCACGCCCCACCACAGCTGGCGCTGGTGGCGGGTCGCCCACGGCCACAGGTCGACCGCGATGATGCGGAGGCCGTTGAAGGCGTGGTAGGCGATCGCGGCGACGAGGGCGACCTCGCCGATGCCCATGATCGGGTTCTTGTACGTGCCGATGACCGCGTCGTACGCCTCGGGCGAGAGGCGGATGAGAGCGGTGTCGAGCACGTGCACGAGCAGGAAGAAGAAGATGGCGACGCCGGTGATCCGGTGCAGCACCCACGACCACATGCCCTCGTTGCCGCGGTACAGGGTGCCGCGCGGCGTCTTCGACGTGGTTTGGGCTACCGATGGCGTGACGCGTGCTGGTGCAGACACGGTCGTCCTCCCTTGGTGTGAACGGACACCTCGATACGGCGGGGCCATTCGGCCGCGAGTCCACAACCGATCTCGGACCCATCTCGTCGCACACGGGCGCTCCTTCATCCTAAGTCGCGACGTGACGGAGGGGCGAGGAAGGCGACCCTAACTTCTCTCGATGTCGAGAGATCGGCAGGAATCCCCTTTCTTTCGGAGGCCTTATGGCGCTTTCTCGGGTCGCGCAGTGGCGCGACTGCTTGCGGCTGCGCCCGCGCTTCCTGGTGCCGCTCGGCGTCACTGGGCAACTCGGGGGCGCTGGTTGCCCCTTTGGTGCTTGGGATGCCGCACCTGGCGACCCCGAGTTGGTTGGGACTGGCGACGACGGCGGCGGGGCCCGAGCCCCGCTAGTCTCGTGGCATGGTGCAGCAGATCGAGGACTTCTACGCCGTCATCCCGGCGGGCGGCGTCGGCAGCCGCTTGTGGCCGCTCTCGCGCGCCGACGCGCCGAAGTTCCTGCACGACCTGACCGGCTCGGGGCATTCGCTCCTGCGCGACACGTGGGACCGGCTCGAGCCGCTCACCGGACCTGATCGCATCGCGGTGGTCACCGGTCGCGCGCACCGCGCCGCCGTCGAGGAGCAACTCCCCGGCATCCCCGACCTCAATGTCTTCCTCGAGTCGGAGCCGCGCGATTCGGCCGCCGCGATCGGCCTCGCCGCCGCGATCCTGCACCGCCGTGAGCCCGACGTCATCATCGGCTCGTTTGCGGCGGACCACGTCATCCGGGTGCTGCCGGTCTTCCACTGGGCCGTCGAGCAGGCCGTCGCGGTCGCCCGTCAGGGGTACATCTGCACGATCGGCATCACCCCGACCGAGCCCTCGGTCGGCTTCGGCTACATCAAGAAGGCCGACATGCTCGCCATCGACGGAGCGCCCGAGGGCGCGCTCGTCGAGCGGTTCGTCGAGAAGCCCGACCTCGAGACGGCGAAGGAGTACGTGGCATCCCGCGACTACCTGTGGAACGCGGGCATGTTCATCTCACGCGCCGACGTGCTGCTCGCCGAGATCGAGGCGAACAACCCCGAGCTGCACGCGGGCCTGATCGAACTCGCCGAGGCGTGGGACGACCGCGACCGCCGCGGCCCCGTCGTCGACCGGGTCTGGCCGACGCTCGAGAAGATCGCGATCGACTACGCCGTCGCCGAGCCGGCCGCCGCGAAGGGACGCCTCGCGGTCGTCCCCGGCCATTTCGACTGGGATGACGTGGGCGATTTCGCGAGCCTCGCGAAGCTCAACTCCGGGGGACGCAAGAACGACCTCGCGATCCTCGGCGAGAACGCCCGCATCCTCTCGGACGCCGCGAGCGGCATCGTCGTCAGCCACACGACGCGGGTCATCAGCCTCATCGGCGTGAAGGACATCGTCGTCGTCGACACCCCCGATGCGCTGCTGGTGACGACGAGCGAGCACGCGCAGCGCGTGAAGGGCGTCGTAGATGCGCTGAAGCTCACCGGGCGCGGCGACGTCCTGTGACGCCGCGTCATCCATTCATTTCGTCTTTGTAACCATTGCGGCACACATGCGCGCGCGGGATGCAACTGCGCCGTCACAGTGGGTAACTTCGAGACGTGCGCCCGCGAAATCCGTGGGTCCATCAATGTGGAGGCTGCATTGAACATCTCGACCACCAAGAAGCTCGCCGGCATCACTGCCGCCGCCGGGCTCATCTTCGCTCTCGCCGGCTGCGGCTCGGCCCCTGAGACCACCCCGACCGGCTCCGGCGACGCCGGCGGCGTCGTCGAGGGCTTCAAGCCCTGCCTCGTGTCCGACGCCGGCGGCTGGAACGACAAGTCGTTCAACGAGTCGGCCAAGAACGGCATGGACAAGGCGGCCTCCGAGCTCGGCATCGAATCGCTCGAACTCGAGTCGACCAACGACAACGACTACGCGCCCAACATGGAGACCGCCGTCAGCGAGGGCTGCACCCTGATCATCGCGGTCGGCTTCAAGCTCGCCGCGGCAACGGTCGAGACCGCCAACGCGAACCCCGACATCGACTTCGCGATCATCGACGACTACGCCGACACCGACTTCGACGGCACGACCGACGCCGACAACATCAAGCCCCTCGTGTTCAACACGGCCGAGGCTGCGTACCTGGGCGGCTACGCGGCCGCGGCATGGTCCGCGGAGTCGGGCGTGAACAAGGTCGGCACCTTCGGCGGCATGCAGATCCCGTCGGTCGCTGTCTTCATGGACGGCTACCAGCTCGGTGTCGAGAAGTACAACGAGGACAAGGGCGCGAATGTCCAGGTCTTCGGATGGGACGCCGCCACGCAGGAGGGCGCCTTCACGGGCGGCTTCGACGCCAACGACACGGCCAAGCAGACGGCGCAGTCGGTGCTCGACCAGGGCGTCGACGTCATCCTTCCCGTCGGTGGACCGATCTACCAGAGCGCTGCCGCGGCGATCGCCGACAGCGGCAAGAGCACGCTGATGCTCGGTGTCGACAGCGACCTCGCGGTCGTCGACCCGAACGTCACCGACATCACGCTCGTCTCGATCATGAAGGCGATCGACGTTGCGGTCTACGACGCGACGATGGCAGCCGCCAAGGGCGAGTTCGACGTGACGCCGTACATCGGCACGCTGGAGAACGAGGGCGTCAAGCTCTCGAGCTTCCACGACTTCGAGTCGCAGCTGCCCGCCGGCCTCACGGACGAGCTGACCGCTCTCCAGGAGGCGATCATCGCCGGTGACATCAAGGTCGAGTCCGAGAACTCGCCGTGATCTGACCTTCCAGTGCGGGGCCGGGGGAGCGTGCTCCCTCGGCCCCGCACTCTGTCAGGTATCCGTCCTTCTCGATAGATTGGCCGCTATGAAGCTCGAGCTCCGCGGGATCACCAAACGCTTCGGCAGCCTCGTCGCCAACGACCACATCGACCTCGTCGTCCAGCCGGGTGAGATCCACGCGCTGCTCGGCGAGAACGGTGCCGGCAAGTCGACCCTCATGAACGTCCTGTATGGCCTGTACCGTGCCGATGAGGGCGAGATCCTCCTCGATGACGTCGTGCAGCATTTCCGTGGGCCGGGGGATGCCATGGCCGCCGGCATCGGCATGGTCCACCAGCACTTCATGCTCATCCCCGTCTTCACGGTCGCCGAGAACGTCATGCTCGGCCACGAGGAGACGAAGGGGCTCGGCCGCCTCGACCTCGCCAAGGCACGCCAGCACGTGCGCGACGTCGCTCAGCGCTTCGGCTTCGAGATCGACCCCGACGCGATCGTCGGCGATCTCCCCGTCGGCGTCCAGCAGCGTGTGGAGATCATCAAGGCGCTGTCGCGGGATGCCCGGGTACTCGTCTTCGACGAGCCGACCGCCGTCCTCACCCCGCAGGAGACCGACGAGCTGATGGACATCATGCGTCAACTTCGCGACGAGGGCGCCGCGATCGTGTTCATCACCCATAAGCTCCGCGAGGTGCGAGAAGTCGCAGATCGCATCACCGTCATCCGCCTCGGCAAGGTCGTCGGCGAAGCCCAGCCCACGGCGACCAACGCCGAGCTCGCCTCGCTCATGGTGGGGCGCGCGGTGGAACTGACCGTCCACAAATCTCCGGCGACACCCGGGGAAGGCGGCCTCTCGGTCACGGCTCTGCGCGTCGTGACAGCGACCGGGACGGTCGTCGTCGACGACGTGTCGTTCGACGTGCGCCCGGGCGAAGTGCTCGCGATCGCGGGCGTCCAGGGCAACGGTCAGACCGAACTGGTCGAGGCGATCGTCGGTCTCGCCGCGCGCGTCGAAGGATCGATCACGCTCAACGGAACCGAGCTCGCGGGAAAGAGCGTCCGCTCGATCCTCGACGAAGGCGTCGGTTTCGTCCCCGAGGATCGCACGGAAGACGGCCTGGTCGGCGCGCTCTCGGTCGCCGAGAACCTCATCCTCGACCGCACGAGCGACGAGCGCTTCGTCCGCGCCCTCACCCTGCGCCGATCGGCGCTCGACGAGTTCGCGCGCGAGAAGATCCGCGAGTACGACATCCGCACGCAGGGCCCGGATATCCCGGCCGGCACACTTTCCGGCGGCAACCAGCAGAAGGTCGTGATCGCCCGCGAGATGAGCCGTGATCTGCGGCTCCTCGTCGCGGCGCAGCCGACGCGCGGTGTCGATGTCGGCTCGATCGAGTTCATCCACAAGCGGATCATCGAGACGCGCGACGCCGGCATCCCCGTCGTCGTCGTCTCGACCGAACTCGACGAGGTGACCGCGCTCGCCGATCGGATTGCGGTGATGTACCGCGGGACCGTCGTCGGCATCGTCCCCGGGGACACGCCTCGAGAGACCCTCGGCCTCATGATGGCCGGCGCGGCAGGAACGGAGGCGGCAGCATGACCGACGCGAAAGAGCCTGGCGGCCCCGTCGAGCAGCTGCCCGCGGCATCCGGTCCCCTGACCGGCACCGAGGTGCCGCCTCCGCCGCGGACGAACGCATTCTTCACCGACCTGATGCGCGGAAGCGCCATGACGACGGTCCTCGCGATCGTGCTCGCGATGCTTGTCGGTGGCGTCCTGATCGCCGCGACGAACGCGAAGGTGCAGGAGGCCGCGGTCTACTTCTTCGCGCGTCCCGGCGACACCTTCGTCGCGATCTGGAACGCCGTCATCGGCGGCTACGACGCCCTGTTCCGCGGCGCGATCTTCAACCCGCGCGCCAACGGAATCGTCGCGCAGATCCGACCGCTGACGAACTCGCTCGGCTTCGCTGCGCCGCTGATCGCCGCCGGGCTCGGCGTCGCCCTCGCCTTCCGCGTCGGCCTGTTCAACATCGGTGCACGCGGCCAGATGCTCATCGGCGCGATGTTCGCGGCCCTCTTCACCTTCGGCCTCGACCTCCCGATGGTGATCCACTTGCCGCTGACGCTGTTCGCGGGCATCCTCGGCGGCGCGCTCTGGGGAGGGCTGGTGGGACTCCTCAAGGCCAAGACGGGCGCTCACGAGGTGATCCTCACGATCATGCTCAACTACGTGGCGTTCTACCTGCTGCTGTGGATGCTGCGCACCCAGGGGCTGCTGCAGGCGCCCGGGTCGAACCAGCCGCAGACGCGGCCGACGCCGGCGTCGGCGCAGTTCCCCGACCTGCTCGGTCCGCAGTTCCCGGCGCTGGACTGGGGCTTTGTCATCGTGGTCGGCGCGACCCTGCTGGTGTGGTGGGTGATCGAGCGATCGAGCCTGGGCCTTCGGATGCGCGCGGTCGGCGAGAACCCGCACGCGGCGCGGGCCGCCGGAATCAGCGTCGAGCGGATCTACATCTACGCGATGCTCTTCGCGGGCGGGCTCGCGGGGCTTGCGGCGATGAACCAGATCCAGGGGAATGTCACGACCGGGTTCGGCGCGACGATCGACGCGGGCATCGGATTCGACGCGATCACGGTTGCGCTTCTGGGCCGCAGCCGCGCGTGGGGCACGCTTGCCGCCGGCATCCTCTTCGGTGCGCTCAAGGCCGGGTCGTTCTCGATGCAGGCGCAGGGCATCCCCGTCGACATCGTGCTGGTCGTGCAGTCGCTCATCGTCTTGTTCATCGCGGCGCCGCCACTGCTGCGCGCCGTGTTCTTCCTGCCGAAGACGGATGCCGAAAAGGCCGCCGCCGCGCGGGACAAGGCCGCGAAGAAGGCGGTGACAGCATGACCGCGATCACGGCCGATGCCGCAGACGGGACCGTGCAGCTGGCCACGGTGCGCGAGCGTCACTACAAGGTGCCGATCGTCCTCGCGCTTGCGACCGTGCTCCTCGGGGCGCTGTTCATCTTCGCGCCACGGTCGGGAACGAGCACGTTCCGCCTGACCGACGCATCCGTCGCGTTCGCGCTCCCCGACATCGCTCTGCCGACGGTGCTGACGTGCTGGATCTTGCTCGTACTCCTCGCCGCGATGACCGCAGCCGCGTTCGCGTACACCGCGCGCTACCGCCCCGTGCCCGTGTGGCTCGGCGCGGTGTTCGGGGCCGTCGCGGTGTTCGCCTTCCTGGTGTGGGCGGGCGCCGGCGGCCTCGTGCCGATCTCGAGCCTTCTCGTCGGCGCGGTGTCGCTGTCGGTGCCCCTCGTCTTCGGCGCGATGGGTGGGGTCATCGGCGAGCGCGTCGGCGTCGTCAACGTTGCGATCGAGGGGCAGCTGCTGCTCGGAGCGTTCTCGGCAGCACTCCTGTCGAGCATCACCGGAAATCCGTTCGTCGGGCTTCTCGGAGCGATGGTCGGCGGCGTGCTCGTCTCGCTCGTGCTCGCAGCCTTCGCCATCAAGTACCTCGTCGACCAGGTGATCGTCGGCGTCGTCTTGAACGTCCTCGTGACGGGGCTCACGGGTTTCCTCTACGGCGCGCTCCTCGTGCCGAATGCGGCGGCTCTCAACAGCCCCGTGCGCTTTACGCGCATCAAGATCCCCGTGCTCGGCGACATCCCGATCCTCGGACCGGTCCTGTTCAACCAGACATTCATCGTGTACCTGATGTTCGTGACCGTCGCTGTCGTCGCGTGGGGCCTGTACCGCACCAAGTGGGGACTGCGCGTTCGCGCGGTCGGCGAGCACCCGCAGGCGGCCGACACGGTCGGCATCAAGGTCAACGCGACCCGCTTCTGGAACGTGTCGCTCGCGGGCGCGATCGCCGGCATCGGCGGGGCGTACTTCACGCTCGTCTCCGTGCCGCAGTTCGGCAAGGAGATGACCGCGGGGCTCGGCTTCATCGCCCTCGCGGCCGTCATCTTCGGTCGGTGGGACCCGATCCGCGCCGCGCTCGCCGCGCTGCTGTTCGGGTTCGCGACGAACCTCCAGAACCTGCTCACCGTGCTCGGGACGCCGATTCCGGGCGAGTTCATGCTCATGCTGCCGTATCTCGTGACGATTCTCGCCGTCGCGGGCTTCGCGGGCCAGATTCGCGGCCCCGCGGCATCCGGCAAGCCGTACATCAAGGGGTGATCGTCGTGACTGACATCGATTGGGACGAGCTGCGTCACGCGGCGACCGAGGCTATGCAGCGCGCGTACGCGCCGTATTCGCGATACCGGGTGGGCGCTGCCGCGCTCGTGAGCGACGGGCGCATCGTCGCCGGCTGCAACGTCGAGAACGCCTCGTACGGCGTGGGCCTGTGCGCCGAGTGCGCGCTCGTCGGCGACCTGCACATGTCGGGTGGTGGCCAGCTCGTCGCGTTCGTGTGCGTCAACGGCGACGGCGAGACGATCATGCCGTGCGGGCGCTGCCGGCAGCTGCTGAATGAGTTCGCCCTGCCGGGCATGCTCCTCGAGACGGTGTCGGGTGTCCGCACGATCGACGAGGTGCTGCCGGACGCCTTCGGCCCGCGCGACCTGGAGAGTGCGCGATGACGGATGCCGGGGCATCCGGAGCCGTTGAGGCCTTTGACGCGGTCGATGTGATCCGCATCAAGCGCGACAAGGGCGAGGTGCCCGAGGACGCCCTTCGATGGATGATCGACGCCTACACGCGCGAGTACGTCGCCGATTCGCAGATGGCGGCGTTTGCGATGGCGGTGCTGCTCAACGGCATGAGCCGCGACGAGATCCGCGTCATGACGGATGCCATGATCGCCTCGGGCGAGCGGATGAGCTTCGCGGGGCTCGGTAAGACGACGGTCGACAAGCACTCGACGGGCGGCGTCGGCGACAAGATCACCCTGCCGCTCGCGCCGCTCGTGGCATCCTTCGGTGTCGCCGTGCCGCAGCTGTCGGGCCGCGGCCTCGGCCACACCGGCGGCACGCTCGACAAGCTCGAGTCGATCCCCGGCTGGCGCGCGGCGCTGTCGAACGACGAGATGACGGAGCAGTTGCGGGGGGTCGGCGCCGTCATCTGCGCCGCAGGCTCGGGCCTCGCGCCCGCCGACAAGCGGCTCTATGCCCTGCGCGACGTCACCGGCACGGTCGAGGCGATCCCGCTCATCGCGTCGAGCATCATGTCGAAGAAGATCGCTGAGGGAACGAGCGCGCTCGTCCTCGACGTCAAGTTCGGCTCGGGCGCGTTCATGCAGGACGTCGATCGCGCGCGCGAGCTCGCCCGCACGATGGTGGCGCTCGGTACTGACTCGGGGGTCGCCACGACGGCGCTCCTGACCGACATGAACACTCCGCTCGGCCTCGCGATCGGCAACGCGAACGAGGTGCGCGAGTCGGTCGAGGTGCTCGCGGGCGGCGGACCCGCCGACATCGTCGAACTCACCGTCGCGCTCGCGCGCGAGATGCTGACTCTCGCCGGGCACCCCGACGCGGACGTCGAGGCGGCGCTTGCAGACGGGCGGGCGATGGATGCCTGGCGCGCCATGATCATCGCGCAGGACGGCGACCCCGATGCGGCACTGCCGATCCCGCGCGAGACGCACACCGTGCTCGCCCCGGCATCCGGCGTCGTGACGCGCCTCGACGCGCTCCCGTTCGGGGTCGCCGCGTGGCGCCTGGGCGCCGGGCGCGCCCGCGCGGAGGACCCCGTCGTGCACGCCGCGGGCATCGACCTGCACGCGAAGCCCGGCGATCACATCGACGCCGGACAGCCGCTGTTCACCCTCCTGGCCGATGATGAGAAGCGCTTCGCCCGCGCCCTCGACGCCCTCGAGGGCGCCTGGGAGATCGGGACAGACGCCCCGGCATCCCGCCCGATCGTCCTCGAGCGCATCACCGCTTGACCGGCATCCCACCCGCACGACCTGTTGCATCACCACCGGAGGAATCCATGCCCATCGATCAGCACGGCGACGCGAAGCTCGACGGCGTCTCGATCCGGTCGCTGCCGAAGGTGTCGCTGCACGACCACCTCGACGGCGCCGTCCGCCTGCAGACGATCATCGAGCTCGCCGACGAGATCGGCCTCGAGGTTCCCACGGATGACGCCGACGACCTCGCGGACTGGTTCGAGGACCAGAGCGACTCGGGATCGCTCGTCGAGTACCTGAAGACGTTCGACCTCACGACCGCCGTCATGCAGACCGCCGAGGGGCTCCGCCGCGTCGCGCGCGAGTTCGTCGAAGACCTCGCCGCCGACGGCGTCATCTACGGCGAGGTGCGCTGGGCGCCCGAGCAGCATCTCGCGGCGGGGCTCTCGCTCGACGAGGCCGTCGAGGCGGTGCAGGAGGGCATCGAAGAGGGTGAGGATGCCGCGCCCGGCGACATCCGCGTCGGCCAGCTCATCACGGCCATGCGCCACGCCGACCGGTCGCTCGAGATCGCCGAGCTCGCCGTCGCGTTCCGGGGGCGCGGGGCCGTCGGCTTCGACATCGCGGGCGCGGAGGACGGCTTCCCGGCATCCCGCCATCGCGCGGCGTTCGACTACCTGGCATCCGAGTTCTTCCCGGTCACGGTGCACGCGGGCGAGGCGGCGGGGCTCGACTCGATCCGCTCGGCCCTCATCGACGGGCGGGCGCTGCGCCTCGGCCACGGCGTGCGGATCGCGGAGGACCTCGAGATCGTCCAGCAAAAGGGCGAGGAGGTGCTCGTGACTTTCGGCGACCTCGCGCGCTGGGTGCGCGACCGCGAGATCCCGCTCGAGCTGTCGCCCTCGTCGAACCTGCAGACCGGCGCCATCGCGCGGTGGGGCACGGCGATGGAGGACCACCCCTTCGACCTGCTGTACCAGCTGGGCTTCGCCGTCACGGTCAACGTCGACAACCGCACGATGAGCCGCACGTCGCTCACGCGCGAGCTGGCCCTCCTCGCCGAGACGTTCGACTACCGACTCGAGGACCTCGAGGCCTTCCAGCTCAACGCCGCCGCCGGGGCCTTCCTCTCGGTCGAGGAGCGCGAGGAGCTCATCGAGCTGATCGGCGAGGGCTTCACCGCCTGACCCGCGCCCGCGCGCGCCGCCTGTTTCGCTGAGAAACCACGTGCGCCCTGAGAAACCACGGGTGCGTTGGTTTCTCAGGGCGTGAGTGGTTTCTCGCGGGTGCCGCGCGGGGGCGCTACGCGCGCGGGGCTAAGCGAGGGCGGACTGGCGGGTGCGGACGGCGTCGACGATCGCGGGGAAGAGCGGATGCCCGGGCTCCAGGCCCGTGACCGACGCGGTGAACGCCTCGGCGTCTTCGTCGCGCAGGCGCTGCTGCAACTCGACCGACTGCTCGTCGCTCGGCTCGTCGAACTCCAGCGCGGCGGCCATCGCCGCGACGAGAGCCGACGTCGGCAGCCCGCGCTCCGCGGCGGCCGCGGCGGGCCCCACGAACCGCTCGTGCCGCGAGAGCTTGCGCAGCGGCTGGCGCCCCACCCGCCCGACGGTGTCGGGGAGGGCGGGGTTCGCGAAGCGGCGCAGGATCGTCGCCCGGTATTGCGCGAGGTCGCCGGCATCGAGACCGTGCACGGCCTCGAGGAGGGCCGAGGTCTCTTCGAGCGTCGCCGACACCTTCGCGGCGATCGCGGGGTCGGCGAGCACGTCGGAGATCTCGTCGATCCCGGCCTGGGCGCCGAAGTAGGCGGTCGTCGCATGGCCGGTGTTGACGGTGAAGAGCTTCCGCTCGATGTACGGCGCGAGGTCGTCGACGAAGTGCGCGCCCGGAATGTGCGGCAGCGCGCCGTCGAACGGCCCGCTCTCGATCGCCCACTCAAAGAACGGCTCGACGGTGACGTCGACGCCCTCACCCGGCGCCTGCGCCGGGACGATCCGGTCGACGGCGGTGTTCGCGAAGACGGCGCGGGCGGCCACGGCATCCCAGGCATCCCCCGCCTGCGCGCGGATCTCCTCGCGCAACGTATCGGTCGCGCCGATCGCGTTCTCGCACGCCATCACCTGCAGCGGCGGGAGGGCGGGGTCGCGCAGGGCCAGCCCCGCGAGGATGTGCGGCGCGACGAAGCGCAGGATGGTGGGGCCGACGGCCGTGGTGACGACCTCCGCCGTCGCGATCTCGTCGACGACGGCCTGCGGGTCGGTCTGGCTGTTGATCGCGCGGAAGCCGGTGACGACCTTGTCGGTGCCGCCGTCGCCGACCTCGTGGACGGTGTACTCCGACACGGCGTTGATTGCGTCGACGAGGGGAGCGGCAACGTCCGAGAAGACGAGCTCGTACCCGCCCTCGTGCAGCAGCAGTCCGACGAATCCGCGGCCGATGTTGCCCGCGCCGAAGTGAACGGCCTTCATCTCGCCCGCCTCACTCGTTCACGGTCGACAGGAGCGCGTACAGCTCCTCGGGCGTCATGGCCGCCTTCAGGCGGGCGACGTCGTCGTCATCTGAGAAGATCAGCGCGATCTGCGACAGGATGTCGAGGTGCTCGTCGCCCTTGCCGGCGATGCCGACGACGAACGTGACGGGCTCCCCGCCCCAGTCGATGCCGCCGTCGTAGCGGACGAACGAGAGGGCGGAGTCGAGGATCGCGGCCTTCGTCTCGTTGGTGCCGTGCGGGATCGCGAGCTCGTTGCCCATGTAGGTGGATACGGTCTGCTCACGCTGCAGCATCGCGTCGAAGTAGGCGTCGGTGACGGCACCGGCATCCTGCAGGATGCCCGCCGCTTCGCGCATGGCATCCTCTTGGCTGACCGACCCGGAGTGGATCCGGATCTGTCCTACGTTCAGAACCTCGCGTGCCATGTCGTCCTCTTCTCGTTCGTTCTTCTCGTCATCGTACGTCGGGGGTGTGGGGAAGCGCTGGGGGAAGGGCTGTGGGGCCGGGGCATCTCGCCGGCCGGCCCCACAGCGGTCATCCGGGCGTCAGGCGCCCTGCTCGTGCTGGCCGCGCACCAGATCCACGACCTCGTCGTACTTCGGCGAGTTCATGAAGTTGTCGACCGACACGTGCATCGCGCCGGGCGTCTGCTGACGCGCCCGATCGGTCAGCTGCTGCTGCGTGATCACGAGGTCTTCGCTGCCGTCGAGGTTCGCGATGGCCTTGTTGGTCACCGAGACGTCCTCGAATCCGGCCTTCTTGATCTTGTTGCGCAGCACGCTCGCGCCCATCGCCGACGACCCCATGCCCGCGTCGCACGCGAACACTATGTTGCGGACGGGTCGCTCTGCGGTGACCGTGCCGGCCGCGATGGATGCCGAGGCAGCCGCACCGGCGGCGGGGAGAGCGTCGCCCTCGACCGCCGCGTTGCTGGCGGCGCCCGCGCGCAGACCCGCGAGGGCGGCCGAGCTCTTGCCCTTGTTGGCTTCGGTCTGCGCAACCGCAGAGGCGAACGAGCCGGTGCCGGCCTCCTCACGGGCGAGGTCGCGCTTGCGGCTCGCGAGAAGGATCAGCATGGCGACGACGAACGTGACCGCGGCCGAGAAGACGACCGAGCACAGGACGCCCAGGATGCTGCCGGGCGCCGTCTGGATCACGACCGCGAAGATCGATCCCGGAGACGCCGGTGCAACGAGGCCCGAGTTGAACAGCAGGTTCGTCGTGACACCGGTCATACCACCGGCGATCAGGGCGAGAAGGAGCGTGGGCTTCGCGAGAGCGTACGGGAAGTACACCTCGTGGATGCCGCCGAGGAACTGGATGATGAGCGCTCCGGGAGCGGTCGCGCGCGCCGCGCCGACACCGAAGAACGTGATCGCGAGGAGCAGACCCGCACCGGGGCCGGGGTTGGCCTCGACGAGGAAGAGCAGGCTCTTGCCCGTCTCCTCGACCTGCTGGATGCCCAGCGGCGTGAACACACCGTGGTTGATCGCGTTGTTAAGGAAGAGCACCTTCGCGGGCTCCACGAGGATGCTCGCGAGCGGCAGCAGGTGGTTCGTGACGAGCCACTCGACCGCGCCGCCGAGGACCTCCGTGACCCACTTGACGACGGGCGCCAACCAGAAGAAGGATGCCAGGGCCATGAAGAAGGCGACGAATCCGGCCGCGAAGTTGTCGACGAGCATTTCGAAGCCGGCCTTGATCTTGCCCTGCCACGGCTTCTCGACGTACTTCAGGACGAGTGCGGTCAGCGGGCCGGCGATCATCGCGCCGAGGAACATGATCGTCCCGTTGGCGCCGACGATGACACCCATCGTCGCGACGGCGCCGACGACGCCACCGCGCACGCCGTAGACCATCCGGCCACCGGTGTAGGCGATGAGGATCGGCAGGAGGTAGGTGATCATCGGTCCGACCAGGCCCGGGTAGACCGTGCCGTCGGGGGCCGTGCCGCCGCCGAGGATGTAGTTCGCATCCCAGCGCCAGGCTTCGACGGGGCCCTTGACGCCGACCCATCCGGTGTCGATGAACAGGGCGGTGATGAGGCCCCACGCGATGAAGGCTGCGATGTTGGGCATGATCATGCCGGAGAGGAACGTGCCGAATCGCTGGACCGCGACTCGTGCTCCTCCCGGCTGCTTAGCAGTGGCTGACGCCGTTGTCATGTGATTTTCTCCTTCGGGTGCGCCGCGTGATCACGCGGCGGTCTGGTCGGTCGCAGCCTGCGCTGCGGCCCGGGCGGAGGCCGCGTCATCGGCGGCGAGGGCTGCGTCGGCGATGCGCTGGGCATCGGCGAGGGTGTACTGCAGGAGCGAGGCGCGGACGTCGGCGAGCGCCGTCGGCGCCATCGACAGGGTCGTCGCGCCTAGGCCGACGAGGACGACGGCCAGCAGCGGGTCGGCGGCCGCCTCGCCGCAGATGCCGACCGGCTTGCCGTTCGCCTTTCCGCCCTCGGCGGTGGCCTTGATGAGGTGGAGGACGGCGGGATACCACGGGTCCTGGAACGAGGCGACCGAGCCGAGGAGCCGGTCGGCGGCCATCGTGTACTGCGTGAGGTCGTTCGTGCCGATCGAGGCGAAGTCGGCGATCGCAAGCACCCTGTCGGCCATGAGCGCCGCCGAGGGCACCTCGACCATGACGCCGGCGGTCTTGATGCCGTACTCCTTCGCGAGCGTGACGAAGTACTCGGTCTCTTCGACGGTCGCGACCATCGGCGCCATGACCCACAGGTCCGCATCCGTTGCCTTGTCGGCGTTCGCGAGGGCGGTCAGCTGCTCTCGCAGGATGTCCTCGCTCGCGCGCAGGGCGCGCAGACCCCGCAGGCCCAGGGCCGGGTTATCCTCGTGCGCGTCGTTGAGGAAGGCGAGCGGCTTGTCGGCCCCGGCATCCAGCGCCCGAACGACGACCTTCTTGCCGGGGAACGCCTGCAGCAGTTCGGTGTACGAACGCGTCTGCTCGTCGACGGTAGGCGCCTGCGTCGCGGAGAGGAACAGGAACTCGGTGCGGAACAAGCCCACGCCTTCGGCGCCGAGCTCCACCGCCTCGGCGGCGCCGCCGGGCTTGCCGAGGTTGGCGAGGAGCGGCACGGCGGTGCCGTCCTTCAGCGCGCCGGGGGTGAGGGGGGCGGATGCCGCGGCGGCGCGCGCATCGGCGCGGTGCTGCGCCTGCGCGAGTTCGTCGACGGTCGGATCCGTCGTCACGACACCCTTCGCGGCATCCACGATCACGGTCTCGCCGTCCGTGAGATCCTTCGCGGCGGCGGCGCCGACGATCGCGACGATCGACTTCTCGCGGGCGAGGATCGCGGTGTGCGAGGTCGGTCCGCCGTCGGTCGTGACGAGCGCGAGGACCTTGTCGAGGTCGAGCAGCGCCGTGTCGGCGGGGGCGAGGTCTTTCGCGACGAGCACGAACGGGTGACCCGGATCGGGGATGCCGGGCGCCGGAAGCCCGCGCAGGTGCGCGATGACACGCTGGGCGACGTCGTCGAGGTCGGCCGCGCGCTCGCCGAGGTAGCCGCCCATCGCGGCGAGGGTGTCGCGGAAGCTCGCGAACGCGTCGTACACGGCGAACTCGGCGGTCTTCCCGGCGTTCACGCGGGTTTCAACCTCGGCATCCAGCGACGGATCCTCGGCCATCATGGCCTGCGCCTCGAGCACCTCGCGGGCCATGCCGCCCGCCTTCGAGCCGCGTTCCTCGAGCTCGCGCGCGACCGCCGCGACGGCCTCGCGCACGCGCGCCAGTTCGTCGGCGGGGGTCTTGTCGCTCGGGGCGTCGGCGGGTGCCGGCAGCGGCTCCGCCATCCGGGCTACGGGGCCCTGGGCCACTCCGAGGCCGATTCCTACTCCGCGCAGTTCAGTCATCACCGTTTCTTCCTGGTTCCGTGTTCGTTCAGTTCTCGTCGTGGTCGGTCGTCAGCAGCTCGGCGAGCGTGTCAAGGACGGCGTCGGGCGCGTCGCCGTCGGCCGTGAGCGTCACGTAGTCGCCCTTCTCGGCGCCGAGCGAGATGACGCCGAGGATGCTCGCGGCGTTCACCGGCGCCCCCGATCCCTTGGAGATCGTGACGGGGATGCCGGCATCCTTCACCGCTTGCGCGAACAGCTTCGCCGGGCGGGCGTGCAGTCCGTTCGTCGATCCGATGCGGACGGTGCGGGTGGCCTCGGTCATGCCGGGCTCCTCTCTGCGTCGGTGGTCTCTGCGTCGGTGCGGGCGCGCGTGGCAGCCAGAGTGCTGTCGATGAGGGCGAGCGTGCGCGATCCGTCGAGGTCGGTGAAGACGTCGGCGGGGAGCAGCACAACCGTCGCGCCACGGGCAGACGCTTCCTGGCGGATGCGGTCGATCGATTCGTGCAGGTGCGGACCGACGAGCACGACATCCGCGGCATCCAGGTCGATCGGCAACGACTGCACCGTGCCGGCGACCGCGCTCATGTCGCGTCCGGCCGCCTGGGCGGCGTGACGCACGCGCTGTGCAACGAATGTGCTCGACGCTCCCGCGCCGCAGACCACGAGGATCCTCATCGATCCGCCTCCTTCGTGCCCATTCTTGTGAAGTGCCTGGGAGCGAACAACCAGGGTCCCTTCCGCGGGGGCGGAAACACCCGAGCCGGGGAGGCGGGGGCGTGGTTGACTGTTCGGATGAGCAGAGCGCGGCAGGACCGGGTCATCGCGCTGCTCGTGCGCGGCGGCGACTGGGTGACGGCGGGGGAGCTCGCCGACGTCCTCGGGGTCACGCCGCGCAGCATCCGCAGCTACGTCACCGCGCTGAACGCGCGCGTGCCCGGCGGCACGGTCGTCGAGTCGGGAGCCCTCGGGTACCGGGCGGGGGCGGATGCCGGCGCCGCGCTCCACCGCGAAGGCGGATCCGACACGCCCCGCGATCGGACGCATCAGCTCGTGCGGGCGCTGCTGTCCGACGCCGACGGGATCGACGTCTTCGAAGCCGCGGAGAGTTTTCACGTGAGCCCCGCGACGCTCGAGAGCGACCTCGGCCGGGTGCGGGCGCTCCTCGGGGGCACGGGGCTCGTCCTCGAGCGCACCGCCTCGCGCGCGCGGCTGCGCGGCACCGAGATGGCTCAGCGGCGACTGCTGTCGAGCCTCGTGCACGAAGAGACCGACGAAGGAGCGTTCGACCTGGCCGCGGTCAGGCGCACCCTGGGCGAAGGCTCGATCGGCGCCGAAGCGTTCGGTCCGTTCAAGGCCGACCTGGTGGCGGGGCTCGGCGAACTTGGCTACTTCGTCAACGAGTTCGGCATCGGCGACGTCATGCTGCATATCGCGATCACGGCCGACCGGGTCGCGCACGGACGCGCGCTCGATGCGTCGGACGACGGCACGCCCGCGGAGGCGCAGGAGCGCGTGGCCGTGCTCGTCGACGACCTGTGCGCCGCGCACCTGGGCGTCAGGCTCGGCGAGGGCGACCGGCGCCATCTCGCGACGCTCGTGCTCAGCCGCGTCGTGGCGCCGGGGGCGGCGGAGCCGGCATCCGTCATCCGTTCACGAATCGACCCTGAGGTCGAAGAGGCGGTGCGGGGAGTCGTGCGGCGGGCGGCGGCGGAGTTCCTCGTCGACATCGATCACGACGACTTCGTCATGCGCCTCGCGCTGCACGTGCAGAACCTGCGGCTGCGCGCGCGTCAGCAGGCGTGGTCGCGCAATCCCCTGACGCGCTCGCTCAAGGCGACCTACCCGATGAACTTCGAGGTCGCCGTGTACATCGCCGATGGGCTCCGGGGGCTCCTCGGCATCTCGCTGCTCGACGACGAGATCGCGTACATCGCGATGCACGTCGGGGGGCGCCTCGAGCGCAGCCGCCGCGCGGGCGCCGTGCTCACCGCGACGATCGTCTGCCCCGGGTACTACGAGCTGCACGAGCTGCTGCGCTCGAGCGTCGACCGCTCGCTCGGGCAGGCCGTCGACGTCGTCGGCGTCGAGACCCGCGTCGATCCTGACTGGGATGCCATCGGCACCGACCTCATCCTGACCACGATCGACGCGCCGGTCGTGTCGGAACGGATCGTGCGCATCCAGCCGTTCCTCACCGAGAGCGACGTCGAGCGTGTGCAGGCGGCCGCGGGACGGGTGCGGCGCGGGCGGCGGCTCGCGCGGCTGCGCGACGAGCTCGGGCGCTACTTCTCGGCCGACGCGTTCATCGGGAGGCTCGAGGCCGACGCGACCCCCGAGACGGTCATCCGCGCCCTCGGCGCACGGCTCGTCGCGCAGGGCGTGATCGACGACGACTACGTCGACCGGACGCTCGAGCGCGAGCGGCTATCCTCGACCGCCTTCACCGACGCGCTCGCGGTGCCGCACGCGCTCGGCATGACCGCGACCCGCACCGCGATCGCCGTCGGCGTCGCGGACCCGTCGATCGCGTGGGGGGAGGGTCGCGTGCAGGTCGTCGTGATGGTCGCCTTCTCGGAGAGCGACCGCGAGGCGTTCCAGACCGTGTTCGAGCAACTCGTCGAGGTCTTCAGCGAGCGTGAGAGCGTGCAACGGATCGTCCGCCGCGGCACGACTTTCACCGCGTTCCTCGACGAGCTCGTCGCCGTCGTCGACGGCTGAGCGCGGGGCTGCTCGGGGCCGCGGTTCGCCGTCCGCCGTCACGACTCCGCATCATCGTGCGACCTCCGCACCGCGAAGGGCGATCGGATGCGGAGTTTGTGCGATCCTGCGGGGTTTGCGCCGGGTCAGCGGGCGGCGAGGCGCGCCTCGAGGCCGAGCCGGACGGCCGGCCACTCGTGCGGCAGGATCGAGTACACGACCGTGTCGCGCAGCGACCCGTCGGGTCCGAGTCGGTGGTTGCGCAGCACCCCGTCCTGCTTGGCGCCGAGGCGCTCGATCGCGGCGCGCGACTGCCGGTTGTGCCAGTGCGTGCGGAACTCGACGGCGATCGCGTCGCACGACTCGAACGCGTGGCCGAGCAGCAGCAGCTTCGCCGCCGTGTTGACGCTCGTGCGCTGCACCGTCGGCGAGAGCCACGTGTAGCCGATTTCGACGTGGTGGTTGGCCTGATCGATGTTGCAGAACGTCGTCATGCCCACCGCGCGCCCGCCCGCGACGACCGCGAAGGGATTCATACGCCCAGCGGCATATTCACCCAGCCGGATGTCGATCTCGGCCGCGGCTGCTGCGGGGACGGACGTGTACCACGCGTACTCGAGCCCCTCGGCGGCGCGGTCGAGGTCGGCCGCGTGCGCGGCGTCCAACGGCTCGAGCCGGACGTGGGCGTTCTCGAGGACGACGGGATCGGTCAGCAGCGCGGTCACGAAGACGAGCCTAGGGCCACGACCCCGGCGCACAACTCAGGCAGAATCGTCGCGGGGCGCGCTCGCGCGGGCCCCGCGGCGGGTTTCTGCCTGAGTTATGCGCCCGCGGCCGCGAGCACCCGGTGGCCCCGGGCGCGCGCGACCCCGCGCGGGGTGACTTCTGCCGGGGCTATGCGCCCGCGGCCGCGAGCAGGGCGCGCGTGCCTGCGTCGAGTGCGGCGAGGCGGGCGGCTGCGTCGGCCGCCGATTCGCCGCGGACGTCGAGGTAGGCCTTGAGCTTCGGTTCGGTGCCGCTCGGGCGCACGATCAGGCGCGAGCCGCCCGCGAGCCACAGGCGCAGGACATCCGACGGCGGAAACCCGTTGATACCCGCGAGCAGATCGTCGAGGCGCTCGACGGCGACGCCGCCGACCTCGACCGGGGGAGCCGCGCGCAGCGCTGCCATGATCCGGCCGATGACGGAAAGGTCATCCACCCGGATGGACACCTGGCCCGACTGGAAGAACCCGAACGTCTCGGCGAACTGCGTCAGGAGGTCGGCGAGCGTCCGACCCTCCTCACGCGCTTCGGCGATCATGCCGAGCATCGCGACGGCGGCCGAGATACCGTCCTTGTCGCGCACGGTCTCGGGGTTGACGAGGTAC
This sequence comes from Microbacterium sp., assembly GCA_003248655.1. Taxonomy (GTDB): domain Bacteria; phylum Actinomycetota; class Actinomycetes; order Actinomycetales; family Microbacteriaceae; genus Microbacterium. Next base: position 27,049 of record QFPM01000010.1, read on the forward strand.
CCGAGCGCCTCTTCGAAGCCGAAGCGGATGCCGGGGGCGCGCGAGATCCACTTGAACCCCGTGAGCGTCGAATGGAAGTCGAGGCCGTAGTGCGCCGCGATCGTCTCGAGTCCCGGCGACGACACGAGCGAGCACGCGAGCGAGCCGGCCGGGCCCTCGGCCGAGCCGCCCCGGGCACCCGCCGCCGCACTGGCCGCGAGCCGCGCCGCCCGCCACCCGAGCAGCAGTCCCGTCTCGTTGCCGGTCAGCCGTCGCCAGCCGCCGTCGGCTGCGGCATCCGGGATCGCGACCGCGAGCCGGTCGGCGTCGGGGTCGTTCGCGAGGATGAACTCCGCGCCCGCGGCGCGGGCGGTCTCGAACGAGAGGTCCATCGCCCCCGGCTCCTCCGGGTTCGGGAAGGCGACCGTCGGAAAGCGCCCGTCGGGCTCGATCTGGGCCTCGACGACGACCGGCAGTGGATACCCCGCGAGGGTCAGGATCGACGTCAGCGTCTCGTATCCGACGCCGTGCATCGCGGTGTAGACCCACGTCATTCCCGCCGCGCCCGCGGGCGCCGGTGCGACGGTCGCGGTCGCCGCGACGTAGGCCTCCACGACCGACTCGTCGGCGATCTCGTACTCGCCGCGCGGCAGATCGGGCACGAGTGCCGTCGCCGCCACTCGCTCGATGTGCGCCGCGATCTCGGCATCCGCCGGCGCGACGATCTGCGACCCGGCATCCTCTCCGCCGAGGTACACCTTGTAGCCGTTGTCGTCGGGAGGATTGTGGGATGCCGTGACCATGACCCCCGCGGCGGCGCCGAGGTGGCGCACGGCGAAGGCGAGCACGGGCGTCGGCAGCAGCCGCGGCAGCAGAATCGCGCGAAGCCCGGCGCCGGCGAACAGCTCTGCCGAGTCGCGGGCGAAGACGTCCGAGTTGCGCCTGCCGTCGTATCCGATCACGACCGACGGCGCGGCATCCGTCCCCGCCTTGTCGCGCAGGTAAGCCGCGAATCCGGCGGCTGCCTGCGCGACGAGCACGCGGTTCATGCGGTTGCTGCCGGCGCCGAGCCGCCCGCGCAGGCCCGCCGTGCCGAACTCCAGGCGCGCGCCGAAGCGGTCGTCGAGGTCGGCGAGAGCGTCTGGGTCGCCGGTCTCGGCCGCCGCGATGATCGGCGCGAGTTCGGCGCGCGTCACCTCGTCGGGATCCTGCGCGATCCAGGCGCGCGCGGCATCCAACGCGGGAGACGGCACGCCCGCGCTCACAGCTTTCCGATCACGCGCGCGAGCAGGTCGGAGATCACCGGCTCGGCCGCCTGCCCCGCCTCGATGACCTCCGCGTGGCTCAGGGGTGTGGTCTGGATGCCGGCGGCCATATTCGTGATGAGCGAGAACCCGAGGATCTCCATGCCCGCCTGGCGGGCGGCGATCGCCTCGAGGGCCGTCGACATGCCGACGATGTGGCCGCCGATCGTCTTCGCCATGCGCACCTCGGCGGGCGTCTCGTACTGCGGCCCGCGGAACTGGCAGTAGACGCCTTCGTCGAGCGACGGGTCGATCGAGCGGGCGAGGTCGCGCAAGCGCATCGAGTAGAGGTCGGTCAGGTCGATGAAGGTCGCGCCCTCGAGCGGGGAGTCGCCCGTGAGGTTGATGTGGTCGCTGATGAGCACGGGTGTCCCCGGCTTCCACGTGTGCTTGATGCCGCCGGCGCCGTTGGTGAGCACCATGGTCTTCGCGCCCGTCGCGGCGGCGGTCCGCACGCTGTGCACGACGCGCCGCGGGCCGTGGCCCTCGTAGTAGTGGGTGCGTGCGCCGATGACGAGCACGCGCTTTCCCTTCGGCGTCACGATGCTGCGCAGCGACCCGACGTGCCCCTCGAGCGCGGGCTTGGAGAACCCGGTGACCTCGGTCGCAGGGATTGTCGCGGTCGTCTCGCCGACGAGCTCGGCCGCCTTCCCCCAACCGCTGCCGAGGGTCAGGGCGATGTCGTGACGTTCCACTCCGGTCAGGCGCGCGATGTCGGATGCCGCCTGCGCGGCGATCTCGAACGGATCGGCGGACGGGTCGTCGAGAGGGTTGCTGAGGTGCGACATGCTCCCACTCTAGAACCGGGCCCGGCCGCGGTCACGGTCTGTCTTCGAGGCCCGCGGACGCCTGAGAGAATGGATGCATGGCGTCGAGCTTCGTGCACTCTCAGTCGGTCGCGGTTCTCGGCGGCGGCCCCGGCGGGTACGAGGCGGCGCTCGCCGCCGCGCAGCTCGGCGCCGAGGTCACGCTCGTCGAGCGCGCCGGGGTCGGCGGCGCCGCCGTCATCACCGACGTCGTGCCCTCGAAGAGTCTCATCGCGACGGCGGATGCCGCGGTCGCCATCTCCGAGGCATCCGATCTGGGGGTCGAGTTCTTCGCGAAAGGCGAGTCGGGGCGGCCCCTCAAGCCCGAGGTTGCGATCAACCTCGCGGCTGTCAACAAGCGGCTCCTGTCGCTCGCGCGTCAGCAGTCCGACGACCTGCGCGCGCAGCTGGTGGATGCCGGGGTGCGCATCATCTCGGGCCACGGACGCCTCGACGACCACCACTCGATCGTCGTGGCCACGGGGCCCGGAGGTACCGACTTCGACCGTGTCGAGGCGGACACCCTCGTCGTCGCGGTCGGCGCCTCGCCGCGCGAGTTGCCGACCGCGAAGCCCGACGGCGAACGCATCCTCACGTGGACCCAGCTGTACGACATGAAGGCGCTCCCCGAGCACCTCATCGTCGTCGGGTCGGGGGTCACGGGCGCCGAGTTCGCGTCGGCGTACATGAACCTCGGCGCGAAGGTGACGCTCATCTCGTCGCGCGACCAGGTGCTGCCCGGCGAAGACCGCGACGCGGCGCTCGTGCTCGAGAAGGTGTTCACGCGCGGCGGGATGACGGTGCTCTCGCGCTCGCGCGCCGACTCCGTCATCCGCGACGGGGACGGTGTCGTGGTCGCGCTGTCGGATGGCCGCACCGTCGAAGGCAGCCACTGCCTGCTCGCCGTCGGGTCGATCCCGAACACGGCCGGGATCGGGCTCGAAGAGACCGGCGTCGAGCTCACCGAGTCGGGGCACATCCGTGTCAACCGCGTCGCCCGCACCTCGGTGCCGAACATCTACGCCGCCGGCGACTGCACGACGTTCGTGCCCCTGGCATCCGTCGCCTCGATGCAGGGACGCACCGCGATCTTCCACGCGCTCGGCGACACGGTCATTCCGCTCGAGCGTCGCCGCATCACCGCGAACATCTTCACGGCGCCCGAGATCGCGACGGTCGGCCGGCAGGAGAAGGATGTCGAGACCGGCGCCATCAACGGGTACGTGCACAAGCTGCCGCTCGCCGCGAACGCGCGCGCGAAGATGATGAGGATCAAGGACGGCTTCGTCAAGATCATCGCCCGCGAGGGGTCGGGCACCGTCATCGGCGGCGTCATCGTCGCGCCGCGCGCGTCGGAGCTCATCTACCCGATCGCGATCGCCGTCGAGCGCCGCCTCACGGTCGACCAGGTCTCGCGCGTGTTCGCAGTGTTCCCGTCGCTGACCGGATCCATCACGGATGCCACGCGCGCCATGCACCAGGTCAACCGCGACGACGACTTCTTCGGCTGACCCGCCGGGGCTCTGCGGGCGTCCGCGCCGGGGTCGGCGCCCGGCATCCGCGCCCGACATCCGCGCCCGGCATCCCCTCGCGCGGCATCCGCGCCGACATCCGCGCCCGACATCCGCGCCCGGCATCCCCTCGCGCGGCATCCGCGCCGACATACGCGCCCGGCATCCGCGCCGGCATCCCCTCGCGCGGCATCCGCGCCGACATCCGCGCCCGGCATCCGCGCCGGCATCCCCTCGCGCGGCATCCGCGCCGGAATCCGCACGCGCGGTCGAAAACTGCACGCGCTGTCGAAAGAAGTACAGCGCGTGCAGTTTTGGATAGCGCGCGCGAACTCCGCATCGGCCCGGCATCCGTCCCCGGCATCCGTCATCATTCTCCTCGCGGGCGCTACTTTGCCGCGCGGGCGCCACAGATCTGTAGCGCCCGGACAGGGAAGTGGCGCCCGCCGGATCTGGCTTACAGGAAACTGGCGCCCGAGCAGTGAAGTGGCGCCCGGCCGGGTGCGCGTCGAGCGAACGCGGCGCCGCGAACGCACGCGCGGTCGAAAAGTGGTCGCGCGGTCGAAAACTGCACGCGCGGTCGAAAGAAGCACAGCGCGTGCAGTTTAGGAGAGCGCGCGCCGCCGGAACGGCTCAGGAGATCGTCAGCAACCGGTGCCCGGCCGACACCGTCGTGCCGGGGGTCGCGTCGATCGTGCCGACGACGCCGTCTTTGTGGGCCTGCAGCGGCTGCTCCATCTTCATCGCCTCGAGGACGACGACGAGGTCGCCCTTGACGACCTGCTGGCCCTCTTCGACGGCGACCTTGACGATCGTCGCCTGCATGGGCGAGGTGACGCCGTCGCCCGATGCGCCTGCGCCGACGGATACGGCGTGCGACCGCCGCGAGGGAGGCGGCGCGGCGGGGCGGCTGATCTTCGTCGGACCGACGGCGATGCGGTCGGGCAGGCTCACCTCGAGCCGCTTGCCCGAGACCTCGACGACGACGGTGTGGCGCGGCTCTGCGTCGGCGGGCGCCTCGGCTTCGCCGTCCCACGGCGGGATGTCGTTGACGAAATCGGTTTCGATCCAGCGCGTGAACACGCCGAATGTGCCGTCTTCGGCGGTGAACGCCGGGTCGCGCACGACCTTCCGGTGGAAGGGCAGCACCGTCGGCATGCCCGCCACCTCAAACTCATCCAGCGCGCGCCGTGCCCGCTCGAGCGCCTCGGCGCGGTCGCGCCCGGTGACGATGAGCTTCCCGAGCAACGAGTCGAACGCGCCCGAGACGCTGTCGCCCGCCGTCACTCCGGAATCGAGACGGATGCCGGGGCCGCCGAACGTCTTGAACTGGTGGATGCGGCCGGGCTGAGGCAGGAACCCGCGACCCGGGTCCTCGCCGTTGATGCGGAACTCGATCGAGTGGCCGACCGGCGTCGGGTCGTCGTAGCCGAGCGTGCCGCCCTCGGCGAGGCGGAACTGCTCGCGCACGAGGTCGATCCCGGTGACCTCTTCGGAGACGGGGTGCTCGACCTGCAGGCGGGTGTTGACCTCGAGGAACGAGATCGTGCCGTCGGCGCCGATGAGGAACTCGCAGGTTCCCGCGCCGACGTAGCCGACCTCGCGGAGGATCGCCTTCGACGACTCGTACAGCGTGCGGTTCTGCTCGTCGGTGAGGAAGGGCGCGGGTGCCTCTTCGACGAGCTTCTGGTGCCGCCGCTGCAGCGAGCAGTCGCGGGTCGAGACGACGACGACGGTGCCCTCGGCATCCGCCAGGCACTGCGTCTCGACGTGTCGCGGCTTGTCGAGGTACTTCTCGACGAAGCACTCGCCGCGGCCGAATGCGGCGATCGCCTCGCGCGTGGCCGACTCGAACTGCTCGGCGACCTCGTCGAGCTCGCGCGCGACCTTGAGGCCGCGGCCGCCGCCGCCGTACGCGGCTTTGATCGCGATGGGCAGGCCGTGCTCCTGCGCGAACGCGATGACCTCGTCGGCGCCGTCGACCGGGCCCGGGGTGCCGGGGGCGAGCGGTGCCCCGACCTTCTCGGCGACGTGACGCGCCGTCACCTTGTCGCCGAGGGCCTCGATCGCCTCGGGCGACGGGCCGATCCAGGTCAGCCCGGCGCCGATGACCGCGCGGGCGAAGTCGGCGTTCTCGGCGAGGAACCCGTAGCCGGGGTGGACGGCATCCGCCCCCGAACGGCGCGCGACGGAGAGGATCTTCTCGATCGAGAGGTACGTCTCGGCGCTCGTTGCCCCCTCGAGGGCGTAGGCCTCGTCGGCGAGCTTCGCGTGCATCGCGTCGCGGTCCTGATCGGCGTAGACGGCGACAGACGCCCGACCCGAGTCGCGCGCGGCGCGGATGATGCGCACGGCGATCTCTCCGCGGTTCGCGACGAGCACTTTCGTGATGCGCGCGCGCGAGGGCGCCGTGTCCTGGGAAGGCATGGATGCCAGCCTACCCACCCGAACGGCATCCGTTTTGGACCACTCGCACAAGATCTCAGCGAAAACGTGTGATGGCGGCTACGACTGCGGGGGAGTGTTCCACAGCGCCGTCCACGTGACGCCGAGTTCGCCGCAGAGGCGTCGCAGCGTCGAGAGCGACATGCCGACGACGGTCGACGGGTCGCCCTCGACGCGCTCGATGAACGCGCTGCCGAGGCTGTCGACCGTGAACGCACCCGCGACCTGCAGCGGCTCGCCGGTCGCGACGTAGGCGTCGATCTCGGCATCCGTGATGTCGGCGGCGAACGAGACGGATGCCGCGGCGACGGCGTGCGCCTCGACCGCCGCCGCGCCGGGGGAGAGGCGGAAGACGCTGTGCCCGGAGTGCAGGACTCCCGTGCGCCCGCGCATCGCGCGCCACCGCTCGGCGGCGACCGCCGGCACGTAGGGCTTACCGAGCACCGCGCCGTCGAGCTCGAACATCGAGTCGCCGCCGATGACGATGCCGTCGAACTCGGGATCGTCCGCCGCGAGCGCGGCGGCGACGTCGGCGGCCTTGCGCCGCGCGAGCAGCAGCACGTGCTCGTCGGGCGACAGGATGCGGCCCTCGTGCGCCTCGATCGCGGCGATGACGGCCTCTTCGTCGACCTGAGGGGCCCGCGTCAGCGGCTCGATCCCCGCCTGCCGCAACAGCATGAGGCGAGCGGGAGAGGTGGATGCCAGGCACACGCGCATGCGCACCAGCGTAGGCGGCCGGGCTACCGTGGAGGGATGAACCCCGGCGACCTCCTCGACCTCGACATCGCGGATGTCGCCCACGGCGGCGTCTTCGTCGCGCGTCACGACGGGCGGGTCGTGTTCGTCGAGGGGGCGATCCCGGGCGAGCGCGTGCGCGCACAGCTCACCGACACGTCGAAGTCGTCGTTCTGGCGCGCCGACGTCGTCGAGGTGCTGGATGCCTCGCCGCACCGTCGCCCGCACGTGTGGGCTGCCGCGGGCCTCGATGCCGCGCCCCACGAGCGCGCGGGCGGCGCGGAGTTCGGGCACGTCGCCCTGGATCATCAGCGGGAGCTCAAGACCCGGGTGCTGCGCGACGCGCTCGCCCGCTTCGCGGACATCCCGTCATCGGAGGTCGTGGTGTCGCCCGCCGGCACACCGGATGCCGAGGAGCGCGAGGACGGCCTCGGCTGGCGCACGCGGGTGAGCCTGCACGTCGACGCCGACGGCCGCATCGGCCCGTTCGCGGCACGCAGCCATCGCGTCATCGTCACGGACGACCTGCCGCTCGCGACCGCCGAGATCGCCGAGGTCGCGCGCGGGCTTGAGGGGTTCGCGCCGGGCCGGGTCGACCTCGTGCAGCCCGCCGACGGCCGCGTGCGCGTGATCGTGCGACCGGATGCGCCGGCCCTCGCCCCCGGCGCCGCGCGGGGCGACCGCGGGGCGGGGTCCGCCCGGGGTCGCCGCGGCGCCCGCGGCCCCGCGACCAGAGCCCCGCGCGCCCCGCAACCCCCGCGACCACCGATGGACCCGACCGCCCACGAGGTCGTCACGGAGGTCGTCGCCGGTCGCGCGTTCCGGGTCGACGCGGGCGGGTTCTGGCAGGTGCACCGCCTCGCCGCGGCGACCCTCACCGCCGCGGTGGACGACGCCCTCGCGGCGGCGGGCGGGGTCGACCCCGACGCGCATCACCTCGACCTGTACGGCGGGGTGGGCCTGTTCGCCGCGGCGATCGCCTCGGCGGGCGGGCCCTCGACACGCGTGACGAGCGTCGAATCGGATGCCCGTGCCACCGAACACGCGGGCGAGAACCTGGCGGAGTGGGTGGGCGCGCGCGCCGAGACCGACCGCACCGACCGTTACCTCGCGCGTCTGCACGCCCAGGTCGGAGCCGCCGAGCGCGGCCGGCTCGCGCGTGGTGTCGTGCTGCTCGACCCGCCTCGCTCCGGCGCCGGAAAGCAGGTCGTGGATGCCGTCGCCGGCCTTTCCCCGGCATCCATCGTCTACGTCGCGTGCGACCCGGTCGCCCTCGCCCGCGACCTCGGCACCTTCCGTGGCCACGGCTACGAGCCGGTGCGCCTGGACGCGTTCGACCTGTTCCCGCACACGCACCACGTCGAAGCGGTCGCCGTGCTCGCGCGCCCGGCTGGCTAGGCTGGCGGCATGTCCCGCATCGTGCTCATCGACGACCACGAGTCCGTCCGCCTCGGCCTTGAGGCCGCGTGCGAGCGGGCGGGCGCGAAGGATGTGGTCTTCTCGGGCAGCACGGTGTCGTCGTACCTCGAGTGGCGTGCGGCGTCGGGCGAGCCGCCGGCAGATGTCGTCGTCCTCGACCTCACGCTCGGCGACGGCGCGACCGTGACTGAGAACGTGTCGCGCATCGTCGCGGATGGGTCCGCGGTCCTCATCCACAGCGTCGCCGATCGGCCGACGGCCGTCCGCGAAGCGCTCACGGCGGGAGCTGCGGGCATCATCAGCAAGTCCTCGCGCGCCGACGACGTCGTCGAGGCGATCCGCACGATCGCGCGCGGCGAACCGCTCGAGAACCTCGAATGGGCGCACGCCGTCGACGGCGACCGTGCGTTCGCCGATGCCCAACTGTCGGCGCGTGAGCGCGACGTGCTGCGCCTGTACGCGGCGGGTCTGCCGCTCAAGGCCGTCGCCGAGCGGCTCGGTGTCGCCTATTCCACCGCGAAAGAGAACATCACGCGCGTGCGCGTCAAATACGTCGAGGTCGGCCGGCCTGCACCCACGAAGATCGACCTGCTCCATCGCGCGATGGAGGACGGCCTCGTCGGCGCCGAGCGTTCCGAACGGTCAGAACGCGCCGGCCGGGCCGAGCGCACCCGAAGCGGCGATCACACCGACCGTGCCGAGCCCTCCGGACGGCCCGATGACGCGCGGTGACGGCAGCGGTGACCGCTGAGCCGTCGCTGATCACCGTCGACCCGGCCGCGCGTCGGCCGCTCGGCAACATCGCGGCGGGCGCCGAGCGCTTCACCGAGGCGCGCGTCGAGCGCATCCTCGCCGTCGTCGTCGCGCTCGGCTGCGCCGTGCTCGGCGCGCAGGCGTTCCTCAACGCGCTCGGCTCCACGCAGGAGTCGCCCGGATGGCGCATCGTGCTCATGCTCGGAGCGTTCGTGCCGCTCGCCGTCATGATCGCGGCGCTGGTCGTCGGCCGCTTCGCGCGGATCGCGAGCGGCGTGTGCGCCGAAGCGATCGCCGTCGTGATCGCCTGCTGGCCGCTCGCGACGGCGGGTCACGTCGCCGACCCTGACGTCGCACCGTGGATCTGGTACCTCATCAATGTGGCTCCCGCGGCTGCCGTGGTGGCCTTCCGCATGCCGTTGCAGCTCGTGTGGGCGGTGGTCGTCCCCGTGTTGTACGGCGTCGTGCGGCTGGTGCAGGTGGGCGTGGCGAACCCCCAGGTCGTCACCGGTGTCGTGCTGGATGTCGTGTTCGGCATGATCCTGGCGGGTGTCATTGTCGCGCTCGGCTGGGTGCTGCGATCCCTCGCCGTCGGCGTCGACCGGGCTCGCGCCGACGCCGTGGGCTCGTATGCGGCGGCCGCATCGGCCGCGGCCGCCGAGACCGAGCGCGTCGCGGTCGCCGCACTCATGCACGACAGCGTGCTCGCCGCGCTGATCGCCGCCGAGCGCGCCACGACCCCGAGAGAAGAGGCGCTCGCGGTCGCGATGGCGCGCGAGGCCCTCACGCGGCTCGCGAACGCCGAGCTCGACGCCGGGGAGGGTTCCGACGAGCCGCGGCCCGCGGCATCCATCGTCGAGGGGATCGAACGTGCGGGCGCGGAGCTCGGCATCCGTGTTCCGATCGATGCGCACCTCGACCCTGCGGCGAATCGCGTTCCCGGCCGAGTCGTGCGCGCGCTCGTACTCGCCGCGACCCAGGCGATCTCGAACGCCGTGCAGCACGCGGACGGCGTCGGGCTCGAGGTCGAGGTGAGGGCGGATGCCGGGCTGATCGCCGTGCGCGTCACCGACTCCGGGGGCGGGTTCGTGCCGAAGGCCGTGCCGAGCGACCGCCTCGGCATCCGCGGCTCGATCGTCGCGCGGATGGCGGCGGCGGGCGGGCGCGCCCGCGTGCAGACGAGCGCGGCGGGGACGACGGTCCTGCTCGAGTGGGAGCAACCGCGATGACCCAGGTGCGCGCTGTGCTGTCGTGGCTCGGAGTGGCCTTCACGGGCTACCTCGCCGTCGGCGCCCTGCTCTGGACGACAGCGCCCCAGTATCCGGGTGTGCAGGTCGCGGCGGTCGCGCTGTACCTCGTCACGACGTGGGTGTGCGTCTTCGCCAAGCCCCGCGCCGCCGCTCCCGTCGATGAGCCGCGCGCGGAACTGGGCGAGCGCACGCTGCTGCCAGCGTGGGCTGCCGTGCTCGCGCTCGCCGTCGCGGCGCTCGTCCCTTCCGCGTCGTGGATCGCCGCGGGCGGCGACTCGCGGGTGTCGGATTACGCGACCTGGAGCATGGGCGCGGTCGGTGCGCTGATGGCGATCGTGATGGTGCGCCGGCGTCCGTGGACGGCGTGGACGGGCGTGGTTCTCGTCGCCGTGGCGGCGGCTCTGTGGATCGGGCCTGCCGCAGCGCTCGCGCTCGGCGTGGTCGGCGCGGTGCTGTGGGTGGCGCTCGCGCAGGTGCTCACGATCCTGATGGATCGCGCCGCGCGCGACACCGCCGAGCTCACCGCGCTGCAGCGGGAAGCGTCCGAGTGGCTGGCGTCGCAGGAAGGGATGCGGCGCGCGCGGCGCACGCAGATCCAGCGCGCGCTCGCGGTTGCGGGGCCGGTCCTCGCCCACACGATCGCGGTCGCAGGCCACCTCGACGACACGGAACGCCAGCTGGCACGGATCGCCGAGGGCACGCTCCGCGACGAGCTGCGCGGGGCCGCGCTGCTCGACGACGGCGTGCGCGAGGCGTTGACGGCCGCGCGCACCCGCGGCGCCGCGGTATCCGTGCTGGATGAGGGCGGACTCGAGGACCTGTCGGTAGAAGAGCGGGCGAACCTGCGCACCCACCTCGCCCGCGTGATCTCGGATGCCCGCTCGCAGCGCCTCTACGTCCGCGCCTCGCGCCACGACGAGGTCGTCGTCACGGTCGTGGGGCGCTCGGACGGCGCCGACGGCGAGGACACGGTCGACCTGTGGCACGAGCTGTCGCGCGCGGCGCGCGATGACAAGCCCGAGGATGCCGACGGCGCAGGCGCCTGACACTGGCCCGTGATGGGCGGCCGCGTGCCGGTCGGGGCCGGAGGCCGACGGCCGAGCGTAGCCCGAGGAAGAAGGAGGCGAGGGGCGGCGAAGCCGCCCGCCCCTCGCCATGCGAGCCAGTTACCCGAAAACCGAGCTCGCGATGGGTGCAGCCGCGCTGATCAGCGCGTGGCACCGAACGCGGAAGCGTTCCAGCGAGATAAGTCTCCCGCGTTCGCAACTCTGTGTCTGTAGGTATTTTGGGGGACAAGCGCGTCCCCCTCGCGCGGGCGCCCGTTTTCTGAGTCCCCCCTCGCGCGGGCGCCACTTTCTTGCTGTGGCGCCACAGATCTGTGGCGCCGCAGCAGGAAGGTGGCGCCCGCGCGAGGTTCGTTGCGGCAAGGTGACGCCGGGGCGGCAAGGTGGCGCCGGGGCGGGGTCAGCCGCCGAAGCGGCCCCAGCGGATGTCGCGGCGCAACGGTGCGCGCAGCGCGCGCGTCGACACCTGCCACGCCGAGGGACGGGCGTCCGGCTCGGCGAGCGCTGCGGCGGCCTCGCGTTCGTACGACTCGGTCACGACCGCGACGACGGCGGCGAGTTCTTCGGCGGTCGGATCGCCTCGGCGCACGTCCACGCGCAGGCGCGGGGCGGCCTCCCCGGCATCCGCGCGGCCACCCGCCCCCGCACCGGATGCCGTGGGGATGCCCGCGCCCGCACCCGCACCGGATGCCCGGCGCGCGCCCGCGTCCGCCGCGCTCACAGCGGGATGTTCCCGTGCTTCTTCGCGGGCAGGCTCGCGCGCTTGCCGCGCAGCGACCGCAACGCCTTCGCGACCGAGACACGGGTCTGCGCGGGCTCGATGATGCCGTCGAGCTCGCCGCGCTCTGCCGCGAGGAAGGGGGATGCCACGTTGTAGGTGTACTCGTTCGCGAGCTTCGTGCGGACGGCGGCGACATCCTCGCCCGCCTCCTCCGCGCGCTTGATCTCGCCGCGGTAGAGGATGTTGACCGCTCCCTGACCACCCATGACGGCGATCTCGGCGGTCGGCCACGCGAGGTTGATGTCGGCGCCGAGCTGCTTCGAGCCCATGACGATGTACGCGCCGCCGTAGGCCTTGCGGAGGATCACGGTCACCAGCGGCACCGTCGCCTCGGCATACGCGTACAGCAGCTTCGCGCCGCGGCGGATGACGCCGGTCCACTCCTGGTCGGTTCCCGGCAGATACCCCGGCACGTCGACGAGAGTCAGGATCGGGATCGAGAACGCGTCGCAGAACCGCACGAACCTCGAAGCCTTCTCACCCGCCTCGATGTTGAGCGTGCCGGCCATCTGCGAGGGCTGGTTCGCGATGATCCCGACCGTGCGCCCTTCGATGCGGCCGAGGCCGATCACGATGTTCGGCGCGAACAGCGGCTGCACCTCGAGGAAGTCCCCGGCATCCACGATGTGCGAGATGACCTGGTGGATGTCGTAGGGCTGGTTCGCCGAATCGGGGACGATCGTGTTGAGTACGCGGTCGGCATCCGTCGTCTCCCACTCGAACGCGTGCTCGTAGACGGGGAGCTCGGCCATGTTGTTGTCGGGCAGGAACCCGATCATCGTGCGGGCGTAGTCGAGCGCGTCGTCCTCGTCCTCGGCGAGGTAGTGCGCGACGCCCGATCGGGTGTTGTGGGTGTACGCGCCGCCGAGCTCCTCCATGCCGACGTCTTCGCCGGTGACCGTCTTGATGACATCCGGCCCGGTCACGAACATCTGGCTCGTCTTGTCGACCATGATGACGAAGTCGGTGAGGGCGGGGGAGTAGACCGCGCCGCCCGCGGCCGGCCCCATGATGATCGAGATCTGGGGGATGACGCCGGATGCCGCGGTGTTCAGCCGGAAGATCTCGCCGTACTTGCCGAGGGCGACGACACCCTCCTGGATGCGGGCGCCGCCGGAGTCGAGGATGCCGATGATCGGCATGCCGCCGCGGAGGGCGAACTCCATGACCTTGATGATCTTGTCGCCGGCGACCTCGCCGAGCGAGCCGCCGAAGGTCGTGAAGTCCTGCGCGTACACGGCGACGGTGCGGCCGTGGATCGTGCCGACGCCCGTGACGACCGAGTCGCCGTAGGGGCGCGAGCGGTCCATGCCGAAGGCCGTCGTGCGATGGCGGACGTACTCGTCGAGCTCGACGAACGTGCCCGGGTCGACGAGCAGCTCGATGCGCTCGCGGGCGGTCATCTTGCCCTTGGCGTGCTGCTTCTCGCGGGCCGTGGACTCGGCGTCGACGACGGCTTCCTGGTACCGCGCCCGCAGGTCGGCGATCTTGCCGGCGGTCGTGGACAGGTCGGTCTGCACAGGCTGTTCGGGCACGGATTCCACCCTAGCGACCGCGCCCGCCCGGCGGTTGGCGGAGTGCGACAACGGGGAGGCGGTTTCGCTGTGCGGTGTCGACTTCGTGCGGGGTGGTGGGTGGGGGTGTCGCTCGCGCGACGGGCGCATAACTCAGGCAGAAAGCCCGGTTCGTCGGCGTGACGGGCTTGGTGGGTGCGATTCTGCCTGAGTTATGCGCCGGGTCAGAGCAGTGACCGGGCCGCGGGGCGGACCGGCGGGGTCCTCGTGGCCGCGACTGTGGACCGGCGGCGCGGTCGGCGGCGTCTCGGCCTGCGGCGTCTCGGCCTGCGGCGTCGGGCCGGGGTCTCGTGGACGCGCGCCGCGCGGCTTAGGGTGGGCGCTATGCCGATCGCTCCCGAGGGCTACCCCCTCGCCGCCGCCGTGAGTCCGCGTCTGCAGGTCGCCGAGACCGTCGACTCCACGAACGCCGTGCTGCTGCGGGACGCGGCGGACGATCCCGACTCCCATCCGCACCTGTCGGTGTTGCTCACCCGCGACCAGCGCGCGGGTCGGGGGCGCCTGGACCGCGCGTGGATCGCGCCACCGGGGACCGCCCTCGCGATCTCGGTTCTGTTGCGCGTGGGCGCGATCGAGGTCGCCGATCGGGGATGGATTCCGCTCGTCGCGGGCGCGGCGATGGCTCGTGCAGTCGCGGCGCAGCTGCCGGATGCCCGGGTCTCGCTCAAATGGCCCAACGACGTGCTCGTCGCGAGGGGCGTCGCCGGCGCCTCCGCGGGAGGGGGCGGCGGTGACGCCGCGGGCGCGATCGACGCCGCCTCCGCGGGCGCGATCGAAGGCGCCGCTGCGATCCCGGCCGCGGGCGGCGCGCACGGGCGCAAGATCAGCGGCATCCTTGCCGAGGTGATGCCGAGCGACCCGATGGCCGTCGTCGTGGGGGCGGGCGTCAACACGGCGATGGAGGCCGTCGATCTGCCCGTACCGACGGCCACGTCGTTCGCCGATCAGGGTGTCGCAGTCGACGAGGACCGTCTCGTCGCCGACTACCTCACCGGCCTGCGCGACGGCATTGCAGCGCTCGCCGTCGGGGGCGGCGCGGCGGTCGCGGGCGACATCACCGTGCTGTGCAGCACGCTGGGCGAGGTGGTCGCCGTATCCCTCCCCGACGGCACGAGTCTGACGGGGCATGCGGTGGGTCTCGACGACGCCGGCCGACTCGTCGTCGAAACGCCGGGGGTCGCGGGGCCGACTCAGGCGGTCGTCGGCGCGGGCGACGTCGTGCACGTGCGCTGAACGCCACAATGGGAGGGTGACCCAGCCGAACGCGTACGCCGGGCGGCCCGCGACGCCGGCCCCGGGCACCGACGCGCGCGAGCTGCGCGTCGCGCGCCTGCATCCGCACGCGCGCCGGCTGTTCTGGTCGGCGCTCGTCGTGATCGCCGCCGCGGGAGCGGTCGGCTACTTCACGGGCAACCTCCCCGCGCCGTTCGAGAACTGGATGCTGTGGACCGCCGCCGGTCTCGTCGTGCTGCTGCTCGCCGTCGTGCCGTATCTGCGGTGGCTGAGCCGCACGTACACGATCACGACGCGCCGGGTGATCGCGCAGTCGGGCATCTTCGGCCGACGGCGCGCGGAGCTGCTTCACGCGCGCGGCTACACGATCCGCGAGCGACGAGGCCCCCTGCAGCGGATGTGGGGGTCGGGCACCCTCACCCTCACGAACGGCATCGATGAGCCCCTGCGGATCGCCGACATCCCGTCGGTGCGACTCGTGCACGAGGCCCTCGCCGATCAGGTCGAGGTGAATCAGATCCTCGCCCATCGCGACGCGA
Organism: Microbacterium sp.; assembly: GCA_003248655.1. Classification (GTDB taxonomy): domain Bacteria; phylum Actinomycetota; class Actinomycetes; order Actinomycetales; family Microbacteriaceae; genus Microbacterium. The sequence continues at coordinate 42,442 of QFPM01000010.1, forward strand.
CCTGGGACGTCCGCCCCGCCCCCGCCCCTCCCGGCCCGCCCCCGCCCCTCCCCTGACCCGCCCCCTCTTCCGCGAGACCCGGTTTCCGCGTCGAGATGCGCGTTCGTGGACGTCCATCTCGACGCACAGACCGGGTCTCGCGGGGGAAGGGGGTGGACCTGGGAGGATGGGGGGCATGGCACTCACGGTTGGAATCGTCGGCGGCGGGCAGCTGGCCCGCATGATGATCGCTCCCGCGGTCGAGCTGGGCATCGAGGTGCGCGTGCTCGCCGAAGAGCCGGGGATGTCGGCGGCGCTCGCCGCGACCGCGACCGGCGACTACCGCGACCTGGAGACCGTGCGCGCGTTCGCGCGCGACGTGGATGCCGTGACCTTCGACCACGAGCACGTGCCGCAGGAGGTCCTCCGCGCGCTCGTCGCCGACGGGGTCGCCGTCCATCCCGGCCCCGACGCCCTGCAATACGCGCAGGACAAGCTGCTCATGCGCGCGCGGCTCGCCGAGCTTGGCATCCCGCAGCCCGAGTGGGCGAAAGTGACGGATGCCGCGGAGCTCCAGGCGTTCCTCGACGCGAACGGCGGGCGCGCCGTCGTGAAGACTCCGCGCGGCGGATACGACGGCAAGGGCGTGCGCGTCGTCTCGTCGTCCGACGAGGCCGCCGACTGGCTCGAGAGCGGGCCGCTCCTCGCCGAAGAGCTCGTCGACTTCGCGCGCGAGCTCGCGCAGCAGGTCGCGCGCCGCCCCTCGGGCGAGCTGCTGCCGTACCCCGTCGTCGAGACGGTGCAGCGCGGGGGAGTGTGCGCCGAGATCATCGCGCCCGCGCCCGACGGGCCGCCGCGCCTGGCATCCGTCGCGGCCGACATCGGCACGGCGATCGCCGAGGGGCTCGGCGTCACCGGGATGCTCGCGGTCGAGCTCTTCGAGACGACCGACGAGCGGCTGCTCGTCAACGAGCTCGCGATGCGGCCGCACAACAGCGGTCACTGGAGCCAGGACGGTGCCGTCACGGGCCAGTTCGAGCAGCACCTGCGGGCGGTCCTCGACCTGCCGCTGGGAGACCCGGTGCCGCGCCAGCCGTGGTCGGTCATGGTCAACATCCTCGGTGGTCCGGCGACCGACGCGCTCGAGGATCGCGTGCCCGCGGCGCTCGCCGCGCACCCCGGCGTCAAGGTCCACCTGTACGGCAAGTCGCCGCGTCCCGGACGCAAGGTCGGCCACGTCAACGCCACCGGCGACGACCTCGACGCCGTCGTGTACGAGGCTCGCGCGGCCGCCGCGTTCTTCGCCGACTGAGGCCGACGGAAACCGGCCGACCCGCCCAAGCCCACCGACCGCCCACCGACCGCCCACCGACGAACCCGCCACCTGACCCGCCCAGTCGTCGCGTTCTGCCCCCGCAACCCGTGGCGCTCCCAGGAACTTCCAGGGTCCCGCCCTAGCCTTGTCGGGTGACCACGCCCCTGCACTCCTCGGCATCCCCTCTGGTCGGCGTCGTCATGGGGTCCGACTCCGACTGGCGCATCCTCAGCGACGCGTCGCAAGTCCTCAGTGAGTTCGGCATCGCGCACGAGGTCGAGGTCGTCTCGGCCCATCGCACGCCCGACAAACTCATGACGTATGGGCGGGATGCCCGGGGCCGCGGACTCAAGGCGATCATCGCGGGTGCCGGGGGAGCGGCGCACCTGCCCGGCATGCTGGCATCCGTCACGGCACTGCCGGTCATCGGCGTTCCCGTGCCGCTGGCGACGCTCGACGGTCTCGACTCGCTCCTGAGCATCGTGCAGATGCCCGCCGGTATCCCGGTCGCGACCGTCTCGATCGGCGGCGCGAAGAACGCGGGGCTGCTCGCGGCGCGCATCCTCGGAGTCTCCGACGCGCGCCTCGCCGACCGCGTCGAGCAGTACGCGCGCCTGCTCGAAGAGCAGGTCGACGAGAAGAACCGCAGACTCAAGGACTCCTTGTGAGCGCATCCGCGCCGCCGCGTCCGATCACACGGCCGCCGTACGACGGCGGCCGCCCCGCCGCACCCGCGCACCGCGCTGACAGCGGCGTCATCGTCGGCGAGCACCCCATCCGTCGCCCCGACACCCGCTCGCCCCAGATCATGACGCGCCGCGCCTGGTGGCTTGTCGCGCTGAATTTCCTGATCCCCGGTTCGGCGCAGTCGCTCACAGGCAGCCGCCGCCTCGCCCGCATCGGGCTCAGCGCGACACTCGCGCTTTGGGTCATCGTCGTCCTGACGATCGCCGCCGCGCTCGTCTGGCCGGGCCTTCTCACGAGTCTCGCGTCGAACGGAGCGTTCCTGCTGGTCGTCCAGTTGGTCGTGCTCGCCTACGCCGTGCTCTGGGTCGTGCTCACGATCGACACGCTGCGCCTCGTGCGGTTCGTGCGCGTGCGCCCGAAGGCGCGGCCCGCGATCGCCATCACCGCGATCCTCGGCATGGTGCTCAGCAGTGGCGGCGCCGTCTACGCCGCCCAGCAGCTGATCGGCCCCGCCCGCGAGTTCCTCGAGTCGATCTTCACGAATCACGCTCCTCCCGTGCCGCCATCGAACGGCTACTACAACTTCCTACTCCTGGGTGCCGACAGTGGCCTCGGGCGCGACTCGATGCGCTTCGACAGCATCTCCGTCGTCTCGGTCAACGCAACCACAGGCGCGGTTCACATCGCCGGCATCCCGCGCGATCTCGCCTACGCGCCGTTCGCCGACGGCCCCATGCACGACCTGTATCCCGACGGTTTCCGCGGGCATCCCTCGCCCACCTGCGGATGGGGTCCCGGCATCAACCAGCTCATGAACGCTGTCGAGATCTGCCAGCCGAACGGCGGCGCCGACATCTACCCGGATGCCGCGGCGAACAGCTCGACGCCCGCGATCGAGGCGACGAAGGATGCCGCGGAGGGCATCCTCGGCATCGAGATCCCGTACTACGTCTTCGTCGATATGAAGGGCTTCGCCGACATCGTGGATGCCCTCGGCGGCGTCGACATCACCGTGCAGGAGCGACTGCCGACGGGCGGCGGACCCGCCTACGAGGGCCAGAGCGCCGAGGACTGGGCGATCGGCTGGATCGAGGTCGGACCCCAGCACATGGACGGCGACACGGCGCAGTGGTACGCCCGCTCGCGGTACACGACGAGCGACTGGGACCGCATGCGCCGCCAGCGCGAGCTGCAGCAGGCGATTCTCGCGCAGGCGAACCCCGCGAACGTCCTCACGCGGTTCAAGGAGGTCGCCGAAGCCGGCGAAGACCTCGTCCAGACTGACATCCCGTCGGGCCTGTTGCCCTTCCTCGTCGATCTCGCCGCGAAGGCGAAGGAACAGCCCGTGCAGACGCTCGAGCTCACTCCGGAGGGCGCCGGCATCCTCACCGAAGAGCCCACGGCCGAGCAGTACGCGCACGTGCGCGACCTCGTGCAGCAGGCGCTGTATCCGCCGTCCCCGACCCCGACGACGGCGCCGTGACCGCGCTTCTGCGGGTCGTGCTCGACCAGCTCGTCGCGCCGACCGACCTCGACCTCGCGACAGCGACGCGCGAGCTCTCGCGCGCGCTCGTCGCCACAGCCCCATCGGGCTGCGCGGTGGAGGCGATTGTGCCGGCGGCATCCGACGTCGTGGCCACGCTCGAGGCGGCCGTCCCCGGGCTCACCGATTCGACGCGCACCTCGCTCGCGCGGCGCGAGCTCGCCGCCGCCTGGCAGCTGGGCGTCGTCACCGGCATCGGCGGGGGCATGATCCACTCGCCGACGCTCCTCGCCCCCCTCGTCAAGCATGACCGCGTCCACGAGAACGATCAGACCGTCGTGACCCTCTGGGATCTGGATGCCTGGCAGCGCCCGGGCGAGCTGCCGCGCTCGGTCGTCGGGTGGCACAAGGCGATGCTCAAGCGCGCTGCCAAGCACGCGGATGCCGTCGTCGTCCCCACCCACGCGGCGGCGGAGCGGCTCAGCGAGCTCGGACCTTTCGGCGACCGGCTTCGCGTCATCGCCGGGGCGCCGCCTGCCGGCTTCGCCGTACCCACTGACGAGATCGGACGCCGCCGCGCGCTCGACGTGCCCGATGGATGCCTCGTCGTCGCAGGCTCGTCGGCGCCCTCGTCGCGGCTGCGCGCCGCGTTCGCGGCCGTCGCCCGGTCGGGCGCGGACCTCCCCGTCGTCGTGCTCGACGTGCCCGAGGGCGATGAGGCGGCCGTCGCCGACCTCGCCGCCGCGGGCGGACTGAGCGAGAGCCGGGTGCTCGTGCGAGGTGCGCTCGCCGACGCCGACCGCGCCGCCGTGCTCGGGGGAGCGGTCGCGCTCCTCGCACCCTCGTCGCTGACCGCGTTCCCCTGGCGCGTCGTCGAAACCCTCGCGACCGGCGTGCCGGTCGTCGCAGCCGATTCTCCGACGCACCGCGAGATCATCGTCGACGGCGGCCTGCTCGTCGGAACGCCGGACGAGGCGGATGCCGGGGGCGCGGACGACGTGCTCGCCGACGCGCTCGCGGACGGACTGGCCCGCGTGCTCGGCTCGACGGCCGCGATCGAGCGCTTCGCCGTGCTCGCCGGCGACCGCGGCCGCGCGTTCTCGTGGCTCGGCGCGGCCGAGCGGGTGTGGCAGCTGCATGCCGACCTGTGAGCGCTCGATAGGCTTATCGAGTGAGTGATCGCGTCGTCGTTGTCGTCAGGACGAAGAATCGCCCTGATTTTCTCCGGCGGGCTCTCGCGGACATTGCCGCCCAGACATACGCCGACGTAGCGATCGTTGTCGTCAACGACGGCGGCGACCGTGCCCTGGTTGAGGATGTGTCGAGGTCGTCATCAGTACGCGATCGCGTGACTGTGCTGGATTCGAATCAGCCGGGAGGGCGGAGCGCTGCCGCGAACACGGGCGTGCGCGCGGTTGAGGCTGAATTCGTTGTGCTTCACGACGACGACGACCTCTGGCACCCGTCCTTCCTCGCGGACACGGTCGCCTGGCTTGACGCCCACCCCAGCCACGGCGGAGTTTCTGCGGCGACGGAGATCGTCTATGAGGAGTTCCGCGACGGCACATGGACGGAGTCGGGACGCGCGCCGTTTTGGCGCGACATGACGCACGTCTCTCTCGCTGACATGCTCCTGATCAACCGCGTCGTTCCGATCTCCATGCTCTACCGTCGTCGACTGCATGAGATACACGGTGGCTACGATGAGCGACTGGAGGCGGTCGAGGACTGGGACTTCTATCTTCGAGTCATGCGCACCCACGAGATCGGGTATCTCGCCGGGCCCCCGCGTGCGTTCTGGTCGCAGAGACCTTCGGCGATCGGGGACTCGGCGAACAGTATGTTCGGGCTCGCCTTCCAGCACGAGCGCGACGACGCAGCCGTGCGTGACCGTGCGCTCGCGGAATGGGTCGGAAGCAACGGACTTGCCTTGCCGTTGTACATCGCATCGGTGGAAAAGCGGCTCCAGGCGGAATTCTCGCGTGAATTGAGCGTGAGTCTTGCGCGACAACGGGAGGAGATCGTCGCGCTGGTGCACGAGCGGCACCCGCTGTGGAGGAGGCTGCGAAGCATTCGCGCACGACTCTTTCGGTCGCGCGCCTCGGACGGCGCGTGAACACCGCCGCCGTTCGCGCCCAGATCCGGGCGCTTCGCGATGTCCGAGGCGTTGGCGGCTTGGTGCGCGCCGTCGACCGGTTGTGGTGGTATCGAACGATACGGCGTGCGCGTCTCGCTGACTCCGAGTTCTATGCGGCGCAATTGCGCCTCCGCAGGTTGCCGACGAACATCGCCATCTGGCACTACGTCATCCGTGGGTTCCGACGGGGACTCAGTTTGAATCCGCTTTTTGATGAAGTGTTCGCTGGAGGAGGCTTGCCGGAGGTCTTCCGGGTCCCGGCGCTCTATGCCTATTTGGTGGGCGAGCGGCCTACCATCGCGGTCAATCCTTGGTGGGATGCCGTCGCGACCTCGTACGAGCAGGGCGCCCCTGCGTTGGAGGACCGGTGGGCGGACCACGGCAACGAGATCGTGCTTCGCGTCGGACAGTCCGAACGGCGCGTAACGGTCGCGGCGTTCCGCGAAATGGCTTTGCGCGCGGCGCGACAGTGGTCCGCGCGTGGTGGACGCGCTCGAATCGGTGGTGCGGGCGGAGAGCGGGACGCCGAACCCACTCTCGTGCTCCGGTTCGTGCAGACGCGCGACCGAAGGTATCACGGCAAGCTTGAGCAGGTGGCTCGACTGGTGCAGTCGCGCAAGGCGTCAGGTGTTGTCGCAATGGTCTGTGCGAACGCCTCGCAGTGGGTTTCGGCGTCAGCACTCGTCGAGGTCGACTCCCGCCTGGCCATCGAACTTCATCGAGCCCCCCGGACGTGGGGGCAGGTGCTCAGCGAGCAAGCGTCGAACTCCTGGGGCTCGCGCACGATGGTCGTCCTCGATGCGCGCGCCGAGTTCACCGATGCCGAGATCGGCGCTCTCGCAGATGAAGGTCGATGTTCCCTGGCGATTCCCGCGCACCGTGAACAGGACGGAACCCTCGCCGGTCTCGGGGCCGCACATGTTGGCGGCGCACAGCTCTATCGAATCCTTGAGTCCCATCCGATCGAAGACGCAGCGCTCATCGGAGATCGAATTCTGGACGTTCCGATGGCCACGGGCCGATCCTTCGCCGCTCCCGTCAGTACGTATGTCGCGGCTGGCGGCGTCCGGTGTAGCGAGCGGCTCGAAGCACTTTCGCTTCGCCTCAGTCGTCTCGGCGTCCCGTCGCGAGTGCTCCTCGACGTGTCGCCCGTCCTCGATGAGCCGGACATCGCCGAGTGGGCAGGTCGCGCATCGGAGATAGTCGACGTGGAGGGCGATGATCGTCGGCGCGTGGAACAGATCATCGATGACGCGGGCTTTGATGTGATCGGTTGGCGCGAGCAGAAAGCTCACGCTCTCGCCCCGGAGCTCCGGTGGCGGCGGCCTCACCCTGACGCACGCCGTTGGGCTATCAAGATTTGCGCACCAGCTGGTCGGCAAGGCTCCGTATGGGGCGACACCCACTTTGCGCGTGGACTTGCCAGCGCGCTCACACGACGCGGTCATGCTGTCGTGATCGACGCGTACGACGCTCGAGATCGTGCTTCGGGGTATCTTGACGACGTCAGCGTTGCGATTCGTGGTCCTTATCGAATCGATCGACCTGCGTGGGGCATTTCGATGCAGTGGATCATCAGCCACCCCGACGAGATCACGCGTGCAGAAGTTGCGCAGCACGATCGAGTGTTCGCGGCTGCTGTGGGCTGGTCCCGTCGGAAGTCGGCTCACTGGAAAATCCGAATCGACCCGCTACTGGAGGCGACTGACACGGACCTGTTCCAGCCCCGCGGCTTGGCTCGCGGATCGGACATCGTTTTCGTCGGCACCGCGAGGGGGATACCGCGTCCGAGCGTCGTGGCACCTCTTGCCGCGGGGATTCCGGTCAAGGTGTACGGACCTGACTGGCGCCCTTTCGTTCCGCAGGCGGCCATCGCAGCACAGTTCATCCCCAACGCAGATCTGCCTGAGCGCTATGAGACAGCGTCGATCGTCCTGAACGACCAGTGGCCCGCAATGCGCCGCGAGGGCTTCATCGCAATGCGGCCGTTTGACGCTGTCGCAGTGGCAGGGCGGGTGGTCTCGGAGAGCGTGGAAGGCGTTGAAGAGATTTTCGGCGGAGCTGTCGTCGCCTACGAGAGTGCCGCAGACCTCGTGAAACTGCTGCAGGGTGACCCTGCTGACATCTTTCCATCGGATGACGAGATGGCCGAGATCGCGCGGCGCATCAGGAGCGAGCACTCTTTCGACGCTCGCGCCGCCGTGCTCGACCAAGCCGTTCGTGAGGTTGAGGAGAACGGCCGCGGCCGGAGCGTTCCAACGGTTCGGTTGAGGTAGATTTGCAGACTGGTCCTGAGTCCGCCGTCGCCGAGGTTGTATGAGCTACTTCAAAGAAGTCATCGCGTCCCGCGAGCTTCTCGGCAACCTGGCACTGCGTGAGATACGCGGAAAGTACAAGCGCACGGTGCTCGGCCAGTTGTGGTCCCTCGCGAACCCGCTGGCTCTCATGCTGATCTACACAGTGGTGTTTTCGCTCGTTCTTCGGGTTCAGCCGTCACCGGGAGATCCCAGTGGGCTTGACGTCTTCGCCCTGTGGCTGCTGTCCGGGCTGTTGCCGTGGCTCTTCTTCGCCAACGCGGTGGGCACAGGGATGGGCTCGCTCCTTGACAACGCGAGTTTGATACAGAAGGTCTACTTCCCGCGGATCGTTCTGCCGACGTCGATCGTGGTGTCGATGGCGTACACCTGGCTCATCGAGATGACTGTTCTCGGCCTCCTACTGACCGTTTTCGGCGCTCAGGTGTGGCCCTGGATACCGCTTGTGCTCGTCGCAATGGTCCTACTCGTGGTCTTTTCCAGCGGTATGGCGTTCATGTTGTCCGTAGCGAACGTGTATTTTCGTGATACCCAGTACTTGTTCGGGTTGATCATGCAGTTCTGGTTCTATCTCACGCCGGTCATTTACCCGATCAGCTACGTCGAGTCCCTGTCGGAATCGACAGGACCGCTGGCGGGGACGTCGATCACCGTTCTCGACCTGTATCGCCTGAACCCCATGGACAGATTCGTCGAAGTGTTCCGGACGATGTTGTACGACAATCGGCCACCGGAGTACGTCGACCTGCTCATCTGCGCTGTCTGGGCGTCTGTAGCCTTCGCAGCTGGACTGTGGGTATTCAGAAGAAACGAGTCCCGGTTGGCGGAACTGCTGTGACGGTGGGTCAGGTGTCCGTACAGAACGTGAGCAAGAAATTTCGGCTGTATAAAGAACGCAACCAGACCTTGAAGTCCGCGGTGATGCGGGGACGCGTCTCTGTCCATCATGACTTCTGGGCAGTGCGGGACGTGAGCTTCGAGGTCCCCGCTGGGTCCACGTTCGGTTTGATCGGTAGCAATGGTTCCGGCAAGTCAACGTTGCTCAAGTGTCTCGCGCGTATTCTGACGCCGGATGAAGGTCGAATCGTCCCGGTCGGCCGCGTGGCGGCGCTCCTCGAGGTGGGGTCAGGATTCCACCCCGAGCTGACAGGTCGCGAGAACGTGTACCTCAACGGCTCGATCCTCGGAATGAGCCAGAAGGAGATACGCCGCAAGTTCGACGAGATCGTCGATTTCTCCGGTGTGGCGGACTTCATCGACCAGCCCGTGAAGAATTACTCATCCGGCATGTATGTGCGTCTGGGCTTCGCGATCGCCATCAATGTCGACCCTGACATTCTGGTCGTCGATGAAGTGCTGGCAGTGGGTGACGTCGAATTCCAAGAGAAGTGCGCCGAGAAGTTCGCCGAGTTCAGAAGGAAAGAGAGAACGGTGATTATGGTGAGCCACGCGATGGAAGCCGTCAGCCAAATGTGTGACCACGCGGCGTGGCTGCGCGACGGATCACTGGCGGCAGTTGGTTCGGCTGACGACGTAGTGGCCGAGTACCTCTCTTCACTGCAGCAACCGTGACGATCGCTGTCAGCGTGGAATCGACTCTGTGATGGCTTCAGCAACGCCTGTGGGAGCGTCGGACGCACCGATGCCCGCAAGGATGAGCGGGAGCTCGATCGGCGATGCGCTCGGGGGCCACCGCAACTCTCTCGGTGTGTTGCGACTCGTTCTCGCAGGACTGGTCATCTTCGACCACGCGTTCCCACTGGGGGGCTTCGGCGAAGACCCGTTCTGGCGGTACACCTCTGGGCAGACGTCTCTCGGAGGCATCGCGGTAGGAGGCTTCTTCGCGATCAGCGGGTATCTGATCATCAAGAGCGGCGCCAGCGCTGATATCGTCCAGTTTTTGTGGCGAAGGGCGATCCGCATCTTTCCGGCGTTCTGGGGGGTATTGCTCGTCGCGGCGTGCATTGTCGGACCACTTGCGTGGCGACTCTCGGGCCGAGGCTTGCGTGACTACTTCAGTTTCCATTCAGACGGCCCATGGGGGTACATCGCCTCGAACTGGACCTTGCAGATCAATCGTTACGGAATCTACGACATCTTCCTCGGGACGCCGTACGGTGAGCAGACAGGGGCGAGTGTCTTCAACGGCTCGTTGTGGACGCTCTGGTACGAGTGGGGCTGCTACATGATGGTCGCAGTCCTCGCCATTGCAGGAGTTCTCGCGCGTGCTCGCGTCCTGGTTGTCGTCCTTGCATTCCTCGTCTTCGCCGTGAAAATGCTCGCGGCGGTCGACGCGGCCGCGCCCGCCGTTATTCTGCCGCTGTTCGGCGATCCGCAAGTTCTATTCCTGGCATCCGCCTTCCTCTGCGGCGCTGTCCTCGGGATCTACTCTGACAGGATTCCGTTCGCGGACGGGTTGGGAGTTGCCTCGGGGGCGCTGTTCGTGGTCTCGCTCTTCTACGGAGGCTTCGCCATCATCGGCATCCCCTGCGGCGCCTACTTCCTGCTGTACCTGGCGGCGCGGCTGCCGAGGTCGTTCCAGTGGATCGGCGCCCGCAACGATTACTCGTATGGGGTATACGTCTACGGTTTTCTCGTGCAGCAGTGCCTCGCCGCGCTCGGAGTACACCGATGGGGGTATCTTCCCTTTGCCTTCGCCGCGATCCCAATCACCTTTGGGTTAGCATGGTTGAGTTGGCACCTGATTGAGAAGCGCGCGCTCGCGCTGAAATCCTGGGGGCCGGGACGTGGCATCGCTTACTGGTCGCAGAGAACGGCAGACCGCCGACACGCTCGAACAGATCGCCGCCAGATTGGCGCTTGAACCGGAACTTTACGATGCGTATCTCTATTCAATCTGTCCTCTATGGCAACGACCCGCGGCATATTCACCGCACGTCTGAGTCGGTCTTCACCGCAGCGCGCCACGCTAGCGCGAACGCGGGTGTCACGTCCTGGGAATATCGGATCGGGGATTGCTCGCCTTCGCCCGCGCTGGGCGATGAAGACCTCGCGACACTGAGGGAGTCTGCCCTCGAGCACGGGGGAGAGTTCTCGTACGAACACTTCGGTGCGAATCTCGGCTCAGCCGCTGGTCACAACCGGCTGGCGTCATCGGGGACGTCGGATCACATCGTGTTCCTGAACCCAGACGCACGGGTCGCTCCGGACTGCTTTGTCGCCCTCATCGGCAGCCTTCGCACGTCGGTAGGTTTGGTCGAGGCCCGTCAGATTCCGCTTGACCATCCCAAAGAATACGAGGAGTACACGGGTGACACGAGCTGGGCTTCAACCGCGTGTGCGTTGACGACTCGGCAACTGTTCGAGAGCGTCGAAGGGTTCGATTCGCAGACGTTCTTCCTCTACGGTGACGACGTCGACTACTCGTGGCGCGTGCGTCTGGCCGGCTACCGAGTGGTTTTCGAGCCGGGCGCACGGGTCTTCCACGATAAGCGGCTGTCGATCGACGGAGGATGGCTGGTGACGCCTGCGGAGCAGTACTACTCGGCTGAAGCGTCGCTGATGTTGGCACATAAGTACTCGAATCCCTCCCGGGTGCAGTTCCTCTTGACTGAGTTCACTTCGAGCCGTGTTGCTGCTCTTGAGCGAGCTGCCCGTACCTATCGTGACCGAGAAGCAAACGGAGGGCTGCCTCAACCGATCGATCCGGACCATGTGGTCGCGCGCTTCGTAGGAGACGTCTATGCCGAACACCGCTTCTGAACCTTCCGCCCCCGTCGAGTCTCGGGTCGACGATCCGAGACCGCAGTATCTCCAGTCCCTTCGACGAACGGGGGCCTACGAGAACGCGAGCCCCTCGTTCCAGCGTGCCGTGGACATCCTGACCATGGACCACCGTCGTTCGGCACAAGAGTGCGACTACTTCCTTACGGTCGTGCTACGCACACAGGGCCGCAGGCCGGAAACACTCAAGGATTCACTGTTGTGCCTCATGGGCCAGACAGACGAAGACTTCGAGGTCATCGTGGCTTGTCACGACATCGCGGATGCGGATTTCGCTGTGGTGACGGGGGTCATCGAATCTCAGCCCCCGAGCTTCCGAGAGCGTGTGAGGGTGATGCGCGTTCACGGAGGGTTGCGCGCGCGACCTCTCAACAAAGCTGTTCGTGAGGCTCGGGGAAGCTATCTTTCCTTTTTCGATGATGACGACCTCGTGTTCGGCCATTGGGTCGAGTCGTTCGCGAAGGCCGCGCGCACAGCGCCGGGTAGGCTCGTGCGGGCGCGAGTCGCGGCTCAGCACGCGAAGCCTGAACTCTGGCCGAGCGATCAAGACGGTTTCCGCCACGTATCTTGGCCGAGCGCCGAGTACCCGAGACATTTCGACCAGCTCGCGCACCTTCGGATGAACTACTCGCCCTTCATGGGCTGGGCGTTTCCGCGTCAGTTGTTCTTCACCCTTGGAGAGCTGTTCGACGAAGAGTTGTTCGTGTGCGAGGACTGGGATCTCATCCTTCGGGGATCCCTGCTCTGCGGTGTGGTGGAAGCCGACAACCTGACTGCCATCTACCGGCGCTGGGACGGCGTCGAGTCTTCATACACCGCTCACGACATGATTCAGTGGGAGGCTTCGCAGGCGCGGGTGATCACCAAACTGGACGAGCGTTCCATCATTGTTCCCGGTGGCACCGTATCGCGGCTGCGTGCCTTGCTCGACGAGCGCGATCAGCTTGCCCAGATCCGCGACCACCACCATGCGATCATGGCGAGCCGGGGATACCGGTACTCTGCGCCGGTGCGGGAAGCGATGCGCGTCGCGGATTTCGGTCGCCGCGCGTTGAGGCGCCTGAAGCGTAGGCCACGGTGAGCACGCCCGGCGATGCCACGGCCGTCGGGTTCTTGGGCGCCGGAAGCCAGGCGCTCGAAGCATCTGACTACCTTCCCGGAGGCGGCGCGCCGGCGTTCTACGCCGTAACCGGTCCGCACATCCTCGAGACTCGCGCACGCGGCGTGGGGCCGGTCATCGACATCCGCACGAGCGCTGCGTCAGACCTCGACACCGCGGTGATCGCGGCAGTCGGCGCCCCGGGCCTCCGGCGCGATCTGGTGCGCTCGTGGGCGGGAACCAACTATGCGCGGGTCATCGCCGATTCCGCCCGAGTTTCGAGACTCGCAGAAGTGCACGATGGCGCGACGATAGCCCCGGGGGCGATCATCACCGCTAACGCCTCGATCGGCGCACACGCGCTCGTGAACGTTGCAGCCACTGTTGCGCATGACACGCGTCTCGGTGACTATGCGACCATCTCGCCAGGCGTGCACGTTGCAGGCGGCTGCTACGTTGGCGACGGTGTCTTCATCGGAATCGGCGCCACCATTTCAGACGGTGTCGTCATCGAGGATGGGGCGGTGATCGGTGCTGGCGCAGTCGTGCTGCGCGACGTTGGACCCCAGGAAGTGTGGGTGGGAGTCCCGGCACGTCTGCTGCGTCACACAAAGGAGTGGCTTCACCATGTTTGAGGTACCGTTCATCCGCCCGATTCTCCCGCCCGGGCACATCATCGCCGGTGATGTCGCCGAGATCGTGGCCTCGAACTGGTTCACCAACTTCGGGCCGCACGAGAAGAAGTTCCGGGTCGCGATCGCTGACCGAGTGCGACCCGGCGCGGAGGTAGTCACCTTCAGCAACGCGACACTCGCGCTCATCGGAGTTCTGAAGGTCTTCTTTGAGGATGCTCGCCGCGATGGCCTCGTCATCGTTCCGTCCTTCACCTTCGCCGCGGGGCCAGAAGCGATCCGATGGGCCGGCCTGGAGCCCGTTTTCATCGATATCGAGCCGGTGACGGTGCAGCCCTCGTTGGCGGGGGCGGCGAGCGCGTTCGACCGATACGGAGATCGCATTGTCGGCATTCTCCTGTGCAATACCTTCGGGATCGGGACAACGGCGATCGCCGAGTGGGAATCGCTCGCTCAAGAGCATCAGGTCCCTCTGATCATCGACTCCGCGGCGGGGTTCGGATCCGTGTACCCGGACGGATCGCCGGTCGGAGCCAGGGGTGACTGTGAAGTGTTCTCCTTCCACGCCACGAAACCTTTCGCGATCGGGGAAGGAGGGGCTGCGGTGCTCGATGATCATGAATGTGCAGACCGGCTTCGTCGCTTCACCAACTTCGGCTTCGGATCCGACGGCGCGGAGCACCTCGGGCTGAACGCGAAACTGCAGGAGTTCAACGCCGTGATTGGGATGAGGCAGATGGTGGGCTTCGAAGAAGCGCTCCAAGACCGGCGAGCTTCGCTGGAGCGATTTCGTGGACTGGTCGAACAGTCCGGGTTGGCGACGAGCATCCCCGATGCTGAACTTTCCTCGGTGTGTTTCTCGTCCTTCGTCTTCGCCGACCCGAAGATGCGGGACCTGGCGCTCCAGGGGTTGCGCAGCCGCGGTATCGAGGCGCGTGTCTATTACTCTCCGCCCGTCCATCTGCAGCCGGTCTTCTCTGAGTCGGAGAGGGTGGGGACGCTAGCAGAAACGGAATCTACGCATCGCCGCATACTTGCGTTGCCATCGTTCGTCGGGATGCCAGACTTTGCTTTTCACGCATTCGCCGCCGTGCTCCGCGAATTGAAGGACCTTTGAGATGGAATCCGACGACCCCACCGAGGATGCTGGAATCGACTCCCGCCTGGACTCTCTTGAACGCTCAGTGCGGGAAATTACAGCACTGCAGATAGGCCTGCGTGATGAAATGCGCTCACGCTGGCGTGAAGAGGACGCGCTCCTGAGGCTGCTCGTGGAACGAGCTGAGGTCCAAATCGAGACAACACGCCGAGATCGAGACCGTATCACCGAGCTGAGACAGCGCCTTGAGCGGTTCCGTCTGAGTGACGACTACGAGCGCCTGTGGGATGATCCCACACCGCTGGTGAGCGTACGTATTGCGAGCTACCAGAACACGGATGCTCTCGTGGAGACCGCGATCGAATCGGTCCTTCGCCAGACGTACCAGAACTTCGAGATCGTCGTGGTCAATGATGGCCCGAATCCGCGCACGCGCGCCGCGATCATGGAGTTGCGCGACGATCGCATTCGCTACGAAGAAACCCCCGCGCGCGGCGACTATCCTACGGACGCGCATCTGCGGTGGATGGTCGCGGGTTCCCCGGCGATGAATCACGCCGCTCGGCTCGCGCGGGGAGTTTGGATCGCCCCCTTGGATGACGATGACGAGTTCGTGGAGGATCACCTCGAGAAGCTGGTCTCTCTTGCGAGGCGAGAGCGAGCGGAACTCGCATACGGCGCGCTCATCCAGCGGGACAAGGAGTCTGGTGTTGACCGGTTGATCCACAGCGACCCGCCGCAACCGGGCCAGTTCAGCTTCCAGTCCGTCATCTACGCGGCGGCTCTGCGGTTCTTCGAGTACGACACTGAGAGCTGGCGGGTCGGCGAGCCCGGCGACTGGAACCTGGTGCGTCGGATGAGCCTCGCAGGCGTGCGAATGGCAAGCACGCCTGACATACACGCCATAATGAACTTCGTCAGGTTCGATCGGCGCTGACGCACATGCGACTCCCTGAGCTCTATGTGCATGTAGGCGCGGCGCGTCATTTCTTGGCGTGGGAGCTTCCGCACCTTGCGAAGTACTTCCACTTGGTCGAGAAGCCGTCCTGGAATGCGTCCCTGCTCGCATTCGGGCCCGACGTCATCAGGTCGGGCGCTTCCCTCCCGGCCTCTCACCGGTTTCTCACTCAGTTTCCCGGCTTCGGACATAACCCTCTGCATGATCTCGCCGTCAGGCAACAAGACCTTGACGTCTTTGATAGATGCTACGAACGAGTGTTCGTCAACCCGGGGCCGCTGCAAATCGCCTATGCTTCGAGTGATCGGGTGACGCTCTTTCCTGTCAGTATCGACGTGCGCCTCATCGACGTCCAGCGCAACAGATCGCGGGAGAGGATCGCCTCACTGTTGCACGTGTCGAGTCGTACCGCCCAGAAAGACTGGCGACGTAGCGCGGCGGTGATGAAGAAGACCGGGATTCCTTACGAGGTGTTTCCACCGCTGGACGAGGCTGAACTCATACGCCGAGGCCGACGTTCGCAGCGAAGGGCGGCGTGGCTCAGGGCACTGGGAGTGAAGTCCGCGCGGGCCCTACCGCTCGGGTATGTGAGTCACCGCGAGACAATTCGGAAGTACCGGGAGTACGACGGGTTCGTTCACATCGCACGAGACGTGCGCCACCCCACGATGATCGACGGAAAGTACACCGCCTCACTGATGGAGGCCGCGCTCACGGGTGCGATCGTGTTCTGGCATGACACGCTCGGGCTGGGGAACGACTTCGAGACCATCTTCGACGCGCCAGCAAGCACGCACGACGCGGCGGAGTACATCCACCAAGTTCGCTCATCCCTGAATGTTCGCGCCCACAGCCGCGCAACTGCCGAAGAGATGAAAGAGCGCGCAGACCCCGGCCGCTCTGTAGCAGTTCGTGCGCACGCCATGCTGGAGGTCATCGAATGAAACACCAACGCGAGCGACGGGGTCGGGGGTGGCTGCGCGCGCTCATCGTCCTCGTCGGCGTGTTGCTCGTCGCGAGCATGACATCCCCGATCGTCACGCCCGCAGTGCAGGCAGCCGACGCGCCGGCGTTCGACCCCGGCATGATCGTCTCAGACGAGAACTTCTATGACGGCAATGCTCTCACTGTGGAGCAGGTGCAGGGCTTTCTCGTTTCACGGAACCGATGCGGCCAGGGCCCCAACTGCCTCGCGGCGTATCGGCAGGACACACCATCGATGCCCGCAAACAAATACTGCACCGCGATGAGCGGCGTCAGGTCCGAGTCCGCGGCATCGATCATCGCTCGGGTTGGCCGGGCGTGCGGGATCAGCCAGCAGGCAATCATCGTGATTCTCCAGAAGGAGCAATCGCTGATCACGTCGACTTCTCCGACTCAATGGGGGCTCGACCATGCGATGGGTCATGCATGCCCCGACACCGCTCCGTGCGATCCTGCCTTTGCGGGCTTCTTCTACCAGGTCTACTACGGAGCGCGACAGTTCCAGGTGTACCGATCTGACAAGACCTACTTCAACTGGTACAAGGCGAACGCATGGAACAACATCCGTTTCAGCCCGGTGTCGGAGTGCGGCACGGGTCGGGTGTTCATCCGAAACGAGGCCACTGTCGGCCTGTATTTCTACACTCCCTACCAGCCCAATCAAGCCGCGCTCGACAATCTGTACGGGCTCGGGGATGTCTGCAGTTCCTACGGCAACAGGAACTTCTGGCGCTTGTGGACCGACTGGTTCGGGGATCCTCGCGTCAACGCGCGGTCGCCCCTTGGGGTGATCAAGGACATGTGGGCTACCGAGGATGGCATCGCCTTCTGGGGCTGGGCGCTTGATCCCGACTACCCAACGACGTCGGCGCAACTGAGGATCGAGGTCGGCGGCACGGTCACGTACTGGACGGCCAGCTCGTACTATCCGCAGGTCGAGTCAGGCTTTCCCGGAGCGGGCCCAAATCACGGCTTTGGTGGCACGGTTCCCGCACCCCCCGGGACAACTCAGAACATCTGCGTCACGGTAGTCAATCAGGGAGGCGGTGTGGATACCTCGCTCGGTTGTCGAGCCATCGATCTGCCGCCGCGCGTTTCACCACGTGGTGAGATCAAAGAGCTGTGGACGACCTCGGCGGGGATTCACGCATGGGGCTGGGCGATCGATCCAGATGCTGTCGCAGACAGTGTCCAGCTGAGTATCCGCGTCGACCAGACCTCCTACGAGTGGCTGGCGAACGCGCCGTATCCGGCGGGTCCGAGCCTGATCCAGGGAGCCGGTCCGAACCATGGTTGGGGCGGCACGCTGCCGGTCGGGCCAGGGACACACTCCGTGTGCATCACGATGAAGAACATCAATGCAGGGGTGGACGGCGCATTCGGGTGTCGAAGTGTGACTGTGCCGACAGTGGCCGAGGTCTCACCCCATGGAGAAGTGAAGGAAATCTGGTCGAGCGACGGGAGCGGTATCTCGTTGTGGGGTTGGGCGGTGGACCCCGATGCGCAGCAATCGTCTGTGCCGGTGACTGTGCAGGTCGACTCGAACTGGTACGCCTGGACGGCCGATCAGCCGAGCGAAGCGGCCAGGTCGGCGTATCCCGATGCTGGTGCGAATCATGGCTGGGGGGGTACTGTTCCGGCTTCGCCTGGCCACCACTGGGTATGTGTGTACTTCGGCAACATCGGTGATGGCGTTGACGTGAAGCGAGGATGCTACGAATTGACTGTCGCGTCAGCGCCTCAACCGAACGCGTCGCCGGTGACGAAGCTCATGGGAGCTTGGTCCGAGCCGGGTGCCATCATCCTCTGGGGCTACGCGGCCGACCCCGATGCCGCTACGAGTTCTCAGGTCGTCATCCAGGTCGACTCCTCGTGGTACCTCCTGACGGCCGATCTCGACTACCCGCCGGCGATTTCACTGTTTGCAGGCGCATCAGCCAAGAGTGGTTACTACGCGAAGATTCCTACTCCCGCGGGACGCCACTGGTTGTGCGCCTACGCCATCAACCGCAATGACGGTCAAGACACGGCTCCGCAGTGCACACAGGTTTCCGTGCCCTGACTATCCCCGCCGTCAGTGGAGGTCGATCTGCCAGGAACCCTCGGAAGTTATCTGCAGAAGCGCCGGACTCACCAGGGGACGCGTTCCCCAATAGTCGCCGATGGTGTTCGCCAGCAGGTCGAAGTCTCCGGTGTACGACAGGGCCCAGATGCCGAAGTAGCCCTCCCCATGGTGTGACATGGTCGCGAAGGCACCAGCCGAGTTGAACATGATGACGTCGTCACCGCTCCCGGTGGCGCTGGAGCCCACTTGTCGAGCTTCGGAGATGTCATAGGTGCGGAGAGTCCACGGAGAGTTCGCCGTGATGGTGAGAGTCGTGTAGAGAATCGAATCAAAATCCGCGAAACCGATGATCTGCCGACCGCTGTACGCGCCGATCGTGTTGACGAGCAGGTCCAGTTTCGGATCCTCAGCTGTTCCAGCCCACACGCTGGTGTTCCCCGTGCAGGCAGGGCAGGAGAACTCGAGGATGCGTGTGGCTGACTCTATTGCGACGTTGACCACGCCATCACCCGTGCCGCTGATCGGGATCTCGGTCGTCCAGAGGGTGACCCACACTGGCCCGGGAGAACTCGCCGCGAAAGTAACGGGTTCGGGAACCTGATAGCCGGGCGGCACGTACTCCGCCGTGGCACAGTAGGTTCCCGCGCTCAGACCGATCCCGAATCCGCCGGTGGACCACCGGCTCGTCGCAGTCGTGTTGCGCCAGACGCCCTGGCCACCCGACCCGCAGACGCCCTCGGAGATGAACGCCGTCACGCCGTTGACACCCGCGCCGAAGGCATCTTTCACGACGAGCGCCCCTGTGACAATCGGCGGGGGACCAGGCAGCCACACGGTCACCCAGTTCGCCGGTCTGGCTTCCATCGTGAAGATCACGGTGGAGGGCACGGAGTACGGGGACGGAACGCTCAGCGTAACTATGCAGTACTGCCCGGGCGCGAGCCCGATACCGAACGCCCCGTAGGCGTCTGGGCGCGTGGTCGTCGTCGTCAACCAGACAGGCTGTCCATTGCAGTCGTTCTCGCGGATCTCAACCGTCACGCCTGGAACCAGTTCGGAGCCGGGACCCTTGATCGACACCGCCCCGGTCCCGATTGACGCGGCCGAGGCGAGTTGCGCGACGCCCGTCACTGAGAGGCCGATAACCAAGGCGCCGAGCGTAAGACTCGTAGCAAGCCTCATTCTCCAGCGAGTGCGGTCGTCAGATTGCGCCACGACACGGTGATGATCGCGGGTCCACATAGTGCGATCATAGTGATCCTTCGAAATTTGCGCACGAAGAGATCGGCCGGGTAGGGCGGCGAGCTACTGCCCGAGATACTGACGCATGGTGCGGCCGTGTGCGGTCGTGAAACCGGACTCTTCGATTCGTTCAAGACCCAGCACGCTGTTGCGGGGTCTCGGTGCGATCGGATTTGTAGCGGATGCGAAGTACTCTTCGGTCGAGACGCCCGTTATTCGCGCCGGATCGTGCCCCGTGAGTTCGAACACGGTCCGCGCGATGTCTGCCCACGACTGCGGCTCGCCGCCGCCGGTCAGGTTATAGATGCCGTACGCGCCGGCGGTGTCGAGGAGGTGGCGGATGCCGCTGGCGATGTCCTCGGTGAACGTCAGACGTCCGATCTGATCGTCGACGACCTTGGGGTCGACGCCGCGCTCAGCGAGCGATGCCATCGTGCGGACGAAGTTGTTGCCTTCGCCGATCACCCAGCTGGTCCGCACGATGTAGTGGCGCGGGACGGTCGACACGATCGCATCGCCGGCCGCCTTCGTCTGTCCGTAGACGCCCAGGGGGCAGATCGGGTCGCCTTCGAGGTAGGGACGGTCGAGCGTCCCGTCGAACACGTAGTCGCTGGACACGTGCATGAGGGTGATGGCGTTCTCCGCGGCGATGCGTGCCAGGGCGGCGACGCCGGTGACGTTCGTGGCCCAGGCATCCTTGCGACCCTGGGGCGTCTCGGCGAGGTCGACCTTCGTGTATGCCGCGGCGTTGATGATCGCGCCGTAGTCGCGCCAGCGGCGAGCGGTCGCGAGGTCGGGGGACGAGATGTCGAGTGTCGACCGGTCGGCGTACTCGACATGCGGCGCGTCACCGTACTCTGCGCGCAGTGCGCGGCCGAGCTGACCGTTCGATCCGATGATCAGGATTTTCCTCGGCGGGATCGGGGTGACGTCCGCAAGCCGGGGGTGCGAGAGATCCTTCGGGGAGATCTCTACGTCGGACAGTGGGATCGGCCAGTCGATGGCGGCCGTCTCGTCGGCGAGATTCACGAACGAGTAGGCGGCATCCGGCGACCAGTGGTCGTTGACGAGGTAGGCGTACGCGGTGTCGGGCTCGAGGGTCTGGTACGAGTTGCCGACACCGCGCGGCACGAAGATCGCTTTCGACGGGTCGAGTTCGGTGGTGAAGACTGCGCCGAAGGTGGGACCTTGGCGCAGGTCGACCCAGGCGCCGAAGATGCGACCCGTGGCGACGGACACCCACTTGTCCCACGGTTCGGCGTGGATGCCGCGGGTGGTGCCGACCGCATCGTTGAACGAGATGTTGTTCTGCACCGGCCCGAAGTCGGGAAGGCCCAGAGCGGTCATCTTCTCGCGCTGCCAGTTCTCCTTGAACCACCCGCGCGCGTCGCCGTGGACGGGAAGGTCGAAGACCACGAGACCCGGAATGCTCGTCTCGGTCGCCCCGAGGGGTTTTCCGTACTCGGTCACGCCGTCACTGTCCCTTGCTCGCGTAGAACGCCTCGACGCCGTCCTTGTCTGCGGCCCACCACGCCTCGTTGGCGCGATACCAGTCGATCGTCGCCGCGAGCCCCGCCTCGAAGTCGCGGTACTGGGGCTGCCAGCCGAGCTCCGTGCGCAGCTTGGTCGAGTCGATCGCGTAGCGCAGGTCGTGGCCCGCGCGGTCGGTGACGTGATCGTAGGCGTCGGCATCCTGGCCCATGAGCTCGAGGATCAGCTCGACGACGGTCTTGTTGTCCTTCTCGCCGTCCGCGCCGATCAGGTACGTCTCACCGATCTCGCCCTTCTCCAGGATCGTCAGGACGGCCGACGAGTGGTCGTCGGCGTGGATCCAGTCTCGAACGTTCTCGCCCGTGCCGTAGAGCTTGGGGCGGATGCCCCGGACCACGTTCGTGATCTGGCGGGGAATGAACTTCTCGACGTGCTGGTACGGGCCGTAGTTGTTCGAACAGTTCGAGATCGTCGCCCGCACGCCGAACGAGCGCACCCACGCGCGCACGAGCAGGTCGGAGCCCGCCTTCGTGCTGCTGTACGGCGACGAGGGGTTGTACGGGGTGTTCTCCGTGAAGCGCTCGGGGTCGTCGAGCTCGAGGTCGCCGTAGACCTCGTCCGTGGAGATGTGGTGGAGGCGCGTGCCGTGCTTCCGTGCGGCCTCCAGCAGCGTGTAGGTGCCGATGATGTTCGTGTCGAGGAACGGCCGCGGATCGTTGAGCGAGTTGTCGTTGTGCGACTCGGCGGCGTAGTGCACGACCGCGTCGGCATCCGCGAAGAGCTCGTCGACGAGCGCGGCGTCGGCGATGTCGCCCCGCACGAACGTCAGGCGGTCGTCGGGCAGGCCGTCGAGCGACGCCCGGTTGCCGGCGTAGGTGAGCTTGTCGAGCACCGTGACGTGGTCGTCCGTGTGCGAGAGCACGTGGTGGACGAAGTTCGAGCCGATGAAGCCGGCTCCTCCTGTGACGAGCAGTCTGGCCATCAGCGTCCCCTCTCCAGGACTTCGAGCAGGTACGAGCCGTAGCCGGACTTGACGAGCCTCTCCGCGCGCGTGCGAAGGTCGTCGTCGCTCAGGAAGCCCTGGCGCCAGCCGACCTCTTCGGGCGCGCCGATCTTCATGCCGGTGCGGCGCTCGATGGTGCGCACGTAGTCACCGGCATCCGTCATCTGGTCGAAGGTGCCCGTGTCGAGCCAGGCGGTGCCGCGGGGGAGCACCGCGACCTGGAGCGTGCCGCGTTCGAGGTAGGCGCGGTTGACATCCGTGATCTCGTACTCGCCGCGCGGGCTGGGCTGCAGCCCCCGCGCGATCTCCACGACGTCGTTGTCGTAGAAGTACAGGCCGGGGACGGCGAAGTTGCTCTTCGGACTCGCGGGCTTTTCTTCGAGCGAGATCGCGCGACCGGCGCCGTCGAACTCCACGACGCCGTAGGCCGACGGCTCGGCGACCCAGTACGCGAAGACGGCGCCGCCGTCGATGTCCGCGTAGCGCTTGAGCTGCGAGCCGAGGCCGGGGCCGTAGAGCAGGTTGTCGCCGAGGACGAGGGCGACCTTCTCGTCGCCGATGAAGTCCGCGCCGATCGTGAACGCCTGCGCGAGCCCGTCAGGCGAGGGCTGGCGGGCGAACGTCAGGTTGACCCCGAACTGCGAGCCGTCGCCGAGCAGCCGCTCGAACTGCTCCGCGTCGTGGGGAGTCGTGATGACGAGGATGTCATCGATGCCCGCGAGCATGAGCGTCGACAGCGGGTAATAGACCATCGGCTTGTCGTAGACCGGGATGAGCTGCTTGGAGATGCCCAACGTGATCGGGTGCAGCCGCGTGCCCGAACCTCCGGCGAGGATGATGCCTTTCACAGGAGTCCATCCTGCCATGGACCGTCGGGTGCACCTGGGTGGCGCCCCAGTGGGCGCTACTTCAGCAGGCTTCGCGCGGAAAGCTCGGCGAGCGAGCGGTCGTAACCCTCACCCTCGATCGGCTCGGTGAGCACCCATTCGACGAACCGGCGGACGCCCTCGGGGAATGCGACGGTGGCGGTGAGGCCGAGTGTGTCGCGCAGCCGCGAGGTGTCGGCGACGTTGTGGCGGATGTCGCCGAGCCGGAAGTTCCCCGAGACGCGCGTAGGCGTGCGGGTGCCGAAGGCGTCGAACAACGCCTCGACGACGTCGAGAACGGTGGTGGCTTCACCTGAGCCGACGTTGAACGTGCCGCCTGCAGCCTGGCGCGCCGTGGCGGCGACGAAGGTCGCCTCCACGACATCGTCGATATACACGAAGTCGCGGCTTTCCAAGCCGTCCTCGAAAATGTTGATCTCGGCGCCGCGTCGGATCAGCGTCGAGAAGATCGAGAGGATGCCGGTGTACGGGTTCTTGAGCGACTGCCCTGGTCCGTACACGTTCTGGTAGCGCACCGAGACCGGTTCGACGCCGATGCCGGGAGCGACCGTCATCACGAGCGACTCCTGCATCTGCTTGGTGATGCCGTACACCGATGAGGGATGGAGCAGCGAGTCCTCGCCGGTCGGCACCATGGTGAGGACGTCTTCGCCGGGGGAGTGCACCTCGAAGTCGCCGGCCGCCATGTCTTCCTCATTGCGATGTCCGGGATAGACGATGCGCCCATCGCGTGTCCGGTACGCGCCCTCGCCGTAGATCGAGCGCGACGAGGCGATCACGATGCGCTTCACCGCGTGCGGTTCGTTGCTGAGGATGTCAAGGAGCTTCGCCGTGCCGCCGACATTGGTCTCGACGTAGCGATCGATCTCGTACATTGACTGACCTGTGCCGGTCTCCGCCGCGAGGTGGATGACGATCGACGCACCGCGCAGGGCCGCGCGCAAGTCATCTGCGCTCGTCACGCTACCGCGGATGACATCCGCGACTCCGTCGAGCGAGCGCAGCAGCGGAGAGGTGTTCTCGGGATCTTCGCCGTGGACCTGGGCGACGAGCGAATCGAGAACCGAGACCGTGTAGCCCGCGTCGACGAAACGTCGAGCCAAGCGGGTGCCGATGAACCCTGCGCCGCCGGTGATGAGCACGTGATCTGGCACGCGGAACTCCTGTCGTTTTAGCCGCGCGACGATTGTGGGCGCGGCGACCGTTGCACGAGTCTACCGCCGAGCTTGCGGCGAGCATCCGGGCGTCCGCCGATAGGCTTGGGCCTTGCCCGAACTGGCTTGAAGGCCAGGCGTGAGAGGTTGAGCGATGGCTGGAAGCACGAGTGCGGATGGAACGGTAGCGGTCATCTCCGCATATCACCCACCCTCCGACCTCGCCGGTCGAGCGCAAGAGCTTCTCGATCAGGTTGAGCGCGTCATCGTCGTCGATGACGGCAGCGACGCCGTCCGCACGTGGGAAGTCACCTCATCGAGGCTCGAGACGATCGATCTTCGGCAGAATCGAGGGATCGCCGGGGCACTGAACGCCGGGCTTGAACGTGCGGCACAACTCGGCGCCAGGTTCGCTCTCGTTCTCGACCAGGACTCGATCGTGCCGACCGGCTACGTCGAACGCGCCCGCGCCTTCATGGAAGGCTCGCTCGCAGCGGGTTCGCCGGTCGCGGCCGTCGCGCCAGCTCTCGTCGAAGGTGACGAGATCAGCGTGATCAGCGGCGGCCGTCCACTCGATCCCATCCAGTCCGGTCAGGTGATCTTGCTCGCTGCCTTCGACAAGATCGGGCCTCTGGCAGACGACTTCGTCATTGACGCCGTCGACAGCGAGTACACGTTGCGCGCGCGTTCGGCGGGTTACGAGATCTATCTCGTCCCCGGCCTCGAACTCGGGCACTCGCTCGGCGAGCTGCGCCCACTGATCGTATTCGGTCGGCACCGCCGCATCCTCGGTCGACAGCGATACTGGAGGTATCACGCGCCTTTCCGCACGTATTACATGGTGCGAAACGGCCTCCTCCTGTGGCGTCGGCACCGCCGGGGGGCCGTTCTATGGCTGATGCGCCGCACGGCGTATCTTCTGGTCGACGTCAGCTACACGAGCCTCGCCTCGCCTGACCGGAGAGCGCAGTTCGTTGCGGCCGCGCATGGCTTTCGCGATGCCGTGCGGGGCCGAAGCGGTCGAATCGCCCCGCGCACGCTATCGGCGATCGAACGTCTGAGCGTGGGCGTGGAGCCCGATGTCTGAGCGCCGGGAGGCAGGCAGGCGTCTCGGTGCGTTTGCTGTGACGACAGGTCTCGGTGCCGCCGTCACGGTGCTCGCGGCGCCGGTGATCATCGGCGGCGCGGGGGAGTACGACTGGGGGGTCCTCTCGTCGATCCAGTCCGCGGCTGGCCTTTTCGGCGTCGCGGTCTCGTTCGGTTGGGGGACGACCGGCGCAGGTGAGGTCGCCGCGATGCCACGTGAGCAGCGTCCGCAGTGGTACGCCGACTCGCTCGTAAGCCGTGCCTACCTCTTCGTGCTTGCCTTCCCGGCGATGGTCCTGGTGATGGGACTCCTCAACCCCGACCACCTTGCGCTCGTCGCGGTGGGCTGCGCGGCCTACCTCTCGGTCTACGTCGGCGCGTCGTGGTACTTCATCGGGGAGGCCCGTCCAGGACGGCTGTTCTGGCTCGACATGCTGCCGCAGACGCTCGGCGTCGTTGTGAGTCTCGTCGTCATGCTCCTGACGCGGAGCATCGTCGCGACCGTCGCTACGCAGCTCGTTTTCAACGTCGCCGCCGTACTGATCTCGGCACGCACCGTGCTCCAGGGTAGCGACGGTCACGTCCAGTTCGGCTGGTCGCCCCGCGCCGCTTTCGGCCGCCTGGGTGAACGCCGGCACGCGGTGGCGACTGCCGCGACACAGGCTGCGTACGTGTCGGCGCCACTGCTCATCCTCAATGCCGTGAGCCCGACGGCGATGGCACTGTATGCCATGGGCGACAAGCTGTTCCGATTCGGAGTCACTGCCTTCGCGCCCATCCTCCAGTTCATCCAGGGCTGGATGTCTGAGAGAGGGCCGTCCGAGCTACCCGCTCGGATCCGGACCGCCGTGCGGCTGGTTCCGTTGATCAGCATGGTCGCGGGTGCCTGCGTGTTCGCCCTCGGCCCCTGGGCGACGGACTTCCTCTCCCACGGTCAGATCGACCTCGGATTCGGATTGTCGTTCGTCTTCGGAGTGGTGCTGTTCGCGGTGACATACGGTCAGGTGCTCGGACTTGCTGCTTTGGTGCAGCTCGGCCGCACCCAGGACCTCGCGCTGTCGACGCTGATCGGGGCGGTGGTCGGCATCCCCATCATGATCGCGGGAGCAATGACCCTCGGCGTGACGGGAGTCGCGGTGGCGCTGGCGGTCTCCGAACTGCTCGTGACGGCCTACCAATTCTGGCGCGTGCGCCGTGTCCTACGGTCCCGCCGCGACGCGGAACAGGCACACCGAGCCGAACCGGACACGGTCACTTGAGGCGGGACCAGTATCCCGCTCGGCGCATCTGCATCCCTCGGAGGAACCCGATCGTGCGGTCGGCTGCCTCCGGCGGTAGCGCACGGCGTGCGACCGGCTTGCCGGCGCGCCAGCCGTCGCGGCGGCCACGCCATGCCACAAGATCGCGCCGATCGAACGTCCAGACGATCGTGACGAGGAACTCGGACAGGGCCGCCCGCGGACCATGTCGCTGGGACAGGATGCGGTAGACGCGCAAGAAGTACCCGCGTCCGAAGCCCGCGAGGTACAACTGGCGAGGCGACGCCTTGCCAGCACTCGCGCCGCCGATGTGTGTACCTCCGATGAATGGGACTGCCGCGGCCTCCCACCCGCATGCGCGCAGGCGAACGGCGAGTTCAAGCTCTTCTCCGTACATGAAGATGTTCTCGTCTAGGAGGCCGGCATCATTCAGCGCTTCCCTTCGATACGCGGCGAGCGCGCCGTACGGTCCGAGAACAGCGGGGGTGGTCGCGTTGATCGTGTGCACGTCTGCGCCGTGATAGCGCACATACCCTGCGCCGGTCACATCGATGGTGATCCCGAAGGAATCGACGGTTCCGTCGGGCGAGAGCAGCGCTGGCGCAACGGTCCCGACCTGCGAACCAGCCTCGTCGAACGCTGCGAGGAGGTTCGCGGCAAACGTCGGAACCGTCTCGACGTCGCTATTGAGCAAGACGACGATCTCAGCAGTACCCGCGCGAACGCCCGTGTTGCAACTCGCCGAGAACCCTCGGTTGACGGTGTTCGCAATGAGGGTCACATCGGGAAAGGTGGTTCGAAGTCGATCGAGCGTGTCGTCGGGCGACCGGTCGTCGACCACGATCACATTCACCGGGACGGTCTGCGCCTGCAGCGAGGCAACACACCTCTCGACGAAGGTCCAGCCGCCGTACACCGGCACGACGACGTCGATACGTGGGGCGACCGTCCCACTCATCCGCGCCCCTTGATCGCGGATGCGAGGACGTTCGCTGTTGTCGCGGCCGCTGAGTCCCAGGTGAAGTGCTCGGCCCACGAACGCGCTCGCGCCCGTTCGGCCTGCGTCTGTGGAGTTGACACACACCGCGCAATCGCCTTGCCGAATGCGTTCGCGTCCTCGGCATCGACATAGATCGACGCGTTCCCGCCGACTTCTCGCAGAACGGGAATGTCGTTGGCGACGACGGCGACGCCGCGCCGTAACGCATCCACCACGGGGAGTCCGAAGCCTTCGACGCGAGAAGGGCAGACGTAGAGCTCAGCGACGGCGTAGAGAGCTTCAAGCTCGGTGGCGGTGACCCAACCGACAAGGCGCACGTCGTCGACAAGTCCTCGTTGCTCGATCGCCGCACGCAGCGGGTCACTGTCGCGGCTTCCGGTGATGATGGTCAGGGGGCGGGAGTGCGACGGGATTGTCTCGATCGCACTCAACAGTGCGTCGAAGTTCTTGTGCGGCAGTCGGTTGCCGGTGCTGAGGACGATCGGGCGCGAGAGCGGGATGCCGAGCGCACTCACGATCGCTGCAGCGTCCACCGGCGGAGAGGGTTTCATGGACCCGTTGGGCACGACGACAATCCGCTCGCTGGATACTCGCATGTGCGTTTCGATCGCGTTCGCTGCGGCATTCGACACCGTGATGACGCGGTCGGCGGTCATCGCTGACCGAGTCATCAGCCACGAAGTCGCCGTGCTGAGTGCGCGTGACAAGAGAGGGCCGTCGGCTTCGTGGTAGATCGCATCGTGCACGGTGACGACACGCGGCACCCTCGTTCGGACGACGGGGCCGAAGTTCGCCGGGCACCACAGCATGGACGCGTCGAGCACCCGAGCAAGGCGATTCACTTTGGCGACGCCGGCGAGTGCCCACGTCACCCGATCCGCCCCCACCCACGGCACGCGGCGAACAGCCCCTGGAAAGAAGTCGGATACCTCCGCCGCTGCCGCGCGACCGGTGATCGCGACAAACTCTGCGTCCGGGATGAGTCCGGGCAGCCGCGGGATCAGTTCCCGAGCGTAGGTTTCGGTGCCGCCTCGACGTCCGGTATACCCGAGGAGGTCGACGACGATCCTGTTCGGCATCAGCTAGTTCTCAATAATCGCGTCTGGGCGGACCTCGCGGCGCGGGATCGCTATCACGCCTGAGAAGAAGCTCATCATGACAGTCTGGAACCCGAGGATCATCCCCAGCGAACTCGGGATCGCGATGCGGATGACTGCCGCCGCATCCTGCGGACCGAAATCAAGGCTTCCCCAGCGCACAACCTGCGTGATGCCGATCACTACCCCGAGCAGGAAGAATCCGAGCCCGATCAGAAGGCCGCGTTCGGCGCTCCACCTGGCGACCAGAGATCGGTAGCGCGGGCTGGTCGGGAGGAATCCCTCCTGCGTCGCGTAGAGCTTGGTGAGCCAGAAGAACATCAACGACTGATAGCCGATCACGCACAGAGCGCTGGCGTAGACCATTGTTGTGACGTCGAAGCCGACTCCCGCGATCTCGACGCCCCCGAACGAGAGGACGGCGACGGCTAGTGCGCCGAGGAAGAAGGCAACGAGCCCCGGATAGACGAACAGCCAGCGCGGGGCAAAGATCAGCAAGAATCGCAGGTGGCGCCAGCCGTCGTGCCAGCTGCGCAGGTGCGGAGGACGGGACCTCCCGTCCTTCTTCAGCGTTGTCGGCACTTCGTCGATCCGATAACGAGCCAGCGATGACTTCACGACCATCTCGGACGCGAACTCCATCCCGGTCGTCTGAAGCCCGAGCTCGAGGATGCGTTCCCGATTGAATCCGCGCAGTCCGCAATGAAAGTCCCGCACTCCGGGTCGGAAGAAGAGTTGTCCGATCGCCGAAAGCACCGGGTTCCCGAGGTACTTGTGCAACGGCGGCATCGCTCCCGGCTCGATCCCGCCCGCGAAACGATTGCCCATCACGAGGTCGGCGCCGCCGCGCAAACGATCGACAAACGGCTCGAGGTTCTCGAAGTCGTAGCTGTCGTCGGCGTCAGCCATGATCACGAATCGGCCGCGCGCGTTCTCGATCCCGTTGATCAGGGCGGCCCCATACCCCCGGCGGGGTGCGTCGCTTACTCGCGCGCCGAGATCCGCTGCGATCTGCTGCGAGCCGTCGGTGCTGCCGTTATCGGAGATGAGCACCTCACCCGAGATACCGGTCCTCGAAAGGAAGCCCTGAGCCTTCCCGATGCAAACGGCGAGTGTCTCTGCCTCGTTCAGGCATGGCATGAGGATCGTGAGTTCCACCGGGTGTTGTCCTGTCGGTGTCGTCATTGGTGTTTCTGCTTTCTGAGTCCGAACCTCGCTGGTCCGGGCGTCGTCTCCAGCTGCAGGAGGAGCGCGTCAATGGTGCGTGAAATGGTGCGGTTGGATACCGCATCTCGGTACCAGTCTCGTGTCGTGTCGCGCAGTTTCGCGCCGGAGAGCACTGTATGCGAGATCGTGTCGCCGAGTTCGGAAGCGCTGGCGTCTGGGGCGACGTAGCCGTTGACACCGTCTTCGACGAGTTCAGTCGAGGCGTTGTCTTCGCCAGCAACGAGCACGGCGGGGGTTCCGTAGGCGGCGGCCTCGACGACGACGAGACCATAGCCCTCGCGACGCGAGGGATTGACGAGACAGGCCGCGGTCGACATGAGCTCTGCCAGGTCGACTTCGGATACGAAGCCGGGCATGGAGATCCACTGGTCGCCGCTCGGCTGACGGGCGACCTCCGCGCGCACCGCATCGCTGCTCGGACCATCTCCGAGGATGACCAGGCGCAGGTCCGGCACGTCAGTGCGAGCGTGTGCGACCGCAGCGGGCAGCGACTCGACCCGCTTGTCCGGGATGTGGCGGCCAGCGTAGAGCGCGAAAGGCGGGCTGGCAGCGTCGGAGGGGACCGGCTCCTGGTCGCGCGGTGAGATCAGCCCTGGGCTGATGAGGGCCTCGCGGCGGAGTCCTTCGGCACGAAGGCGGTCGGCGCTCAGCTTCGAGTGGCACGTAGCGATCGGGGTCATTGCGATCGCCAGTCGCTGGAGGGCCCAGGCGATCGTGCCGGTCAATGCCCCCGCGTACTCCACCCATTGGCGGCGGTGCCACACTTCCAGATAGTCAACGACAATACTGGTCCCCGACCGCCACAGTGCGACGCGAGCGGCGAAGACGTTCAGGACGGGAAGGGCGCTCACCACGATCACGTCATACTGGCGGCGCTTGCGGCGGAGGGCGCGGAACAAGCCCCAAGCGAACGCGAGCGCAGCCGGAGTGCGGCGCACGCCCCGGTCGTCGTAGAGCCGAAGGGCGTCCGTGACTGCGCTGATCCGAAACCCGTCTGCCGCGGGAGGATTGTCAGTCCACTGGCGGGCCGTCAAATAGTCGACTTCCAGCCCGCGCGCGCCAAGGTCCTCTGCGAACGCCCGGTACTGGCGCTCGCCGCCTCCCGTTGTAAGTGGGAAGAGGCAGTCGTAGGCGATGGCGACGGAGCGCGTAGTCACGCCGGACAACCCTCGATGGCAAACAGACGCGCGTCGTCGCCTTCAGAATCGACGAGCACCAGGTGGCGCGAGGGAGTCAGATCGTTGAGACCTTCTCGTTCGTGTCCTGACGCGGGGTCATTGAAGACGTTCTGTGCGCCGAAATCGAGGACGTAGTCAGCCCCCGTCCGGACTACCGCTTCGCACACCCTCGGATCGCTGTCTATGTCCCGCAGGTGCGCGTCGAGAAACTCCTCGTCGGTGGAGCGAGTTCCGAAGACGTGCAACGACGTGACATCGCGTCCACCGAGCGCGAAAGCGAGCGATCCTCCCGTCCACGGGTTGGCGATGATGAGCGAGTCGTCGGCCGTTCGCGTGCTCAGTCGATCGAGCAGCGCCCGCTCGTCGGTGGTGAGGAGAGCCGAGGATGCGTCGGTCCGATAAGCGATGCGGGCGTCGTCCATGACGGCGCTCACGTTCGGACCGAGGGCAACGCTGAAGAGCGCGGTGATCGCGACGGCGACCACGGGCACACGAACCCGTTCTTGCCCGCCCAGTCGCCGGATACCCGAGGACAGCAGATCGATGACGATGAGCGCGCCGAGGACCGCGACGGGCACTCCCACGATGGGAAGCAGACTTGCGAGGCGGTACGGGTCGTTGTACCACGGACTCGTGAGCAGGTCGCGGAACCGTGTTCCCGCGGGCAGTCCGCTCACCACGATGAAGAGAAACGCCGCCGCGGCGAACGGCGGACCGACCCGCCACCATCGTTCTGGTCGGCGTATCACAGCTCCGATGCCGAGCAGAAGTAGAGCGGCTGCCGTGATGGTCACCGGGTAGGCACGCGGGGCTATCACTGCCGCCTCGCCGAGCGCTTGCGCTACTGTCTGCCACCCGCCCCATCCGGACATTCCACTGTTCGTGCGTCCGACTCGCCACAGGAACACTCCCAGAGCGACAATCCCGAGCGTCCATACTCCGGCTGACTGCGATGCTCGCCGAGTTGCCGCCTGGCGGGCGCGCGCGAAGAGAATCCCGATGGCGGGAACAGCGGTGACGGCGTAGAGCGCGAGCAGCGCGTTCGGGTGCGCCATCGCGATCCCCGCGGCGACCAGCGCCAGCAGAGACGCCGCTCGTGCGACCTCTCGGCTTCGTGCGTCGACAAGGCACCAGACCGCTGCGATCCCCGCGGGGAGTATCGCGTACGCTGTCGCGTTCGGGTACAGGACACCGAAGTACAGCAGCAGTATCGGAAACGCTCCGAACCCCGTCGACAACGCAGCAGCAGCAGCGAGCGCGGCGGGCCGGTGACGGAAGAGGGCCGCTGCGAGAGCGAGCGTCGACATCGGCCAAGCGAACGCGCAGATCGCGATGTTCGCGGCAGTGACGGCGAGAGGGATGCTCCCGCCTCCGAGCAGAGATGTCAGTGTCACGAGCGAGTGCCACCCATTGGGATACCACGGCACGTCAGAGGCGCTGCCGATCTGGAAGATCGAGGCATCACCCGCGTCCAGCGCGAGTCGGATCGCGTTGAGGTGGACGATGTTGTCAAAAGTCTGAGAGATGTTCTGCGGACTCCCGAAGGCGCTCATCAGTTGAGCGGTGATCACCGCGAACGCTCCCAGCACACCGACGATGGCGGCCACTGCTGGCTGCCATCCCGTGCGGGTTCTTTCGGCTTCGGCGGTTGTCGGTGCGGAGTCCCGGGAACGCTTCACCCAACGTCGAAGCGCATAGGCGAGCGCCGCGCACAGTGCTGTGGTGAACGCTACTGGCAGGAGGGACCAGCGGACGCCGACGAGACCGCCGGCCGTTGCGGACCCCGCCACAAGCGCGACGGATAGCGCGGGAGCCATAAGCCACATTCGCAGGGAGCGCGGCCCCCAGCCCGCAAGGATCACACCGGCGCCCGGCAGAAAAAGGAGAGCCAGCGCGATGAGCACGGACGGGATTGCGGGCGCCCACGCCTCAGACAATCTGTACCTCCGGGCTTGTGGACAACAGTCGGTTAGTCTAGTTCATCGTTGTGTCAACGCCTGCGCGACCGGACGCGCACTGCGGATCAGGAGCGCGTCGCACGCCGGACTCGCTTACACCCAGAGAAAGCGCCCCCATGGATCTCCTCATCGTCGGCTCGGGCTTCTTCGGTCTCACGATCGCCGAGCGGGCCGCCGCATCCGGCCGCAAGGTCACCGTCATCGACCGCCGCCACCACCTCGGCGGAAACGCGTACAGCGAGAACGAGCCGACGACCGGCATCGAGGTGCACCGCTACGGCGCGCACCTGTTCCATACGTCGAACCCGGCCGTGTGGGAGTACGTGAACCGCTTCACGACGTTCACCGACTACGTGCACCGCGTCTACACGAACCACCGCGGCGTCGTGTATCCGCTGCCGATCAACCTCGGCACGATCAACCAGTTCTTCCAGGCCGCGCACTCGCCGGATCAGGCGCGCGCGCTCGTGCACGAGCTCGCCGGCGAGTTCGACCCGAAGACCGCGCAGAACCTCGAAGAGCGGGGGATCGGCCTCATCGGGCGCCCGCTGTACGAGGCGTTCATCCGCGACTACACCGCGAAGCAGTGGCAGACCGATCCGAAGAACCTTCCCGCCGAGATCATCAGTCGGCTGCCCGTGCGGTACACCTACGACAACCGGTACTTCAACGACACGTGGGAGGGCCTGCCGACGGACGGCTACACGGCCTGGCTCGAGCGGATGGCCGATCACCCGAACATCGAGGTCCGTCTCGACACCGATTTCTTCGACGAGTCGCAGCCGCTCAACAAGACCGCGACGGTCGGGCAGCTCCCGATCGTCTACACGGGGCCCGTCGACCGCTACTTCGACTACGCCGAGGGCGAGCTGAGCTGGCGCACCCTCGACTTCGAAGAAGAGGTGCTCGAGGTCGGCGACTTCCAGGGAACGAGTGTCATGAACTACGCGGATGCCGAGGTGCCCTACACCCGCATCCATGAGTTCAAGCACTTCCACCCCGAGCGCGCCGACCGCTACCCGGCCGACAGAACCGTGATCATGCGCGAGTTCTCACGCTTCGCGACGCGTGCCGACGAGCCGTACTACCCGGTCAACACCCCCGACGACCGCGCGGGGCTGCTCGCCTACCGCGAGCTCTCGAAGGGCGAGGCGGACGTCCACTTCGGCGGGCGCCTCGGCACCTACCAGTACCTCGACATGCACATGGCGATCGGCTCGGCGCTGTCGATGTGGAACAACCAGCTCGCCTGACGGCGTCGATCTAGGATCGACCCGTGACCATCGCCACCGTCGGAGCGCCCGGATCGCCGCGGCGGTATCTGCACTCCCTGTGGCTGCTCTCGGCGCGAGATCTCAAGGTGCGCTACTCGACGAGCGCGCTCGGCTACCTGTGGTCGGTGCTCGATCCGCTCGTCATGAGCGTGATCTACTGGTTCGTCTTCACGCAGGTCTTCCAGCGCGGAAGTGTCGGAGAGACCCCCTACATCGTCTTCCTCATGGCGGGTCTGCTCCCATGGGTGTGGTTCAACGCTGCCGTCACCGACTTCACCAAGGCCTTCCGCAGGGATGCCCGACTGGTCCGGTCGACCGCGATTCCCCGCTCGATCTGGATCAATCGGATCGTGCTCAGCAAGGGGGTGGAGTTCGCCTTCTCGATCCCCGTGCTCGTGCTGTTCGCCGTCCTCGCGGTTCCCCAGGTCGAGCTCAGCCCCTTGATCCTGCTCTTTCCCCTGGGCGTCCTGTTGCAGCTCATCCTGCTCGTGGGTCTCGGTCTTCTCATCGCGCCGCTGTGCGCGCTGTGGGGAGACCTCGAACGGACCACTCGCCTCATCCTCCGGGCGCTCTTCTACGCCTCGCCGGTCATCTACGGACTCTCCGATCTGCCGTCGCCGATCCGTGAGCTCGCGCTGTGCAACCCGCTGACGGGCATCTTCGTGCTCTACCGTTCGGGCCTGTTCCCCGGGCAGTGGGACGCCGTCGCCGTGGGTGTCGCGGCCCTCATGTCGCTCGCGCTCCTCGCGCTCGGAGTCGTCGTCTTCCGACGTCTCGAGCCGGCGGTGCTGAAGGAGCTGTGATGTCGGATGTCGTCATCCACGCGGACCGTCTGGGGGTCCGCTTCCGCAAGAACCGGCGCGGCGGACGCAGCCTGAAAGACCTCTTCGGCGGTTCGACCCGACGGGCCCGGCCGGGCGAGTTCTGGGCGCTTCGAGATGTTTCGTTCGACGTTCGCCGCGGCGAGGCGATCGGCGTCGTCGGTCGGAACGGTCAGGGGAAGTCGACCCTGTTGAAGCTGGTGGCCGGGGTGCTCCTTGCCGACGAGGGCGACGTGGTCGTATCCGGGGGAGTGGCCCCCCTCATCGAGATCACCGGCGGATTCGTCGGGGACTTGACTGTGCGCGAGAACGTGCGGCTGACCGCGGGCCTCCACGGGATGTCGAAGGCCGAGGTCGCCAGGCGCTACGACGACATCATCTCGTTCGCCGAGATCGGGGAGTTCGAGGAGATGCCGTACAAGCATCTGTCGAGCGGTATGAAGGTGCGCCTCGCGTTCTCCGTGGTCTCACGGCTCGAGGAGCCGATTCTGCTCGTCGACGAAGTGCTCGCCGTCGGCGACAAAGGCTTCCGCGACAAGTGCTACCGGCGCATCGACGAACTGCTCGCCGAGGGGCGGACGCTCTTCTTCGTCAGCCACAACGAGAAGGACCTCCGCCGTTTCTGCACGCGCGGGCTCTACCTCGATCGCGGCGCACTCGTCATGGATGACGCCATCGGCGCCGTTCTCGATCGGTACAACGAGGATCACGCACGGGTCTGAGCCCGCTCAGTCGGGAGCGAATGTCGCACGCCAGGCATCCTCGGAGACGAGGCCTGGAAGCGCGTCGCGGTATTGCTTCGCAAGCGACGACCAACGTCGGCGCAGTGCGCGATGCAGTCGGACGCTGTCGAGGATCATGCGGCGAAACTGTGCGCGGTCGCGCGTGTACACGTTCTTCCCCGAGCCGTCGGCCGCGTT
This sequence comes from Microbacterium sp., assembly GCA_003248655.1. GTDB lineage: Bacteria > Actinomycetota > Actinomycetes > Actinomycetales > Microbacteriaceae > Microbacterium. The sequence goes on from QFPM01000010.1 coordinate 78,536, forward strand.
GACCAGCGCGCTATCGTAGCGCGGCACACGCCACCAGTGGGCGTCAGCCTTTGCGAACTCAACCTCCGGCTGGGCGAGGCTCTCCGGTCGCGGCCGGTGGAACCAGTGCGAGAGCAACGTGGAAGCTGTGAACACCTGGAGTGCCAGACCTCTCGGGCTGTCGAACTCGCGCTGCTTGCTCCAGGGAAACACCTGTCGCCCGCGCCGGGCGTGCAGCGGCGCGCCGGCATCGCGGTACACGACGGTCTCGGGGAACTGCGCGGCGAGTGCTCGCGCGTCGGGCATCGCCGTCGCGAGCCCGGCGCGCAGATGCGCAGGACCGGAGAGGATGTCGCGCAGCGCCCGGTGTCGGAGCGCCACCGGGTAGTACTGCATCATCATCAGATGCTTGAGGTCCATGCGGCGACTGTGGCGAGGCAGCGTTCCGCCGTCGGGAGCCTGCGAGTGGAGCAAGCCCGCCAGGATCCGGTTCCGGGCGTGGAAGTACGCCTGCCAGTCGATCGTGTCGTCCTTGCCGACCCAGGAGACGTGCCAGAGCGCGACGCCGGGCACGGACACGGTCGGATAGCCTGCATCGCGAGCGCGCAGGCAGTACTCCGCGTCATCCCACTTGATGAATGCCGGCAGCGCGAGCCCGATCGCACGCACGACCTCGGTCGGGATGAGGCACATCCACCAGCCGTTGTAGTCGGAGTCGAGGCGCTGGTGCAGGTCGGGCGACTGCCGCAGGTTCGCCGCGGCGAAGTCGTGCGGCATCCGCTCCTGCTGGAGTGTGCGCCACATGAAGGGCTGCTCGTCGACCACCTCGGCCCACGCATGGAGTTTCGGACGATCGAGGAGATCGAACATGTGTGCGCCGACGATCGTGGGTGTCGTCGCGTAGCGCGCGAACACGACGGACCGGCGCACCGACTCAGGCTCGATGCGCACGTCGTCGTCCATGAGCTGGACGAACTCGCTCTCGCCGCGGGCGAGGGTCTCGAACATCGCGCGGGAGAACCCGCCCGACCCGCCGAGGTTCGGCTGGGTGATGATCTCGAGCCTGTCGCCGAGCCGCGCAGCGAGCGCTGCGAACTCCGGTTGGGAGGAGACGGTGCGGTCCCCCTGGTCAACGACATAGATCCGGTCGATGACCTCGAGGGCATCGGGGGCGGATGCCAGCGTGCTGAGCGTGTCGACGCAGTACTCCGGTTTGTTGAACGTCGTGATGCCGATGCTCGCGTTGCCGCTTCGGACGGGAGTTTGCTCGGTCGACCACGTCGCTCCCTCGACCACGACATCCTGTTCGTCGGCGGCGACGTCGAACCAGATCCAGCCGCCGTCGCTGTACATGTCGAGCGCCAAGTCGATGTGAGTGACGGCCGAGCCGTCGACCTCGCGGGTTTCCAGTCGCTGCAGCACGCCCGAACCTGTCGATCGGTAGACCAGGATCGTCGCCAGCCCGTTCGTGCGCACGGTAAGACGCACGGCGCGCACTGGCGTCCAGTGCTGCCAGTACGACGCGGGGAAGGCGTTGAAGTACGTGCCGAAGGAGACGCGCCGTCCCGCCACCACGCGTGTGCGCGTGCGGTCGATGACGTCTCGGAGGCGCGCGCGGCTCGAGACGCGCATGGGCTCGTCATCGACGGCGGTCCAGGTCTCGGGGTCGGCGTAGAGCGGGAGCAGATCGGGGTCGCGTTCCGATGGGAACACGAGGTTCTGCAGTACGTATTCCACGAGACCTCCGCGGACATAGGGGAGCGGTTGGCGACTCGGCTCGCGCCGACATTCCAGCCTAACCGGTGGGCGCTCGCTCGCCTTCGAAAGTGAGGCACCGGTCGGTGGCGGCGCGTTTCCGCCGTCACCGACCGTGCTTCGTCAACCTGAGACTCGGAGCTGGGTGCTCAGAACCACAGCCGCAGAGCCTCCATGCGCAAGGCGAGGCCGGTCGTACCGATGTAGATGTGTCCGTCGGGACCGGTTGACTGGCGCGCGCCCTGCCAACCGACGTTCTGAACGTGGGCCTCCGCCGAGACGTTGCCGCCAGGCGACCAGATCTCGAGCGCTTCGATTGCGAGCGACCGACCTTCGGTGCCGACGCCGATAGTCGTGCCGACACCCCATGTGCACTGCGCACCCATCCACCCGATGTTCGCGACGTGCGCTCGGACGCACAGTGACTGTCCGCCCTGCTGGGTGACGCGAAGCGCCTCGAGTCGCAGCCCGCGGCCGGTCGTGCCGTATCCGTTCATCCAACCAACGTTCTGCACGTGCGCACTCACCGCGAAGCTCGCCGTCGGGTTCGATGGCGCGGGCGCGGGCGCAGACGGCGCTGCCGGATAGCTGGCGAAGTTCTGGGTGTAGTACGCGCGTCCGCTCAAGTCGCACGCCATGCCGATTCCGATGTGGGTGAAGGCCGCGTTCAGAATGTTGGCGCGGTGTCCGGTGCTGTTCAGCCAGGCCGAGGTCACCGCCGTCGGTGCGTAGTTGAACGCGACGTTCTCGCCCGCGGCGGTCCAGCCGGCGGGGATCTGCGTCGAGTAGTTCGGATTGTGGCTCATCGCGCCCGCAGAGGCTTGCGATGTCGACCACGCGGTCGCGACGTCGTTCATCGGTGCGCTCAGAGCGAGTGCGCCGAGGCCGCTCGACACACGCGCATAGTTGACCTCAGAGAGGATCTGCTGCTGCGCTTGCGCGTTGGTCATCGTGCAGGTGGGGGCGGCGGACGCCGGACCGGCGATGCCGCTGAGCAGCAACGCCAGTGCCGACGCGGCCGCCGCGACGACGCCGAAGCGTCGCCGAGGGCGACTGGTCATGTGGGGGGCCTCCGGGGGGATGAGGTGTCTTCATGAGAGTTTTATCATGAAACGCCCAGAGAAATCCACCGTTCCTGAGAATTCGCCCGAATAGCGGCGCGCCTCACCGGAAAATCAGGTCGCAGGCTGATCGACGAGCGCCGGCATGGGCTGCCACCCGGCATCCTTCGCGATCGCTTTGCCGTCGCGGAGTCCTCGGAATAGGTGCGAGGTGCCGCGCACGCGGTGCTCGACGAAGAGCAGTCTGATGATCTCCTTGCCGAAGGTCAAGGAGGTGCCGAGTCCGAACGAGACCGGGTGGTAGGCGCCCAGCGCGCGGTAGTAGCGCTTGATGATCGCTCGATTGCGCATGATGTAGTAGCGGTAGGCATCCGATGAGGCGTTCATGTGGCGGATGCCCATGTCCCACTGCTTGATCTCGCGCGTGCGCCGCAGGACGAACTCGTTCACGATGACGGATGTCGTGACGCGTGACGCGAGCCATCCATAGGTCTGGTCGTCCCAGTAGATGAAAAAGCGCGGGTCGGGCAGGCCGATCTGGGTGACGATGTCGCGGTGGATGAACATGCCCTCGAAGCAGCCGGAGTTCATCTCCTTGTAGCCCGACTCGTCGAAGCCGCTGGGCGCGAAGGGGATGGGGATGGCGAGGCGCTCGGCGACGCGGTACTGCCAGTAGAACTCGCTGCCGTCGAAGTCGTAGCGCCGGCCCTGGATCGACTTGAACCGCGGGGCCCACGCGCCCATGCGGGCAAGCCCGTCGGGGAGGACCTCGACGTCGTCATCCATAAGCCAGATCCAGGTCGACCCGAGCTCGTACGCGACGCGCATGCCCTCGCTGAAGCCGCCCGATCCGCCCGTGTTGGTGTCGAGCCGCCGGTAGACGATCTCGGTTCCCGCCGCGCCGATGCGCTCGCGGTACGACTCGACGACCTCGGTGGTGTTATCGGTCGAGGCGTTGTCGACAATGACGAGATGACCCGGCTTCGGATCCATCGCGGTGATGCTGTCGAGCAGCCGGGTCAGCAGCGCGGAGCGGTTGAAGGTGACGACCGTGATGGTGGCGGTGGCCGGATCGAACCCCGCGGGGTCTGGAGAGGGGTGCGACATGACTCGCCGAGTCTACCCGCCCTGCCTTCCGGGCAACGTCGGGATCGTCCCCGTCGGCGTGCTCAAGCGCTCGCGCCAGCCGCGCGACTGGCCGGCGCGCACGGCGCACAGCACGAGCAGCATCCAGCCCACGCCGTACAGTGCGAACGACTCGAACGCGCTCGTGACGGCGAGGGCGATGACGGTGAGCGGCGTCCAGGCGTAGACGATCGAGCGGCGCCGACTGGCATCCACCCACGAGCGGACGAGGGCGAAGCCGCCGAGGACGCACAGGAGGAGCAGCCCCACCCAGCCCAGCTGCAGCTGCACGTCGACGTACGCGCTCAGCGCGGTGGTGTGGTGCTGCCGGAGGATCTGGTTGATCGAGAGGAACGGCTGCTGCTGCGGATCCCACGCGCCGAACCACCCCCACCCCTGCACGGGCTGGCGGCCCGCGAAGTACCGCGCCATCGACCAGAGCGATGCCCGCATGGAGAGGTCGTCGGCGGCGCCGAGCGCCGAGATGATGCGCGCGCGCTGCACGTACAGGGCGATGGATGCTGCCGCCACGACCACCGCGAGCGACCACTGCACGGCGGTGCGCCGCTCGGGTGCGACCGAGCGCACGAGGGTGAGCGCGCCCGTCGCGACACCCACAATGACGATGAGGACGAGCACGGTCGGCGACGCCGACAGCAGCCCGAGCCCGGTCGCGAGCGAGAGCGAGTACACGGCGACGCCCGGTCGCACGGAGTGCGTGCGCATCTCGACGGCGAAGGTGACGAGCGCGATGACGGCGATGAAGCCCAACATGTTGCGGGTGCCGAAGATGCCCTGCAGCGGCCCGAACGCCGCGATGTTCCCCTGGATGCCGAGGAACGCGAGCGGTGTATCCAGCAGCAGGCCGCTCAGGACTTCGAGCGCGAGCGAGAGGCTCAGCGCCGTACGCAGGACATCGCCGAGCGCACGCACGGTCTGGAGCGTGTCGCGGATGTGACCGATCGCGACGGCGAGGAGGGCGACGGCGAGCATCGCCGTCCACCGCCAGAAGCTCACGAGAGGAGCCGTGCTCCAGAAGACGCTCGCGAACGCCCAGATCACGAGCATCATGAGGGTCGTCGGCACGAGTCGCAGCAGCGAGATCTCCTCGCGACGCACGGCGAGCACCCCGACCGCGATGATGCACAGGCCCGCGATGATCGCGCGCAGGGTGACGACGCCGCCCAGCGCCTCGATGAGGTGCGCACCCACGAGCGCGGAGAAGATCGTGAGCGTCAGCGCGCGCGCGAAGTCGGCGGATGCCAGCAGGCGCGCCAGCGCGCCGCTTTCGGCGTCCCGGGCATCCGCCGTCATCTCAGCGCCCGCGCCGGCTCGCCCTGCTCGCCGATGAGGCGCTGCTCGGAGGCACCGCGGCCGATGAGCGGCGCCTGCTTGATCTTGAACGCCAGCATGGTGAGAAAGAGCCATCCCCACCCGAGCAGCGGCGCCGATTCAGCGAGTCCCTGCACGAGGAGGATTGCCCCGACCAGCGTCGGCACGAGCGTGACGGCGGAGTAGGGGCGGTCGGCGACGAGGTCCCACCGCGGCCGATCGACGGCGAAGAACCACGACCGCCACACGAACGCGAACATCGTGAGAACGATGAGGACGAATCCGACGGCGCCGAGCTGGAAGAAGACGTCGAGCCACATGTTGTGCGCCTGCATGACCGACTGACCGTGGTCGAGGATCCACCCGTCGAACATCGGATCGGTCGGCACCCACGGGGTCGAGAACCCCCAGCCGAGCACAGGTCGCTCGGCCGCCTTCGCGCCGACGACCTCCCAGATGCCCTCGCGACCGGTGAGGTCGGACGAGCGGCCCAGCAGCGAGAACACGGTGCCGCGCGCGAACCAGAGCGCGGCGAGTCCGCCGAACCCGACGACCGCGTACGCGATGTAGTAGCGGGTGCGCTCGCCCGGGCGCCGGGTCGTGCGCATGAGGAGCGCCGTGGCGAGCACGACCGCGACGGCCGCCGCGGTGAGCCACGCTGTCGCCGACCCCGCACGGACGAAGAGGAACGCCGCGAGGGCGAACCACGCGTACAGCAGGGGGCGGCGGGGCGCTCCCGACGCGATCCGGACGGCGAAGACCATCATCCCGAGCAGAGCGACGTAGGCGAGCGAGTTCGCGTTGCCGAAGAGGCCCTGGATGCGGCCATCCCAGTCGAAGAGGTTGTCGCGACTCCACATCTCGATCGGGTCGGTGCCCTTCGGCGGATGCCCGAACCCGGGCATGATCGGCCCGCCCCAGATGAGCGACACCCACAGCTCGAACACGAGCGACAGCCCGAGCACCCACTTCAGCGCCGACGCGATCGAGCGCACGAGCTCGCGCCACGTCAGCACGGATCCGACGAACAGCGCCTGCACGGTCGTCGTGTACAGGAGCAGGAGCGTCACGAACGTCGCCGACGGGTAGGCGGTCCACAGGAGGGATGCCGTCGCCCACGTGACGTAGAGCAGGGCCAGCCAGGGGAGCCGCCGCCACTGCACCTCGGGGCGGATCGCGATCCACGCGACGATCGACACGATGCCCGACCCGAACGCGACGATGCCCGCGCCGACGACGCCGAACGCCATGAGCCACGACGTTCCCGCGAGAGCCGCCGCGATCACGAAGATGCACCATCCGCGCAGGACGAGATGGCTCGTCTTCTCGCGCGGCGGGGCCGTCGGCGGAGCCGCGATCGGGTGGTTCGTGTGGACGACCATGGTCCGATCAGGGTATCGCGGGGCGCCGCTCTAGGCTGAGGGCATGCTCATCGCCATCGCCAACGAACCCCGTGACTACTCGTGGGGGTCGACCGACCTCATCGCACGGCTCGAGGGGCGCGAGCCCACCGGCGCGCCCGAGGCGGAGATCTGGTATGGCGACCACCCGGGCAGCCCGTCGCACCTCGCGGGCAGTGATCAGACGCTGGATACCGTGCTGGCGGATGCCGGGGAGCGGCCGCTGCCGTTCCTTCTGAAGCTGCTCGCCGCCGGCTCGTCGCTGTCGATCCAGGCGCACCCGACCAAGGCTGAAGCAGTCGAGGGGTTCGCGCGCGAAGAGGCCGCCGGCATCCCGCGCGATGCGGCAGACCGGCTGTACCGCGACGACAATCACAAGCCCGAGATCATCGTCGCGCTGAGCGACGAGTTCCGCGCGCTCGTGGGGCTGCGGCCGGTGGCGGCGACGCGTCGGCTGCTCGCGTCGCTCGGCGCCCGTCCCGCTGTTCGCCGACTCGATGACCTGTTAGCCGATGTCGACGAGGAGCGCGGCGTGCGCGCCGCCCTGGCGTGGGCCCTGGCTGAGGCCACCGAGGCCGACGTCGCCGAACTGACGGCGGCGCTCGGCGACGCCGACGATGACGAGTTCGCGAGCGAGATCGCGGTGCTGCGCGCCGCGGCATCCGACTTCCCGGGCGATCGGGGTCTGTTCGTCGCGCTGCTCATGAACCTCGTGACGCTCCGCCGGGGCGAGGGCCTGTTCGCGCCAGCGGGCGTACTGCACGCCTACCAGTCGGGCCTTGGCGTCGAGCTGATGGCCGCGAGCGACAACGTCCTCCGCGGCGGCCTGACCCCGAAGCACGTCGACGTGCCCGAGCTGTTGCGCGTGCTCGATGCGCGCACCGGCCCTGCGCCGCTCGTCGAGCCGCGCGCGATCGGCGAGGGTGTGACGGTCTATGACGTCGGCGTGACGGACTTCGCTCTCACGCGCGTCGAGGTCGCCGGCGAGCGGAGGGTTCCCCTGCGAGGCCCGGCGATCGTGCTCGTGACGGCCGGCGACGTGACGATCTCGGACGGCGCGAGCACCGTCACCGCACGGCCGGGACAGGCCGCCTATGTCGGCGGCGGCGCGTCGGCCGTCGCTCTCGGCGGCTCGGGCGAGGCATTCGTCGCTCAGCCCGGCGCCTGACTTTTTCGCACTCCGGATGCCGCGACACGCCGGTCGCCGCGCGGGTGAAGATTCAATGTCGCCTTGAGGGTTTACGATCTGCGACTTGACCCCGGGGAATGACAGCGGTGTAATTAGGCAACACGCGGACCAGCGTGACGACAAACCAGTGGGGAGAGCGATATGGCGGGTTACCGTTCCGGGGTCCCTGAGAACTGGTTTGTCGACCCGGTCAACCTCGGGGTTCCCGGGGTTCGCCGGCCTGCCCCTGTCGAAGAGGACGGTGCCCTCGCCTGGCAGGCCGACGCGCTGTGCGCGCAGACCGATCCCGAGGCGTTCTTCCCCGAGAAGGGCGGCTCGACGCGCGACGCCAAGCGCATCTGCACGACGTGCGATGTGCGCGACAAGTGCCTCGAGTACGCGCTGCAGAACGACGAGCGCTTCGGCATCTGGGGCGGACTCAGCGAGCGCGAGCGGCGCAAGCTCAAGCGGCGCGCCTGATCTCGATACACCCGCGGCTGCGCCGCGGGCACTCGATCACCGGGGGTGTCGCGCCTGATCTGGATACACCCGCGGCTGCGCCGCGGGCACTCGATCACCGGAGGGTGCCGGGCCTGATCTGGATACACCCTCGGCTGCGCCGCGGGCACTCGATCACCGGGGGTGTCGGGCCTGATCTCGATACGCCCGTGGCTGCGCCGCGGGCACTCGATCACCGGGGTGGTGGGCGTGGCGGGGCTGGCCGCCCCGGCGCCGCACGTAGGCTGACGGGGTCATGCCCGCCCGAGTCCACGCGCTTCTGGTCGTGCGCCCCGACGGGCGCGTGGCCGCTGACATCCACCTGCAGCGGACGCTCACCGCGATCCGCGCTCAGACGCGCCCCGTCGACGGGCTGACGATCGTCCTGTGCGGCGCGGATGCCGAGGTGCAGGCCCTCGCCCGGGCATCCGATGCCGAGGGGATCATCTCGGCCGACCGGCGCACGAGCTTCGCGCAGGCGCTCGCGCTCGGGTCGCACCGCCTCGAAGGCGACGCGGTCTGGGTGCTGGCGCACGACACGATTCCGGATGCTGAGGCGCTCGCCCACCTCGCCGGCGCCCTCGAGACCGCGCCCTCGGTCGCCTTCGCGGCGCCGAAGCTGGTCCGGCTCGACGAGCAGGACCGAATCGTCTCGCTCGGCGTCTCGATGACGCGCTTCGGCCGCACGGTCGGCCTCGCCGACGGCGAGCTCGACCAGGGCCAGTACGACGGGAGCGAAGACGTCCTCGGTTCCGACGTGCGCGGCATCCTGGTCCGCTCGGATGCCTGGAAGGCGCTCGGCGGCGTCGACACCGCGCTCGCGGGGGCAGACGAGGGCCTCGACCTCGGCATCCGTGCGCGCGTGCGTGGGGGACGCATCGTGCTGGCGCCCGCCGCGATGGTGGCGGTCGCTGCCCCCGAGGTGAGCCCCCTGCGCGCCGCCTACGGGCAGCGCACGGCGCAGCTGCATCGCCGCCTCGCGTATGCCCCCGCACCCGCCGTGCCGCTGCACTGGCTGAGCCTGCTGCCCCTCGCGCTACTGCGCTCCGTCGGAGCGTTGCTGGGCAAACAGCCCGTGCGGATCCTCCCGGAGTGGGCCGCCGCGGCCACCGTCATGGCGCGGCCCGCGGCGGTCGCCCGCACCCGACGCGGCATCCGCACAGACCGCGTCGCCTCGTGGCAGCGCCTCGCGCCGCTGCGCGTCACCCGGACCGAGCTGCGCCACCGACTCGACGACGACATCCCGGCGGGCACGGGCCGCGGTGAGCTCCAGTTCTTCAGCGGCGGCGGCGCATGGATCGTGCTCGCGGCGCTCGTCGTCTCGATCGTCGCGTTCCTGTCGCTGCTCACCTGGCCGGTGCTCGGCGGCGGAGCCCTCGCGCCCCTGCGCGACACCGTGGCAGGGCTCTGGCAGGATGCCGCGACGGGCCTGCGACCCCTCGGTTGGTCGACGGTCGGCCCCGCCGACCCGTTCAGCGCCGTCATCGCGACCCTCGGCTCGCTCTCACCGCTCGAACCTTCGCGCGCGCTCGTCGTGCTGTGGGTTCTCGCCCTCCCGCTTGCGGCACTCGGCGGCTGGTTCGCCGCGACGCGCTTCACGGATCGCGCCCTCGTGCGCGCCGTCGTCGCCGTCGGCTGGGCACTCGCCCCGTCGCTCCTGGACGCGCTCATCGGCGGCAGGCCGACGGTCGTCATCGCGCATCTCCTGCTGCCGTGGCTGCTGTGGACCTCGGTCGTCGCGGCACGCTCGTGGAGCGCGGCGGGGATGGCGTCGATCCTCGCCGCCGCTGTGCTCGCGTGCTCGCCGTCGCTCGCGCCCGCCCTCGCGGCGCTGTGGATCGTCGCGATCGTGCTCACGGCGGTCACCCGACGCGGCGTCGGACTCAGCCGCGTGCTGTGGCTCGCGATCCCGTCCGCCGTGGTTTTCGCGCCGCTGGTCTGGCACCGCGTGCGCACCGGTGCGCCGTGGGCGCTCCTCGCCGACCCCGGTGTGCCCCTCGTCGACCCCGGCGTCGCGGGTGCGGGACGGCGGCTGCTGCTCGCGCTCGGGTTTCCGACCGGAGACGGCTGGGACGCTTTCGTCGGCAGCGGGATCGCCGCCTGGACTCCGCTGCTCGTCGTGCCGCTGCTCGCTCTCGCCGTCGCCGCACCCGTCATCGGGCGCTCGCTGCCGGCATCCGTGTTGGTGATCGCGGCGCTCCTCGGCCTCACGACCGCGGTCGTCGCCGTCGGCTTCTCGGTGGCATCCGATGCCTCGAACCCCATCACCATCTGGCCGGGCGCGGCGCTCAGCATGTACTGGCTCGGTGCGCTATGCGCGGCGGCGCTGGCCCTCGATGCGGTTCCGAGCCGGATGCGATTGCGCACGCCCCTCGCAGCCCTCGTCATGGTGACCATCGCCGTGAGCGCGGCGCCTGCGCTGACGGCATCCCTCCGCGGCACGGCGGCGATCACGGAGAGCCGCACGAGCACACTCCCCGCGTACGTCGAGGCACAGGCCGACGGAGGCCCGGCGACGGCGACCTTCGTGCTGACGCCGACGGATGACGGCGCGGTCATCACCGACATCGTCTGGGGCGGCACGGCCTCGCTCGGCGGCCAGAGCACCCTGCGATCAGCGCGGACGACGGCGGATGCCGGCGACCGGACGACCGCGGAGTACGCCGCTCAGCTGATCGCCGATCCGGAGGGACCGGTCGTCAGCGAACTCGCCGCCCACGGCGTCGCGTTCGTGCTGCTCGCGGGCGACGCCGATGACCCCGCGAGCGCGGCGAGCGGCATCCGGATCGAGGCGGAGAACGCGCTCAATCAGCGCGAAGACCTCGAGATCGTGGGCGATACGGCGCGGGGCCGGCTGTGGGTCGTCGCGACCGACGTCACCGGTCGCGCGAGCGTCGACACCGGCACCGCGTGGCGCGACGGGGCCCTGCAGGGCGGGGCGATCCTCGCGGCGCTCCTGCTCGCGATCCCGACGCGGCGCTCGCTCGAGATCGCGCGTCGCAGCCCGCGCGTCGTCGGTCTGCCCCGGCCCGTGCGAACCCGGGAGCGTGACTCGTGACCGGCCTCACCCGCGCGCGCACCGCCGGCCTCGCGATCGGCGCGGTCGTCGCCGCGGCATCCGTCGCCGCCGTCGTCGCCCTCGTCGCGTTCGAGCTGCCGGGCCACACAGCCCCGACGATCTCGCTGTCGGCACAGCCGCCGGCCGCGGCATCCGTCGCGACATGCGCCGGTCCGATCCTCGCGACCGGGCGCGACTCGACGCAGGCGGGGTTCCTCGCGGATGCCGCGGCGCAGCAGATCGTCCAGGGCGCGGGCGACGGCGCCGAGGCTGAGCGAGACACGCTCGCCGCCGTGGATGTCCCCGGGGGATCGGGGCCCGAGGTCTTCACGGCGCAGCCGGTCGACGGCGCCCGCACCGACCTCGCCGCCGCAGGCTCGGCCAGCGTCGACGACACCGACCTGCGCGGATTCGCCGCGTCGGCGTGCGTGCGCGCCCAGATGGAGTCGTGGCTCGTCGCCGGGTCGGGCACGACCGGCGCCGCCGACGTCATCCTGCTCGCGAACCCGGGCGATGTCCCCGCGCTCGTCTCGCTCTCGGTGTACGGCGCCGCGGGCCTCGTCGAGCCGCCCGCCGGCTCGGGAATCGTCGTCGCGCCGGGAGCCCAGCGCGTCATTCCCCTCGCATCGCTCGCGCTCGGCGAAGAGAACCCGATCGTGCGCGTGACGTCGCAGCAGGCGCCGGTGCAGGCATCCGTGCAGACGAGCCTCACGCGCGTGCTGCTCCCGGGCGGTGTCGACCAGATCGCCGCCGTCGGCGCGCCCGAGTCGTCGCTCGTCATCCCCGGGGTGCGCGTGACGCTCGCACCCGGAGACCCCGGCGCGAGCGACGTGCCGACGAGCCTGCGGCTGCTGGCGCCCGCGGCGGCCGGCACGGCGACCGTGACGATCATCGGTCAGGCTGGACAGGTCGGCGAGGCGCGGGTCGTGCCCCTGACGGCGGGAGTGCCTCTCCAGCTCGACCTCGACGGGCTCCCGGTGGGCACCTACACGGTGCGGGTCGCGTCGACGACGCCGGTAACCGGCGCCGTGTGGTCCACGACGGGCTTCGGCGCGGGGAGCGACTTCGGCTGGTTCACGGGCGCCGGCGTGCTCGCAGAGCCCACGCTCGTCGCGGTCGCCTCGGGCCCGTCGCCGGTGCTCGTCCTGGCATCCGATGAGGGCGCAGACCAGGTGGTCACCGTCTCGGATGCCGACGGCCAGAGCGCGCGCGAGGTCGCCGTCCCGGCGGGTGGGTCGGTCGAAGTCACGGTCGATGCGGGCGTCTTCCTGGTCACGCCGGGCGCCCCCGGCATCCGCGTTGGTGTGTCGTACGCGGGCGCGGGAGCCATCGCCGGATACCCCGTCCGCCCGGGGGATGCCGCGGCCGCCGCGATCCTCGTGTACCCGCGCTGAGCCGGGCGGGCGCGCGGGCGCGTGTCAGTGGAAGTGCTCGGGCCCGAGGTCCCACGGGTCGCGGTCAAGGTACTCCGCCGCCGCGCGGAACACGCAGCTCTCGATCATCATGCGCCGGTGCAGATCGTCGTCGCGGTGGAGGTGCCCGAGGCGCTCGATCGGGAGGCGGTAGAGCACGATGAGCTGCTTGTCGGTGTGCACGCTCCACCGGGGGATGCCCTCGTCATCCGACTCGGGCGGCATCGACGCGACCTCGAATCGCACGTCGCGCAGCTCCGCCCAGGCGCTGCGCAGGAACTCCGCGGCCGTCCCGACGGCGAAATCGAACCGCTCTTCGCGGGTCTCGAGGGGCAAGAGCGGCGGGCGGACGACGGGGCTGCGGTCCTCGCGGCCGTGACGCCCGTGGCGCGCGGGGCGTCGCACCACGCTCTGCGCCGCGCGTCGCCTCACCATGATCACGAGTCTAGGTCGCGGCGGGCGGTTGAGTGGGCGCGTTGTGGGGGTATCGCGCGCCCGAATCCGGCGATTGCGCCCATTGAAACCTAGGATGCGGGGGTTTGGGGAGGCGGCGGCGCGGCATCCAGGGGAGGGAGGGTGGGCTCAGTAGCGTGGAGGGGATGGACACGAGACTCTGCTCGAAGATCGCTTGCGCGCGCGAAGCCGTGTCGACCCTGACCTACGACTACGCCGATCAGATGGCAGCGCTCGGTCCGCTCGGCCCGGCCGGCGACCCGCACGCGCACGACCTGTGCCGCGCGCACACCGACCGGCTCTCGGTGCCCAAGGGCTGGCTCGTCGTGCGCCACGAGACCCTGCGCGCCTGACCGATCGCCGCGACGCGTCAGACGGCGCGCGTGGGAGAATGGCCGGATGCCGCACGCCACCGCCACCACGCCCGACTTCGTCGTCGCCGACCTGAGCCTCGCCGAGGCGGGCCGCCACCAGCTGCGCCTCGCCGAGAACGAGATGCCGGGGCTCATGGCCCTCCGCGAGGAGTACGGTCCGACCCAGCCCCTCGCGGGCGCGCGCATCGCGGGGTCGCTGCACATGACGGTGCAGACCGCCGTCCTCATCGAGACTCTCGTCGCCCTCGGCGCGCAGGTGCGCTGGGCGAGCTGCAACATCTTCTCCACGCAGGATGAGGCGGCCGCCGCCGTCGCCGTCGGGCCGACCGGCACGGCCGAGGAGCCCGCCGGCATCCCCGTGTTCGCCTTCAAGGGCGAGACCCTCGAGGAGTACTGGCAGCTCGCCGACCGCATCTTCGACTGGTCGGCCGAGGGCTTCGATGGCCCGAACCTGATCCTCGACGACGGGGGAGACGCAACCCTCCTCGTCCACAAGGGCGTCGAGTTCGAGGCCGCCGGCGCGGTGCCCGAGGCGACGGATACCGACTCACACGAGTACCGGATCGTGCTCGAGACCCTGCGGGCGAGCCTCGAGCGCGACCCGCAGCGCTTCACGCGCATGGCGCCCGGCATCCTCGGCGTCACGGAAGAGACGACGACGGGCGTCCACCGCCTGTACGAGCTCGCCGCCGCGGGGAAGCTCCTCTTCCCGGGCATCAACGTCAACGACTCGGTGACGAAGAGCAAGTTCGACAACAAGTACGGCATCCGCCACTCGCTGCCCGACGGCCTCAACCGCGGCACCGACGTGCTGATCGGCGGCAAGGTCGCGTTCGTCGTCGGCTACGGTGACGTCGGCAAGGGCGCCGCCGAGGCCCTTCGCGGCCAGGGCGCGCGCGTCATCGTGGGCGAGATCGACCCCATCTGCGCGCTGCAGGCGGCGATGGACGGCTTCCAGGTCGCGCGCCTCGACGACGTCGTCGCGGAGGTCGACATCGTGATCACCGGCACCGGCAACACGCGGGTCGTCACGGTGGAGAACCTGAAGAAGCTCAAGCACCTCGCGATCGTCGGCAACGTCGGTCACTTCGACGACGAGATCGACATCGCGGGCCTCGAGGCGATCCCGGGCGTGGAGAAGATCGAGATCAAACCGCAGGTGCACGAGTACCGCATTCCCGCGGATGCCGGGGTGCCCGCGCACAGCATCCTCGTCATGAGCGAGGGACGCCTGATGAACCTCGGCAATGCCACCGGGCATCCCTCGTTCGTCATGAGCGCCTCGTTCACGAACCAGGTGCTCGCGCAGATCGAGCTCTACACGAAGCGCGACGAGTACCCCGTCGGCGTCTTCGTGCTGCCGAAGATCCTCGACGAGAAGGTCGCGAGGCTGCATCTGGATGCCCTGGGCGTCCGCCTCACCGAGCTGTCCGCCGAGCAGGCGGCGTACATCGGTGTGCCCGTCGAGGGCCCCTACAAGCTCGACCACTACCGCTATTGATGGTCTGGTCAGATCTGACCAGACCGGCGTAGACTGTGGGGGTGTCCTCACCCGCAGAGTCCGTGAACATTTACGACGCCAAGTCTCGGCTGTCGCAGCTCGTCGCGCGCGTCGAGAAGGGGGACCGGATCGTCATCAGCCGATACGGACGGCCGGTGGCACAGCTCGTTCCGCTGTCAGCCGAGACAGGCGACCGCACTCCGGGACTGTGGCGAGGCGCCGTGCGGATCGGCGCAGACTTCGACGAGTTCTCGCCGGATGACGACGCCGACTGGTACCTCGCGTGAGGCTGCTGCTCGACACGCACGTGCTGCTCTGGTGGCTTGCCGATGCGCCCGAGCTCGGCGAGGCACAGCGCCGCGCGATCGCGAACCGCGCGAACGAGGTCTACGTCTCGGCTGTCTCGGTTGCGGAGGTCGCGATCAAAGCGTCGCTCGGAAAGCTGGACGCACCCGGCGACCTCGCCGCGGCGGCGGAAGCCTCCGGCTTCGCGCAGTTGCCGTTCACGGCGTTACACGCCGAGAAGCTTCGCGATCTGCCGTGGCATCACCGTGATCCGTTCGATCGGATGCTGGTCTGCCAAGCCCTCGCCGAGGGACTCACGCTGATGTCGAACGACCGGCGGGTCGCGGAGTACTTCGGACAATGACGGCCGCGGCGCGCGCTCGCTGAGAGAACGCTGATAGTGCGCTAGCGTCTTTCGTGGGGCAGATCTCTGCCCGTGAAAAACCTGAGGAGCATTTCATGACGGGCACTCTCCGCAATGCGCTCGCCGAACTCGTCGGCACGTTCATCTTCGTCTTCGCCATCATCGGCGCCGTCGCGAGCGGCAGCGACCTCACGCCGCTCGCGATCGGCTTCGCGCTCATGGTCATGGTGTTCGCCACCGGGCACATCTCCGGCGCACACCTGAACCCGGCCGTCTCGCTCGGCGCGCTCCTGCGTGGCGCGATCAGCATCACGACCTTCGTCGCGTACGTCGTGGCGCAACTCGTCGGCGGCACCCTCGCTGCGCTCGTGAGCTTCGCGCTGTGGCCGCGGGTCGAGGCCCCCGTCGCGATCGAGGTCGGACCGGCGTTCCTCGTCGAGGCGCTGTGGACCTTCGTCCTCGTGTACGTCGTGCTGAACGTCGCCACGACCAAGAGCAACGTCAACAACTCGTTCTACGGCCTCGCGATCGGCTCGACGGTCTTCGTCGGCGCGGTCGCTGTCGGCGGGATCTCCGGCGGCGGCTTCAACCCCGCCGTCGCGCTCGGCCTGTCGATCACGGGCGTCTTCGACTTCGGCGCGTACTGGCTGTACCTGCTCGCGCCGCTGGTCGGAGCCGCTGTCGCGGCGCTGCTGTTCCGCGCCCTCAACAGCGACGACAAGCTGCCGGCGCTCGCCGACTGAGTCCGTCACACGCGCAGAGCCCGGGAAGAAGCGTCTTCCCGGGCTCTGCGCGTCCGGCATCCGTGGGGCGCCCCGTCGTGGCGCTCGGCGTGCCTTCAGCCCCGTCCGATACTGTGTTCCTGCGCCACGCTGCCGCGCCACACCCCGTGCGACATCAGGCCGACCAGAAGGACGAACCAGGCCCCATGACTTCCCGCATCCTCGTTGTCGACGACGACACCGCGCTCGCCGAGATGATCGGCATCGTGCTGCGCACCGAGGGCTTCGATCCCGTCTTCTGCGGCGACGGCGCGGCCGCCGTCGAGGCGTGGCGGACGAGTCGCCCCGACCTGGTTCTCCTCGACCTCATGCTCCCGGGGATGGACGGCATCGAGATCTGCACGCGCATCCGCGCGGAGTCGGGGGTGCCGATCATCATGCTGACCGCCCGCACCGACACCGCTGACGTCGTCCGCGGCCTCGAGTCGGGCGCCGATGACTACATCGTGAAACCCTTCAACCCGAAAGAGCTCGTCGCCCGCATCCGCACGCGCCTTCGCCCCGGAGCTCAGCCCGAAAGCGAGAGCCTGCGCGTCGGCGACGTAGTCGTGGATGTCGCCGCGCACGAGGTGCGCCGCGGCGACGAAGCGATCGCGCTCACGCCTCTCGAGTTCGAACTGCTCGTCGCGCTGGCATCCAAGCCGCAGCAGGTCTTCTCTCGCGAGATGCTGCTCGAGCAGGTGTGGGGCTACCACTACAAGGCCGACACGCGGCTCGTGAATGTGCACGTACAGCGCCTGCGGGCCAAGGTCGAGATCGACCCCGACAACCCGAAGATCGTCATGACCGTCCGGGGCGTCGGCTACCGCGCCGGCGCGGTGGTGTGACCGGGTCGCCATGCCGCTGACGGCGAGCGTGCCGACGCTGGGCGGATGGCGCGACTGGCGCTCGTGGCCGACGCGCCTCGCGCGTGCGTGGCGCGGCTCGCTCCGCTTTCGCACGCTCGCGGCGACGCTCGGTCTCACGGCTCTCGCGATCCTCATCGCGTTCGTGACGATGGCGCTCGCGATTCAGAACGACCTGTTCGAATCGCGCGTCGAGCAGGTGCAGGAATCCGTCGCTCGGGCGACGGCATCCGCTCAGCAGGCCCTCGACACGGCGCAGGTCGACGGCGACGCAGCGGCGCTACAACTCTTGATGGATGCCACGGTGACCTCGATGACCCGGCAGGCCGGCACCGACATGATCGCGAGCTTCCGCGTCTCGAGCGAGCCGTCGGCGATCGCGCCCACCGACTTCCAGCGCGGCGGGCTCGACGCCGACCTCATCAGCGGCGGGCTGCGGCTGTCGGTGCAGCGCGACGCCGAGCAGCGCTGGTGGCAGTCGATCGGCCTTCCCGCCGACGGGGGAGTCGAGCCGGGGGTCGTCATCGGCCAACAGCTGCTGTTTCCCGAGGTGGGGGCATACGAGTTCTACTTCGTCTACTCGCTCGGGCCCGAAGCGCAGACGCTCCGCTTCGTGCAGGTGACGCTGTGGGTCGTCGGCGCGGCGTTGATCCTCCTGATCGGCGCCATCTCGTGGGTCGTGCTGCGCACGGTCACCGTGCCGATCGCGCAGGCTGCCGAGACGAGTGCGACTCTGGCCGCCGGTGACCTCGGCGTGCGCCTTCCGGTACGCGGCGACGACGAGTTCGCGACGTTGAGTCGATCGTTCAACGCGATGGCCGACTCGATCGAATCGCAGATCAAGGAGCTCGCCGAGCTCTCGCTCGTGCAGCAGAGATTCGTCTCGGATGTCTCGCACGAGCTTCGCACCCCGCTCACGACCATCCGGCTCGCCAGCGACATGCTCAACGACCAGCGCGACACGTTCGACGGGGCCACCGCGCGCACCGCCGAACTCCTGCACGCGCAGGTGCAGCGCTTCGAGACGCTGCTGACCGACCTCCTCGAGATCAGCCGCTATGACGCCGGCTCGGTCCAGCTGGAGACCGAGCCGACGAGCCTGGCGCACCTCGCGGAGGACGTCATCGCCTCGATGCACCAGCTCGCCGAACAGCACGGCACCGACGTCCGCCTTGTCGCGCCCGGCGGATATTCGCCCGTCGACATGGACCCCCGCCGCGTGCGCCGCATCGCACGGAACCTCCTTGGCAATGCGATCGAGCACGGCGAGGGCCGCCCCATCGTCGTCACCGTCGACAGCAACCAGAGCGCGGTCGCGCTCGGCGTGCGCGACTACGGGCTCGGCATGAGCGCCGCCGACAGCGAGCGCGTCTTCGACCGGTTCTGGCGTGCCGACCCGTCGCGCAAGCGCACGATCGGCGGCACGGGGCTGGGGCTCTCGATCGCGCTGGGCGACGCGCGCCTGCACGGCGGCACGCTCGCGGTCTGGTCGGAGCTCGGTCGCGGCACGAACTTCGTGCTGACCCTGCCGCGAGTCGCCGCTTCCGCCGCGGCTCCGGGCGGGGCCTCCGCCGGGGCATCCTCGCCCGTTCCCGTCGACCCCGGCGACGAAGGCGCCCCCTTCGACGGCCTGGGTCTCACCCAGCCGATCACGATCACCGGTGGCGACCTCGCCGCTCAGCTCGACGCCGACGCGAACGCCGACGCGAACGCCGACGCGAACGAGACGGAGGCGCGGTCATGACGACGCACCTGCGCGCGGGGATGGCCGCGCTCGCCGCGCTTCTGGTGGTGGTGCTCACGGCGTGCGGCGGTCTACCGACGACGGGACCGGTCAATGCGGGGCGCCCGATCGACGCGGACGAGTCCAACAGTGACCTGGTCTTCCTGCCGGATGGACCGGCGAAGGATGCCACGCCGCAGCAGATCGTCGAAGGGTTCATCGCCGCCGGAGCCGGCCCCCGCAACACATGGGAGAAGGCAAAGGAGTTCCTGGCGCCCGGCACCCCGTGGAATCCGCGCGCGAGCGTCATCGTCTATGCGCCAGGCGACCTCGACCTGCAGGCCCTCACGGAGAGCGAGTTCGTCGTCTCGGTGACCCCGACCGCGACGGTCGATGCCTCCGGCGCGCTCTCCGGCGAAGGCGGCGAGATCCCGCTCTCGTTCACGCTCGCCCAGCAGGGCGACGGCCAGTGGCGCATCACGCACGCCCCCGACGGCATCGTGATCGACCGCAACCGGTTCACGCGCGTCTACGGCAACTACGCCCTCCAGTTCTTCGACCCGACGTGGACCTACCTCGTGCCTGATCAGCGCTGGTTCCCGAGACTGTATGCCGCAACCAGCATCGCCGAGGCGCTCGTCGACGGGGGGCCGAGCGCGTGGCTCGACGGAGCCGTGTCGACCGCCTTCATCGACGGGGCGCGTCTTGCGACGACGACGGTTCCCCAGCAGTCCGGCATCGCCGCGGTGTCGCTGCAGGACGGCGCCCGCGGACTCGATCAGACCGTGCTCGACCGCATGCAGACCCAGCTCGAAGTCAGCCTCGACGCGGCCGGCATCGCGGGCGTCGACATGCTCGTCGACGAGCAGGTGCTCTCGGCGCAGAGTCTTCCGGTGCGCCAGACCCGCATCGACTCGCGCCCCCTCGTGCGCACGCAGGATGCCTTCGGATTCGCATCCGCCGGCGGTGTCGAAGAGATCGTGGGCCTGTCCGGGGCGATTCTGCAGGTCGACGCCTCCGACATCGAAGTGAGCGCGGATCGCACGGCCGCGGCCGTCCGCGACGTCTCGGGTGTCGTGCTGTCGGTCTCCGGCGACGGCGTTCGCACGCGCGTGGATACGCGAGCGGACCTCATCGCGCCCTCGATCGACCCGGCTGGCTTCGTCTGGTCGGTGCCGCGGAGTGCGCCCGCGGCGCTCGCCGCGTTCCGCGCCGACGGCACGCGGATCGACGTCGCTTCGGCGTGGCCCGGCGCGGCGGAGGTGTTTGCGCAGCGCGTCTCGCGCGACGGCACGCGGATCGCCGCCGTCGTCCGCGACGGCGACAGGTACGCGCTGTGGGTCGCGGGCATCCAACGTGGTCGCGACGACGACGCCCCGACGGCGCTCGGTGAGCGCAAGATCATCGCGTACCTGTCCGGCCCGACCGACGCGCTGACCTGGATCGACGCATCGACGGTCGCGGTCATCACGACGGTGAGCGGCGATCCCGCGATGATCACGCAGGAGATCGGCGGATTCAGCCAGGTGCAGAGCGTTCCGACGGGTGTCACGACCGTCGCGGGCGGCACGGCGTCGGGTGGCATGCGCATTCTCGACGCGGCCGGAGAGCTCTATGGCCAGCAGGGGGCGAACTGGCAGCTCATCGCGTCGGGCGTCCTCGTGCTGGCTGTGCAGCAGGGCTCGCCGCGCTGAGTCTCGTACTTTCTCGCGTCCTTCCTCCCCAGGGCGCCGCCCGGCGGATCTGTCCACAAATCGTGCGATCGTCGCCCCGACGGCGGCGCCGCGAGGGCAGAGTGTGGGGATGCCGAGGATCGAATCCGACGTCACCGAACGGCCCGTTCGCGAGGCGCTGACCGCCGCGCTCGCGCTCGTCTTCCCCACGTGGTGCGTGGGGTGCGACGCGCCCGACGTGAGCCTGTGCCCGGCGTGCCGGCTCGCCGTGCGGCCCGTGGTGACGAGCCGAACGCTCGATGACCTGCCGGTGTGGGCGGGGCTCGCGTTCGAGGGGGTTGCGGCGCGGGCGCTGCGCGCCCTGAAGGAGGAGGGGCGCACCGGGCTTGCTCGCGCTCTCGCCCCGGCGCTCGCGGCGGCCGCGGATGCCGCGTGCGCCGGCCGCGCTGACCGCGCCGAGCTGCTCGTGGTTCCGGTGCCCACCTCGCCCGCCGCGATGCGCCGGCGCGGCTATCGCGTCGTCGAGCTCATCGCGGCGCGGGCGGGCCTGCGTCCGCGCCGGATGCTGCGAACCAGCGGCAGCGCCGCCGACCAGCGCAGACTCGGACTCGACGATCGCGCGCGCAACGTGCACGGCAGCATGCGCGCGCACGAGGTCGCGGGGCGCGCCGTGCTGATTGTCGACGACGTCGTGACGACGGGAGCGACGCTTCGCGAGGCCGCCCGCGCCCTCCGCGACGCGGGGGCGACGGTGATCGGGGCGGCGACCGTGGCATCCACCCCACGCAAAGGCTTTGTCACGGCAACTCTCACGTGACAGCGGCGGCGCGCGCCGATAGCGTGGATAGGACAAAGGCGAACCAGGGGTTCTCCCTTGACCGGGCGGACCCGGAACAAGGAGGTCAGGGATGGAAACCAGCATCGTCGGCGTGGGCGTGAGCGTGTCCGATCGGTTCCGCACCGTTGCCGAAGAAAAGTCCCTCCGCATCGAGAACCTCGCCCCGCGGGCGCAGCGTCTCGACGTCAAGGTCACTCACCGCACGTACCACAACGGGCGTCGCGAAGACGAGACCGTCGAGCTCACCGTCACCGGCAAGGGGCCCGTCGTGCGCGCAGAGGCCACCGACACCGACAAGTTCGCGGCGCTCGATCTCGCCGTCGACAAGCTCGCCGAGCAGTTGCGCCGCGCGAAGGACAAGCGCGTCGACGCGCGCAACCACCCTCGCGGCGCAAAGCTCGACAAGGGTAGCGGCGCGATCTCGGGCATCGACGTGCAGCCGGCATCCGTCGAGGTGCTGCGCGCGGTCGCGACCGGTGAGATCCCCGTCGTCGGCTCCGACGAGGGTGACGCGGACTACACGCCCGTCGTCATCCGCACGAAGAGCTTCGACGCCGAATGGATGACGGTCGAAGAGGCCGTCGACCGGATGGAGCTCGTCGGCCACGACTTCTTCCTGTTCATCGACGCGCGCACCGACCACCCGAGCGTCGTGTACCGGCGCAAGGGCTGGGACTACGGCGTCATCGCGCTGACGACGAGCGCCCCGCCGCTCGAACAGGAGCTCGCCTCCTGACGGGGCGGCCCCGCCGCATCCGTTCGTTCGCTCGGTTGTTCGTTCGTGCGTCGGGTGTGGTGGGGTTTCGTCCGTCGCGAAGTGCGCTGATTCGCGGGAATGCCGGCGGTTTGCGCCGGATGAAGCGGGGACGGACCGGCCCGCGCCGCGGCGCGCGCCCCCGCCGCCCCCGCCCCGGGTCAGAACCGCAGCGCGTCGATGACCTTGGCGCGCACCGCCGCGAGGGCGGGGAGGAACCCCGCGATCGCGCCGATGCCGACGGCCGCAGCGAGCGCGACGAAGGCGGCGCGCAGCGGGAAGGGCGGATTGTCCTCCAGCGGCGTGAGCACCTCCAGCGAGAACAGCACGCGCATGACGATGATCGCGAGGGCGATCCCCACGATCCCCGCGACCGCCGTCGCGACGATGTTCTCGAGCAGCACGGCCGTGAAGATGCGTCCGCTCGTCGCGCCGAAGCTGCGGCGCACGCCGATCTCACGGATGCGCTGACGCATCGCGACGAGCTGGATGTTGACGAGCCCGAGCCCGCCCAACAGCAACACGAGTCCCGCGATGAGTCCCGTGATGAGCTCGAACATCTCGGCGCTCTGCTGGTTCTCGGGCCGGGAGCCCCAATCGGCGCGCTGCACGTCGACCTGCACGGTGTTGCCGCTCGCGGCCCGCAGCTGCGCCGCGAGCTGCGGGCCGATCTCGTCGACGGCATCCGGCGACACCCACAGCTCCCACGTCATCGAGTCGTTCTGTGTCAGCGTCTCGGTGCGGTCGAGGTAGGCGTCGGTGGGGAGCGTGATCGTCTTGCTCGTGTCGCCCGGGTACTCCGCTGGCGTCACCCCGACGATCCGGTACGTGCCGGCGAGGATGCCGGTGAGCTCAAGCGTCGGCGAGGTCGCGAGCGACGGGGCTCCGAGCGCCTCCCAGAGCGATTGCGAGATGATGACCGGCGGAGCGAGCCAGTCAAGGTCCGCGGCCGTGAACCACCTGCCCGCAAGGAGTTTCGTGCGGTGAATGAGCGCGTAGTCGGGGTCGGCGAGGCGTGTCATGACGGGCCGCACGAAGTCCGAGGTCTGCACCATCGCGTTCGTCGAGAGCTGGTCGACGCGTCGCGTCATGTGCGTCAGGCCGAACCGCTCAGCGGCCGCTTGGACGTTCGCATCGAACGCCGCGGTGTCGAGGACGCCGCCATCGGTGGGGTACGCGTAGATCGCGATGGTCGCCTCGCGCCCGCCGTACCGGTCGGACTGCTCGATCGAGCTCTGCCGCATATAGTCGCCGAGGGCGAGGACGGCCGCGATCGCGCCGACCGATACCGCGATCCCGATGAGACTCAGCAGCACCCGCAGCTTGTGGTGGCGAAGCTCGGCCCACGCCTCGCCGAGCGCGCCGACGAACCCGCTCACGCGCTACTCCCGGGAACGGATGCCGGCGCCGCGGCGTCTCCGCCGATGGATGCCGAGGTCACGGCACCGAGCGCGGTCTCGCGCGACGCGGCATCCAACTCGACACTCGAGAGGATGCCGGCGTCGAGCCGGTAGTGGCGCCGCGCGCGAGCGGCGACGTGCAGGTCGTGGGTGATGGTGACGAGCGCGGCATCCGTCTCGGACGCGACCTCGTCGAGGAGCGACATGACCGCGGCGCCCGTGTCGACGTCGAGTGCACCGGTCGGCTCGTCGGCGAGGATCAGGGCCGGGCGCCGCACGAGCGCGCGGGCGATTGCGACACGCTGCTGCTCGCCGCCGGAGAGCTGCTCGGGCACCGAGTCGAGCCGGTGCGCGAGGCCGACGCGGTCGAGCATCTCTTCGGCGAGCCGGCGCCGCCGCCAGAACTGCGCGCCGCGGGCGTACCCGAGGGGCATCGCGACGTTATCGGTCGCGGTGCGTCCGGGGAGCAGATGGAACTGCTGGAAGACGAAGCCCACTTCGCGGCCGCGCAGCCGGTCGAGGGCGCCCCGCCGCATCCGCTTGCCACGATCCTGGAAGACGGTGCGGTCCCGGAACGACACCTCGCCCGAGGAGGGCAGATCGAGCATCCCGAGGATGTTCAGGAGGGTCGACTTGCCCGACCCGCTGCGGCCGACGATCGCGACGTGGTCGCCGGCATCCACTGACAGATCGATGCCGCGCAGGATGTCCAGGCGCGTGTCGTCGGGAAGCAGCACGTGCCGCGTGACGGCGCGGAGTTCGACGAGGCTCACCAGCTCATTCCCGGGTCGTCGCAGAACTGCCCGCCCATGCCGTCGTCGTAGCACTGGGGCTCGCCGTCGACGATCCCGGGCACGAACTGGCGCACCGTGTCGCCCTCCTCCAGCCCGCTCACGACCTGCACGAGCGTGCCGTCGGTGACACCCAGTTGGATCTCGCGCTCTTCGGCCTCGCCGCCGGCATCCACCCAGACGATTCCCGTGCCCGCGCCGCCCTTGACGGCCGTCGTCGGGAGGACGAGGACGTCGGATGCCGCGCCGACCTGCACACCGAGGGTCGCCTTGAGTCCCGCGAACACCTGCTGATCGGTCGGCACGGCGCACACGACGCTCGTCGTGCCGTCTTCGGCGACCTGGACCTTCAGGCCCGTGCAGGTGAAGGGTGCGGGGCCGCCCTGGATCGTCACCTGGCCTTCGGTCGGCGCACCGACGAGGCGGTAGAGGAGGACCGGATCGATCGTTCCGACGAGGTGGAAGCGCGCGGGAGACAGCTTCGCGACCTCGGCGCCGAGCGTGACCGCCTGGCCCTTGACGAGCTCGAACGAGGTGAGCTCTCCCGCTTCGGGGGCGACGACGTCGATCTTCTTCACGGGCTCGGTCTGCTTCACGGTGAACAGCACCTGGCCAGCCACGACCGACTGCCCCTGCGCGACGGCGACGTTTGTGATCTGGCCCTCGATCTGCGAGCGCACGGTGACCGCGTCGTCGCGGGCGATCGTGCCGTCGACCGACAGCTCATCGGTGATGCTGCCCTTTTCGACGGCGACGACCGGGTTCGTCAGCTCGCCCCCGGGCGTCGGCGTAGCGGCATCCGAGTGGTCGGGGAAGAACGCGAGCTTGACGAGTGCGGCCGCGATGGCCGCGCAGACGATGAGCAGAAGGATCGGGAAGATCCAGCGGCGCCAGACGAGCATGGGGCTCCTTCGGTTCGGCGGATAGCTCGAACCTATGGGAACCGCGTGCGCTCGCGCGTCAACCTCAGGGATGATTCCGGGTTATCCCTGACCGCGTCGGGGGATCGGTGACAGTCAGTCGAAGATGCCGTCGAGGATCGAACCGATGACGAGGCCGCCCAGGATTCCGCTGACCATGTCGCCCCCGCCGCCGCGGCGGCCGCCGCCGCCCTGCCCGGGGCCTTGACCCCAGCCGTCGTCGGGACGCGACGAGTCGATGTCGCGCTGCGCGAGGCGCAGAGCTTCGGATGCCAGCTCGCCGCAGCGGCGGGCATCCGCGAGGGCCCGCTCGCGGTCGTCCTCTGCGATCGGCCCGGTCGCGAGCGCCCCGAGGTCGAGGCGCAGGCGCTCCGCTTCGGCGAGGCGCGTGCGCGCGTCGGCGCCGATCCAGCCGCGGTGGCCGGAGATGACGCTGCGCGCGACCCCGAGGTGCCGGTCGGCGTCGTCGATCGCGTGCCGCACGTGCGACTCGGGTGGGGCCGGGTTGGCGATCCGCTGGCGGGCCTTGGCGACGGCGGCATCCAGTGCCGTGTTGGCGGCGCGTAGGCGCGTGAGCTCTGCGAACGGATCGCTCTTCACGCCCACCGGCGCAAGCGCGCCGAGCTCGCGCTCGAGTGTCGTCATGGCCTCGGCGACCGGGCCGAGCTGCGCGAGGTCGCGGGCCGCCGCGAGGTCGCCCCGGGAGTCGTCGATGATCGCGTTGAGCGTGGATTCGGCGCGGAGCGCCTCGACCTCGAACGTGTCGACGGCGTCGAGGAGGGTCGTCGCCCGCCGGCTCGCCTCGATCGCGGTCTCGAGTGCCAGGTTCGCCTGCTCGCGCTGGCCGGCGTCGCGGCGCGTCGTCGACACGTCGGCGCCGTGGCTCGCGAAGGCGAGCAGTTGCTCGGCCTCGCGCGGGTTTCCGGCGATCTTGCGCAGCGCCTCGGGGGAGTAGCGCTCCTCGAGGCGGGCGAGGACGGCCTGCGCTCCGGCGATGCGTGCGCCGTCGCGCTCGACGTCCGCGCGGATGCCGGCGATGATCTCCGGTGCACGGCGCGCACGCGCGACGGGCTCGGCGAGGGCCTGCAGCCGGTCGTCGAGCAGGTCTTCGGCCCAGTCGCAGAGCTGGATGATGCGGGCGTTGCGCGTGCGCAGCTCTTCCGCGGTGTCGGGGATGTGGTCGTGGTTGAGCTGGTTCAGCTGGAATGCCTCACCGAGGTGCTGGCGCACGGCGTCGACGGCCTCGCGCAGCGGCCTCGTCGCCTCCGCGCCGAGCTCGAGTTCGGCGAAGGTCAGCTCGTCGCTGGTCGTGCGCACCCGCTCGTCGACCGTGACGAGCGCGGCATCGGCACGGCGGCCGAGCTCGGCATCCTGTGCGGTGCGCTGTTCGCGCTCCTTCTTGCGATCGCCCCAGAAACCGGCCATACGTCGATCCTAAATCGGGCCTCGGACACCGAGGCTGGACGGATGCCGCGAAGGCGCGCGCCCGGCATCCGATCGACAGCGCCGGATTCAGGGTTTCCAGATCACAGGGTTTCCAGATCACAGCCAGGTAACATAGGCAGGTGTGCCGTGTCTGCGCGCCCTGCGCGTGACACCGATCGGCACGAACGCCCGAAAGTATGGAGATCCTCCGTGGCAAACCCTCTCGAGAAACTGCTCCGCGCCGGTGAGGGCCGCATCCTTCGCAGGCTTCAGCAGGTCGTGAAGGCCGTGAATGCCCTCGAAGAGGACTACGCACAGCTGACCGACGAAGAGCTCCGCGGTGAGACGGCGGAGCTGCGGGCACGCCACGAGGCGGGCGAGTCGCTCGACAAGCTCATGCCCGAAGCGTTCGCGGCGGTCCGCGAGGCGGCCAAGCGCACGCTCGGCCAGCGCCCCTACGACGTGCAGATCATGGGCGGCGCGGCCCTGCACCTGGGCAACATCGCCGAGATGAAGACCGGTGAGGGCAAGACCCTGACGGCGACTTTCGCGGTCTACCTCAACGCGATCGCCGCGAAGGGCGTGCACGTCATCACGGTCAACGACTTCCTCGCGTCGTACCAGTCGGAGCTCATGGGCCGCGTCTATCGCGCCCTCGGCATGACCACCGGCACCATCATCGCGGGGCAGACCCCGGATGTCCGCCGCCAGCAGTACGACGCCGACATCACCTACGGCACGAACAACGAGTTCGGCTTCGACTACCTGCGCGACAACATGGCGTGGCAGAAGCAGGACCTCGTCCAGCGCGGCCACTTCTTCGCGATCGTCGACGAGGTCGACTCGATCCTCATCGATGAGGCGCGGACGCCCCTCATCATCTCGGGTCCGTCGTCGGGCGAGGCGAACCGCTGGTTCGTCGAGTTCGCGAAGATCGCGAAGACCCTCGAGGCGGGCGTCGACTACGAGGTCGACGAGAAGAAGCGCACGATCGGCGTGCTCGAACCGGGCATCGAGAAGGTCGAGGACTACCTCGGCATCGACAACCTGTACGAGTCGGCGAACACCCCGCTCATCTCGTTCCTCAACAACTCGATCAAGGCGCTCGCCCTGTTCAAGCGCGACACCGACTACGTCGTCATGAACGACGAGGTCATGATCGTCGACGAGCACACCGGCCGTATCCTGGTGGGCCGTCGCTACAACGAAGGCATCCATCAGGCGATCGAGGCGAAAGAGGCGGTGCCGGTCAAGGCCGAGAACCAGACCCTCGCGACCGTGACGCTGCAGAACTACTTCCGCCTGTACGAGAAGCTCGCCGGCATGACTGGTACCGCCGAGACCGAGGCGGCCGAGTTCATGTCGACGTACAAGCTCGGCGTCGTTCCGATCCCGACGAACAAGCCGATGATCCGCAAGGACCAGCCCGACCTCGTCTACAAGAACGAGCCGGCGAAGTTCGCCCAGGTCGTCGAAGACATCGCGCGCCGCCACGAGAGCGGCCAGCCCGTGCTCGTGGGTACCGTGTCGGTCGAGAAGAGCGAGTACCTGTCGCGCCTGCTCGCGAAGAAGGGCATCAAGCACGAGGTCCTGAACGCGAAGAACCACGCGCGCGAGGCCGAGATCGTCGCGCGCGCCGGGCGCCTGAACGCCGTCACGGTCGCCACCAACATGGCCGGACGCGGTACCGACATCATGCTCGGCGGCAACGCGGAGTTCCTCGCGGTGCAGGAGATGAAGGCCCGCGGACTCGACCCCGTCGAGACCCCCGACGAGTACGAGTCGGCGTGGGATGAGGTGTACACGCAGATGCGCGACACGGTCGCCGAAGAGGCCACGAAGGTCGTCGAGGCGGGTGGCCTGTATGTGCTCGGCACCGAGCGGCACGAATCGCGCCGCATCGACAACCAGCTGCGCGGTCGCTCGGGCCGCCAGGGCGACCCCGGCGAGAGCCGCTTCTACCTGTCGCTGACCGATGACCTCATGCGCCTGTTCCAGTCGGGCGCGGCCGAGGCGATCCTCGCGCGGACGAACTTCCCCGACGATGTCGCCATCGAGTCGACACTCGTCTCGCGTGCGATCAAGAGCGCACAGAGCCAGGTCGAGGCGCGAAACGCCGAGATCCGCAAGAACGTCCTCAAGTACGACGACGTCCTCAACCGACAGCGCGAGGCGATCTACGCCGACCGCCGGCACATGCTCGAGGGCGACGATCTGTCTGGCCGGGTCGAGCACTTCATCGAGGATGCCATCGGCGCGATCATCGACGACCACACCGGCGCGGGGCACACCGAGAGCTGGGACTTCGATGCCCTCTGGACCGAGCTCAAGACCCTGTATCCCGTCGGAGTGACCATCGACGAGGTCGTCGCGGAGAGCGGAAGCAAGGGGCGGATCACGCCCGAGGGACTCAAGCGCGAGATCCTGTCGGATGCCAAGATCGCCTACGCCGCGCGTGAGGAGAAGCTCGGATCGCCCGCCACGCGCGAGCTCGAGCGTCGCGTCGTGCTGCAGGTGCTCGACCGCCGCTGGCGCGACCACCTCTACGAGATGGACTACCTCAAGGACGGCATCGGCCTTCGTGCCATGGCCCAGCGCGACCCGCTCATCGAGTACCAGCGCGAGGGCTACCAGATGTTCCAGGCGATGATGGGGCAGATCAAGGAGGAGTCGGTCGGCTTCCTCTACAACCTGGACGTCGAGGTGCGTCAGCAGGGCGACGGTCAGGTCGAGGCGAAGGGGCTGCAGGCCCCGCCCGTCGAGGCGCAGAAGCTGCAGTACACGGCATCCAACGACGCCGGCGAAGTCGAGGTGCGCAACGACCGCGGCCAGGTGCAGCAGGCGGCGACGTCGAAGCTGCAGCGGGCCGCCGCGGCGCAGGCGCCTGCTGCCGCCGACGCGCAGCCCGCCGCCGAGGCGCCCCGCGGTGCGTTCGGCCAGCGGACGGATGCCGCGGCATCCGGCGCCGGAGCGCCCGCGCCCCAGAACCGCGCCCAGCGCCGCGCCGCCGGCAAGAAGAAGTAAACCCCGCCGCCGCCCCTCCGCCGCCGCCTCCCCCCTCCGCGCCCCCGCCTCCCCCCCTCCGCGCCCCCGCCGCGCCCCTCCCATCCGCGAAACCGCACTTGTGCACGCTTTTCGGCCACAAAAGCGTGCACAAGCGCAGTCTCGCGGGGAGGGGAGAGGCGCAAGGATGCTGGGGCGGCGGAGGGCCACGGGGCGGGGATTGGCCCGGCGAATGGGGGCGGCCGGGGTCGGGGACCGGCGGGGGCGGCGATATCCTGATGCGATGACTCCGCGCATCCTGGACCAGTCGTCGAAGCTCAAGGACGTCCTGTACGAGATCCGCGGGGCTGCCCTGGTCGAGGCCGACCGGCTGGAGGCCGACGGGCACCGCATCCTCAAGCTCAACACCGGAAACCCCGCCGTCTTCGGTTTCGAAGCGCCGTATCAGATCGTCCGCGACATGATCGAGGCCGTACCGCACGCGCACGGCTACAGCGACAGCCGCGGGATCATGTCGGCGCGCCGCGCCGTTGTCTCGCGCTACGAAGAGGTCGACGGTTTCCCGAAGTTCGACCCCGACGATGTCTACCTCGGCAACGGGGTGTCCGAACTCATCACCATGACGATGCAGGCGCTGCTCGATACGGGCGACGAAGTTCTGATCCCGGCGCCCGACTACCCGCTGTGGACCGCGATGACGAGCCTCGCGGGCGGCACGCCCGTGCACTACCGCTGCGACAACGAGAACGACTGGCAGCCTGATCTCGACGACATCCGTGCGAAGATCACGCCCGCCACGAAAGCGATCGTCGTCATCAACCCGAACAACCCGACGGGCGCCGTGTACTCGCGCGAGGTGCTCGAGGGGATCGTGCAGATCGCCCGCGAGCACGACCTGCTGCTCCTCTCGGACGAGATCTACGACCGCATCCTCTTCGACGAGGCCGTGCACATCCCGCTCGCGACGCTCGCGCCCGACCTCCTGTGCCTCACTTTCAACGGACTGTCGAAGACCTATCGAGTCGCGGGCTATCGCTCGGGATGGATGGTCATCACCGGCCCCAAGAAGCACGCGGCGGGCTTCCTCGAGGGCATCCAACTGCTCGCCTCGACCCGGCTCTGCCCCAACGTTCCCGCGCAGCACGCCGTGCAGGCGGCACTGTCGGGCGTGCAGTCGATCGACGCGCTGATCGCTCCGACGGGTCGACTGCATGAACAGCGGGATGCCGCGTACGATGCCCTCACGGCGATCCCCGGCGTGCAGTGCCTGAAGCCGCGTGGTGCACTGTATGCGTTCCCTCGGCTCGACCCGGAGGTGTACGAAATCCGTGACGACGCGAAGTTCGTCTACGACTTCCTTGTGGCCGAGCATGTGTTGCTCGTGCAGGGCACGGGATTCAACTGGCCGACGCCCGATCACTTCCGCATCGTCACGCTGCCCGAGGCCCGCGTGCTGACCGAGGCGATCGAGCGGCTCGGCAACTTCCTCTCGTCGTATAAGCAGTGATCTCGATACGCCGACGCTGCGCGCCGGCACTCGATCACCAGGGGTAGGTCAGAGCGCCGCGAGTGAGGTTGCGCGCCAGCGGCCGTCCCAACCCTCGAGGCGGATGGCGACGGCGCGCGTGCGCGCGGGCCCGGCGGTGATGACGACACCTTCGATCACGCCATCGGCCGGCGACGAGTGCCGCGTCGACACGATCCGGTAGGCCGGGCGCGTGGGAGTGATGCCCCGCGCGCTACGCGCACGCGCCGAGAGGTTCGCGCGCGTGACGAGCACACGGAACGCGTCTTCGCCGAGCCAGCGCGCCAGCTGCTCGACTTCGCGCACTCCCGCGAGCACCTCGAGGACGCCGATCGTGAGGTTCGCGAGCAGCGGCTCGGGATCGGGCAGCTCCTCGGTCGGCGTCCGTTGCGGCGCGAAGTACTCGGCGACATCGAGCGCCGAGCTCCCGCGTCTGACGCTCCGTGCCGCACCCGCTGACGATGCACTCATGACGACCCCCCGTCCCCGCCGATGAGCCCCCCGACTCGTGCTCGACGTGGGACTGAGTAGACCATGTCGCGGGAGGGCGTGGGGTGAGAATCCGTTCACCTGTGGATAAGTTGCGCGGGCATCCCGCGCCGCCGCGTAGCCTCGCGCCGTGCGCTGGGACCGCTTCTTCGCTGACCTCGAGGATCAGCTCGACTCCGAATGGGAGGCCGAGCGCGCCGCGCTGGACACCGAGGCCGAGCGCCTGCGCCTGTCGCGGGTCGCGCTGCGCGAACGCCTCGTCGCGCTCTCGCGGCAGGGTCGCCCCGTGGCGTTGCAGCTCGTCGACGGAGCGACCGTCGAGGGTGCCGTCTCGCGCGTCGGCGCCGACTGGTTCGCCCTGGCGGGCGCAGCCGCGGTGTCGATCGTGCCGCTATCGGCAGTCGCGTGGATCGGCGCGGCGGCGGATGCCGTCTTGGCGAGCGTCCGCGATGCCGACCCCGGCCCCGCGCTGGGCCAGCGCATGACGCTGGGATTCGTGCTGCGCGATCTCGTCCGCCGGCGGCTTCCGGTCGCGGTTCAGTTAGCCGACGGCCGCACGCTCGCGGGCACGATCGACCGAGCCGCCGCGGATCACCTCGACGTCGCGCTCCACGAGCCGGGCTCGCCGCGGCGGGCGGACAACGTCAGCGGCTTCCGGATCGTGCCGTTCACGGCGCTTGCCGCCGTGCGGTTGGATGCCGGGGCCGATCTCGTCTGAGGATCCGAACCCCGCGCGGCGCCGCACCACGTGCCTGTCGCTCACCGGGCGATCAACACCCGCCGCCTGCGACGCCGGGGTCAGTCTCCGCTGCGCACCGGTCCGCGACCCCACAGCTCGGGGAAGCTCGCCGCGTTCGACTCGCGCCACAGCGCCGTGCGCCGGGCATCCTCGGCCTGATCGTCGAGGTAGCCTTCGACGCTCGCCGCCTCGATGCGCCAGCGTGCGGGCGATCCGACCTTCATGCCGCGCAGACGCCCGTCGAGGACGAGGGCGATGACCTCGTCGACGGGGAGCTGCAGCATCTCGCCGACCTGCGCAGGCGTGAACAGCTGTGCTCCCGTTTCGGGTGTGTGGGGCATGACGCCCATTATCGTCCCCTTCGGCGCACAAAACAGGGCGGCGCTCGACCTGTGGATAACCTCGGCGGGATGTCCGCCCTTCCGGCCACGATGGGAGTCATGAGCGATCATTCCGCACTGCGGTCCAGGCCTCGCGCGTTCTGGGCAGACATCCGGTTCCTGCTCGGCGTCGCGCTGATCGTCGTGTCGATCGTCGGGGTGTGGCTTGTCGTGTCCGCGGCGCGCCAGACGGTGCCGGTCTTCGCGGCGACGCGCACGATCGTGCCGGGTGAGGTGATCGACTCGGGCGATCTGCGGGTCGTCGAGGTCGCGCTCGGGCAGACGCAGGCCGTGTACGCGTCGCCCGCGTCGCTGCAACCGGGCGGCGTCGCGGTGCGCACCATCGCCGAGGGTGAACTCGTGCCGAAGGATGCCGTGGGGGATGCCGCGAGCCTGCGCACGACGACGGTGGTGGTCCGTAGCGCCACGGCGCTTCCGGCCGCTGTCGGCGAGGGTTCGACGGTCGAGGTGTGGGCCGCGCCGCAGCTCGAACGCGGGGTGTACGACACTCCACGCATCCTCGTGGGCACCGCGACTGTGGTGTCAGTATCAACCGATGACTCGATGCTCGGGTCGTCCGGCCCGGCCGTCGAGCTCGTGATCGAACGCTCCGACGTCGCCGATACGCTCGCGGCGATCGCCGGCGGGTCCAGCCTGTCGATCGTCCCGACGGCGGGGGCGGCGCCGTGATCGCGGGCGCTGCGCCGCAGACGATCGTCGCCGTCGATGGCGCGCGCGGGGTCGACCTCGCCGACGATCTGCGCCAAGTGGGCGCCGACGTGCGCCTTGTCGTCGCCGCCGAGGCGCCGGCATCCGCTGCCGTCGACTCCTTGCGCGGGCGCGAAGCGGCGGAGCTGCTCGGTGAGCTCGCGCGCGCCGATCTGCTCGTGATCGCGGCCGACCGGTCGAGCCTCACGGCGCAGCTCGTGAGCGCGTGCGACCGATTCGGCGTGCGGATCGTGGCCCTCTGCGACGGTCCAGCCGAGCGTCGCCTCGCATCGGTTTTCGGCGTCGGCGCATGCGCGGCCGACGCGCCTGCGATCGAGATCGTCGCGCCGCTGGGCTCCGCCGCGCACCAGTCGACGGCGATGGATGCCGAGGCGCCCGCACGCGGACGCGTCCTCACCGTGTGGGGGCCGGCCGGCGCACCGGGGCGCACGACGATGGCGATCGAGCTTGCGTGCGAACTCGCCCGTGACGGCCGTCGGGTTGCACTCGTCGACGCCGACTCGCACGCGCCGTCGGTCGCGATGGCGACCGGGCTCGCCGACGAAGGCCCCGGGTTCGCGGCGGCGTGCCGCCAGGTCGATCGCGGCACGCTCACCGCCGCCGAACTGAGCCGGATCGCCGTCGGGCTTGGGCCGGTCGACGTGCTGACGGGTCTCAATCGCCCGGGCCGGTGGCCCGAGCTGACCGGCGAGCGTGTGACGGCGGCGCTGGAGCGCTGTCGCGACTGGGCCGACGACATCGTGGTCGATGTCGCCGCGCCGCTCGAGCGCGACGAGGAGATCGTGAGCGACATCGACGGTCCGCGCCGTAACGCAGCCACGCTCGCGGCGCTCGCCGCCGCCGACGTGGTCGTCGCGGTCGTCTCGGCCGATCCGATCGGGGTGTCGCGGTTCGTCCGCGCACACTCGGAGCTACGCGCCGTCGTCGGCGCGACGCCCGTGCGCATCGTCGCGAACAAGACGCGCGCCGCGACGCTCGGGCTCGACGCGCGCGGGCAGGTGCGGCGCACCCTCGAGCGGTATGCGAGCGCGGGGGATGTGTGGTTCGTGCCGTGGGATCCGCGGGCGGCCGATGCCGCGACCCTCGCCGCGCAGCCCGTGGCGCACGTGGCGGGCCGGTCGCAGCTCGCGGGCGCGGTACGGCGGTTCGTCGGCGAGGCGATCGATCCGCCCGTGCCGGTACAGCGGTTGGAGCGCGAGCGGGCGCGATCGTTCTCCCTCCCCGGCCGGCGCGCGCGGACCGCCTGACGCGCCCGGACCGCCTGAGGGTGCCCGGCTCGCCTGACGGCGCGCGGACCGCCTGAGGGTGCCCGGCTCGCCGGCATCCGAATAGGCTGGATGCGTGTCGACCCTCAGCGAACTCGTCTACGCCCAGGGGCGCGCCACCGAGGCGGACATCGAGCGCCTCCACCGCCTGGCAGGTGACGGTCAGCTGCTCGCCGACCTCGCCTTCGCCGACATCGTCATCTGGGTGCCGACGCCCGACGACTCGTTCATCGCCGTTGCGCATACCCGTCCGAGCGGCGCGGCGACCCTGTTCTACCGCGACATCGTCGGCGATCACGTCCGTCCGCAGTGGCGCACGCAGGTGCGCGACGCGTTCACGCGCGGCGTGATCGTGGATTCGGCGTCGCCCGACTGGTTCGAAGAGACCCCGACGCGCGTGCGCGCGGTGCCGATCGTGCGCGAGCGCGCGCGGGGCGACGAGCCGCCGAGCGTCGTCGGCGTCGTCACCCGGCACACGAACCTCGGCGAGGCGCGCACGCCGTCGCGACAGCAGATCACCTTCAACGACTGCGCGGATGACGTGTTCGGCATGATCGCGGCGGCGGATTTTCCCGACCTCGCCGCACCGACCTCGCCGCGCCGGGGCGCGCCCCGGGCATCCGACGGTCTCATCCGCATCGACGTCGACGGGGTCACGACCTTCGCGAGCCCGAATGCGCTGTCGGCGTTCAACCGGCTCGGTTTCGAGGACGAGCTCGAGGGCGAGTCGCTGCTCGAGGTCGCGACCGGCATCCTGCCGAAGGGCCGCGATTTCGACGAATCGCTGCCGATCGTGATGGCGGGGCGCGCGCCGTGGCGCGCCGACATCGAGGCCCGCGGGGTCACGGTGTCGCTGCGCACGATTCCGCTCAAGGACAACGGGCATCGCATCGGCGCGATCGTCCTGTGCCGCGATGTGACCGAGATTCGGCATCAGGAGCAGGAGCTCATCACGAAGGATGCCACGATCCGCGAGATCCATCACCGGGTGAAGAACAACCTGCAGACGGTGGCGTCGCTGCTGCGCATCCAGTCGCGGCGCACGCATTCGGATGAAGCGCGGGATGCCTTGATCCAGGCCATGCGGCGCGTGTCGGCGATCGCCGTCGTGCACGACACTCTCTCGTCGGGCCTCGCGCAGAATGTCGACTTCGATGAGGTGTTCGATCAGGTGCTGAAGCTCGTCGCCGAGGTTGCCGCGTCGCCGAACACGCGCGCGCGGACCCTCAAGACCGGAACCTTCGGCACCCTGCCGAGCGAGTACGCGACGCCTCTTGCGCTCGCGCTGACCGAGCTCGTGACGAACGCCGTCGAGCACGGGCTCGCCGATCAGGAGGGCGAGGTCGAGATCATCGCCGAGCGCACGGACGAGCGCCTGGGCGTCAAGGTGCGCGACACCGGCGTGGGGTTGCCCGAGGGGCAGGTCGGTCGCGGGCTCGGCACGCAGATCGTGCGCACGCTCATCCAGGGCGAGCTCAGCGGCACGATCGACTGGCACACGCTCGTCGGATCGGGCACCGAGGTGACGATCGAGATCCCGATGCGGTACCTCGAGCGCGGCTGAGCCCGGCGCTGTTCGTACTTCGGTGATCGAGTGCTGGCGCGGAGCGCCGGTGTATCGAGATCAGGGTTTCAGGCCGGATGCTGTGGTTTCGATACGCCGCCTGCGGCGGCTACTCAACCACCGGTAGCGGGGGAGCCTGCGGCGGCTACCCAACCACCGACAGCGAGAACCGCCGGGGTCAGCTGGCGCGGCGGGCGCGAGCGGCGCGGCGCTTGAGCGCGCGACGCTCGTCTTCGGAGAGGCCGCCCCACACGCCGGAGTCCTGTCCCGTCTCGAGTGCGTACTGCAGGCAGACCTCGGTCACGGTGCAGCGTGCGCACACGGCCTTGGCCTTCTCGATCTGATCGACGGCGGGCCCGGTGTTCCCCACGGGGAAGAACAGTTCGGGGTCAACGGTCAGGCAGGCGGACTTGTCGCGCCAATCCATAGTGGGGTGCTCCTTGATGCGGGAAGTGAAGTGAAGTGAGGGTCAGGACTCGGGTGTCCGATACCCTGGGGGTGTGCGAGCGGGGCTCGCCCCACTTCGCTGTGGGAGCACACTGATACGACAATCGTCCCATGCCGATTCAGATGAATCAAGGGTAAACAGGACGATCCTCGGGTTCGATAGCTGTGTATCTGCCCCATGCCGCCGTGCCGAGAGGAATCATTCGCCCATGCCGACGTCGACGACCGAACGGCTGGCATCCGCTCTTCTCGCACTCGAGGGCGCTGGGTTGCTGGTCGTCGCCGGCATCGAAGTGGTCGCCCTGGTGACCGGGGATGCCGCGGATGTCGGCAGCTCCATCGCGCTGATCGTGCTGACGGCGATCGGGGCGATCGCGGTGCTCGCGTTCGCTGTCGCGACCGCTCGCGGTCAGTCGTGGGGGCGCTCGGGCGGCATCGTCACGCAGCTGCTGATGCTCGCCGTCGCGTTCGGGGCGATCACCGGCCCCGCGCCCTCGCCGGGGTTCGCGCTTGCGACGGCGGCACCGGCGATCGTCGGACTTGCGTTGCTGATCGCGGCCGCCCGCCGCGCTGGCGCGCGGGCTCGCTCGGTCGACGACGATGCGCCCGCGGGCTGATCAGCCGAGCCCGAGGAGCTTCCGCAGGCGCGCGACGTGCCCCGTCGCCTTGACGTTGTAGAGCGCGTGCGCGATGGTACCGCCGTCATCCACCACGAACGTCGAGCGGATGACCCCCTCGACGACCTTGCCGTAGTTGAGCTTCTCGCCCCACGCGCCGTAGGCCTCGTGCACCGCGCGGTCGGGGTCGCTCAGCAGGTCGTAGGTGAGGCCGTCGCGCTGGCGGAACTCGCGCAGCTTCGCCGGGTCGTCGCGCGAGATGCCGAGCACCGTGTACCCGGCGGCCTGCAGGGGCGCGAGGCTGTCGCGGAAGTCGCACGCCTCGGTCGTGCAACCCGGCGTCATCGCGGCCGGGTAGAAGAACAGGATGACGCCGCCGCCCCGAAGGCTCTGCAGCGAGACGGACTTCTCGTCCTGATCGATCAGCGTGAAGTCGGGGGCGGGAGTTCCGGGTTCGAGCTGCGTCATGGCATCCAGCCTAGGCGGCCCCGCCCCGGCCCGGCGGCTCGCGAGAAACCCATCGCCGTGCTGAGAAACCATCGCCGTGCTGAGAAACACGTGCAGGAGTGATTTCTCGGCGGGCGAGTGGTTTCTCGCCGGGGCGCGGCCTCAGGCGGCCCCGCCGCGGCGCGGCCTCAGGCGAAGGTCGCGAGAAGGCGCTGCAGCGAGTCGAGCCTGGCCGCTCCGCGCGCGCCCAGACGGCCCTCGGCGACCGCCTCGACGATCGCGCAGTCGGGGGCGTCCGGCAGGTGTGTGCAGCCGCGCGGACACTCCTCGGCGACAACAGCGAGGTCGCTGAAGGCCCTCAGGATGTTGGCGGGGTCGACGTGCCCCAGGCCGAACGAGCGCACGCCGGGAGTGTCGATGACCCAGCCGCGGCCGTCGTCGCCGACGTAGCGCAACGACACCGTCGAGCTCGAGGTGTGGCGCCCACGACCGGTGACCTCGTTGACGTGACCGGTCGCGCGATCCGCGCTCGGCACGAGCGCGTTCACGAGCGTCGACTTGCCGACGCCGGAGTGCCCGACGAACACCGTCGAATGCCCCACGAGGTGGCGCCCGATCTCCTCCGTCGGCATGTCGCCCGACCCGCTTTTGAACACGACGAGGTCGTCGACGCCCTCGAAGTGCGCGAGGAACTCGCTCGGGTCGGCGAGGTCGGTCTTGGTCACGACGAGAAGGGGGCGGATGCCGGCATCCAGAGCCGCGATGAGATAGCGGTCGACGAGGCGTGGCCGGGGCTCGGGGTCGGCGGCGGCGACGACGATGAGCATCTGGTCGGCGTTCGCGACGATGACGCGTTCGACCTGGTCGGTGTCGTCGGCGCTGCGGCGCAGGAGCGACGTGCGCTCCTCGATGCCGACAATGCGGGCGAGGGTTCCCTCGTCGCCCGTCGAGTCGCCGACGACGCGCGCCCGATCTCCCGTGACGATCGGCTGCTTGCGGAGCTCGCGCGCGCGACTCGCGAGCGCCGTGTGCTCGTCGGGGCCGTCTTCGTCAAGCAACACGGTGTAGCGGCCCCGGTCGACGCCGAGCACGCGCGCGATGCGGGCGTCGGCGTGCGCGGGCCGGCGCTTCGTGCGCGGCCGGTTGGCCTTCGGGTTCGGCCGCACGCGGACGTCGGCTTCGTCGAACTCGGGTTCGTCGTCGTCGGGGTCGTCCAGCCAGCTCATGTCACGCCAGAATCACACCGGGGCAGCAAGCCGCCGACCCGCCCCGACGAACGCCGGTCATGCGCTCTTCACACTCGCGACGAGCTCGGCCCACAGCTGCGGGAACTCCGGCATCGTCTTGGCTGTCGTGCCGATGTCGTCGACCTCGACACCGGGCACGCGCAGGCCGATGAGAGCCCCGGCGGTGGCGATGCGGTGGTCGTGGTGCGCGCGCCACAGTCCGCCGTGAAGCGGCGCGGGGGTGATGCGGATGCCGTCGGGCAGCTCTTCGGCGTTCCCGCCGAGCGCCCGCAGGTTGCTGACGAGCGCGTCGATGCGGTTCGTCTCGTGCCCGCGGATGTGCCCGATGCCGTGCAGCGTGGTCGGGGCGTCGGCGAAGGCCGCGAGGGCGAAGAGCGTCGGCGCGAGCTCGCTCGCCGCCGACAGATCGAGGTCGACTCCGGCGATGCCGCCGTGCGCCGTGACGGTCAGGGCGCCGCCGCGGCGGCCGGTGCGGGCGCCCAGCAGCGACAGGATCTCGGGCAGGAGCGCCCCCGGCTGAGTCGACGTCGGCGGCCAACCCGGAATCGTCACCGCACCGCCCGTCAGCAGCGCCGCGCCCAGGAACGGTGCCGCGTTGGAGAGGTCGGGTTCGATCACGGCATCCCGCCCGCGCGGCACACCGGCGGGAACGAGCCACTCGTGCGGGCCGTCGTGTTCGACCTGGATGCCGCGGCGTGCAAGCGTCTCGACGGTCATGTCGATGTGCGGCTGGCTCGGCAGGCGCTCGCCGGAGTGGCGCAGGTGCAGCCCGACGTCGAAGCGGGGGGCTGCGAGGAGCAGACCCGACACGAACTGGCTCGAGCCGCTCGCGTCGATCGTGACCTCGCCGCCGCGCACGTGGCCGCGCCCGCGCACCGTAAACGGCAGCGACCACGTTCCGCCGTCGTCGATGTCGGTGCCGATCTCGCGCAGCGCCCGGATCATCTCACCCATCGGGCGGTGGAGGGCGCTCTCGTGTGCGGTGATCGTCACGTCGCCGTGGGCGAGGCCCGCGAGCGGTGCGATGAAGCGCATGACGGTGCCGGCCTGGCCGCAGTCGATCGTGACGTTCCCGCGGAACTCGGCGGGCGGCGTGATGCGGAAGTCGGGGCCGAACGGACC
Source organism: Microbacterium sp. (assembly GCA_003248655.1). Lineage (GTDB taxonomy): Bacteria > Actinomycetota > Actinomycetes > Actinomycetales > Microbacteriaceae > Microbacterium. The sequence continues at coordinate 119,026 of QFPM01000010.1, forward strand.
ATCGCCGGCGACCTCGTCGATCTGCACGCCGAGTGCGCGTAGCGCCTCGACCATCCGCTCGGAGTCGTCGGAGTGCAGGGGAGCGCTCAGCGTGCTCGGGCCGTCGGAGAGGGCCGCGAGCACGAGCTTGCGGTTCGTGAGCGACTTCGAGCCGGGCACGGTGATCGTCGCCTGCACGGGGCCGTCGACGCGGGGCGCGGCCCACGGCGACGACGAGGCGGGCTGGCGGAGGGAATACCCGGTCGTGGTCATCGGGTTCTACCCTAACGAACCCGTCCGACACGCCAGAAAAGCAGGTGCACCAGTTGACAGCGACCCTCGCACCGGTTATCGACGATCTCGCGCACGTAGACTGGGCCGCGATGGAAGAGCAGGCGGCCTCAGACGCGCAGACCGAGCAGGACCCGCGGACCCAGTTCGAGCAGCAGGCGCTGCCGTTCATGGATCAGCTCTACGCCGCCGCGATGCGGATGACCCGCAATCCTGCGGATGCCGCGGATCTCGTCCAAGAGACCTTCGTGAAGGCGTTCGCCTCGTGGGCATCCTTCACTCAGGGCACGAACCTCAAGGCGTGGCTCTACCGCATCCTCACGAACACGTACATCAACACGTATCGCAAGAAGCAGCGTGAGCCGTATCAGGGCACGATCGACGAGCTCGAGGACTGGCAGCTCGGCGGAGCCGAGTCGACGACCGCGACCAGCAGCCGCTCGGCCGAGGCGGAGGCGATCGACCACATGCCGGCATCCGTCGTGAAAGATGCCCTGCAGTCGCTTCCCGAGGATTTCCGCCTGGCGGTCTACCTCGCCGACGTCGAAGGCTTCGCGTATCAGGAGATCGCGGACATCATGAAGACCCCTATCGGCACGGTCATGAGCCGTCTGCACCGTGGCAGACGGATGCTGCGTGACCTGCTCGCCGATTATGCGCGCGAGCGCGGCATCGAGGTGCCCGCCGCGACCCCCTCAAGGAGCAAGAGATGAGCGACTGCGGCTGCGACAAAGCCCGAAAAGACCTGGAGGAGTACCTCCGCAACGAGGTGTGCAAGACCGAGCACTCCGACATCCGTGAGCACCTCGAGAGTTGCCCCGCGTGCCGTGACGAGGCCCTCGTCGCGACGACCCTGACCGCCGTCGTGGCACGCGCGTGCAAGGAGACCGCTCCCGAGCAGCTGCGCGACCAGGTGCTCGAGCGCCTGCGCGCCGAGCAGGCCACCCACCACTGAGCCGGGTCGCGCGTCAGCAGCTGACCGACGTGATGGCCGATTGGTAGGCGGCCGCGACGTTGGTGGATGCGCCCGCTCCGGCGCTCGCGCGGACGACCGACCCGGCGTTCGCATTGAGCACTCCCGAAGATCGAGCGTTCGCGATCGATCCGACGGTAGAGAGAGCCGCTGTCGATTTCGTGCCGCAGCTCGTCCAGCTGAGCTTCGTTCCGCTTCGGTTCACACCTGAGTACGCGCAGATGGCACCTGTGGCGCACGTTCCGACCGATCGCGCTCGGGCATCCGGAGCATCGATCCGCATGCCGAGCGATGGCCACTCGGCGCTGGACGGCGTCAGAAGGACGCCGCCGGGCACCTCGGCGAGCGCGTACGCGACGGCAGGGTCGACAGACTGATCTGCTGACGCGGTGAGCGGGGCCGCAGTGAGGGCCAGGATCGCGGTGACGAGCACTCCGTTGCGACCTCCCCGGTCGTCAGTGCCACGCGAAGTACTGCGTGACGGTGTTGGGCGGTACCTCGATGGTCGGGTCGTCGCCAACGACGTGTTCTTCCAGACCGATGATGCGGCCCGATTCCGGCGATGCGAGGACCGTCCACGCCCGATGCGGGTTGCTGTCGCTGCGGAGTCCGAAGGCGATCGCATCGCGGCCGAGGCGGTCGGTCGTCCGCCCGTCGAGCGAGAAGCCATCGAGGCTGGCGAGGAGTCGGAGGATTCGCGCGGTGTGCGGCCCAGACGGCGTCCACTCGTTCTGGACCATCATGATCAGCGGTGCCACGTCGCCGGCATCCGCGTCGGGTGGCAGGCCGAGCATGCGGAGGATATCTGCGTCGGACGAGTCCAGGAAGGTCAGATCTGCAAGGCCGGGAATGTACTCGCCCGCGGCGAACTCGTCGTCCGAAATCACCTCTCCGGGCGGGTAGTCATGGTCCAGTTGTGGTGTTCCGCGGCTGCCGTCTGCGAAGAACGGCTCAGCCGCCGTGATGACCAGGCGGGCGTTCCCGTCCGGACTCCAATCGAGATCGGAGACGCTCGCCTGCACACTGATGGATGCCGTCGGCGCACCCGTGTGGGCGATGCTCAGCGCCCACTGGTCGAACGAGGAACTTCGAGCATCCTGCGTTTCGCGAGAGGTCTCAAGTACGTTCGCGAGGCGCGCGACGGCATCCGCTGCGGTCTCATCGGATGCCGTGATCGTGAGCGGTCGCGGCCCGTAAGCGGCAGCAGGGGTAGGCGTGAGCACCTGCCCGGCCACGATGGCGATGACCGCGATAGCCGCGGCAAGAGGCAGGGCGATCGCGAGCCGCCGCCGCCAGAGCCGGTGGGTTGCCACGGGGGCCGGACCTCCGGCCATGATCTCGTCGCGCACGCGGAGCTGGGCCGCCGTCGGCTCGGCATCTGCGGGAGTGCGGGCAGGATCCGCGCGGGTGAAGAGGTCGCTGATGGAGTCGCTGTCACGCATGAATCCGCCCTCCTTGCTGCTCGTCTTCGCTTGTGAGGTGGAGGCGCAGCCGGGCGCGAGCGCGCGACAGACCCGTGGCGACCGCGCCGGGAGTCATGCCCAGGTAGTCGGCGATCTCGGATTGGGTCAGACCATCCCAATAGTGCAACGCCACCAGGTCTCGGGCGTGGGGGCCCAACATCTCCACCGCTTCGCGCAGGATCAGGATGTCTGTCATCGCCACCTCGCGACGCGCCGCGACCAGAAGGATCTGAGTCGTCTCGTCCGCCGCGCGCTTGCGCTGTGTGTCGCGGTAGTGGTGGCGAAGGTGATTCGCCGCTGTTACGAACAGCCAACCGCTCGGGAGCGGCTCTACGCCGACATCCTTCTGCCAGAGCACAGCGAACACCTTCTGCGTGATGTCGTCGGCGACGGCGAGGTCGTCGACGCGGCGCTCGACGTAACGCAGCACGCGCGTGTGATGGGCCGCCCACTGCGCGGCGAACCGCGTCTTGCGCTCCTGTTCTTGCACGCGAACCTCGATGTCGATGATGACGACGGGTCGCGGTGACAGCGACCGCGCTCAGCGTAACCGACACCGACATAGATTCCTTCAAGATTTTTCTCAGGGGACTGTAAGGATTCGCGTTCTGTGGGAATCAACAGGGTGAAGGCCCGTCCGGGCCCGCGACCTCACTCTCGGAGGCTTCCTATGCGTCACCGTCGACCGCGCGCAGCGCCGCGTTCGGCCGCGGTGCTCGCGCTACAGGCTCTCGCGGACCTCGGCAGCGTGAAGGGCTCGGTGATCACGCGCGCGTGGGATCCGGTCACGGGCCGGTTGACACGCCTCGCCCTCGATCGTCAGGACGTTTCGGGCACCGAGGTCGATCTGAAGTACGCGTATGACCTCGCGGGGAATGTGACGTCGATCGCGGATGCGCCGACGAACACGGCGGTGCAGTCGCAGGCGGAGCGTCAGTGCTTCTCGTATGACGGGATGCGCAGGTTGACGCAGGCATGGTCGACCACTGCGGGGGCGTGTCAGGCGGCGGGGTCGGTGTCGCAGTCGAACATCGGGGGTCCGTCACCGTTCTGGCAGCAGTATGCGTATGACAGCGTCGGGAACCGGACGCAGAAGATCGTGCGCACGGC
>QFPM01000027.1 GCA_003248655.1 Microbacterium sp.
ACTAGAACCTTAGACAAGCTCTATTTTCCCTGATCCGAGGGGCATTTCCGTGTCACGGCACCCGCTCACACCCCAAACTCATCGGTGGATCGAGGCTTAATCGCCGAACACACGACCAACGGCGTGGAGTTCCGCGCACTCGGCGACATCGCACGATTCGTCCGCGGCAACGGCATGCCCAAGACCGATCTCGTTGATGAAGGCGTCGGCGCCATCCATTACGGCCAGATCTATACGAGGTACGGCGCCTGGGCGACCGAAACGATCTCATTCGTGGCACCGGAGACCGCGATGAAGCTCGCGAAGGCCCAGCCCGGCGACATCGTCATCACCAACACCAGCGAGAACGTCGAGGACGTCGGAAAGGCCGTTGCCTGGCTCGGCTCGGAGCCGATTGTCACTGGTGGTCACGCCACGGTGATCCAACACGACCTCGACCCCAAGTACCTCGCATATTGGTTCCAGTCCGAGTCGTTCTCCGTGCAGAAGCGTGCGCTAGCTACCGGTACGAAAGTGATCGACGTATCGGCTCGCCAGTTGGCGAAGGTACGACTTCCCGTGCCGCCTATCGAGGTGCAGCGGGAGATCGTGAGAATCTTGGACAAGTTCACCCGGTTGGAAGCGGAGCTGGAAGCGGAGCTGGAAGCGGAGCTGGAAGCTCGACGGCGCCAGTTTGAGTATTACCGAGACACGCTTCTCGCCGCCGATGGCGATGCGCCTGTCGTGGCGCTGGGAGAGGTCGCCGACTTCAAGTACGGCTATACGGACAAGGCGGCTGCCGCAGGAAGCCATCGGTTCCTCCGGATCACCGATATCACGCCATGGGGGAAGCTCTCTCCTGAAGCACCGAAGTACGTAGATGCTGACGCGTCGGCCGAGGAATTTGTCGCACGCACTGGAGACATCTTCATGGCGCGAACTGGCGCGACATTCGGGAAGACGATGCTCTTCGAATCTGCTGAACCCGCCGTCTATGCGTCATTCCTCATCCGCATCCGCTTCAAGGCAGGAACACTACTCCCGGCCTTCTACTGGCACTTCGCGCAGAGCAATGCGTACTGGGACCAGGCGAATGCGCTCGTGAGCACCGGAGGGCAGCCGCAGTTCAATGCCAACGTGCTGAAACACATCAAGGTCCCTCTGCCTTCGATTGACAGGCAGGAACGCGTGATCGCGCTCCTCGACCGCTTTGATGCGCTTGCAAACAGCTTGAGTTCCGGACTGCCCGCCGAGATTCACGCGCGTCGCAAGCAGTTTGCGTACTACCGCGACAAGCTCCTCACCTTCGAGGAGGCCGCCGCATGAGTGAAGCACTACCTCGAAAGTACGATCCGATAGCTGTCTCTGCCGAGTCCACGGTCGTCGCGGAGTACATCCCAGACGCCCACGCGTCGGCCGCATACCAGTCAGAGTCCGCGCTCGAACAGGAGCTGATCCGTCTCCTGGAGTCGCAGGCCTACGAGTATCTGCCGATCACCTCCGAGGCGCAGCTCGTGGCAAACCTTCGCGCTCAGCTTGAGGCGCTGAACCACATCACCTTCTCCGACGCGGAGTGGGCGGACTTCTTCGACTCCAACATCGCTGGCAAGAACGACGGCATCGTCGAGAAGACCGTGCGTATCCAGGAGGACCACGTCCAGCTCCTGAAGCGGGACGACGGTTCGACGAAGAACATCACGCTGCTGGACAAGCAGAACATCCACAACAACCGTCTTCAGGTCATCAACCAGTACGAGATCGGCCAGGGCGAGGGCGGCGCGAACTACGCGAACCGCTACGACGTGACGGTGCTTGTCAACGGCCTGCCGATGGTGCACATCGAACTCAAGCGCCGCGGTGTCGACATCCGCGAGGCGTTCAACCAGATCAATCGCTACCAGCGCGACAGCTTCTGGGCTGGCTCGGGCCTGTTCGAGTACGTGCAGCTGTTCGTGATCAGCAACGGCACGCTGACGAAGTACTACTCGAACACCACGCGAGCGCAGCACATAAGTGAGGGCAGGAGGCAAACCAAGGGCCGTAAGACCTCGAACTCCTTCGAGTTCACCTCGTGGTGGGCGGATGCGCAGAACAAGCCGATCACCGACCTGACCTCGTTCGCGAAGACCTTCTTCGCCAAGCACACGCTGCTGAACATCCTGACCCGCTACTGCGTGCTCACCGCCGACCGGCTCCTGTTGGTGATGCGCCCGTACCAGATCGTCGCGACCGAGCGGATCCTGCAGCGCATCGATATCGCCACCAACTACAAGCAACTCGGCACAGTTGCCGCAGGCGGCTACGTCTGGCACACGACCGGTTCGGGCAAGACCCTGACGAGCTTCAAGACGGCGCAGCTGGCGTCGAAGCTGCCGAGTGTCGACAAGGTGCTGTTCGTCGTGGACCGCAAGGACCTCGACTACCAGACGATGCGCGAGTACGACCGCTTCGAAAAAGGCGCGGCCAACTCCAACACCTCAACCGCGGTACTGAAGAAGCAGCTCGAAGATTCGAACGCGCGGATCATCATCACGACGATCCAGAAGCTGTCGACGTTCATTAAGGCGAACAAGGGTCACGCGATCACGAACGATCATGTCGTGATCATCTTCGACGAGTGTCACCGCTCGCAGTTCGGTGACATGCACACCGACATCACCCGCGCCTTCAAGCGCTACAACCTGTTCGGCTTCACCGGCACCCCGATCTTTGCGGTCAATGCCGGCGCGGGCGGCAACCCGCAGCTCAAGACCACCGAGCAGGCCTTCGGCGAAAAGCTCCACACCTACACGATCGTCGATGCGATCACGGACAAGAACGTGCTGCCGTTCCGGATCGACTACGTCAACACGGTCAAGGTCGGGACCATCGTCGACAAGCAGGTATCGGCGATCGACACTGAAAAGGCGCTGCTCGCGCCGGAGCGCATCAGCCAGGTCGTGCAGTACACGCTGGAGCACTTCGATCAGAAGACCAAGCGCTCCTCAAGCTACGAGCACTCCGTCGTGACGAACGTCGCCGAGTCGACCCGAGCCCGCCGACAGGCCGAAGCCGTCCGCGAGCGCAAGCGGGTGCGCGGATTCAACGCCATCTTCGCGACGGCTTCAATCGATGCGGCGCGTCGCTACTACAACCACTTCCAGATCCAGCAGGAAGCACTCCCTGCCGACCGCCGCCTGAAGATCGGACTCATCTACTCCTACGGTGCAAACGATGCCAGCGACGACGGCATCCTCGACGACGAGGCCTTCGACACCGATGTCCTGTCGATGGATGACCGTGGCTTCCTCGAGGACGCGATCCAGGACTACAACGACATCTTCGGGACGAGCTACGACACCAGCGCGGATAAGTTCCAGAACTACTACAAGGACCTCTCGCAGCGGCTGAAGAACCGGGAACTCGACCTCGTGATCGTGGTCAACATGTTCCTCACCGGCTTCGACGCGACGACCCTCAACACGCTCTTCGTTGACAAGAATCTCCGCGCGCATGGTCTGATCCAGGCGTATTCGCGTACCAACCGCATCCTCAACTCGGTCAAGACCTACGGCAACATCGTCGCCTTCCGTGACCTTGAAGAGGAGACCAACGCCGCCCTCGAGTTGTTCGGCAATAAGGATGCCCGCGGCGTCGTGCTCCTCAAGCCGTACGGCGATTACTACGGCGAATACGCGGAGAAGGTCGACGAGCTGCTGACATCCTTCCCACTCGGCCAGCAAATCATCGGCGAGGCTGCGCAGAAGGAGTTCATCCAGCTGTTCGGGCAGATCCTGCGGCTCGAGAACATCCTCACCTCGTTTGACGACTTCGCCGGGCACGAGATCCTTAGCGAACGCCAAGGCCAGGACTACCGCAGCGTCTACCTCGACCTGTACGCCGAGTTCCGCAAGGTCAAGGACACGGATAAGGAACTCATCAACGACGACGTTGTGTTCGAGATCGAGCTGATCAAGCAGGTCGAGATCAACGTCGACTACATCCTCATGCTCGTCCAGAAGTACCGCAGCCAGCACGGCGACGGCGAGGACAAGGAGATCCGCGCCGAGATCTCCCGCGCTGTCGACGCCAGCCCAACACTGCGCAACAAGAAGGACCTCATCGAAGCCTTCGTCGACTCCGTCTCGGTCGACGGCGCCATCGACGAGGAGTGGCAGGCGTTTATCGCTGCCAAGCGTGAGGCTGAGCTTGACACAATCATTGAGGATGAGCGGCTCCGGGCCGACGCCACTCGAGCATTCATCGAGATTGCTTTCCGCGACGGTGCGCTCCGCACGACCGGAACCGCCATCACGAAGGTACTGCCACCCGCGACTCGATTCTCTGCGGACGGCGGTCACGGCGAGAAGAAGCAGCGCGTAATCGAGAAGCTCGGAGCATTCTTCGAGCGGTTCTTCGGACTGGGGCAGGGATCGGACTAGATGGCGGGGAAACACGAACGAGGGGTACTCGCAAGGTGACAACTCTGGAGACCAGGCTTGCAGGATGGACCGGTCCGTCGAGTACGACTGAGCAGGAGAAGCAGGACAGAACCGAGCGCATGATTCGCGACGCGATCAATGCGCACGACCCGTTCCAGACTCTCTCACGGAAGGTGTACGCGAAAGGCTCGTACGCGAACAACACGAACGTTCGCTCTGACAGCGATGTTGACATCGCCGTCGAGTGCGGCAATGTCATCTACTTCGAGCAAGCAGAGCCCGGAGCGGCACCGACAGGTACTCCCTACACGGGCGAGTGGACACCCGCCAAGCTCCGCGCCGAGCTCATCGACGCGCTTCGAGCAAAGTTTGGATCAGACGTCGACACAAGCGGGTCGACAGCCATCCAGATCCATTCGAGTTCGGCTCGCGTTGAAGCGGATGTTGTGCCCTGCTTCGAATATCACTATTACTTCTCCGCGACGAGCTTTCGCGAAGGCGCGAAGGTGTTCAAGACCGACGGCAGTTCGGTCGTCAACTACTCAGCTCTTCAGTTGACGAACGGTCGGTCGAAGAACAACCGCACGAACCAGGCATACAAGAAGACCGTGCGGATCCTGAAGCGCCTCGAGAACGCAATGGTTGATGCTGATTATCACCGCGAAGTGCCTTCGTTCTTCATCGAGTGCCTCGCCTACAACTGTCCCGATTCACTGTTCGCGACGGCGACCTGGACGGCAACCGTTGAGGGCGTACTTGCGCACATCTACAACTCGCTCGACGGTCCAGAGCCTACGGATGAAGATAGTCGGTGGCTCGAGGTCAACGGTGCCAAGTTCCTATTCCACGGAACGCAGAGATGGACTCGACGGGATGCGCGCGACTTCGCGTATGCAGGCTGGAACTATCTCGGCCTCGGGGGAAGTTAGATGGGCCGGCCCACGGCGCTCGCGCGCGTAATCACCATCATCATCTCGGGCATCTACTCGATCGTTCTGTTCATCCTCGGCTTCGACCTCCCGGTCTATTGGCGTTTCGTTGTCTCCTTCCTTCCGACGCTGGCGGTCATCGGAGTGGTCGGATGGGATCTCTGGGTCTGGCGCTGGCCGGGTGTGCAGGGACTTGTTCGTCGCCCAGATCTTCGCGGGCTGTGGCGCGTGTCGCTCACTCCGCACCCGGACTCGGTGATTCCCGAAGGCGGAAATCGAGGACCGATCGCTGCATTCCTTGAGATCAAGCAGTCCTTCTGGGCTGTGCACCTGCGGCTCTACACCGAGCAGAGTTCCAGCAAGAGCACGGCGACGACGTGGCTACCGGCGTACGAGAGTTCTGTCGACAATCTGACCTTTACCTACGACAACGTTCCCAAGATGTCCGAATCGCATCGAAGCATGCGGAGTGCGGGCGCGTGCAACCTGATGCCCGCCTCTCTCAAGCCCAGTGAGATCGAAGGAACCTATTTCACCGACCGCTTCACGAAGGGAGACATGATCCTCACCCACGTCGATCGGACAACGGGGTACTCATCGTTTGCCTCCGCAACGAAGTATGCGGATGAGAAGAAGGCGCTGAATTGACCGCTGAACTCGATGTCTCGCGTGCGCCGCTCGGACAGATCGCTGCAGCTAGCCTGGTCGATGCTGTCGCCGCTGGTGACGACCGACTCGAGCGCCACTACCTCGAGGTCAAGAGCGACCTCGATATGACGAAGAAGACCGACGTAGCGAAGATCGCCAAGTACATCCTGGGGTCCGCCAACCGAACACCGGAACTGGCGGCGACCGCATTCGAGGGCTATGGAGTCATGATCGTCGGCGTCGCGCCGGGCGCCGCTCGAGGCGTGCCGCCAATTGAGGTCCTAGAGATCAGCAAGATTGTCAGCCAGTACCTTGGCGCATCCGGTCCGCACTGGGACGTGGTGCGGGTGCCAGTTGCCGGCTCTTCAAACGAGGTACTCGTGGTCGTGGTCGATCCGCCCAAGGATGGCCAGAAGCCCTTCCCATGCCGCAAGGACGGCGACGGCCTTGTCGACGGACGCGTCTACATTCGAGCTGATGGAGAAACCCGCGAGGCCAAGGGCGACGAACTCGATCGGCTTCTTGAACGCGCGGCGGCGCAAGTGCTTCCGGACGTCGCTTTTGACGTCGCCATCGATGGTGCGGCGCATCCAGTAGATGTCGACGAATCGAGGACCCTAGAGGCGCGGATCCAAGGCGTGACCCGTGAACTGATCGATGCTCTTCCCCAGCCCGAACCTGAACCGAGCGTCGAAGAGGCGCCGGATCAAAGCCATGAGTTGACCGGCGCGACCGGTGCGGGATTCAAGGGATACCCGGGCGTAGTCTCGGGAGTCGCAGCGGCTGCGTTCGCGGAAGCGCTCAGCTCGCAAACTAGTGCACTTGCGAAGATGGCCGCAGAACTATCAAGGGTGCCGTCTCCTTCCATCTCATCGCTGATAAACACGGAGCCCGAGAAGCGCAGCGAAGAAGATTACCGAGCCTCAATCGAGGCGTGGGAGGTCCGCTTCCGTGAAGCTTGGCCAGCTGCCATCGATGCGGTTACTGGACGTCTGCTCGAGGGCATCACCATCCGAGTGAAGAACGAGACGAAGACGTTTTTTCACGAAGTAGAGCTGAAGATCCACCTCGATGGTGTTGTCCGTGGCGTCGACTATTTCGACGACGACCGCATCCACCGATCGGACCTCAACCTGCCGACGCCACCGCGAGTCTGGGGGCCGGTGTCACGCTCGTTCGACGCCGGTCTACTTCCACACCAGGGTATCTATCTGCCAAGCAATAGCTTTCCGTCCACCTACCGCTCGCCGCTCGACTGGCGGAACTCGGGCTCGGTTGATCTTCGGCTGAGAGTGGGCGAGCTCCGGCCTCGTGAGGAGTACGTATTCGACGAGCAGGAGTTGGTGCTTGTACTGCCAGCAGGCCACGAGGCGCCAGTCGTCGGCACGTGGGAGATCACCGCGAGAGATCACAACGAGATCTACTCAGGCTCGATTACGATTCCGGTCGGGGAACCTGTCGACCTGACAGAAGTGTTCTCAAAGCTACTCAAGCTTGACTAGTTGATGGGTGCTTTCCCGGTTGGCGCGCGCAGTGATACGCCTGCGGCAAGCATCGCGACCCGCATAGTCTCCTGGTTCACGCGCAGCCGATCGGCGGCCTCGGAGAGTGACAAGCCCGTCTCATACAGTTGAACCGCCTCACCCACCTGCTCCGCCGTCAGCGGTTGCCGGCGCACCACCACGCTGTTCGCTCGCAGGATGCCGAGGATCGTGGACTTAGCAACGCCGTACTCCGACGCCAGCACGGTCGACGTCTCGCCCGCGTCATAGCGAGCAACGACATCAGCGCGCTGATCACCGCTCAGCCGCTTCCAGCTCCGCCTCGTCGAAGGTTCGAGCTTTCGTGAAAGATCCCCGATAGAACCCGAAATCCGCCGCAGATCAGCGGCCATCACCCCTGTTACCGAATTTGTGGAACAGAGGTAAACAAGGTCGACGGAGACGGGAGGACTACGGGCTTATTCGAACCCGTGGTCCTCCCTCCTTATGGTGTGGTGGAGAGCTCACCTGAGTTTGCGGCGCTCTGGTCACATGGGGCCTGCGGCCGGGTCATGCCGTGCGGTATTGGCCGACGATCGGGCAGTCGAAGGGATCGCGGGCCGCGAGCCCGACACGGTTGAGGTAGGCGATGACGATCGCGTACGAGCGCACGAGTGATGTCTCCGTATAGGGAACCCGCAGGGCCTCGCACTGGTCGATGACGATCTCGCGTGCTCTTGAGAGATGCGGGCGTGGCATGTTCGGGAAGAGGTGGTGCTCGATCTGGTAGTTGAGTCCGCCCATGAGCCAGGTCGCCCACCAGCCGCCGCGGATGTTGCGGGAGGTGTGGACCTGCTTGCTGAAGAAGTCGAGTCGCGCGTCTTTGGCGATGATCGGCATGCCTTTGTGGTTCGGGGCGAACGAGGCGCCCATGTACACGCCGAACACGGCGAGTTGGACGCCGAGGAACGCGAACGCCATGCCGAGGGGCAGGAACAGGAAGACGGGGGTCCAGATCACCGCGAATCGCGCGGCGAGGAGACCGAGTTCCGTCCAGCGGCCTTTCACGGGCGCGGGGCTGAGGAGGTGGCGGATCGCGAGGACGTGGAGGTTCAGGCCCTCGAAGGCCAGGAGCGGGAAGAACAGCCACCCCTGCCGCTGGGTGATCCATCGCTGGATGCCGCGCGCTTTCGCTGCGTCGGTCTCCAGGAACGAGATGGTGTCGATCTGGATGTCGGGATCTTTGTCGACACGGTTGGGGTTGGCGTGGTGGCGCGTGTGCTTGGTCGCCCACCAGGAGTAGCTCATCCCGACGATTCCGTTGCCGAGCAGCCGTGCGAGCCTGTCATTGGCGGGGCCGGAGGCGAGGATCTGCCGGTGGGCGGCCTCGTGCGACAGGAACGCGACCTGGGTGAACAGGATGCCGAGGGCCGCGGCGATGAGCAGCTGGAACCAGCTGTCGCCGAGGAGCACGAACCCGGTGATGGCGCCGCCGAAGCCGAGGGCGAGAGCGACGCCCACCGCGCCGTAGAACCAGGGTGTGCGTCGCAGCAGGCCGCTCTCGCGCACAACCTGGGAGACCTCGGTGTACGCACGCGCCATCGGAGGGAATTCTGCGGTGCCTGCGTACGTCTGACGGACGGGGCCGAGCCGGGGCTCGAGGGTGGCGGAGGTGATGGTGCACCTGCTTCCGATGGGGACCGTGTCGGCCGTTCAAGCCAGAGGCGGTTGCCCATCGCTTTCCCCAGCCTACGTGCCAGCGCATCACGAGCCGAGCATGTACCCATGCTCCCGGGTGATGCACAGACAGGAGCACTCGTCCCCGCACGATGCGGGGACGAGTGCTCCGGGCTGCAGTTCGCGCGGTTATCAGAGCGGGCGGATGTTCGCCGCCTGCATGCCCTTCGGGCCGCGCTCGGCGTCGAACTCCACCTTCTGGTCTTCACGGAGGTCCTTGAACCCCTCTCCCGTGATCGCGCTGAAGTGAGCGAAGAGATCGGCCGAGCCGTCATCGGGTGCGATGAAGCCGTAGCCCTTCTCGGAGTTGAACCATTTCACGGTGCCAGTGGCCATCGTGTCTTTCCTATTCTTCGGGCCGCCGAAGCGACCGGGGGTGCCGCGCCGTCGAACACGACGCGGACGGTGAGGGCGGAGGGAGCGCGTGGCCAGCGGCGCGGTGGATACGACGACCGCAGCTCGGGCGAGGTCAACCGTGGCGTGCGTGCCCAGATCCTCGCCGTAACGGCCGTGGGCGCGCACGCCCGACGGGCTGCCGTCGATGAAGCCGGCGTACTCGGCGTCCACGGTCGCGACGAAAACGTCGTGATCGGCCTGACGCCACACGAACTCCGGGCCCGGAGAGGGTGTGATCATGAGAGAATTTCGCTTTCGCGCGGAACGAACTCGCGCAGGCGGCAACGAAAGCCGCAATGGAAGGTGGTCGTCCGGGTCACGCTCGACGATGAGGTGAAGAGACGGACGCGGTTCGCTGATCGCGAACATTTCTCACTCTATCATTCGCCGCTGTTCCCTGCCTCTCGGCGCCCGCACCGTGACCCCGACCTTCGAGATGGCAACCCGCATAGTCTCCTGATTGACGGTGAGTGCCTCGGATACTTGGGAGAGCGAGAGACCAGACTCGTACAGCCTTACGGCTTCACTCACCTGGCTTGCAGTCAGCGGCTGGCGCCGAACGACGATGTTGTTCGCGCGCAAGATGCCGAGAATCGTGGACTTGGCGACGCCGTGCTCCACCGCAAGTGCGGTCGAGGTCTCGCCCGCCTCGTAACGAGCAGCGACATCAGCACGTTGCGCGTCATTCAATCGCTTCCAACTCCGCCGAGACGGGGGTTCGATCTTCGCCGGAGAATGCTCGACAGAGGCGGAAATCCGGCGCAAACCGGCCGCCGTCACCCCTGTTTGCGAATTTGTGGAACAGAGGTAAACAAGGTCGACCAATAGCCCTGGTGAGAGAAACTCTCACCAGGGCATCGTTGTTTCTTGGGGTGGCTCGCAACCGGGCGTGTTCACAGCGCGCTGTGGACACGCCCGGGCGAGTCACCGGATGAAGGCGAGAATGTCGGGGTTGATGACATCGGCGTGCGTCGTGAGCATGCCGTGCGGGTATCCCTCGTAGATCTTGAGCGTCGCGTCCGCGAGAAGTTCCGCTTGCTTGATCGCCGCCGCTTTGTGGGGAACGACCTGATCGTCATCGCCCTGGAGGACCAATACCGGCACCGAGATCGCCTTCACGTCGTCGGTTTGGTCTGCCTCGGACCAGTCGTCCTGGTGCAACGGGAGCAGCCTCATCCTCGACGGAGGGTTCCGCGGTTCGTTGCTCTGAACGGTCCCGCGCACGCCAAACGCCCGGCTTGCCTGGGGGGACGAGGCAAGCCGGGCGTCGCACGCGCCTGGGGGCTAGCGCGGGAGGACGGCTGAGCGTCCTTCCGTGGCCGTGGGGGCGGTCACGTCAGCGAGAGGAACGTTCGCCTCGCGCACCTCGATGTACTGCGGCAGGTCGGTGTAGAGCTCCTGCGTGAGGGGGTTGAGGCGGCGCGAGACGATGCGGTAGCCCTGGTAGACCAGAACCGCGATGTTGGCCGCGAGCGAGATCGCCGAGACGGTCATGAGCGCCGCCGGGTCGTGCGAGGACTGCACCGAGAACGCCGAGCTGGTGACGAACGCGGGGACGGCCATCGTGAACATCATCCAGAGGGCGAGGGTCGCAGCGCGGTGCTGCAGCCAGGCTCCCTTCTTGATGAAGAACGCGGGGATGGTGCACGAGATGAGCAGCGCCGCTCCGGCGTAGAACGAGTGGTCGCCCACGCAGTTGTAGACGTACGCGAAGTTCCACAGGTCATACGCGATGATCCAGAACCAGAGCATGTCGGGCCACACCATGTCGCGCGAACGGTCGCGCGAGACGATGATGCCCATCCAGCCGCAGATCGTGATCAGGTTGATGATCCCGGCGACGCCGTTCATGTAGTTCCACGGACCCGACACCATGTACACGCCGTCAACGATGCCGTCCGCGCCCATCGCACCGACCTGGAAGTCGCGGATGCACGCCTCGAGGATGTTGAGGCCCAGAATCGCGGGCGGGAACAGCAGCGCCCAGCGGTTCGCCGCGAGCTTCGGGATGTAGCGGATCGCCATGAATCCGAGGACGCCCGCGAGCGCCGAGTACACCTTCACCCAGTGGAACCAGGTGCCCGTCGATGAGCCGGCTCCGGCGGTGGTCGGCCACACGAAGATCGTGAGCACGATCGGAAGGGCGACGAAAATGCCGAGGCCCGCCCACTTCCAGCGCCTCGTCACCTCGTTCAGAAGGATCAGACCACCCAGCACGGCGAACCACGCCAGCCAGGAGTACCAGGGGATCGATTCGTATAGGAACATGAGTGTGATGCCTCCACGGTGTGGGAGCTCGGCGCCCTGCGCCGAGGGTTCGGGACTCCCACGCCCTCTTTCTGATACTCACGTTAGGAATACGGTCGTGGTATGACCATAGACAGATCATCGGATGTGTCTACCCCGGATGCCGGGGCGCCAGATCCGCACGTGGCACCCGCCAAACTGGCGCTCGCCGGCGCCCTGCGCGATGCCCTGCGCACCGCCCCGCTGTCGAAGGTCACGGCATCCGGCCTCGCCGCCGCGGCGGGGGTGCACCGGCAGACGTTCTATGCGCACTTCCACGACGTGTACGACCTCGCCGCGTGGCTGTTCGCGTACGACATCGAGACGCGGATCCTGAGCGACGCCGGGCACGAGACCTGGGCTCGGGGACTCGTGGTGTTTCTGCGGTACTTCCGGGCGCACCGTGATGAAGCGGCTGCCGTCATCGATTCACTCACGCATCGCGAGCTCGAGCTGTTCTTCTTCCATTCCCTGCGCCGCATGATGCGTGCCGTCGCGGCCGACGTCCAGGGCGACCTCGTCGTGCCGCAGGCGGACCACGACTTCATCGTCGACCACTACACGCTCGCGGTCCTCGGCCGCGTCACCCACTGGATCGTGACCGGCATGCGCGACGACCCGCAGGAGCTCGTCGACCGCCTCGAGTTCATCCTGCACGGGCAGGTGCGCGAGAGCTTCGAGCGCGCCGCGGTGCGCGCGCGCAACGCTCGCTGACGGGGTCTCTGAAGGTCAGGTCCCGGCGGCGATGGCGTCGAGTGCGGCATCCAGCTCGTTGAGGATGCGGGCGCAGTTCTCGACGTCTTCGGGGGTTCCCGACAGCTCGAACTCGAACAGGATCGGACGGCCCGAGATCGACGCGAGCTCGCGTGCGGCCGCCTGGTAGTAGACGCCGAAGTTGCGGTTGCCTGAACCGATGATGCCGACGAGCCGCCGGCGGTTGTCGGGGGAGCGCAGGAATGCGCGCACGGGGGCGGGGAGGGTCACCTCGTTCGCGTTCCCGGCTTTGTACGACGGGGTGAGCAGCACCCACGCGGCATCCATTCGTCGCTTACGCACGGCAGGGTCCGCGAGGTTGAAGACGGCGCGCCCGGTCTGTTCGGCGAGGTGCTCCGCGAAGCGACCGGTGAGATTCGACACCGACGAGTAGTAATACACGGGAACGGATGCCACCGATCCAGTGTGCTCCGGGGCCCCCGCGCTTGCCGCGCTACGGGCCGTTGAAACTCCACACCCGCTCGATCGGCACGGCGTGCCCGAGGACGTTCTCGGCGGCCCGATGCCCCGAGCACAGGGCTGCGGTGACGGTCGCGGGGTCATCGGTCCAGGTCGCCTCGCCCGCAAGGTGGAGCACGCCGCCGACCGGCGTGGCGAGCACGTCGTGGTCGGAGGACTGCGAGCCGAGCGTCATATACGCGTACGACCCGCGCGCGAACGGGTCGTCCTGCCACGCGGTGCGCTGCATCGCGACCGGGGCGGGGGTACCCGCGCCGTACAGGCGCCGCAGCTGCGCCATGATCGAGTCGACGACCTCGGCATCCGACCAGTCCCGCGTCGTGGTGGCCGCCGGCCCCGCGGCGAAGGTGAGCAGCGTCGGACGCTCGTGCAGAGCGGTCAGGTCGTACCAGGAGTGCCACCAGCGGCTCTCCGGCCCCTGCTGGCGGATCGCGTAGACGCCCTCGTCCCAGAATCGCTCGTCGAAGCGCAGGAAGATCTTCTCGAACGCGTTCATGCGGAGCCGACCGAGGGCGCTCGCGACCGGCTCCGGCAGCGGCGGGTCGACCGCGAACGAGCCCGACTGCAACACGCCGACGGGGACCGTCACGATGGCATCCGTCGCCGAGAAATCGCCGCGGTCGGTCGTCACGGCGACGCCGCCCTCGCCCCAGGCCACGCGCGTCACGACGTGCTCGAGCCGCACGTCGAGCCCCTCCGCGAGCCCGACGGCGAGTCGGTCGTAGCCGTCCGGAAAGACGACCTCGTCGCCGTCGATCTGGTCGTCGTCGAGCCCGTGCGCGGCAAGATCGTCGATCCAGGCGCCGTACTGCTCTTCGCTGCGGTGCTCCAGATACTCGCGCACGCGCTGCGCTCGCTCGGGGCTCCAGCCCGCCGCGCCGCCGACGAGGGCGAGCGCCCGCTCGGTGACGTCGCGGTAGGAGGCGTCGGCGGCGGATGCCGCGATGACGCCCGGCAGCGCGGCATCCACGGCATGGATGTCGGCGACATAGGCTTCGGCTTCGGCGTCACTGAGCCGGATGCCGGCGGGGGAGTAGTGGGCGATCGGGCGGCTGTCGGGCTGATAGCCGCCGACGGTGAACTCGACCGCGCGCATGCCGAACGCGGTCGCGGCCGCGGAGACGGGGCTGTCCGTGATGCCGTGGATCCACGACGCTCCGCGGTCCGTCGTGAAGCCGTCCGAGCGGTCGGTCCAGACGCGGCCGCCGATGCGGTCCCGCGCCTCGAGCACGACGACGCGACGACCCGCCTGCGCCAGAAGTCGCGCGGCGGTGAGCCCGGCGACGCCCGCGCCCACCACGATCGTGTCGAACTCGCTCATCGCTGCTCCTTTGATGATCTGCGTGCCGCCCCGCGTCACCCGAGGCTACCGCTCGACGCGCTTCCACACCCGCGGAAACGTGTCTCAGTTGTGTGGTCAGACCACATGTGACATACTGGACGCAGACAGGCCCGAGAGCCCTCGGACCCGGAAAGCGATGACGCGGGCGAGCGTCCGCGCCGGGTAGGAGAACCCACCATGTCCACCTCGATCGATGTCCTCGTCGCCGGTGCCCAGCAGGCGCTCGCGGAGTACGCATCCTTCACCCAGGAGCAGGTCGACCACATCGTCCGCAAGGCGTCGGTCGCCGCCCTCCACCACCACGGCGAGCTGGCCGTCCTGGCCGTCGAAGAGACCGGCCGGGGCCTGTTCGAAGACAAGGCCGTGAAGAACATGTTCGCGTGCGAGCACGTGACGAACTCGATCATCAACCAGAAAACTGTCGGGGTCATCTCCTACGACGACCTCACCGGCATCACCGAGATCGCCGACCCGGTCGGTGTGATCTGCGCCCTCACCCCGGTCACGAACCCGACCTCGACCGCGATCTTCAAGTCGCTCATCGCGCTGAAGACCCGGAACCCCATCGTCTTCGGCTTCCACCCGTCGGCGCAGAAGTGCTCCGTCGCGGCCGCGAAGATCGTCCGCGATGCCGCCGTCGCGGCCGGAGCGCCCGCGAACTGTATCCAGTGGATCGAGCAGCCCTCGATGGAGGCATCCGGCGCCCTCATGAACCACCCGGATGTCGCGCTCATCCTCGCGACCGGCGGCAACGCCATGGTCCGCGCGGCCTACTCGTGCGGAAAGCCGGCGCTCGGCGTCGGCGCGGGAAACGTCCCGGCCTTCATCGAGCGCACCGCCAAGGTCGGGCGCGCCGTCAACGACATCGTGCTGTCGAAGTCGTTCGACATGGGCATGGTGTGCGCGAGCGAGCAGGCCGTCATCCTCGACGCGCCGATCGCCGACGAGGCGCTCGCCGAGTTCGCGCGGCTGCACGCCTACACGGCGACGGCCGATGAGAAGCGGATGCTGGAGGAGTTCATCTTCGGGGTGGCCGCGCACAGCGAGAACTGCGCGGGAGCGAAGCTCAACCCGACGGTCGTCGGCCAGTCGCCGCAGTGGATCGCCGAGCACGCCGGCTTCACCGTCCCGGAGAACACGTCGATCATCCTCGCCGAGGTTTCCGGCGTCGGCCCGCACGAGCCGCTCACGCGCGAGAAGCTCGCCCCGGTGCTCGCCGTCCTGCGCGCCGCCACCCCCGCGGAGGGCATCGAGCTGTCGCGCCAGATGGTCGCCTTCGACGGCCTCGGTCACTCCGGCGCCATCCACTCGAACGATCGGGAGGTCATTGCGCGCTTCGCGGAGGTCGTCAAGGCCGTCCGCATCATCGAGAACAGCCCGTCGGCGCTGGGCGGCATCGGCGACATCTACAACGCCTTCATGCCGTCGCTCACCCTTGGCTGCGGCTCGTACGGACACAACTCGGTCTCCAACAACGTCTCGGCGGTGAACCTTTTGAACGTCAAGCGCGTCGGTCGGCGCAACAACAACCTGCAGTGGTTCAAGGTCCCGGCCAAGACGTACTTCGAGCCGAACGCGATCCGCTACCTCCTCGACATGAAGGGCATCGAGCGCGTCACGGTCGTCACCGACGCCGGAATGACCCGGATGGGTTTCGTCGACAAGGTGATCGACGTGCTGAACCGCCGCCCCGGCCGCGTGCACCTGCAGATCATCGACAACGTCAAGCCCGAGCCGAAGCTCTCGAGCGTGCAGGCGGGCGCCGCGCAGATGCGCGAGTTCCAGCCCGACACGATCATCGCGCTCGGCGGAGGGTCGCCGATGGATGCCGCAAAGGTCATGTGGCTGCTCTACGAGCACCCCGAGATCGAGTTCTCCGACATGCGCGAGAAGTTCTTCGATGTCCGCAAGCGCGCGTTCAAGTTCCCCGACCTCGGTGAGAAGGCGCAGCTCGTCTGCATCCCGACGACGTCGGGCACGGGCAGCGAGATGACGCCCTTCGCCGTCATCACCGACGACGAGACGGGCATGAAGTACCCGCTGGCCGACTACGCGCTGACCCCGTCGGTCGCGATCATCGACCCGGTCCTCACGGCGGCCCTCCCCGGGTTCCTCGTGGCCGACGCCGGCTTCGACGCGCTGACGCACGCGACCGAGGCGTTCGTCTCGGTGTATGCCAACGACTACACCGACGGGCTGTGCCTGCACGCGATCAAGCTCATCTTCGAGAACATCGAGCGCTCCGCGAAGGCGGCGCCGAACTCGACGGATGCCGAGGACATCAAGGCCCGCGAGAAGATGCACAACGCGGCATCCATCTCGGGTATGGCCTTCGGCAACGCGTTCCTCGGGATCGTGCACGCGATGGCGCACGTGACGGGAGCGACCTACCACCTCGTGCACGGTCGGACCAATGCCGTGTACCTGCCGCACGTCATCCGCTACAACGGAACGGTCCCGACGAAGCTCAACGCGTGGCCGAAGTACGAGCGCTACATCGCGCCCGAGCGTCTGCAGGAGATCGCGAAGCACCTGGGCCTCCCGGCATCCACTCCGGAGGAGGGTGTCGAAAGCTACGCCCGCGCGGTCGAAGAGCTGCGCGACCGGGTCGGCATCGAGCGCTCGTTCCAGGCGCAGGGCGTCGACGAGGCGACCTTCATCGCCGGGCTGCACGATCTCGCCATGGCCGCCTACGGTGACCAGTGCGCGCCGGCGAACCCGCGGATGCCGATGATCGCCGACATGGAGACCCTCATGGAGGCGGCCTACTATGGCACGTCGTTCGCCGAGGTGCGGGCGGCCCGCCGTGGCACGCACGCCGAGAGCGACGCCGTCACCGGTGCCGTCAAGACCGCGGGGAAGAGTGCGGGCCGGGCGAAGGCGAAGGCCTGAGCGCAGAACGCGAAAGTGCGGGGCCGGGGGAGTATCCCCGGCCCCGTTCGCGTGCGTGCACGCCGATCTTGACGAGGACTTGAGCGAACCTTTACCACGAGACTCGAAAAACGAGTTGACAGCAACATGAGAAGTCTCTAATACTGTTTATCGGGAGGCGAGCTTCGCGGCGGGCCTTCCGCAATACCCCCACCTCGGTGAATGTGTCCTCCTATCCCCCCGGTAGGCAGTCCATGGAAACGCGAACCCCCCGGACGTGTTTCCGCAGCCGAGTACGCCACGTTCGCATACCCGGAAAGGCCACGTGCATGAGCGCCGCACCTTTTTGCGCACCGGCGCCGCTGAAGGCCCGCCGCGACGCAGACGCCACCCGCCCCCACGGGAAGGCCGGCCATGCTCAGTGACAGCCGGATGTCGGCGGAGCCGCACGAACCCGATCGTGCCGCTCCGTCCGACGACGATCTCATCTGGCAGGCTCTGCTGTCCGGCTCCGGTCTGCAGCTCGATCTGCCCACACCGTCGCAGCGCTCGCCGCAGCCGGCGCCGGTCGAGTCGTCATCTTCCCCGGACGTGAGCGCTCGCTCCGTCTCGGAGTCTGACGCGGAGTGGGCACAGCCCGCCGTCGTCGGCGTCGCCGAGGCGGAGCCCGCGCTCGCCCCCGAACCCACTTTCGCCGCGGTCACGGAGGATGTCTTCGACGCACTCCCCGAGTTCGAGCCCGTGCCCGAATTCGACGCCGTGGCCGAGTTCGACGCGGAGGCGGGATTCGACCCGGCCGAACTGCTCACTCCTCACGAACTGCGGGAAGCGGACGAGCCCGAATCGGCCGTCGACCCGTTCGACGAGATCGGTTCGATCGATTGGCTCTCGTCGTTCTCGACGTCTGCCCGCCAGGCTGACGACGTCGCCGAGCTGCGTCGCATCGTCGGCGCACCAGCCACCGAAGCCTCCGAGATCGAGCCCGCGCTCGCCGCGGAGCCCGAGTCCGACGCCGAACCAGAGCCGGAGCCAGAGCCGGAGCCCGCGACGCCCCGCGAGCGCGCCGTGGCCCTCGCCACCCGACTCGGTCTCGCCTACGTCGACCTTGCGGAGTTCGCCGTCGACGCCTCGGTCGTCGGCCGCATTCCCGACCACCTCGCTCGTCGTCACGTGGCGCTTCCGATCGCGCGCGCCGGTGAGCGAATCGTCGTCGCTGTCGCCAACCCCGAGAACATCGTCGTGATCGACGACCTCGCGGCCATCCTGCGCTCTCCCATCGTCGCGGTCGTCGCTGAGCCCGAGGCGATCCTCGCGGCGATCGACCGCTATTACCGCGTCGACTCCGAGGTCGAGGAGCTCACCTCCGCCTTCGCGAGCGACTCCGACGCCGATCAGTGGAGCCAGGATGTCGGCGACCAGGGCACCGACGAGGCGCCCATCATCCGATTCGTCAACCTCATCATCAGCCAGGCGATCACCGACCGGGCATCCGACATCCACATCGAGCCCGGGCGCGATGAACTGCGTGTGCGCTACCGCATCGACGGTGTGCTGACCACGGTCCAGCGTGTGCCGCGCTCGATGATCCCCGGTGTCATCAGCCGCATCAAGGTCATGGCCGAGCTCGACATCGGTGAGCGTCGCAAGCCCCAGGACGGCCGCATCTCGGTCGGTCACTCGGGGCGCACCGTCGACCTCCGCGTCGCGACTCTTCCCACGGTGTGGGGCGAGAAAGTCGTCGCCCGTGTCCTGGACGCTCCTGTGGCGAGCCTCAAGCTCGAAGACCTCAACATGGTCGGCCGCAACATGGAGGTCTTCTCGTCGAGCTTCGTGAAGCCGTACGGCATGATCCTCGTCACCGGCCCCACCGGCTCGGGAAAGTCGACGACCCTCTACACGACACTCGCGACGATCTCGAAGCCGACCGTGAACGTCATCACCGTCGAAGACCCGGTCGAGTACCGGATGCCGGGCATCAACCAGGTGCAGGTCAACAGCAAGGCGGGAATGACTTTCGCCGCTGCCCTGCGGTCGATTCTGCGGTCCGACCCCGATGTCATCCTCATCGGTGAGATCCGTGACGAGGAGACCGCGAAGATCGCGATCGAGTCGTCGCTCACCGGCCACCTCGTGCTCTCCACGTTGCACACGAACGACGCGCCGAGCTCGGTGACACGCCTCATCGAGATGGGTGTCGAGCCGTTCCTCGTCGGCTCGGCGCTTGATTCCGTCGTCGCACAGCGACTTGCGCGGCGCCTCTGCGAGAAGTGCAAGGAGCCGGTTCAGGCGACGGAGGCCGATCTGCACATCGTGGGCGCTCCCCACCTCGGCGAACTGCCGATGATCTTCCGGCCTGTGGGATGCCCGCAGTGCTCGAACACCGGCTATCGCGGACGCATCGCGCTCCACGAAGTCATGGCCGTCGACGAGGAGATCGAACGTCTCGCGTCGCGTAACGCTCCCGCTGCCGAGATTTCGGAGCACGCGGAGGCGGCCGGCATGGTCCGGCTGCGAATGGATGGATGGGCAAAGGTGTTGCTGGGGCACACCTCGATCGAAGAAGTCCTGAGAGTGACGCTGTGAGGCGTCTCGGGACCGACAGTGCAATGCAAGACACCGACCATGGGGGACAAGGAAAGAGAGAGATGGACATCGTGAACAACGACCACGGCTACCTGGCCCCCAGCGCGTCCTCGCGTTTTGCCGAGCTCTTCGACGGCACCGAGGTCGACACCGACCTGCGGTCTCTTCTCGACGGCGTTCCCGGGGTCACCCTTCCGCCGGCCGCGCCGACCCGCGCGGCGGCGCCGGCCTTCGACCCTCCGGCACCGCTGACGCGTGCCGCAGCCGCGAGCACGCGGGCATCCGATGCTGCTCCGCCGCCCAGTGTGACGGCGGCGAGCCCGGCGTCCGCACCCGCGACCACCTTCGAAGGGGAGGCTTCCGTGGCTGACCTGACCCGTCGGCGCGAGACCGCGGCGCCCAAGACTCCGCTCGCGCAGCGCGCCAGCGAGATCGAACCGGCTCTGCGTGCACAGATCGCGAATGTCGATCCTGAGTTCGTCATGGCGGTGCGCGCTGTGCTCGAGCTCGGCGCATCCGACCTCCACCTCGTCGCCGAGTCGCGTCCGGTTGTCCGCGTCGACGGCCAGCTCAAGTCGGTCGCGGGGACCTCGGTGTGGGATCGCGAGCGCATCCGTCGGGTGGTGGACGATTTCGTGCCCGCCGAGATGATGGAGGAGTTCGACCGCGATCTCGAACTCGACCTCGCGTACGCCGTCGGAGAGGTCGCGCGTTTCCGCGTCAACATCTTCCAGGACCAGCGCGGAGTCGGAGCGGCGCTTCGCATCATTCCGACCGAGATCAAGTCGGTCGCCCAGCTGGGTCTTCCCTCCGAGCTCGTCGAACTCGCAAACCTGCCCCGCGGTCTTGTGCTCGTGTGTGGTCCCACCGGTTCCGGAAAGTCGACCACGCTCGCGGCGATCATCGACCGCGTCAACGAGACGCGTCCCGCGCACATCATCACGGTGGAGGACCCGATCGAGTTCCTGCACCACCACAAGCGCGGGATCATCAACCAGCGTGAGGTCGGGGCCGATACCCACGGCTTCGGCCACGCCCTCAAGCACGCCCTCCGGCAGGACCCCGACGTCATCCTCGTCGGTGAGATGCGAGACCTCGAGACGATCTCGACGGCCCTCACCGCCGCAGAGACCGGTCACCTTGTCTTCGCGACACTCCACACGCAGGATGCCGCGCAGACGATCGACCGCATCATCGACGTCTATCCGCCGCACCAGCAGGCACAGGTGCGCACGCAGCTCGCGGCGACGCTGCGCGCGGTGGTCGTTCAGACCCTGCTGCGCAAGTCGAGCGGCCGTGGCCGCGTCGTGGCGACCGAGGTGATGTTCGCGACCCCCGCGATCCAGGCGCTCGTCCGGGCCGGCAAGACCCACCAGATGCGCACGAGCCTGCAGGCCGGTAACGCGATCGGCATGCACACGCTCGACCAGGACCTCGCGCGGCTCGTCCTGAGCGGCGAAGTCGAGTACGCCGTCGCGCAGGAGCTCGCGCAGGATGTTGCCGAGTTCGACCAGCTTGTGCGCGGTCGCGGAATCACTCGCCAGGACTTCGGCGACGTACCGATGGGTACGCGTGAGGTCGCCGGCGGCAGCGGAGGAGCGTAAACATCATGGCCGAAGCAGCGGTAGCCACGCAGTGGGCGTTCAAGGGCGTCGACGGCGGGGGCAAGAAGATCAAGGGTGTCCTCGAGGCAGGCTCCGAGGCGCACGCCATTCAGCAGCTCAAGGCGCGCGGCGTGATGCCAGAAACCCTCACCGCCAAGGGTGCGGGCACGGGGCTGCAGCGCGAGGTGAACATTCCGTGGCTGGAGCGCGGCCCGGGACTCAAGGACCTCGCTGTCATGTCGCGTCAGATGGCGACGATGGTAAGCGCCGGTGTGTCGATTCTGCGCGCCCTCGCGATCGTGACCGCGCAGACCGAGAACGCCAAGCTGAAGCGCGCGCTCGAAGAGATCAGCACGAAGGTCGAGGGTGGCACCGCGCTGTCGTCGGCGCTGACCGAGTTCCCCCTCATCATCCCGCCGATCATGGTGCACCTCGTTCGCGCCGGTGAGACCGGCGGTTTCCTCGACCGGTCGCTCGTCATGGTGGCCGACAACTTCGAGGCCGAGAGCAAGCTGCGCAGCAAGGTCAAGGCGGCGATGACCTACCCCGTCGTCGTGCTCATCATCGCGCTCGTCGCGGTTGCGGCGATGCTCATCTTCATCGTTCCGGTGTTCGAGAAGATGTTCAAGGACCTGGGTGGGGCGCTGCCGGCACCGACCCAGCTGCTGGTCGACCTCTCGCACACGATGCCCGTCGTCGTTCCGGTCCTGCTCGTCGGCGGCATCGCGTTCGCGATCTGGTGGGGGCGCAACAAGAACACCGAGCAGGTGCGGCGGGTCATCGATCCGCTGAGCCTCAAGCTCCCTGTCTTCGGAAAGTTGAACCACAAGATTGCGATCACGCGATTCGCGCGAAACTTCTCGACGATGCTCGCCTCTGGTGTCCCCATCCTCCAGTCGCTCTCGATCGTCGGTGCGACATCAGGGAACGTTGTCATCACCGATGCGCTGCAGGACGTTCAGGAGCAGGTGCGACAGGGTCGCCCCATCGCCGAAGCGCTCGCGGCCGCGCCGGTGTTCCCCGACATGATGGTCCAGATGGTCGGTATCGGCGAAGAGTCCGGCTCGATCGACAGCATGCTCGATAAGACCGCCGACTTCTATGACGACGAGGTCGAGACCATGAGCTCGCAACTCACCGCGATGCTCGAGCCGCTCATGATCGTCTTCATGGGCAGCCTCCTCGGCTTCATGATCGTGTCGCTGTACATGCCCATGTTCACGATCTTCCAGTCCATCCAGAACATGTGACCGAGGCTTAGCACAAGTTCAGCCAAAGAATCCCATTAGAGTCTTCTCATGCTGATGAGAACCCATTAATGTTCTGAGTATCGGCTGGAACCCGAAGTCGAGAAGCAAGACCCTCCAACCCCCCTGGAACAAAGGAAACCCCCATGAACAAGCTCGTCGCTCAGACGCTGGCGAAGAAGGAGAACGGCGAGAAGGGCTTCACCCTGATCGAGCTCCTC
>QFPM01000028.1 GCA_003248655.1 Microbacterium sp.
GATGCGACGCCCGGAACACACCCCTGCCCGCGGCGCATCATCTCGCACCGGTCACGCCAGGACGGCCAGCCGAAGGCTCATCGGTGGATCGAGGCTTAGACGACGAGCGCGACGCGGGAGGAGAGCCGGATGCCGCGCACGAGCACAATCGTGAGCACCGCCGCCTCGACGACGAGCGCGCCGATGGCGACGGGTGCGGCGTCGATCTCGGGCCACAGTCGTGTGACGAACATCGTCGCGTAGTGCGCGCCGCCGAGGAGGGCGAAGATCGAGATGAACGCGTACCCGACGAGGATCGCGGCTCCCGTGGCGAGGCCGCCGACCGTTCCCAGGCCGCGTGCGGCGTAGGTGTAGAGCGAGCCGCTGGCGGCGAATCGTCGCGTGAACTGATTGATCGTCCGTGCGACGAGGAACACGATGACAGTCGCGACCGCCATCACGAGGACGGTCGCTCCTCCTGCCATGTCCGCCACCATCAGGACGGCCATCGCCGCGGCGGCGGCGGGGGCGACGGCCGCGACGGACTGCGCGAGCACGTCGGCGAAGCCCACCGTGCGCCTGTTCAGACCGTGCAGCGGGGACTGCGCCGCGAACGCCCGGACAGTCTCCGGCCGCTCGATTGCTCGTTCGAGTTCAGACATGGGACCTCCGCGGGGGCTCGATGCGAGGAGGGTATCCGGGCTCGGTTGCACGAAGAATTCTGCCGTGTTTCACGCAGGTGTCACCGGAATGAGACGCCCCAGGCTCCCGCGTCCCGTTCGCAGCGACCTGAGAAGTCATGCCGGCGAGACGGCGGGGAAATCCCGCGGCGGCATGGTGGAGAAACCGTTCCGCTCCGCTTCTTTCTCTCAGAAGGGTTTGCTGCACATGGTCCAACTCCAGCCAAACGCCACAGAGGCCTCCTCGAAGAAGGTCCTGACCGGCTCGCTCGGCGCCACCGCGATCGTCTTCATGGTCGTCGCGGCGGCCTCGCCGCTGACGGTGATCGGCGGGTCCGCGCCGCTCGGCGTCCTGCTCGGCAATGGCGCAGGATTCCCTGCGCTGTACGCGATCAGCGCCGTGGTCCTGCTGCTGTTCGCCGTCGGCATCTCCGCGATGGCCATGCACGTCCCGAACCCCGGCGCGTTCTTCACGTACGTCGGATACGGTCTCGGCCGTTCGACGGGTCTCGCGTCCGCGTGGATCGCGATGCTCACCTACACGACGATCCAGGTGTCCGTGTACGGCTACATGGGATACGTGCTGAGCTTCACGTTCGAGGGCTTCGGCCTCGTTCTGCCCTGGTGGCTGTACTCGATCGCCGTCGTGGCCCTGGTCGGCTTCCTTGGCTATCGGCACATCGACCTGTCGAGCAAGGTGCTCGGCGTCCTGCTCTGCGCCGAGGTCGGCATCGTGCTCGTCCTCGTCGCCGCGGTCGTGTTCTCCGGTGGTCCGGAGGGGCTGAGCCTTGCGCCGTTCGAGCCGGCGAATGTCGCCAGCGGTTCTCCCGGTGTCGGCCTGATGATGGCGATCGCCGCCTTCATCGGATTCGAGGCCACCGCGGTCTTCCGCAGCGAAGCGCGCGACCCCGACCGCACGATCCCGCGCGCCACGTACATGGCGGTGATCGGCGTCGGCGTCTTCTACACGCTCGCGTCGTGGGGTCTCGTCATGGCGTGGGGGCCCTCGAACATCTTGGATGAGGCTGCCGCCGACCCCGGAACGCTGATCCTCCGCACGATGTCGGCCTACCTCGGCGCCACCGGCGAGATCATCACCAACTTCCTCCTCATCACCGCGATGTTCGCGTGCGTGCTGTCGTTCCACAACGTCGTCGCGCGGTACCAGTACTCCATGGCCGGCGCCGGCGTGCTGCCGGACAAGGTGGCGGGCGTTCACCCGAAGCACATGTCTCCGCACGTGTCCTCGCTCGCGCAGACCGTGACCGCGGTCGTCCTCGTCGTGCTGTTCGCGGTGCTCGGGCTCGACCCGGTGCTGCAGGTGTTCACCTGGTTCGCCGGCGTCGCGACGGTCGCGATCGCGATCCTCATGGCCGTCACCTCGATCGCGGTGATCGTCTACTTCGCCAAGACGAAGAAGGACCGACGACTCTGGAACACCGTGATCGCCCCCGTGCTCGGCTTCATCGGGCTGGTGCTCTCGGTGGTCATGATCGTCGTCTACTTCCCGATCATGGTCGGCGATGTGGATGCCGCGGGCACGCCGGTGTTCGGCGCGGTCAGCTGGTGCCTGCTCGGGCTGGTCATCGTGTTCCCGATCATCGGCTACATCCAGGCGGCGTGGATCAAGTCCCGCCGGCCTGCCGCCTACGCCAAGCTCACCGACGCCATCGCCGACTGATCCATCCCGTACCCCTGAAGGAGAACCACCATGACGATCACTGCACCCACCGGCATCCCCGCTGACCTGCCGGAGATCTCGGACGTCACTGCGACGACTCTGCCCCGCGTCGATTTCCTCTACCTCTCCGAGGCTGACATGATCGCTGCGGGCGTGACCGACATGCACCAGTGCGTCGACACGATGGAGGAGATGTTCGCGCTGTTCGCGGCCGGTGACTACCGCATGACCGGCGAGAGCAACGATTCGCACGGCGCGATGATGACGTTCCCCGAGAAGTCGCCGTTCCCGAACATGCCGACGCCCACCGCGGATCGGCGGTTCATGGCGATGCCGGCGTATCTCGGTGGCGACTTCCAGACGACCGGCGTCAAGTGGTACGGCTCCAACATCGCCAACCGCGAGAAGGGGCTGCCGCGCTCGATCCTCATGTTCACGCTGAACGACACGGACACCGGCGCGCCGCTGGCGTTCATGTCGGCCAACCTGCTGTCGGCGTACCGCACGGGTGCCGTGCCGGGTGTCGGGGCGCGGCATTTCGCCCGCAAGGATTCGCGGGTCGCCGGCATCGCCGGTCCGGGGGTCATGGCGCGGACCGTGCTGCTGGCGTTCATGGATGCGTGCCCGCAGATCGACACGCTGAAGATCAAGGGCCGCGGGACGGAGAGCCTCGCGCGCTTCCAGGAGTGGGTGCGTGACGAGTTCCCCTCGATCACCACGATCGAGGTCGTCGACACGATCGAGGAGGTCGTCCGCGGGAGCGACGTGGTGAGCTACTGCACGACGGGCACCGGTTCGGACGGGCCAGAGGCGTACCCGACGATCCAGCGCGAGTGGATCAAGCCCGGGGCGTTCTTCGCGATGCCCTCGCTGTGCAACACGGAGGACTCGCTGCTGGAGAGCGACATCACGAAGGTCGTCGACGCGTACGGGCTGTACGAGACCTGGTACAACGAGTTCCCCAAGCCCTCGTTCAACTACATCCCCATGGTCGGGCAGAAGTGGATGGATCTCGTGCAGGCGGGGGAGCTCTCCCGCGACGAGCTGATCGACATCGGTGATGTCGTCTCCGGAAAGAAGCCGGGCAGGCAGAGCGACGACGAGATCGTCATCATGTCGGTCGGCGGGATGCCGGTGGAGGATGTCGCGTGGGGGACGAAGGTCTACCGCAACGCGCTCGAGCGCGGCATCGGGCAGAAGCTGAACCTGTGGACCGAGCCGGCGCTCGCATGAGCGGCGCGCAGACCATCCGCGAGGTCGATGTCGCGGTGGTGGGTGCCGGGTCGATGGGGTCGATGGCCCTGTGGCACCTGTCGAAGTCGACGCACCTCTCGGTGCTGGGCATCGAGCAGTACGGTCCGGCGCACGGTCACTCTGCGTTCGCGGGGGAGTCGCGGCTGTTCCGCGCGGCCAACAAGGAGGGTGCGCTGTACACCGCGGCGGCGCTGCAGGCGCGGGAGCTGTGGACGGAGCTCGAGCAGGAGTCCGGGCGTCAGCTGCTGCTGAAGACCGGTGTTCTGGCGATCGGGCCGGAGGGGCATCCGTTCCTCGAGTCGACCCAGCGATCCATCTCGGAGGGAGACCTGCCGCACCGGGTACTGGATGCCGCAGCGCTGAGGCGGGAGTATCCGCAGTTCGCGGTCGAGGACGGCGACGTCGGGATCATGGACGTGCTCGGTGGTGGGTTGCGGCCCGAGTTGGCGGTGGCGAGCGTGCAGCGGGCGGCGATCCGGCGTGGGGCGGAGATTCTCTACAACACACCGGTGCTCGGCATCGACGAGGGCGTGAGCGGTGTGACGATCTCGACGTCGGCGGGCGTCGTGCGTGCGCAGCGGGTGATCGTGACGGTCGGCGCGTGGACGTCGGTGCTGATGCCGGAGATGAGTGATCTGGTGACGGCGATCGCGATCCCGCTGACCTGGTTCATCCCAGAGGACATCACGCAGTTCACGGCGGATCGCTTCCCGTGCTGGATGCGCGATCTAGACGGGGAGCACGCGTTCGGTGTGCCGACGCTCGACGGGTACTCGGTGAAGATCGCTCCGACGACCGACATCCCGACGATCCAGGACCCGGCCGCGGATCTCGTGGAGCTCACGCGTGAGCAGTTGTTGGAGTGCACGGCGATCGCGACGCGGATGATCCCCGGCATCGTGCCCGAGGTCGTGCGTTCGTCGATCCACCCGGAGTCGACGACGGCCGATCATGTGCCGATTCTGGATGTCTCGACCTCGGGTCGGATCGTGATCGGGGGCGGGTTCTCGGGCAACGGGTTCAAGTTCTCGCCCGCGTACGGCCGGATACTGGCCGAGCTCGCGGAGTACGGCGCGAGTGCGCTGCAGCATCCGATGTTCACGCTCGAGCATCATCGGCGCCGTGCGTACGCGCGGGCCCACGATCTGGTGCTGGAAGACGACCACCTGGTCCTGCAGGGCCACTGACACGAAAGATGAAGACGTTGACGCTGACGAAAGTGAAGAGCGGAAGCAAGTTCGAGACCCTCGCGAGCTACTCGCGTGCCGTCGCCATCGGCGACTGGATCTTCGTCTCGAACACGGCAGGCATCGACTACGTGACGCGCACGCTGCCCGAGACGGCGGCCGAGCAGCTCCGCCTCGCGATCGGCACCGTCGAGCGGGCGCTCGACGCGGTCGACGCGACTCTCGCCGACGTCGTGCGGATCCAGGTGTTCGTGCCCGACGACGTGGACGTGACGGAGGTGACCGAGGTGCTCGGCGAGGTGTTCCAGGGCATCGACCCGGCGCTCACGATGACGCGCAGCCCGCTTGCCGGCGAGTACAAGGCGGAGATCGAGGTTACTGCGTTTCGCGGGGTGGGGGCGAAGGAAGGCGAGCGTATCGATCTGTGATGGCCGGCCTCGGGACTCCGCGGCTATCGGAATCTTAGATTCACGGTCCGACACGAGTGTCCCGCAGCCGTTCCCGCAGCCCCGGGTCGCACACGTACACGTACGTCCCGAGCATCCCTCGGGTCAGCAGCACACCGTAGATGTTGCGGATGAAGACGAGCAGGTCGTCGTCGCCGAACGCGTCCTTGAGGTGGCCGGTGCGCTCCTTGCCCTTCTTGTCGCGGTACGCGTCCCGGTCGGCGACGATCCGCCCGGTCGTGGGTGAGACGCGCAGGTCGGGCCCGATGATCACGCCGGCGTAGTTGAGGTCGTAGCCCTGCACGGTGTGGATCGATCCGACTTCGTCCAGCGAGCGGGCGGAGTTGATCCAGTCCTTGTCGGTGCTGTTCCAGCGCAGCTGCACCCCGTCGAGCTCGATGTCGAACGCCGATGGGTCACGCCGCGACTTCCAATCCCACGCGTAACCCGCGACGAGACGCGACAGACCGACCTCGGCGTCCCGTTCGCGGATCGCCGACTGCATCTCGCCGAGATCATCGAAGAAGCGCAAGTCGTAGTTCCCCAGTGAGGGCGACGCAGGATGCTCGTCGCGCAGCAGCGCTCGGACGTACTCGACGTAGTCCGCACCCGCCTGCACGCGCATCTGGGTCGTGAGCCGATAGTGCCGGTGCAGGTCGCGCGCCTCCCGCACCTCGCGCGAGAGCACCGTGGGCGACAAGTCGTGCGGGCGCACACTCTGCTCGCCGTCGACGAGCAGCAGCTGGTGCTTGCTGCGGCTCTTGATCCAGTCGAGCTGGGTGTAGTGCGCGGCATCCTCGCCGAACAGTGCCTCATTGATCTCGCGGAACTTCTTGTTCTGCACACCCGACGCCTGGTTCGCGCGCTGGCCGAGCCGATGGGCCTCGTCGACGAGGATGAGGTCGAACGCAGCATCCGATTCGCCGACCTGGAACGGCGTCAGCACCATCGACGGATCGAGACGGGGAGTCTTCTTGAACACCTTCTTGACCGACTCCCGGAGCGACTGCTGCGGGATCACCAGAGCCATGCGCAGGTCGGCGAGGAGTTCACGGTTCTCGGGGACGAAGAACTCCGCGAACATCGAGTCGGGCTGCACGTCGTCGTGATCCTGGAAGTCGCGGATGTCAGCGAGCAGCTTCATCAGGAAGATCGCGATGATCGTCTTGCCCGCGCCCGGGTTGCCCTGCACGACGAGGGTCGAGCGGGCGTCGGGATGCTGCAGATCCTCGAGCAGCCCCTCGACGATGTCGGTGATCGCAATGGCCTGGTCATTGTTGAGCGCCTTGAAGGGCGACAGCTTGAAGAGGTCGGAGTTCTCGATCTGCGGGATGCTGCGCGAGAACATCCCTCGGCGCGCAGCGCTTCGAACACGTCGCGGAAGGACTCGCGGTACAGGTCGCGGTCGTAGTACTGGGTGTCGGTGAGCCCGTCGTTTCCGTTGAGGAGGTCGTACTGCCCGTCGCCGTGGAACCAGCGGATGAGGTGCGACTCGAGGTCGAGGGACACCGACTTGTTGAAGCGCTCGTCGATGACGACGCGGATCGAGTCGAGGCCCTCGTTCTTCTTGGACCCGGCGAGATGCTGGCGCATGCGCTTCTGCGTGCTCGTGGTCTCACCGACGTAGAGCTTGCGCCGGTTGCCCGCGCGGTCGATCACGTACACGACGGGCCAATTCGTGTGGCGAGGATGCTCGGATGCCCAGGTATCGAGCGCGTTCTTGTCAAAGGCGACGTGCTGGATGCTGAAGCCGGTCACTCTTCTTCCTTGCTGTATTTCTGCAGCTCGGTGTATTTGGTCATGCGGCCCTTGGTGAGCTCGACCGGGTACTTCTCTTCTGTGCTCGCGAGCTTGCTCATGACGATGTCGTCGAGATCGACGCCGAGCTTGTTCGCGAGATGGATGCAGTAGGTGGCGGCGAGCAAACCAACGCGCATGCCTCGACCCTTTTTGCAGCCAACGCGTCAGAGTCCACTGCTATCGACGACCGTGAATGATGCTGTCGCGTGTCGGCGGCGCTCGCGCAACGATTGGCCAGCCTTAGCGACTCCGAAGGTCCGGAGCACCAGCCGGGATCAAGCTCTCGACGGCCACGTCAAGCACCTGCGACATCGCCAGCAGCGTCCGCAACGTCGGGTTTGCTGGGCTACCCGGGCGCGATTCACCCTTCTCGTACTTCTGGTACGTGTACCGCGTCAGCCCAGCTCGGTACGCGACCTGCTCCTGGCTGAGTCCAGCGTTCTCACGTGCTTGCCGAAGTGAGGTGGCCAAGCGCCGAGCATAGACAGCCCAATCGTCGTCACTGCTGTCTTGTTGGCGTGCCACTTCTCCAGCGTCGCCAGCCAGCCGCTCTCGTGAGGCCTAATCCGTATGGCATAATTCGGGAGGCCATACGAAACAATCAACGCCTTCGCCGGATCTTTCCGCCCTCCCTTGCACGTGTGCCGCCCAGCCCGATGACTGCCGGTCGCATCACGGGCACGGCCAGTGCAGCGACCGTGATTGCGAAAGAGGCAATGACTTCCCAGAGGTACCCAATCTGGTGGCGTGGCATCGATGCCCCACCGCCCGCCGCATGGACGTACATGTTTGAATGCTTCACCGGAAACGACACCGCCGACGAGTGGGCACTCGCAGCCGCGATCTTCGTCGCGCAGACTCGACGCAGGACTGCACTCGGCCCTACGTACTCCGAGCTATTCACCCATCTCCTTCCCGAACACGACGGCTTGCCGGGCCCATTTCCCGACGCCTTGAACTTCCCCGAACGACGACGAGCGATATCCGGTTTCCGCGGACACGTCGCAATCGAATGGCGCCGACGCGGACTGATCGCTTTCGACAAAGGCGTGACTCGCAGCCTCCGCGTCGGAGGCGGGTTCCGGGAGCGGTCTCGAGGCCGTCAGGTCGCTCGGCACTCCCACGCCCAGATGCATACTCCCTGAATGTCGGATGCCACGACTACTCCTGATTACCAGGGGCGCGAGCGGTAAAGCTGCCCACAACCGTGCACGTGCCACCAGGGCCGACGCGCCATCACGCGGTCACCACGAGCAAAGACGAACGGATCGAAATGACCGACGAGGACTACCCACCCGAGATGCGCCGCCTCGTCGACCGCGTTGCAGACGGGTGGCCGCCCTTCCTTGACGTCGGCCCCGGCTGGTACCCGCTGCTCGCTCGGCTCGACGCACACCTGAGGGCCATCGCGCCCGAGTACGTGCTGCACCAGTGCAAGTCAAAGTTCGGAGCGTTGGCCTTCCACGCTGCCCCTTCGGATGATCCTTTTGACTACCGAGACGACTTCAACGCGGCAATCCGAGAAGCCGAGTGGGAAAGCATCAAGACTTGCGAGGAGTGCGGAGCAGCAGCTGCCGGGCAGTACGCGTTCAATCTCTGGGTATCGACCCTTTGCGCGGAACACGGACAGACGAGAGCCACACTCGCAGAGGAAGACTCCACCTAGTTCGAACAAGGACTTCCTCAGGACATTCATAACCCGATAACCTCGGTCACATCCGGAAACATCCGGTTCAATCGCCTTCGAGGAGCCCGCATGTCTGAACCATGGCTCTCGGCCGACGACATCGCCGAGCACTTGGGCGTGACCAAAGACACGATCTACGCCTGGATCGCCGACAAGCGGATGCCTGCACACAAGGTGGGGCGGCTCTGGAAGTTTCAAGCCAGCGAAGTAGACGAGTGGGTGCGCGGCGACGGCGCTGCTGAGGCGGGCGACTGACTGTGCGCATCATCGACAACGTTTCGGAACTGCTCGGCGACGCCCTCAAGGCTGAGATCGCGCCGGGATCGAAAGTTCGGATCGCGGCTTCAACGTTCTCGATCTTCGCGTTCGAGGCACTCCGCAAGGAGCTCGAGCAGGTCTCGGAACTGGAGTTCGTCTTCACCTCGCCGTCGTTCGTCACAGAGAGGGTCACGGACAAGCTCCGCAAGGAGCGGCGCGAGTTCTTCATTCCGGGTGGTCAAAGCAGCCCGGCCGAGTCGAGCCTGGCCGGGTCGGACTTCGAGATCAGACTGCGCAACAAGCTCACGCAGCGCGCGATCGCACGTGAGTGCGCCGAATGGATACGGCGGAAGGTGACGTTCCGTTCGAATGCCACTGGCAATCCGATGCAGCAGTTCGCAGTGCTCGACGACACGAGCGCCTACACGCAGCTTCAGGGGTTCACTACAGCGGATCTCGGCTATGAACGAGGCAATGCGGTCTCGAGCTTCGTGAATCGCCTCGATGAAGCGCCCATGACCGCACAGTACCTGCAACTGTTCGAGCAGATCTGGAACAATCCGGATCAGGTCGAGGACGTCACCGAGGCCGTGGCCGAGCACATCGCGAGTGTGTATGCGGAGAACAGTCCCGAGCGGATCTACTTCCTGATCCTTTTCAACCTGTTCTCCGAGTTCCTCGACGACCTCAGCGAGGATGTTCTTCCAAACGACCGCACGGGGTACCAGGAAACGAAGATCTGGCAGAGCCTGTATAACTTCCAGCGCGATGCCGCGACCGGGATCATTAACAAGCTCGAGACCTACAACGGTTGCATCCTCGCCGACAGCGTGGGCCTCGGTAAGACGTTCACAGCGCTGGCCGTCATCAAGTACTACGAGCTGCGTAATAAGAGCGTGCTCGTCTTGGCGCCGAAAAAGCTCGCCGAGAACTGGACGAACTACAACTCCCCGTACACCACGAATCTTTTCCACGAGGATCGATTCGGCTACACCGTGCTCGCGCATACTGATCTGTCGCGGACGCGTGGCGAGTCACTTGGCAAGGATCTGGGTCGCCTCAACTGGGGCAACTTTGACCTAGTCGTGATCGACGAGTCGCATAACTTCCGCAACGCCGGCTACTCGGAGGAGCGGGAAAGTCGCTATCAGCGGCTCATGCGCCAAGTAATCCGCGAAGGCGTCAAGACCAAAGTGCTGATGCTCTCGGCGACTCCGGTGAACAACCGGTTTAACGACCTCAAGAACCAGCTACAGCTGGCCTACGAGGGTGAGAGCGAGGAGCTCGAAAGGCACCTGACGCTGTCCACTTCGGTCGAGAATGTGTTCCGAGACGCACAGCGAGCGTTTAACGACTGGTCGAAGCTCGAGCCGTCAGAGCGAACCGCGGAGCGCATCCTGCAGATGCTCGACTTCGACTTCTTCGAGCTGCTCGACGCCGTCACCATCGCCCGATCGCGCAAGCACATTCACGCCTTCTACGACATGACCGACATCGGTGCGTTCCCGCGTCGCCTGCCGCCAGTAGCGATCCGTGAACCGCTGACGGATCTCTCGGATGTCCCCGCGTTCGACGAGATATTCGAGCGCCTCGAGCAACTAACGCTCGCCGTGTACCGGCCGCTTTCCTACGTGTTCCCTAGCCGGCGAGCGATCTATGAGGCGGCTCTCGGAGAAAAGAACGTCGATAATTTCCGCGGTGGCGCGGGACAGCAAGGACGCGAGCAGGGCGTCAAGAAGCTGATGACGGTGAACCTGCTGAAACGTCTCGAAAGCTCCGTTGAGGCATTCCGGCTTACGCTCGGACGGATCGAGAAGATCACCGACACGACGCTCGGACAGGTTATGCATGGCAGCTCGATCGTGAGCGCCGATGACGACGATCTCGAGCTCGATGTTGACGACCCAGACGATGCTGAGCTGAGTTCGTTCCTCATCGGAGGTGGCCTGCGGATCGCGCTGAGCGATATCGACACGGAGTCCTGGAACCATGACTTGACCCACGATCTCGGGGTCTTGCGGGAGCTCCTCGACGATGTGCGCCGCGTGATCCCAGATCGCGATCTCAAGTTGCGCCGTCTGCTGAAGGTGATCGAGGACAAGATCGATAACCCGCTCAACGCCGGTAACCGGAAGGTACTGATCTTCTCGGCTTTCGCAGACACGGCCGACTATCTGTACCGCCAGCTCAGCCCGGTACTCGCGAGCCGCGGGCTCGAGACCGCGATTATCACGGGCTCCAGCCATGGTGTCCACACAACGCTTGGAACCGGATTCAACGCACAGGAAGCAATGTCGCTGTTTTCCCCGCGATCAAAGCATCGCGAATTGACGATGCCCGGAGAGACACGCGAGATCGACATCCTCATAGGCACCGATGTGATCAGCGAAGGCCAGAACCTCCAGGACTGCGACTTCCTCATCAACTACGACATCCACTGGAACCCCGTGCGCATCATCCAGCGCTTCGGCCGCGTGGACCGCATTGGCTCGACGAACGACGTCATCCAGCTTGTAAACTTCTGGCCCGACATCTCGCTGGACGCGTACATCAATCTCAAGGAACGCGTCGAAGGACGAATGATCATCGCCGACATTGCTGGTACCGGCGACGACAACGTCCTCGATCCAGGAGGCGCCGAAGCCGCGTACCGGCGCGAGCAGCTGCGGCGCCTACAGGACGATGTCGTTGACCTCGAGGACGTGCGTGCCGGCGTATCGATTACCGACCTCGGGCTCAACGACTTCCGCATGGATCTACTCGGGTTTATGAAGCAGCACGGTGATCTGCGCGGTCACCAGATGGGGCTGCATTCTGTCATCGCCGCTGATGAGGCCAAGGGGCTGCCGCCGGGCGTGATCTTCGCGCTGCGAAACGTCAACGCACCGGATGACGTGAACCGCGGCAACCGTCTGCATCCGCACTATCTTGTCTATCTCGGCGAAGACGGGCGCGTGATCGCCGACCACACCGAGGCTAAGCGTCTGCTCGACTTACTCCGAGCTGGCTGCCGAGGCATTGACCAACCAATGGTCGATGTCGTCGCAGCGTTCAACGCTGAGACGCGCGATGGCGCTGCGATGAGTCGCTACTCGACACTGCTCACGGACGCGATTCGATCCATGATCGACGTCACGGATGAACGCGACATCGACAGTCTCTTCACCGCCGGTCCGACGACGGCGCTGACGCAGGGCATCACCGGGCTGGACGACTTCGAGTTGATTGCATTCATCGCTGTGGTGAACCCCGATGGCTGACATCCTTTTCGCGTGGCCCGCAGCAGCTGCATTCGGACGACGCGTGCCGAAGGAGAGGCTCTACGAGAACGCAGCAGTGGGTGCGTCGCTCCGCGAGCAGTTCGTCTCAGACGTAGCCAGCATCGAGTGGGCTTTCAAACTCGCCGAATCGACGGTGAACCTTCCGGGTTCGGATGACGTTCCCGAGGTGCAAGTGTTCCGCGTCATCGCAAAGGGTGGAGACGTCGCGGACGCGGTGCTTGCCGCAATTGACCGAGCTGTGGCTTTCCCGCTCATCTTCGAGATCACACGCCGCGACGGAATGACTCGAATGGCTGGATCGGTGCAGAAAGCCGGCGCCCACCATTCCACGGGTTGGATGCCGGAGGGGCATACCCGTTCCCCGTTGCCGACTGCGATCACGCTATCGGCCCTGTATGCGGCGACCCTCGAACCACTCTTGCCGGTTGCATCACGTACCGGCGAGAGCCCGGCCGAGATGGCCACACGCTTACAGTCCATCGCGAATCTTGAGCGCCAGGTGAGCGCTTCGGAGCGCCGCCTGCGCAACGAACCCCAATTGAACCGCAAGCTCGAGATCCGGAAGGCACTCACTGCGCTCCGGAGCGAGCTCGAAGCACAGAGGTAACCCCGTGGAGAAACTCCGTATGACGTCACCCGACCTGACGCAGGCGAACATCAACAAGCTTGCCGAGCTGTTCCCGAATGCCGTCACAGAGGTGCTCAACGACGATGGCTCTCTGAAGCGAGCCGTCGACTTCGATGCGCTGCGCCAGGAGCTTTCGGACCACATCGTCGAAGGCACTCAAGAGCGCTACCAACTCGATTGGCCAGGCAAGCGCGCAGCAGCATTCGCGGCCAACGCGCCAATCACCAAGGCGCTTCGACCTGTGCGCGAGGAGTCCGTCGATTTCGACAACACGAAGAACCTCTTCATCGAGGGCGACAACCTCGATGCCCTTAAGCTGCTCCAGGCGTCGCACCTCGGCAAAAGTGCGCACTGTTGCATCAGATGACTCTGCGGAGATTGCGGGCGGTGAGGGATCACCATGCACTGCTGACGACTGTGATCCTGTCGCGTGTGCCGTTGTTGGGGCAAGCTTCCGGGTTTCGATGGGCCTGCGTCACCTTAACCTTCGACTTCTGGGCGGGGGGCTCTTGGCTGATCAGCAGCTGATTTGGTCGCGTTCCGCATCGTCGTCGAACATCTCGTGACCGTCGCCGATCGCGATTAGAGAACGATGCATTAAACGCCCTTGTGTTAGGCTCATAGCCATCTTTGTTGGGATAGATGCATCGAGGTGAAATGAGGCGCACACTCCGCGGTGTTGCACCGGTGATCCCGCTGGACCCGGCGAAGATGATGTTCGACCAGATGCTCGAGGGGTTCGCACTGTCGATGCGGTCACGAGGATTGGCGCCGTCGACCATCCAGTCGCGGGTCTCGATCGCGGGCAGATTTCAGCAATTCACAGGCGAGTACCCGTGGGAGTGGACGGAGAGAGATGTCGAGGACTACACATCGTCACTTCTCTCGGGTGGAACCCAGCTCGCCCACTCAACGATCCGTGGGTATCACCTCGGGTTGCGCTGGTTCTGCGGGTATCTCTCGAACCCCGCCTATGACTGGCATGACCTGTGCATCGAACGGTTCGGCACGGCTCCTGGCCAGATCTGCCACGACTGGAACACATACGCGCATCTGTCCGAGTTCGAGGCGAAGCCCGGCCGTCGCCCACTCGATTACGACGAACTCGAAGCCTTCTTCGCCCGCGCTGACGAGATCGCCGTCAGCCTGCTCAGATCCGGACGGAAGGGTGCTCTACCCGCGCTACGCGACTCGCAGTTCTTCAAGACCATCTACGCGTTCGGCCTACGTCGACGGGAGGCGGTGATGCTGGATCTGCACGACCTACGCCCCAACCCCGAAGTTCCGCACTGGGGAAGCTATGGCAAGATCCACGTGCGGTTCGGGAAGGCGCTTCCAGGCTCCCCACCTCGACGACGAACCATACTCGCCGTGCCGGAGTTCGAGTGGGCGATCGATGGACTCAAAGTGTGGGTGGAGCAGCTTCGTCCTCGAATGAAGGCGGTCGATACACGAGCGCTCTGGCTCACCGAGCGAGGAAGCCGAGTCGCGTATCGGCATGCGAATCAACGCTTCGCCCTCATCCGCGACGATCTCGGGCTCGACAAGACCCTCACTCTTCACAGTCTCCGTCACTCCTACGTCACTCACCTCATCGAGTTCGGATACGCGGAGCGATTCGTCCAAGAGCAGGTTGGACACAATGCATCTTCGACGACGGCCATCTACACGTCGGTCAGCGACGACTTCAAGAACCGCATGTTGCAGGAGGCGCTCAGCAGGGTGCACGGACAGAAGGAGGAATCGGCATGACCCGCAAAGTCGAGTGGAACCTGAGAAAGCTCCTCGCGCTCCACGACATCTACAAGACCACCGAGCTCGTCCCGCTGCTCGCCTCCCGCGGCGTGAAGCTATCCCGAGAACAGGTGTATCGGCTGGTCACCAGCACTCCCCAGCGCCTGAATCTTGAGGTCCTCGACGCGCTCTGCGACATCCTCGACTGCACCCCCAACGATCTCATCTCGTTCAGCGCCGCGACCGCCACCGCTGCGAAGGAGGCAACTACGGGGCGACCGGTGACTGACGGTGCAATAGGGCCCGTCCCCGCCCGCATCGTGCGCCCAAACCAGCAATGAGCAGCACCACCTCCCTTGCCGACATCGCCGCCCTGTTAGTCAGCGACGGGGAACCGTGGAAGACGATCGGCAAGGCGGGTGTCGCCGAGATGCTCGGTTTAGTCGTAGAAACGCCGACCGCCCGGGCCTGGCTCATCCAATACCTGCAAACCTCGCCCAACTACGCGCACAACGGCGATCAGCAGATGAGTCGTTCCGCGCAGCGGCTTCTCCGACTCGCCCGCGCACAAGGGCACGATGTTGTCGTGCCGGCCTGCACACACTGTGATCGAGATCTGCTGCTCGGAGCCAATCACCCCGACGGCTCACGATGTTGTCACGGGTGCTATACCAAGGCGACACCGAAGATCTGCGGCCGATGCCACCTCCCTAAGATCATTCGACGCAGACTCGAAGACGGCTCGGCCGTGTGCGGGACGTGCTGGAGGAAGGATCCCGCCAACTACCGGCTCTGCACGATCTGCGATCGGATGCAGCCAGCGCACAAGCGAGTCGACGGCCATAGCGTCTGCGAGAACTGCGCGGATGGACGCAGCGGGCGATGTGTCCACTGCCACAAGACCACGACCATCGCCGTCTCCTTCCTCGGAGGAGACACCTGCGAGTCGTGCTACCGGCACGCCAAGTCCACGAAGAAGAAGTGCCCCACCTGCTACACGAGTGCTCTGCTCGTCGCGGTGGACGAAGCCGGCAACCTGGTTTGCAGCACATGCGCCGGAACCCCACCCCGATACGCATGCCCACGTTGTGGCAACGAAGAGCCACGGTACGGCCGCATCTGCCATCGCTGCCACGCAACCGACTGCGTCAATGACCTCTTTGCCGAAGGAACCGCGCGAACGCGCTCGCTCCTCGCACCCCTGCAAGTGCGGCTACTCGATCACCCTGAACCCCAATCGATGGCGAAGTGGACCAAGCGAAGCCGCACCGCAGCCCTGCTCCGGCAGATGCTGCGTGAGGAGATCCCGATCAGCCACACTGCACTCGATGATCATCCAGCCTTCCAGCCTGCCAACCTACTCCGGCACTCGCTTACAGACGTCGGCATCCTCAAGCCGCGCGATGAAGGTGGAGTCCGGTTCGAGCGATGGCTCGACGCCTTCCTCAGCGACCGGCCCGACTCTGTCGCGCGACACCTCACACCGTTCTGCCGATGGGAAGTCACCGCACGCACCCGCCAGCTCATCAGGCAAAAGGGGATCACGGACGGGTCCTACATGCGGGCGCGACTGATCTGCCGCACAGCAGAGAGATTCCTCAACCACCTCGACCAGAACGGCATCGATCTCGGGACAGCGCCGCAGAGCGTCGTCGAGCAGTACCTCGACGACAACCCAAAGGAAGCCTCCTCCCTGCGAAACTTTCTCCGCTGGGCCGCGCGGACGGGCCGCGCAAGACGGCTCCGACCCATCAAGCATCCCAGCGGTCTCAAAGCGACCAGCTACCCACCAGACGAACACAAGAAGTGGCTCCAGAGACTGAGCACCGACGAGTCGCTGCCGCTGATCACGCGGATCACAGGTCTCATCAGCGGCCTCTACGGTCGACCCGCTTCCCACGTATTGCGCCTCACGCGCGCGGACATCATCGATGATGGCAACACCCTTCAACTTCGGCTTGGACAGACTCCAATCACCCTGCCACCGCCACTCCCAGAGCTCATTCGAAGCCAGATCGACGCGCCCCGACGATGGGATACCGATTCCGATTGGCTCTTTCCCTCCAAGCTCAGGG
Organism: Microbacterium sp.; assembly: GCA_003248655.1. Taxonomy (GTDB): domain Bacteria; phylum Actinomycetota; class Actinomycetes; order Actinomycetales; family Microbacteriaceae; genus Microbacterium. The sequence continues at coordinate 16,691 of QFPM01000028.1, forward strand.
CGGGTGCGCATGTCGACTACGACCGTCCCGTGACCAGCCTCGAAGCGCTCGGCTGCAGCATTGTCGCGCTCCGAGGCTCCGCAATGCTCAACCTCGCCAGCACCATGCCGATCGGTCCTCTCTGTGACCTCACAGGCGTGGCGCCAAGCGTCGCCCGACGATGGCAAATCGCAGCCGCAGCACCATACGCAAAGTACCCCGCGATGCGACAACCTGCGCGACCGTGACAAAGCGGTGAGCAGTTCCCGGAAGCGTTGCACCAACAATCGATCCGAGTCGCCCGCCGACGATGGCACCGACGAGAAGACACCCGCCCGGACAAGGTCAAGGGCTCGCACGCATTCGGGCGGCTTGGCCGGTGAGCGCAACACCCGACTTACCCGGCATACCCTTGCCCTCGAAGCGATCTAGACGCGTGTTGGCGAAGCAGAACAGTCCCATAGTGTGCCGCGTCGGGCTGACTATGGGCCATCGAGCTGATCGTGGAAGCGAGTCCTGCTCGTGCCGCGGGTTGGTCCATCGCCTGGAGGAGCGCCACCGACGCCGTTGCGCCACTGCTACTGCTGGTCGATGCGGCTTCCTCATTCAGCCGCTCGACCAGCACGAGTGCCTCGGGCACCGTGGCAGCGACTCGTGCGAGGTGTCGTGCGAGGATCTGCGCTCGTGCTCGCGTCGTCTGGCCGCCGGGCTTGATGTACTTGCGTCCTTCGGTGAGCGTGGTTCGTGCTTGTTTGGCTGCCGGCGACATGCCGCTGCTGTGCTCGCTGAGGTACTTGGTCGCGAGGTTGGAGAGGTTCTTTCTGCTGAGTTCGTGCAGCGACTCCAGCGCGATTGCGCTTTCGCGCTCGGCCTGCGATAACGCTAGATCCATAAGGTCGGCGAGTGATCGGGGCAACTCTGGAGCAGTTTCCGCGAACTGCGCCATCGCGCTCGTCAGCAGCGCGCGTCTCACGGCGGGGAACTCAGCGCCGAGATTGTCGAGATAGAGCTCACCAGCGAGTCCGGCACCGAGGGCGGTCAATGGAGTTTCTGCTGTGGTGGTGTCGTACTCGGTCACGATCTGTATGACTTCGTCTGTGAGGTGCTCGCGCCGCTTGAGAAGTCTTCCCGCGGCGAGGAGCCAGGTGTTTCGCCAGTGGCTAGACGGAATGAGCGTCTTCAGTCCGCCGAGCACGGTTGCGTCGTCGCCGTCCGTGAGGGCTCGCGCTGCCATGTACTCCTGCAGGGATCTGACCTCGAACTCATACTTGGCCGGCCTGCGTGAGACGAGCATGACGACCCGTTCGGTGGAGAGCCGAAGGAGTTTGTCCGCAATCGTCTCCGACTCAGTCTCATCGAATCCGGCCATGGTGAGACGCCTGCGGAGGATTCGACCGATTTCCGTCTTCGTCAGTACGGCGTCGGATTTGCCAGGTTGTTCGGTGCGTGCCTGCAGTTTGATGCCGGCTTGTTCGTGCAGGTGATCGATGTGTTGGCGGAGTGTCTTGAGTTCGGCGAACGCCTCGCTCTTGGCGAGCTCCCGCTCGTACACCACCTTGTAGTAGCGATCGAAGAGCTCGAACCGGTCGCTGGGAAGGTCAACGGCCTCCTCTGCAAGGGCGGTCATGATCGTCACCTGCAGGGGTGTCGTCATCAGTCTCTGCGTGACTCGTTCGTGAACAGCGGTGATGAGCCGCTCGGTGACCTGCGCGGCGAGGTCTGGGTCTTCCGACGTTCGGACGGCTGTGAGCGCTTCGGAGTAGCTCAGCGCTTCGCCTTCCGTGAACTCGAGCAACTCCAACTGTTCACACGGTAGAGCGTCGCCGAACTCTCCGCGGTACCCCTGCGGGCGAGTGGTGGCGACGACAAGAACGTCGGCGCGTTGAGCGCTGAGTTCGCTCACGAAGCTGCTGATGGCATCGATCAGCCTGCTGCGCACTTTCGCATCTGGAACCTCGTCGAGGCCGTCAAGGATGAGGCAGGCCGGCCAGCTGCTCATCCATTCCAGCAGGGCGCTCGGGTCGGTCGGGTTTCCCTCCACGAGGATTGAGTCAGCGATGTACTTGAGGAGCGAGAAGGCGCCTTCGTCTCGAGCGACCGACGTTCCTGCCTTGGCCAGCTCGACGACGATGGGCCAGCGTCGGCGCTTCGGGGCTGGGATCCCGGCGGTGGTGAGACGGTCGCGCAAGCCGTCGAAAGCGTGCTTCGCGTTGGCGCCGTATCGGGTTATGTCGGTGTCGCGGAGGAACGCTACCCGGTAAGCATGTGCAATCACCTGCGCGATGGTGCTCTTTCCTTGGCCCGGTCCTCCGATCAGGACCACACCTTGCGGGCCGGAGCCCCCAGAGCTGGACAATGCGCGATTGCCGATCGCGAGCGTTACGCGTGCAGCCATGCGTCGGCCTTCGGCCTCGTTGGCGGGCCCCGCGCGCCATACGCACGGGAGATCGATTGCAATGTCCGCCAGTCGGACCTTTGAGGTGTCGCTGTAGCCGGCGTCGCCGGTGCGAACCCATTGTCGGGTGATGAGTTCCGCGACAGCGTGACCCGCCAGCCTGTCGGCTTCAAGTGCGGTCCTCTTGGGCAGCAGAGACTCGAGTTGCACGAGGAAGTCGCCGGTCACGATCAGTTCGAGGTACCGCTGTCGTATCGAGGTGTGCTTGTCGAGCATCGTGCGGATCTCCGCGTAATCCCAGACGAACCAGCCGTCCAAACCCAGCTCGGCGGCCGAGTTGCTCATCAGAAGCTCAAACTGGTCCTTCCCTCCGCTGCCCTCCGTGCCGGAGAGCGCCACGTTCGTGGCGAAGAGGAGGTACTTCGGTGTCTTCTTGCCGAGACGCTTCTTGCCGAGCCAGCCGCGGATCTCGCCGCGCACCTCCTCGATGAACCACTTCCAGTCGGCGGTAGCTGTGGTTGGCTTCTCGTGGTGCTTCACCTGGATGACGCCGTATCCATTCCAAGAGCTCGCGCTGCCCACAGGGAAAGTGACCCGACCTTCAAAGGTTGCGTCGCGTTGACCATCCTTACCGGACCCAAACGGGCGTACACCATTGCCCAGCTCGGCCTTTGCGAGAGCTTGAAGCATGTGCTCGAACTGCTGCCAGCCCATGCGATTGAGGTCGTAGTGGCCCATCTGCTCCCTCTCTCCGGGCTGCCGCGTAGATACCGTACGAGTCCGCGACTGATCTCTCCGGAGATCATGATGCTGAGGTTGCGAGACCACGATTCGCGCCTACGGCAGTCTCTCAGTGAAGGCTCTCCGCTGGTGGTTCCCGGGACGGTGCGTCGTGACGGTAGGGATGCCGCCCTCCGCTTCGGGTGTGCGGCAGTACGTATACGATCTGACAGACCGGCGGCTGATTGTGGGATCTCATGACCAACTGTCATGCGTGAACCCGCTGACCTGAACCCCTTGCTCGACCGGATCGACGCTGGCACCGATTTGTCTCATGAGAGCCGTCACAAACTGGCCCGATTTTGATCGGGCTGCCGTTCAATCCCACAGCATCGCTTTCCCTTGACACGGCTCCGCGGTTCCGCCGGCACATGACTGCTGCTCGCGATCAACACGATTCGTCACGGCGGGGCCACTGGCGGTCCAGCGCGCCGAGGAGGTCCTCGAGCGCGATCAGCAGTTCGTTGTATCCCATCTGGTAAAACAGGGCATCGGAGTTCGAGGTCTCGCTGGCGTCAAAGTCCGCGACGAGTTGACGGGCCTCACGGATCGTGACATCGAGCCACGGCTCGACGTCCGGCAGGTTGCGGATCCAGGCGTCGATGACGGTGAAGGGGATGGGCGCGTACCCGTGGGCGTCGACGCCGACGTGGAACTGGTGGCCGATGGGGCCGTGATCGCGTGCGTGGGTGTGGCCATGCAGGAGCGGGATCCCGTCGTCCCAGCGCGGCCGGTGCGTGGTGTGCCGGTCCGACTCTTGGGAGTCGCCCTTGTAGGGGTAGTGGGAGGCGAGGATCCGGTACCCGCGCCGGGTCCCTTCGATGACCTCCGGCAGGATGGTCCACCCGGCCGCCTCGTAGAGCGGCGCGAACCTTTCGATCGCCTTCCTCGACTGCGTCGCGGGCGACACCCGGTCATGGTTTCCGGGTACCAGGTATCGGCAACCGTTCAGCTGCGCGGTGAGGCCGATCGATTCTTCGATCGGTCCGAGTGCGACATCCCCGAGATGCAGCACCACATCGGTCGGGCTGACGACCTCATTCCAACTGCGGACGAGTTCGGTGTTCATGTCGTCGACGGTGGTGAACGGGCGTTCCGCGAGCTCGCTGATCCGCGCGTGGTCGAAGTGGGTGTCCGCAGTGACGTAGTCGACCTGGTCGAAGTCGAACCACGGATACTCACTCATGGCAGGCCTCTCGCAGGTGATGGATGCTCTTGCAGAATCTAGCGATGTCTAGCGTTTCGATAGACCCGGATAGATATCGCTAGAGTTCGTCGAGATCGATCCCGAACTTCCGAGCGAGGTCGGCCAGCGGGATGTCCTCACTGTCGGTGGGCCGTTCCCGGACGATGCGGGCGATCTCCTCGTTCTCGGCTGCGTCCGCCGCTTCCGCGATCATTGCCAGTTCCTCAATCAAGGCATCAACGGGTCTCCCGACGTCGGCCGCGCGGCGCCGGATCTCTGCGGCGGCGTGGGCGAGGGTGTACATACGCTCCCACGGGTAGTCGCCGTGCCGGGCGACGGCGACGGTGTCGCGGGTGTAGCTGCGCTCATCGCCGGGGACGAGCCACCGTTCGGCGCCGTCCGAGGTGAGGAAGAAGTCGACGTAGCAGTTCCCACACGGCATCCGGTATACCCCCGGCTCGGTGGGAGCAGACTCGGCGCTGCGCGCGATCATGCCGCGGATGACCTCCTCCCAGTCGACATCGCCATCATCGTGCGTCACCGGTGCCCCTTCCAAGCAGAACAGAGAAGTGTCCTACGGAAACGCGACCGACGCAAGCCCGCCTACACGGTGCAGTCCGCGGGCACATGGCGCAACAATGAGCGTGGCGAGATTCTTCGAGCTCGTCGGGCGCAAGCAAGACACAAGCAAGGAAAGAACTGATGAGCACTCCGTTTCGGGAGCTGGAAGTCGCATCGCTCGCGGCCATGACGACAGACGAGCGCGCACGGTTCGACGCCGCGCTCGAAGAGGAAGAGGCACGGCGCGCGATGGCAGAGATGGTCTATCAGGCGCGCACGGCCGCGGGTCTCAGCCAGGCGGCACTCGCGGATCGAGTCGGCTCGAAGCAGTCCGTCATCTCCGCCATCGAGAACGGATCTCAGCAGCCCACCCTCTCCACACTTCGACGAATCGCGCGCGCCGTCGACCGCCAACTCACCATCGAACTTGCCTCCGCTGACCGACCGGCGCGCCCTGGGGCGAGCGATCACTGTCCGTGATCGCGCGAGGGGGGTGCGTCCCATATCGTGGTGTACGGATCCGGTGGCCACGTCGCTGTGAATGTGGCGACGGTCACCGTGTGATCCTTCGAGAGAACTCTTCACATCCGTCTCGAAAGGAACCA
>QFPM01000011.1 GCA_003248655.1 Microbacterium sp.
ACGGAACTCGGACGGGTAGGGCTTGGGCACAGCAACATCCTTCCAGGCCCGCCCCTCGGGCAAGCCAACTCAGATGTCACCTATCCGTACAGCAGACCCCGCATAGGTCCGCGCAGTCGAGGTTGGTCCTCACACACTTGGTGAGGTCGGCGATCATGTCCTCGCTCAAACAGGCGTCGGCGCACGCGCTGCACGCCTGGGCGCAGTCGACGCAGGCCTGAATGCAGGCCAGTAGTGCCGCCTGATCGAGGTCTCCCAGATCCTTCGGGTGGGTCCGGAGCATCTGATCCGCGATGGTCATCTCAGTCCTCCTTCTCGTCGGCCCGTATCGGGTCGGTTGCGAAGAACCGTAGGCCGGGCGGCAGCGGTCGACGACCGGCTTGCATACGCTGGGGGGGTATGTTATGAGGAGTCCTGCCTTCCACACCCGGGCAGTAGGCGCCCGGGAGCGGCGACCGGCGCTAGAGCCGGTCGAGGATGAAGTCGACCCGCTCCTGCGCCCCGAGCACTGGGACGTGCACGATCGGGAACGGCAGCGCCGCGTATACCTCGGTGAGCAGGTGATGGATCCGCTGCTGGGCGGCGGTGTCCTCGGTGCGGGCGTAGTCCGGCGCCAGCGGCAGCAGGTCCAGGATGAACGTCGTGCGGTAGTCCACCTGCTCGAGCGCGGCCACCAGGATCGGGTCGGGTTCGAGCTGCAGGAAGCGGTAGTAGGCCAGCGAGTCTGGGATGGCCCGGTCCAGAAACACCGTCGTGGCGGGATCGAGGGCGGCTTCCTCGGCGAGCTGCATGTCCAGCACGCCGCGCTGGAACTCGCGCTGCTTGGCGCGGACCTCCTCGACGGTTCGCCCCTCGATGCGCTGGAGATCGATGTAGTGGCGGGCGTGCTCGATGGTGGTGGTGTAGCCGCGGTCGCGTAGCAGGTTCACGGTCGTGGTCTTGCCCGAGCTAGGCCCAGGTCGCGTAGCAGGTTCACGGTCGTGGTCTTGCCCGAGCTAGGCCCACCGGTGATGACGTACCAGTTAGTCACGTTCGCCCTTTCAATTTGCGTTCTCCGGGAATATTTGGACTGACATGTACCCTATACCCCTAGTAGGTATATGGTCAGGTAGGAGGTGGTCGGAATGGCACACGGATACGTGGATGACAAGCAGGCGCTGCTGGCGCGGTTGCGTCGTGCGGAGGGTCAGGTGCGCGGGATCGCGCGGATGGTCGATGAGGACGTGTACTGCATCGACATCCTCACCCAGGTCTCCGCGGTGACGAAGGCGCTGGAGTCGGTCGCGCTGACCCTGCTCGAGGATCACCTCGGGCACTGCGTCGCCCAGGCGACCGCCGAGGGTGGCCCCGTCGCGGAGGAGAAGCTGCGTGAGGCGAACGCCGCGATCGCGCGGCTGGTCCGCTCCTAAACATTCGTCCCCACAAACATTCATTCAATGCTCGCGAAGGGAGCACATCATGACCGGACAGGGATTCCAGGACCTCGGACTGCAGGCGACTAGCGGCGGCGGTTGCGCGTGTTGCAGCCCGACCACGCACGGCACCGCGGCGAAGGCCGAGGCTGCACCGCCGGCTCAGCCTGGGGTGGGTGGCGTGTCGGCGCAGTTCCTGGTGGAAGGGATGACCTGCTCGCATTGCGTGCGCAGTGTGACCGAGGAGGTCTCCGCCATCGACGGCGTCTCCGGCGTCGAGGTCGATCTGCACGCGGGCGGCGTCTCGACGGTGACCGTGTCCAGCACCGCCCCGGTGGACGCTGCCCGCGTGAGGGAGGCGGTCGAGGAGGCCGGATACAGCCTCGCCAGCGCGTCATGAGTACGGCTACGGATGTCGATCTCGACATCACCGGGATGACGTGCGCGTCGTGCGCGACGCGGGTCGAGCGGAAGCTGAACAAGCTGCCCGGGGTGGAGGCGACCGTCAACTTCGCCACCGAGAAGGCCCGTGTCCACGCCGAGTCCCCGGTGGCGGTGGAGGAGCTGATCGCGGCCATCGAGCAGGCGGGGTACGGGGCGACCGTTCCTGCCCCACCCGCCACCGACCCCGTCGAGGGGCAAGCTGGTGCGCCTCGCGATGAGGAGCTGCTGTCGTTGCGGCAGCGGCTAATCATCTCGACGCTTCTGGCGGTGCCCGTCGGGGTGCTGTCGATGATCCCTGCGCTGCAGTTCACCTCCTGGCAGTGGCTCGCCCTGACCCTCGCCGCCCCCGTGGTGGTGTGGGGGGCATGGCCGTTCCACCGGGCCGCGGCGATCAACGCCCGCCACGGCGCGGCCACGATGGACACCCTGATCAGCGTCGGCGTGCTGGCCGCGTTCGGCTGGTCGCTGTATGCGCTGTTCTTCGGCGGCGCCGGGATGCCAGGGATGCGGATGAGCGTCACCTTCGTCGGCACCCCGCAGTCCGGCGGTCACGAGGTATACCTGGAGGTCGCCGCGCTGGTGACCGTGTTCATCCTGCTCGGCCGCTACCTCGAGGTCCGCGCCAAGCGGCAGTCCGGGGAAGCGCTTCGAGCCCTGCTCGAGCTCGGCGCGAAGGACGCGGTGGTCCTCCGGACAGGCGTCGAGCAGCGCATCCCCGTCGGCCAGCTCGTCCCCGGCGACCGCGTCGTGGTGCGGCCGGGCGAGAAGATCCCCGCCGACGGCCTGGTCGCCGAGGGCGTCTCGGCGGTGGACGAGTCGATGCTCACCGGCGAGTCCGTGCCGGTGGAAGTCGGCCCCGGCTCCCGCGTCGTCGGCGCGACCGTGAACACCGGCGGTCGCCTGCTGGTGGAGATCACCCGCGTCGGAGCGGACACCGAGCTGGCCCGGATGGCCCGGCTGGTCGAGGAGGCGCAGACCGGCAAGGCGCAGGTGCAGCGCCTCGCCGATCGGGTCTCGGCGATCTTCGTGCCCGTCGTCATCGTCCTCTCGTTGGCCGCGTTCGCCGGCTGGCTGATCGCCGGAGCCGGGCTGGAGGTCGCCTTCACCGCCGCGGTGACGACCCTGATCATCGCGTGCCCGTGCGCGCTCGGGCTGGCGACGCCGACCGCGTTGCTGGTGGGAACCGGCCGCGGCGCGCAGCTGGGCATCCTGATCCGCGGACCGCAGGTGCTGGAGCAGACCCGCCGCATCGACACCGTCGTGCTGGACAAGACCGGCACGGTCACCGCCGGCACCATGACCGTCACCGGCATCCACCCCGCCGAAGGCACCGACCCGGCGGAACTGCTCCGAGTCGCCGCCGCGCTGGAGCACGGCTCAGAGCACCCCATCGGCCGCGCCATCACCGCCGCCGCGACCGTTGCGGCAGGCGCGGTGGAGTCCTTCTCCGCCGAAGCCGGTCAGGGCGTGTACGGCATCGTCGAGGGCCGGATGGTCGCTGCCGGCCGCGCCTCGTGGATCACGACGCGATGGGCCATCCCGGTCCCCGAGGAGCTCGCCGCGACGATCGCGGCGGACGAATCGGCGGGAGCGACCGTGACGGTGGTGGCGTGGGACGGGCAGATGCGCGGCACGATCAGCGTCGCCGACACCGTCAAGCCCACCAGCCCCGAGGCGATCGCCCGACTCCGAGCGCTCGGGCTGACCCCGATCCTGCTCACCGGCGACAACCCGGGCGCCGCCCGCGCGATCGCCGACCAGGTCGGCATCGAGGACGTCCGTGCCGGGGTCACCCCGCAGGGCAAGCTCGACACCATCCGAGAGCTCCAGGCCGCGGGACGCGTGGTCGCGATGGTCGGCGACGGCGTGAACGACGCCGCCGCCCTGGCCGCCGCGGACCTCGGCATCGCGATGGGCACCGGCACCGATGCGGCCATCACCGCCGCCGACCTGACCATCGTCTCCGGCGACCTGGCGCTGGTCTCGGATGCGATCCGGCTGGCCCGCCGCACCCTGGGCACGATCAAGGGCAACCTGTTCTGGGCGTTCGCGTACAACATCGCCGCGATCCCGGTCGCGATGCTCGCCCTGCTCAACCCCATCCTCGCCGGCGCCGCGATGGCGTTCAGCAGCGTGTTCGTGGTCACCAACAGCCTCCGGCTGCGCCGCTTCCGCGCCCTGTCCGCCCCCACCCCCAGCGCAGCCCCGGTCTCGCGGGAGCCCGCCACGATCCGGGCCTGACCCATCGCTCAAGAAGGAGAAGACATCATGTCCCACGGCCACGATCACTCGGGGCGCGACCACACGGATGACCACGTTCACGAGCATGCTCACGGAGCGCAGAATCGCAGCGCGCACGAGCATCACCATCACGAGCCTCCGGCGGGGGCGACGAACCTGGTGACCTGTCCGGTGATGCCCGGCAACCAGGTCGATCCGGCGTGGGCCGAGCAACGCGGTCTGTTCCGGGACTACGAGGGCGCCCGCTACTGGTTCTGCTGCCCCGAGTGCGGTCCGCTGTTCGACGCCGACCCGGCCCGCTACGCCCACGCCGCCTGATCTGACGACGGCGACAGAACGGAGCGCACGGTGGACACGGCGGTTGGATTGGTGCAAGCGTACTTGCGGGTAAACGGGTACTTCACCGTCGCCGAGTACCCGGTGCTGGACGCGGCCGGTGCCGACAGGCCCCGCACCGTCACCGACCTGGACATCCTCGCGATCCGCCTGCATCGCGCACCCGGCGACGATCCGGACCCTGCGCTCGGCGCTCGGCCGGGCATGCCGGACATGATCGTGGGCGAGGTCAAGGAGGGCGCCCCTAAACTCAACCCGGCTATGCGCGACCCCGCTGTGCTGGAGGCCGCGTTCGCGCGGTTCGGCTGCTGCTCACCCGCCGACGCGCCCGCCCTAGTGCAAGAGCTGCTCACAGTCGGGCAGGTCATCGCCCCGGAAGGTCACCTGATCCGCGCCGTCGCGTTCGGCAACACCGCGAATCCAGCCCAATCGGCCTCGTGGCACACCGTCGCCCTCGCGCACGTCCTCGACTACCTCCGTCGCCACCTGGACCGCAACTGGGCGGCCGTCGGACGCACCCAGATCAAAGACGACACCCTCGGGCTGCTCGCACTGATCGAGAAGTCCCATCGCAGCGGGGCCGGCCAACGATGACCGAGCGCCCGACACGCGCCATCCGGGATATTCGCCCGCACCGCGGCCCGGTCCAGTCGACTCGGCTGGTCACGATGCTCGCGCGTCGGCTCTGGTGCGCGCCGATCAGGATCCGGCGCGCCGGAGTAACCTGGGTGCGGGAAGGAGGTCGGCGGTGAACCACATCCGAGCTCTCGTGCACGCCCGGTCCGGGTTGCACCGGCTCCTGCTGACCTTCACCACCGCCCTTCTGCTGATCGCCGGCCTGCTGGCCATGCACACACTCACCGGCACCCTCTCGGGCGGGCATGCCGACACGACGGCGACCGCGTTCGAGTCCGCCCATGTGGACGTCGGCACCGACGTGAGCGCCGTCACTGCGACCGAGACCACGCCCGGCATGAAGTCCGAAGCTGCTGTCGGTCACTGTGCAGGCGACTGCGGCGGCTCGGGCGGAGTGCCGGATCACTCGATGCTGACGATGGTGTGCGCGCTAGCACTGCTAGCCGCCGCCATCGTGCTGCTGGCGCCGGTCCTGCTGGCTCGCCTCGGCGTCGCCCTCGCCCTGCTGCGACTCCACGGACGCAGTGTCCTGGCCGCGCTGCCGCACCCACGACCACCCTCCCTCCTCGTCCTGTCCATCAGTCGAACCTGATTCCCCTCCCGTGCCGGCGCGACCGCGTGCCCGGACGGTTCTCTCGCCGTGCCCACCCCGGGCGGGCGGAATCAGCTCACCCATTTCGACTGACAGACAAGGACCCCTCTTATGCGTTTCCGTACCCTCGCGCTGACCACCGGCGCTCTCGCCATCGCGCTCGTGCTCGCCGGCTGCGCCCCCACGGGCGGCTCCATGCCCGGCATGGATCACGGCCCCGGCGGCATGACCAGCACGACACCCGACCCCACCGAGGAAGCGTCGTTCAACTCGGCGGACGAGATGTTCGTGACGATGATGATCCCGCACCACGAGCAGGCCATCCAGATGGCCGATCAGATCCTGGCCAAGGACGGCATCGACGAGCGGGTCGTGGCCCTCGCCGAGCAGATCAAGGCCGCTCAGGATCCCGAGATCCAGACCATGAAGGGCTGGCTCGAGGACTGGGGCATCCCCTACGACGACTCCATGTCCGGCATGGGCGGCATGGAGGGCATGGACCACGGCGACGGGATGATGTCCGAGGAGGACATGGCGGCCCTCGATGCCGCTACCGGTGTCGAGGCGACCCGCCTGTTCCTGGAGGGCATGATCACCCACCACCAGGGTGCGGTCATGATGGCGCAGATGGTGCTGGGCAACGGGCAGAACCCGGACGTCGCCGCGCTGGCGCAGCAGATCATCGACGGGCAGACCGCCGAGATCACCACGATGCAGGACATCCTCGCCACCCTCTGACCCCGGGCCCCTCGGGCGGAGCCGACACCAAGCCTGCTCCGCCCGAGCCCCGGCGACCCGCCAGGCCATCGCTTCCAGGAACCGGCAGCGTGACCCGTCGAAAGGCCCCCGTCATGACGTCCCGCACCCTGGCCGCCTCCCTGGTGGCCATCCTCCTCGCCCTGATCATCCTGTCCGTGGCGACTGTTCTCTTCATCGGAGCCATCGCATGAGAAGCCAAACCATCACCGTCGCCGCGGCGGCAATCGTCGCCGTCGGGCTCCTCCTGGCCGGCTGCGCGGGCTCTACCGCCCCGGCGCCCGCACCGACCGAGCCTGCGTTCGGGCATGTGCACGGCATCATCGACCTCGGTGAGGGCACCGTGCTGCTCGGCGCGCACACGGGCCTGTACACGCTCACTGCCGCCGGCGTGCTCGCAGGCCCGGTGGGAGGCAACGACTTCGACGCGATGGGCCTCACCGCCCACGGCGACACGCTCTACGCATCCGGGCACCCGGGACCGGCCACGCCGACCGAGCTCGGTGAGCACAACCTCGGCATCGTCCGCAGCATCGACGCCGGCGCCACCTGGGAGCCGGTCGCCTTCACCGGGCAGGAAGACTTCCACGTCCTCACCGCCACCGCCGAGGCGATCTACGGGATCGGGTCCAGCTCGATCACCGTGCGCACCAGCCCCGACGGCGGAACCACCTGGGTCGACGGCGCCAATCTGCCTGCCGTCGACCTTGCCGCCACACTCGACGGCGCCCTCTACGCGGCGACGCAGGATGGGGTCCAGGAGAGCCGCGATGCCGGAGCCACCTTCGCCCCTGTCCCCGACGCGCCGCTGCTGTACCTGCTGGAGTCTGATCCGGCGGGCGGGCTGGTCGGCGTCGACACTGACGGCGCCCTCTGGCGCCTCAACGGCGCCGGCTGGGAGAGGTCCGGAACGGCCAGCGGCACCGTCCAGGCGCTCGGCACCACCGCCGACGGCGCGATCGTGCTCGTCGACGACCGCGGCGTCGTGTGGATGCGCGGCACCGAAGCCACCGTGGTCCTCCCGTCAGGAGCACGATCATGAACACCATCACACCCGGCGGCCGCTGCAGCCGCGGATCCGGAGGACACCGACCATGAGCACGACATCGACCCGTTGGGTCCGCCACACCACCCCGCTCACCGCGGAAACCCTGTCCGGGGTGGACGCGTGGTGGCGCGCGGCGAACTATCTGAGCATCGGGCAGATCTACCTGCAGGGCAACCCGCTGCTGCGCACGCCCCTCACCCGTGACGACATCAAGCCGCGGCTGCTGGGGCACTGGGGCACGACCCCGGGGCTGAACTTCCTCTACGCGCACCTGAACCGGGCGATCATCGACCGCGACCTGGACACCCTGTACGTCACGGGGCCAGGGCACGGCGGGCCGGGGATGGTTGCCAACGCCTATCTCGACGGCACTTACACGGAGCTGTTCCCCCAGATCGCTCAGAACGAGGACGGGCTGCGGGCGCTGTTCCGGCAGTTCTCCTTCCCCGGTGGCATCCCCTCGCACGCGTCCCCGGAGACGCCCGGGTCGATCAACGAGGGCGGGGAGCTCGGGTACTCCCTCGTGCACGCCTACGGCGCCGCGTTCGACAACCCGGGCCTGCTGGTCGCGTGCGTGATCGGCGATGGGGAGGCTGAGACCGGGCCGCTGGCCACGGCCTGGCACGGCAACAAGTTCCTCAACCCCGCCCACGACGGCGTCGTCCTGCCGATCCTGCACCTGAACGGTTACAAGATCGCCAACCCGACCGTGCTGTCCCGCATCCCCGAGGAGGAGCTGGTCGCGTTGCTGCGCGGCTACGGTCACGAGCCGTTCGTCGTCACCGTCGGCTTCGACGACGAGGACCCGCGGGAGTCTCACGCGCGGTTCGCGGGAGTGCTGGACACGGTGCTGGACCGCATCGCCGACATCAAGGGCCGCGCCGCGAACGGAACTTTGGAGGGGCGGCCAGTGTGGCCGGCGATCGTGTTGCGCAGCCCGAAAGGCTGGACCTGCCCGCCGGTCATCGACGGGCTCCCCGTGGAGGGCACCTGGCGCGCCCACCAGGTCCCGCTCGCCGAGGTCCGCGACAACCCGGAGCATCTGCGGATCCTCGAGGACTGGCTTCGCTCCTACCGTCCCGACGAACTCTTCGACGCCGCCGGCGCCCCGCTCCCGGCGACGGTCGCGGTCGCGCCAGACGGCGCGCGGCGGATGAGCGCGAACCCCGTCGGCAATGGCGGGCAGCTGAGCGTCCCGCTGCGCCTCGGTGACTTCCGCGCGTACGCCCACCTGGTTCACCCGGATAGGCGGGGCGCCACATCGGCGGAGGCGACTCGGGTGCTCGGAGAATGGCTTGCCGATGTGATCCGGGACAACCCGGACAACTTCCGCATCTTCGGACCCGACGAGACCGCCTCCAACCGGATCGCACCCGCCGTCTACGAAGCCACCGGCAAACAGTGGAACGCGGCCGTGCTCCCGGTAGACGAGCACCTCGCCCCGACCGGCCGCGTGATCGAGGTGCTCAGCGAGCACCAGTGCCAGGGCTGGCTCGAAGGCTACGTGCTGACCGGGCGACACGGGCTGTTCAACTGCTACGAGGCATTCACCCACATCGTCGACTCGATGTTCAACCAGCACGCCAAGTGGCTCGAAGCCGCCCGGCATGTGCCGTGGCGGGAGCCCATCCCGAGCTTCAACTACCTGCTGTCCAGTCACGTCTGGCGGCAGGACCACAACGGATTCAGCCACCAAGACCCCGGCTTCATCGACGTCGCGCTGAACAAGAGCCCCGACGTCGTGCGGGTCTACCTGCCGTTCGACGCGAACACCCTGCTGTCCACCTACGACCACTGCCTGCGTTCCACCGGGTACATCAACGTCGTCGTCGCCGGCAAGCAGCCCGCCCCGCAGTGGCTGACCATGGATGAGGCGATCGAGCACTGCACCCGCGGGCTCGGCATCCTGCCCTGGGCCGGCACCGAGACCGAAGGCACCGAGCCGGATGTCGTCCTCGCCGCTGCCGGAGACGTGCCCACCCTCGAGACCCTCGCCGCGGCCGCGCTGCTGCGCGAGCACATCCCGGAGCTGAGCGTGCGGGTCGTCAACGTCGTCGACCTGACCCGTCTGCAGTCCGAGGACCAGCACCCGCACGGACTGTCGGATAGGGAGTTCGACGCGATCTTCACTCCCGACAGGCCGGTGATCTTCGCCTACCACGGCTACCCGTGGCTGATCCACCGGCTCACGTACAAGCGCGCGGGGCACCAGAACCTGCACGTCCACGGCTTCGTGGAGAAGGGCACCACCACGACCCCGTTCGACATGGTCATGCTCAACGACCTGGACCGGTACCGGCTCGCGATCGACGTTCTGGACCACGTCCCAGGCCTGGCCGCACGTCGCGCCGAACTGCGTCAGGAGTTGCAGGACGCCCGGTTGCGCGCCCGCGCCCACACTCGCGAGCACGGCACCGACATCCCCGCCGTCGCCGACTGGCAATGGCCCCATCCCGGCACCACCGACCTCGCCATCGGGAAGGAACCCCAATGAACGACACCAAGACCGTGACGTTGCAGGTCAGCGGCATGATCCGCGCGACTTCGAAGAATGTCACCGAAGCCCACCTGGCCCGCCAGCCGGGTGTGATCAGCGTCGACGCGAACCCCGTCTCGCAGACCGCGACCGTCACCTACGATCCGCAGACCACCTCCGTCGCGTACCTGCAGCAGTGGGTCATCGAATGCGGGTACCACTGCGCCGGGCAGTCCGTGCCCGACCACATCTGCGACCCCACCCACGAGCCGCACGACCACGCGACCACGCAGGGGCACGACACGCATGTCGGCCACGGGGGCCACGAGGCGCGCACCGATCACGGCGGGCATCCCGAGCATGCTGGCCATGAACCGCACGACGGGCACGAGGGGCATGAAGGCCATCAGGCAATCGCAGCGGACGGACACGATCACGTTGGTACCGCGGTCGCTGGCGAGCACGCCCACCCGGCGGCGGGCGCGGGTGATGAGCATGCTGGCCATCCGGCAACCGCCGCGGACGGGCACGATCACGGGACGGAGGCGTCCGGGCACAGTGCGCAGGAGATGATGGGCCACGGCGGGCACGGCGGGATGTCGATCGACGCGATGATCCGCGACATGCGCAACCGGTTCCTGGTCGCGCTGATCCTGTCGATCCCGATCACCCTGTGGTCGCCGATCGGCCGGGAGGTGATCGGGTTCGAGGTGCCGGCCCCGTTCGGGCTGCGCGATGACGTGTTCATGCTGATCCTGTCGCTGCCGGTGATCTTCTACTCGGCCTGGATCTTCTTCGACGGGGCCTACCGTGCCCTGCGCGCCCGCACACTGGACATGATGGTGCTGGTCGCGGTCGGCGTCGGCGCCGGTTGGATCTACAGCCTGATCATCACCCTCACCGGCGGCGGCGAGGTGTTCTACGAGGCCGCGACCGTGCTGGCCACCTTCGTGCTGCTCGGGCACTGGGTGGAGATGCGTGCCCGCGGTGGGGCGAACGACGCCATCCGCCGCCTACTGGAGCTCGCCCCGGCCCGCGCAGTCGTCATCCGCGGTGGCGAGGAGGTGGAGATCCCCACGTCCGAGGTGGTCCCTGGCGACCTGATGCTGATCCGCCCCGGGGCGAAGATCCCCACCGACGGCACGGTGGATGAAGGGGAGTCCGAGGTCGACGAGTCGATGGTCACTGGCGAGTCCATGCCGGTTGAGAAGGCGCCGGGCTCAGAGGTGATCGGCGCGACCGTGAACACCGTCGGCACGCTGCGAGTGCGGGCGACGAAGGTCGGCGCCGACACCGCGCTCGCGCAGATCGTCAAGCTCGTGCAGGAGGCGCAGAATTCCAAGGCACCCGGGCAGCGTCTTGCCGACCGGGCCGCGTTCTGGCTCGTCCTGGTCGCCCTGATCGGCGGCACCCTCACCTTCCTGGTCTGGTTCCTCGCCGGGATGGACGTGCCGATGGCGATCCTGTTCGCCATCACCGTCGTGGTCATCACCTGCCCCGACGCTCTCGGACTCGCGACCCCGACCGCGATCATGGTCGGCACCGGCCTGGGCGCCAAGCGCGGCGTGCTGTTCAAGAACGCCTCCGGGATCGAGACCGCCGCCCGCATCGACACAGTCGTGTTGGACAAGACCGGCACCCTCACCAAGGGCGAACCGGAGGTCACCGACTACCTCCCGGTCGGCACGGACGACCTGGAGCTGCTGTCCCTCGCTGCGGCGCTCGAGCGAGAGTCCGAGCACCCGCTGGCGAAAGCGATCGTGACCTATGCCGACGAGCGCGGCATCCCTCGGCGGACCGCGACGGCATTCCGCAACGTCACCGGGCAGGGGGCGATCGCGACCGTCAACGGGAAGCAGGTCGTCCTCGGCAACGCTCGGCTGATGGCATCCGAGGGCATCGACACCAGCGCGGTCGCCGCGCAGCAGCAGGCCCTCGCCAACGGTGGTCGCACCGCGATCATGTTCGCTGTCGACGGGAAGATCGCCGGGGTCATCGCCCTTGCCGATGCCGCCCGTGACACCGCAAGAGCAGCGATCGACGCGCTGCATGAGCAGGGTATCGAGGTGGCGATGCTCACGGGCGACAACAAGCCCACCGCCGAACGGATCGCGTCGCTGCTGGGCATCGACACGGTCATCGCCGACGTGCTCCCCGAGGACAAGTCCGCGAAGATCGCCGAGCTGCAAAAGGCCGGCAAGAAGGTCGCGATGGTCGGCGACGGCGTCAACGACGCGCCCGCCCTCGCCCAGGCGGACCTCGGCATCGCGATCGGCGCTGGCACCGACGTCGCGATCGAGACCGCCGACGTCGTGCTGATGCGCTCCGACCCGCTGGACGTCGCAATCGCGCTGAAGATCGGCAAGGGAACGCTACGGAAGATGCGGCAGAACCTTGGCTGGGCCATCGGATACAACGCCATCGCGCTGCCCATCGCTGCCGGAGTGTTCTACCCGGCCTTCGGGATCATGCTCACCCCAGAGATCGCCGCCATCAGCATGTCCGGCTCCAGCGTCATCGTCGCAGTCAACGCGCTCCTTCTGAAGCGGCTGCGCCTGCCCGCCCCGGCCGATCCGGCAACCGCGAGCACTCCCACCACGGCCTCGGCGTCCGGCGGTGCGTCATGAACCCTCACGGTGCGTCACGATGAGGGCCGATCGGCGATCGCAGGCGCAGAGGACTCATCGTCTTGACACTGCCTACGACGCAGTCCTCTTCGACCTGGACGGCGTCGTGACGAACACCGCCGCCATCCATGCCGCCGCGTGGAAGCAGCTCTTCGACGAGGTGCTGCGAGATTCGCGCGTCCACGTGGATGATCCGCAGAACACCTTCGACCCGGTGGCTGACTATCGGCGATACGTGGACGGGCGGAGCCGAGAGGACGGAGTGGCGAGATACCTCGCCGCCCGCGGCGTCAGGCTGGATGCCGGGCAATCCGACGACCCACCGTCGGCATGGACGATCGCCGGGATCGCCGCGCGCAAGAACGCACTCTTCCTTGCCGAGCTGCGCACGCGCGGACTGCGGGTCTATCCGGGCACGGCAGCGCTGCTGCGGCGCCTGCGGGACGCGGCCGTACCGGCCGGTCTGGTCACCGCGAGTCGAAACGCGCAGCAACTGCTGAACACAGCCGGTCTTACCGGCGCCTTCGACACGGTCGTGGACGGCCAAACCGCGCTCACGCATCACTTGCAGGGCAAGCCTTACCCCGACATGTTCGCCGAGGCAGCACGCCGCCTCGGCGTTCCTCCCGCTCGCATTGCGATCGTCGAGGACTCGGTCGCCGGCGTGGAAGCCGGCCAACGCGGCGGTTTCGGGCTCGTCGTCGGAATCGACCGCGCCGAACAGCGCGAGCAACTCGAAGCCGCGGGCGCCGACGTCGTGCTCAACGATGTCGGCGAGCTGGATCTGGGCCTCTCCACGACGGATCCCTGGCGGCTGGTCTACGAAGGCTTCGACCCCGCGCACGAGGGGCACCGGGAGACACTCACCGCGCTGGGCAACGGCTATCTGGTGACGCGAGGGGTACGTCCCGAGCACCACGACGACGGCATCCACTACCCGGGCACCTACCTCGCTGGCGTCTACAACCGACTGATGAGCACTATCCACGGCCGCGCTGTCGAAGAAGAACACCTCGTCAACACACCGAACTGGCTTCCGGTGGACCTCCGAATCGGAAACGGACCATGGCTTTCCTCCGGACAGGCGCCGACGCTCAGCGAACGACGCGAGCTCGACCTCCGACGCGGGCTCGTCACACGCCGCGCCGTCCTTGCCGGCCCGGACGGGCATCAGCTCTTCCTCGTGCAGAGGTCCTTCATCTCCATGGACGACCCTCACCTGGCCGTCCTGGAGACCACGATCAGTGCACCCGACTGGAACGGCACGCTCACCCTGCGAGCAGGAGTCGACGCGGGGGTACGCAACTCCAACGTGGCCGCCTATATCGGTTCGGACACCACACACCTCGCCCCGCCGGCGTTCCGCCACGCCGACGACATCACCGTGTGCGAGACACACACCCGGCAGAGCCGGATCCGTATCGTCACCGCCGTCCGCACGCGTATGACCGGTGCCGCCGCCGTGACGGAACACCTCACCGAAACGGCCTCGCAGGCAACGCGAGAGTTCCGCGTCGAGCTGGAACGGGGCCGAGCGGTCACTCTCACCAAGACCGCGGCGATCTTCACCTCCCACGACCGAGCCATCAGCGAACCGAGTGCCGCCGCACTCGACCTGTTCGAGAGGCGCGGCCAGGATGTCGCAGGGCTCCTCGAACGGCACGAGGCGGAATGGCGACGCCTCTGGCACCTGTTCGCGGTGACGCTGGACGCCGATACGCACAGTCAACTCGTACTGAATCTGCACGTCCTGCACCTGCTG
Source organism: Microbacterium sp. (assembly GCA_003248655.1). GTDB lineage: Bacteria > Actinomycetota > Actinomycetes > Actinomycetales > Microbacteriaceae > Microbacterium. Next base: position 14,331 of record QFPM01000011.1, read on the forward strand.
CAGACCGTGTCCACTCACACCACCGCGCTCGACGCAGGGGTGCCCGCACGCGGCCTGCACGGTGAGGGGTATCGAGGTCACGTCTTCTGGGACGAGGTCTTCGTGCTGCCCATCCTCGACACCCGCGCCCCGCAAGTGAGCCGGTCGCTGATCGAGTACCGGTGGCGGCGCCTGAACGAAGCTCGCACAGCCGCGACGGCCGCCGGCCTGGGCGGGGCGCTGTTTCCCTGGCAGAGCGGCAGCGACGGCCGCGAGGAGACGCCCACCGCGCTCTACAACCCGCGTTCCGGCAGATGGATGCCGGACAACTCACGTCGCCAGCGTCACGTCGGGCTCGCCATCGCCCACAACGCCTGGCAGCACTATCAGGCCACCGGCGATCTCGACTGGCTCGCCGAGCGCGGCGCCGAGCTCATCATCGAGGTGACCCGCCTGTTCGCCTCCCTCGCCGAACACGACCCGACCACGGACAGATTCCACATCGCCGGAGTGATGGGTCCCGACGAGTTCCACGATGGCCCGCCGGACGCTCCCGGCACCGGGCTGCGCGACAACACCGACACCAATGTCCTGGCCTCTTGGGTCGCCCAGCGGGCCGGCGACACGCTGGGAGTCCTGGCCGGCTACCGAGCCGACGGCCTGTGCGACCGGCTCAACGTCACCGACGACGAGATCGCGCTCTGGGCGCGCCTGAGCAGACGGCTCACCGTCGGGTTCCACGCCGATGGGATCCTCACCCAGTTCGACGGTTATGAGGACCTGGAGGAGCTGGACTGGGGTCACTACCGCGACGAGTACGGGAACATCGGCCGACTCGATCTCATCCTCGAATCCGAGAACGACAGCACCAATCGGTACAAGCTCGCCAAGCAGCCCGACGTCGTCATGCTCGTCTACCTTCTCGGCCGTGACGGGCTCCGTAAGCAGCTCGCCGCCCTCGGCTACCCGTTCTCCGAGGCCGACCTGGTCCGCACCGTCAACTACTACCTGACCCGAACCGCCAACGGTTCTACGCTCAGCCGCGTCGTGAACGCCTCTGTCCTGGCCGGCATCGACCCTGCACGCTCGTGGATCGCGTTCCGCGAAGCCCTGATCGCCGACCTCGACGACTCCCAAGGCGGCACGACTCGCGAAGGGATCCACCTGGGTGCGATGGCCGGCACGGTAGATCTGCCCGTCCGCTCCTTCGCCGGCATGACCGTCGGCGACGACGAGCTGACCTTCGCGCCGCAACTCCCTCCACACCTGACCCGAGTCGCGTTCCAGGTCAGATATCGCGACCATCTCCTCGACGTGACTCTCGGCCGAAGCGGTCTAGAACTGCACGCCCACCCGACCACGGCCCCAGTCATCCGGCTGCGCGTCGGCAGCGACGGCGGCCAGCTCTCCGCCGGCGAAACGAAGGTGTTCGCCGTCCGCTCAGCTGATGCCAGGACACGCTCCGTCTCCAAGGAGTCTCGATGAGCACGCACCGGCGCCGATACCGGCGGATCGCATCGGTTCTGGAGAGGCATGGCCTCGGCCTGGCCACCGGCCTGATCGGTGCCGGCGCGGGCGCGGTCACCTCCCTCGGCGGCTATCTGCTATGGACCACGCGGCGGCGACGATGACGACCGCGCCCCCCGCACCCCCTCAGAAAGGCACGCTCATGAACCCCATCCGAGTCGGCGTCAACGGCTATGGTGTCATCGGCAAGCGCGTCGCTGACGCGATCCTCCTGCAACCGGACATGCGCCTGATCGGCGTCGCGGACATCGCCACCGACTGGCGCATCAAGTCCGCCGCGAACCGATTGCCCGTGTTCGCCTCCACCGCTGAGGTGCGGCAGGGTATGCACGACGCGGGTGTGACCGTCCGCGGGAGCCTCGACGAGCTGCTCACGCAGTGCGACGTGATCGTCGACACCACCCCCAAGCATGTCGCGGCCGGCAACCTGGAGCGCTACCGCGGGGCTGGGGTGAAAGCGGTGCTGCAGGGTGGCGAATCCCACGCCACCACTGGGCATTCGTTCGTCGCCCAAGCCAATTACGCCACCGCCCTCGGCCGCGACAGCACCCGGGTGGTGTCCTGCAATACGACCAGCATCGTCCGCGTCCTCGGCGCCTTGGACACGGCGGGGCTGCTTCAGCGCGCCCGCGGAGTGCTCATCCGCCGCGCCACCGACCCGTGGGAGTCGCACCTGGGTGGCATCATGAACACGATGGTCCCGGAGCCGACCATCCCCTCCCACCAAGGTCCCGACGCGCAGACCGTTCTCCCGGGCCTGGATGTCGTCACCATCGCAGCCAAGGGCGCCCACACCCAGACGCACACCCACTTCTGGACACTGCAACTATCCCGGGAGGCCGCCCGGGATGAGGTGCTGGACGCCCTCCGTGCCGCGCCCCGCATAGCCTTCATCCGCATGTCCGACGGCTTGATCGCCCTCAATTCCACCATCGAGCTGATGCGCGACCTCGGCCGGCCCCGAGGGGACATGTGGGAAGTCGCCATATGGGAAGACCTGGTCACCGTCACCGGCAACGAAGCGTACCTCGCCTACCAGGTCTACAACGAGGCCATCGTCGTGCCCGAGACCATCGACGCGATCCGCGCCCTCGCCGGCACCGTCACCGATGCCGAGACCTCGATCCGCCTCACTGACAGGAGCCTTGGCATGCGCCAGGACTTTCTCACCCCTCCGGAGGACTCCGACCATGACCGATGACCAGCATCCGCACCCCGGTCAGGAACCAGGTGTCGCCGCGCCGCGGCGACGGATGCCCCTGTCTGCCTGGGCCATCATCGGCCTGGCCGTCATCGGAATCGTTATCTACCTGTTCATCGACCACCTGCCGCACGTGCTCGCGGCCCTCCCATATGTGGCGATCATCGGCATGGCAGCGATGCACCTCTTCGGCCACGGCCACCACGGCGGCAGCCATCACACCAATCACGACCACGCACCCCGTGCTCGCCAGGATGGCGCCGCCGCCGACGGTGAGACCAGCAATGGTCCCCGCGATCCGTCATGACCGTCGCCCACCCGTGGCTGCGTGCCACCCCAGTCGGACATCCTCGGCCCTGGCGGATGCTGTGGATCACGGCAGCCTGGGGTTCCTGTTTCGTCGCCATCACCATCGCCCTCGAGGACGCGCCCGTGCTGTGGCTCGCGGCGCTGCGGGCACTCATCGCTGGTGCCGCCCTCGCGTTGCTCATCGGCATCCAGCGGGTGCCGATCCCGCGCGAGCCGTGGACCTGGGTGCTCGTTGTCTGCCTCGGAGCGGTGAACATCGCCGTGGCGTTCGCGACGATGTTCGGCGCTGCAACCGGACTGTCTACCGGAATCGCGTCGGTGCTCGCCAACGCTCAGCCGATCCTCATCCTTCTGCCCGCGTGGTGGATCTATCGCGAACGCCCCACCCCCGTCGCCATCGTCGCCATCGCCCTCGGCTTCGCCGGGCTGCTCGTGATCGTGTTGCCGGTAGGGCTTGGCAGTGGGGCGTGGATCGCGTTGACCTCGGCGGCCGCTACGACTGCCGGCACCCTCATCGGGCGGATCGTGCAGGCGGACCCGCGATTCGTGGCCGCCGCGCAACTGCTCATCGGAGGGGCTCTCCTCGCTGGCACCGCCGCTTTCGCAGAAGGACCCCCGAGGATCTACTGGAGCATCCCGTTCCTTCTCGCCCTCCTGTTCCTGTCGCTGGTCGGGACCGCCGCGACGACAGTCGCGTGGTTCACCGAAACCCGACGTGCCCGTCTTGACATCCTCGCTGCGTGGACCCTGCTCGTGCCGGTGTTCGGCGTGCTCCTGTCCCTGGTGGTCCTGCGGGAAGACCCCGGTCTGTGGGGCTGGATCGGCATTGTCATCGTGCTGATCTCGATGGCCTTGCTCGCAGCGGGATCCCGGCGCCGATCCTCCGCGGCGGGAATCGCGGCAGTAGCTACCGTCCCACGAACCGCCGAACACGCAACGCCCGACTCTGACGGGCGAGACGAAACTCACCGCCACCCCATGCGACCCGAGAGGAAATACCGATGACTGTGCCATCAGACCCGCGTACCCGCTTCCTGCTCACACGACGAGCGTTCCTCGGCGTTAGCGTCGGCACCCTCGCGACCATTGCGCTGGCCTCCTGCGCTCCCGCTGCGAACTGGGTGCAGCCCGACGGCGCCCCCGTGCGGGAGGCCGAACGCCGCCGCGGAGGCACCGGCAAGGTCACCACCGCGACATTGACCGCCGCACCCAGTGCGCTTGACCTCGCCGGGACCACCGCAGCCACCTGGGCGTTCGGTTCGATCCCGGCCCCCGTGATCCGTCTCGGCGCTGGAGACACACTGAAAGCGACCGTGCGCAACCAGCTGGACACCGACACCTCCGTGCACTGGCACGGGCTCGCACTGCGCAACGACATGGACGGCGTACCGCCAGTCACCCAGCAGCCCATTCGGCCCGACGAGAGCTTCGACTATGAGTTCATCGCCTCCGACCCTGGAACTTACTGGTTCCACCCCCACGTCGGGGTGCAGCTGGACCGCGGCCTCTACGGAGCACTGATCGTCGAGGATCCTGCCGAGGCCGGAGATTACGACGACGAATGGGTCATCATCCTCGACGACTGGCTCGACGGCGTTACCGCCACTCCCGACGAAGTCCTCGCCGAGTTGAGCCGGGGGATGGGAACGATGACAGGCGACATGTTCATGCGCATGGGCAACACGCTCATGGGCGCCACGTCCGACCTACTCGGCGGCGACGCCGGTGACGTCTACTACCCGACCTACCTCATCAACGGGAAACCGGCTGGGGACCCCGCCCAGTTCACTGCCTCGCCTGGTCAGCGGATTCGGCTTCGGATCATCAACGCCGGTAGCGACACCGCATTCCGCGTCGTAGTCGGCGGACACACGCTCACGATCACTCACACGGATGGGTTTCCCGTCACTCCGAGCGAAGTCGACAGCATCCTCATCGGCATGGGAGAGCGATACGACGCGGTCATCACCCTTGCAGATGGCGTCTTCCCCCTGATCGCGCAAGCCGAAGGCAAACGCGACCGCGGTTTCGCGCTCGTCCGCACTGGCGACGGCTCGGTGCCTGCAGTCGACGTAAGCGTCCCGGAACTGGACAGCGACCGCGTCGGTACCGCAGACCTCCTCAGGGCAGCCGGTGAGGTAACGCTGCCGACAAGAGGGCCCGATCGGCAGATCTCCATCGCGCTCACCGGAAGCATGGCCGCCTACGACTGGGGCGTCGATGGCCGCCGCTTCGACATGAGCGACCCGCTCCGGGGCGCACATGAGATCCGGCAGGGGGAGCGTGTCCGGCTCACGATCGACAACCAGACGACGATGTGGCATCCGTTCCATCTGCACGGTCACACCTACCAGCATCAAGACGGTGGCCCCCGGAAGGACACCTCGATCATCCTGCCGAAACAGACCCTCACCGTCGACTTCGACGCCGACAACCCCGGCCTCTGGGTCGCCCACTGCCACAACATCTACCACGCAGAAACCGGCATGACTACGGTGATCGGCTATCGGGCGTGATTACGGACCCGGCCACGTTGGCGAACACGTGACGGTGCCCTCGACCGGACGGGCCGTGGATCAATGCGGTGTGACCGCGTCGTCACACGACGCGGCTTGATTGTCGGTCAGCCTGGCCGCGCCGAGGCCGCTGACGGCACCGCAGAAGCGGTCGTCCGTCCCGTCCGAAAACCTGTCCGTTTACCGCCCGTAGCCGTCCGTAAACGTCCAGAGGTAGACTGAGCCCCAGACGGCGACTGCCGCCTGGGGCTCAGTAAATTGCTGGCCTCTGAGACCGGGAGTGCGGTCCCAAAGACCCCTCGGAATCAGACCCCGAAGTACAGCTCGTACTCGAACGGGTGCGGGCGCGCGGCCAGCGGCTTGATCTCGTTCTCGATCTTGTACTCGATCCACGTCTCGATCAGCTCGGGCGTGAACACGCCACCCGCGAGCAGGAACTCGTGGTCGGCGCGGAGCGCCTCGAGCGAGTCGAGCAGCGAGTTCGGCACCTGCGGGATGTTCTTGGCCTCCTCGGGCGGCAGCTCGTAGAGGTCCTTGTCGACCGGCTCGTGCGGCTCGATGCGGTTCTTGATGCCGTCGAGGCCCGCCATCATCTGCGCCGCGAACGCGAGGTAGGGGTTGCCCGAGGCATCCGGCGCGCGGAACTCGATGCGCTTGGCCTTCGGGTTCGAGCCTGTGATCGGGATACGGATGGCCGCCGAACGGTTACCGGCCGAGTAGACCAGGTTGACGGGAGCCTCGTAGCCCTTGACCAGGCGCTTGTAGGAGTTGAGCGTCGGGTTCGTGAACGCGAGCACCGCGGGAGCGTGCGCGAGCAGGCCGCCGATGTACCAGCGGGCGATGTCGGACAGGCCGCCGTAGCCCTTCTCGTCGTAGAAGAGGGGCTTGCCCTCGAGCCACAGCGACTGGTGCGTGTGCATGCCCGAGCCGTTGTCGCCGAACAGGGGCTTGGGCATGAAGGTCGCGACCTTGCCCCACTCCTCGGCGACGTTCTTGACGATGTACTTGAACTTCAGGATGTCGTCGGCCGCGTGCACCATCGTGTCGAAGCGGTAGTTGATCTCCTGCTGGCCGCCCGTGCCGACCTCGTGGTGGGCGCGCTCGAGGATGAGGCCCGCCTCGATGAGCTTCAGCGAGATGTCGTCGCGCAGGTCGGCCGTCTTGTCGACGGGAGAGACCGGGAAGTATCCGCCCTTGTACGGGGTCTTGTTGGCAAGGTTGCCGCCCTCTTCGACGCGGCCCGTGTTCCAGGCGCCCTCTTCGGAGTCGACGGAGTAGAACGACGAGTTCTGCTTCACTTCGTAGCGCACGTCGTCGAAGATGTAGAACTCGGCCTCGGGGGCGAAGAATGCTGTGTCGGCGATGCCCGTCGAGGCGAGGTACTTCTCGGCCTTCTTGGCGACCTGACGGGGGTCCTTCGAGTAGATCTCACCGTTGCGCGGGTTGTAGATGTCGAAGAGCATGATGAGCGTCTTCGCCTCGCGGAACGGGTCGATGTACGCGGTGGAGACATCCGGAATCAGCTGCATGTCCGACTCGTGGATGTTCGCGAAGCCGCGGATCGACGAGCCGTCGAACAGCTGGCCGACCGTGAAGAACTCCTCGTCGACGGTCGAGGCGGGGATGTTGAAGTGCTGCTGCACACCAGGAAGATCCGTGAAACGGATGTCGAGGAACTTGACGTCCTCGTCCTTGATGAACTTCAGAACCTCGGATGAATCTTTGAACATGGAGTCTCCAAGATCGGGTGTGGAACACGCCTGGCGGAAGCAGGCTCGCCCCACCGTATCGAGGGACGGTTGCCCCTCAGTATCCCGCGTGTTTCAGGGATGTTACGCCACCGCCGATACCCTGGGAAGGTGACGGATGCCGCGCGCGAGAACTCCTATCCCGGCGAGCGGCTGGGACTGCCGGCGACCGGAGTGGGCAGCATCGGTCGAGTCGGACGCCGCATCGGCGCGCTCGCCATCGACTGGGCGTGCGCCGTGATCGTCTCGATCGCCTTCTTCTCCTACGACTCGCTCGCGACGCTCACGATCTTCGCCGTCGTGCAGATCGTGTTCCTGCCCACGCTCGGCGGAAGCCCCGGTCACCGCCTCGTCGGGTTGCGGCTGCAGCTCGTCGGCGGCGGGTGGGTCGGGCTGTGGCGCCCGATCGTGCGGACGGCGCTCTTGTGCCTCGTAATCCCCGCCGTGATCTGGGATGTCGACCAGCGCGGCCTGCACGACAAGGCGGCGGGTACGGTGCTGCTGCGTCGCTGAGATCAGCGGGGGCGCTGGGCGCGCGCACGCATAGGGTCGATGCCCTTGGGGATCGGCAGCGACGTCACCGACTGCGACACCGAGTCGACGCGCTTGACGACGGCCGCCATGGTCGTGCGGTCGACCTTCTTCGGGAACGACTTGATGGTCGCGGCGAGTTTGCCGATGGGCACATCGCCCTCGCCGTGACCGACGTAGACGACGTTGATCGGGACGCCTGATGCGACGCGCTGGACCTTCATCTTCTCGTCGTTGACCAGGCGCGTGAGGCGACCACGGGCGCCCTCTGCGACGATCACGACGCCACCGCGACCGATGACGCGGTATACGGCATCCTGCGACTTCGGGTTCACACCGACGGGCATCTCGGATGCCACCCAGTTGCGACCGAGCGAGGTCGACAGCACGTGTCCGGAGGCCCCCGGCATCCCGTCGAGCTTCTTGTACATCGCCTTCGTCGACAGACGCGTGAGGAGGATCATCGCGCCGAGCACGCCGAACAGCAGGCCCGTGATCGACCAGAGGATGATGCTCCAGACGGCGACCGGCGGAACGAGGAAGCCGACGAGCACGCCGAGCGCCGTGCCGAGCACGACGACGGCGATCAGCGCCCACGGCAACCAGCCGAACTCAGCCTTCGTGAAGGTGAACAGCGAGCGCAGCTGCGCAAAGAATCCGGGGCGCTTTTCAGGCGCGGTACTGCGGGATGACATGAATCCAGCCTACCTTTGCGTCTCCGCGTTCTCGCACCGTCGCCTCCTCCACATACGGGCGAGCGGCCGATCCGTCCACAGATCGTGGGATTCGGCGCCCGGGCTCTGGCGGGAGCGCGCACACTCGGAGAATGTCGCTCTCGCACCTCACGATGCTGGATGAACCGGGCGCGCTTCGCAGGATCCATCCCGGCGAGGCGCCCTACCCGGGGCGCCTGCACGCGACCGATCCGCCGACGGTGTGGGTCGACATCGGATTGGTGGACGACGTCGTCTGGCGGTGCGACCCGGAGGGACACCTCCTCGCGCCGATCGATGTCGTTCGCACGCGCGACGGGCACGCGGCGATCGTGCCGCACTGTTCCCGAAGGCTCGCCGGCGCGGTCGCCGGGTGTTCGCCCGGGGCGGCGGTCACGGCAGCGGTCAGCATCCTGCGCGCGGCATCCGAAGCGCGGGCGATGGGTATCGAGCACGGCAGTTGGTGGATCGACGCGGCCGGACGCCCGGTGCTCGCCGCAACCGGCGCGGCCGCGTGGACCGATGAGGCGGTGGCGATTCTCGATGCGCTGGCCGCGGCGGCGGCGGGGCGACTGGCCATCGCGCTCGACGCGGCGGCGCGACTCGTCGAGCGGCGTCGGATGCCGCGAGATGAGATGGTGCTGTGCGAGGGTGATCTCTTCGATGCGGCGGAGCCGGAGACGCTGGCGGTGCGTGACCAGAGCGCGGGGGCGACCCCCGTGCGGGCTGCGGCGCTGCGCCGGGATGCCGTTCCTGAACCTGTCGAGCGCCACTGGGCCGCGCAGTTCGTCGACTCCGAGTGGGCCGAACGCCTCGTGGGGGTTGTGCGTTCGATGGCGGCCGTGCCCGGAGCGCTGCGCGAGCGCTTCTCGCGTGCGGGTGGGGCACCAGGGGCGTCGAGCGCGAAGGACGCCGAACGCCCGCCGCGGGCGCGTCGAGGACGGAAGTGGGCTTTCGCCGCCGCCGCGGCGGTCGTTGTGATCGTTGCCGGGCTGATGTGGCCCGACACGCGTGGCGCGGACGCTCCTGCGGCGGCACAGACCCCGGGGGCATCGCCGGGGGCAGCCACGCCGGCTCCGGCGTCTTCCACGAAGCCCGCCGACGGCGCAGACGCCGGGCTCGGGTCAGATCTCGAGACGGCAGCGCGCGACATCGTCGAGACGCTTTCATCCTGCGCTGCGTCCTCGGCGGGTGCGTGCGGTGCCGTCATGGAGGATCCTGCGGCCGGCGTCGAGCCGGGCGCGGTGACATCTCTGGACGCGGCCGTCACCCTGCTCGACGAGTACGGGGGAGTCGCCGTGTTCCGCGTCGAGTCCGAGGCGAAGACGCCCCAGATCCTCGTGCTGGTCAGCGTCGACGGAACATGGCTGGTCCGCGACGTCTACGACTTCGCGGACCAGCAGTGACGACTGAGGTCAGATGCCGAGCTGGGGCCCGAAGTCCGCCGCCTCGAGACGAGCCTTGACGGCACCGAGGAAGCGCGCGGCGTCAGCACCGTCGACGATCCGGTGGTCGTACGAGAGCGCGAGGTAGACGTACGAGCGGATGCCGATGGCATCCACACCGTCGATCTTCACGACACCCGGCTCCTTGACGACGGCGCCCGTGCCCAGGATCGCCGACTGCGGCAGGAACACGACGGGCGTGTCGAACAGCGCGCCGCGCGAACCCGTGTTGGTGACGGTGAACGTGCCGCCCGCGAGCTCGTCGGGCTTGAGCTTGTTGTCACGCGTGCGCGCGGCGAGATCGGCAATCTCGGTCGAGATCTCGGCCAGCGTCTTGCCGCCCGCGTCGCGCAGCACGGGCGTCAGCAGGCCCCGCTCCGTGTCGACCGCGATCGAAATGTTCTCGGTGGCGGGGTAGACGATGTCGGTGTCGTTGACCGTCGCGTTGACCACGGGGTACGCCTGCAGCGCCTCGGCGGCTGCGAGGACGAAGAACGGCAGGAACGAGAGCTTGCCGCCTGTCTTCGCAACGAAGTCGGACTGAACCGCGCCGCGGTAGGCGGCGACCTTCGTCACGTCGACCTTGACGACGGTGGTGAGCTGAGCGGTCTGCTGCATGGATGCCACGGCACGCTCGGCGAGGACCTTGCGCAGGCGGGACATCGGCTGCGTCGTGCCGCGCAGGGGCGAAACCTCGAGGGCAGGCGCGGGAGCCGCGGGTGCATCGGCGGGCGTCGCCGGGGCGGCGGCTGCCGTCTCTGCGGCCTTCAGGACGTCTTCCTTCCGGATGCGGCCGCCGACACCGGTGCCGGTCACGGTCGCGAGGTCGATGCCCTGCTGCTGCGCGAGACGACGCACCAGCGGCGTGACGTAGGTGGCGACATCCTCGTCGGCGGCGGGAGCCGCCTCGGCGGGCGCAGGTGCCGCGGGCGCAGCGGGTGCTGCTGCACCGGTGGCCGGCGCGGCGGGCGCGGGGGCTGCCGGCGCCTCGGGCGCGGCGGACGGAGCAGCAGGTGCCTCAGCGACGGGGGCGGGAGCCGGGGCCGCGGGGGTCTCGGCCGCGGGTGCAGGAGCCGCGGGCGCGGCGGGCGCGGGCGCAGCCGCTCCCGATCCGATGCGGGCCAGGACGGAACCGACGGCGACCGTCTCGTCTTCACCGACGACGATCTCCTGGAGGGTTCCCGCGATCGGCGAAGGGATCTCGGTGTCGACCTTGTCGGTGGAGATCTCGAGCAGCGGCTCGTCGACGGCGACCTCGTCGCCGACCTGCTTGAGCCAGCGGGTGACGGTTCCCTCGGTGACACTCTCGCCCAGCTCGGGGAGGACGACATCCTTCGCATCGCCGGAGGGCGCGGCTTCGGCGGGCGCTTCCACAACCGGCGCGGGCGCCTCGGCAACAGGCGCGGGCGCCTCGGCGGCGGGAGCCTCCGCAACAGGAGCTGCCTCAGCGGGCGCTGCCTCAGCGGCGGGTGCCTCGGCCGCGGGCGCGTCGCCTTCGGCGGGCGCTCCCGATCCGTCGCCGATCTTCGCGAGAACGGCGCCGACCTCGACGATCTCGTCTTCCTGCACCAGGATCTCCTCGACCACGCCGCTCACCGGCGACGGGATCTCGGTGTCGACCTTGTCGGTCGAGATCTCGAGCAGACCTTCATCGGCCTGGACGGTGTCCCCGACCTTCTTGAGCCAGCGGGTGACCGTTCCCTCGGTGACGCTCTCGCCGAGCGCGGGGAGGACCACGGATGTGCTCATGACTGTGTCTCCTTCAAGAAGTCCGATTGTTGTCTAGCTTAGTGACCCGGCCAGCGGGGAGTGTCAGAGGGCATGCAGGGGCTTACCCGCGAGCGCGAGGAACGCTTCGCCGAGCGCCTCGCTCTGCGTGGGATGGGCGTGCACGTAGGGGGCGATGTCTTCCGGGTGCGCTTCCCATGCGACGGCGAGCTGGCCCTCGGTGATGAGTTCGCCGACTCGGTCGCCGATCAGATGTACCCCGACGATCGGCCCGTCCGCGACGCGCACGACCTTCACCAGCCCCGCCGTGCCGAGAATCTCGCTTCGGCCGTTGCCCGCGAGGTTGTATTCATAGGCGGTGACCGAGTCGCCGTGCGCGGCACGTGCCTGCGCCTCGGTGAGACCGACGGATGCCACTTCGGGGCTGCTGTAGGTGACGCGAGGGATGGATGCCTCGGGCACCGTGATCGGGCGCAGCCCCGCGAGCTGCTCCGCGACGAAGATGCCCTGCTGGAAGCTGCGGTGCGCGAGTTGCAAGCCCGACACGATGTCGCCGACCGCCCAGACGTGCTCGACGCTCGTCTGAAGCCGCTCGTCGACCGTGACGAAACCGCGATCGAGAGCGATGCCGGCATCCTCGAAGCCGAGGCCCGAGGTTGCCGCGCCGCGACCGACCGCGACCAGCAGGTAGTCGGCGTCGAGCGTCATGCCGTCTTCGAGCGTGACCTGCACCCCGGCATCCGTCTGCGTCACTCCGGCGAAGCGCACACCGAGCTTCGAGGTGATACCGCGCTTGCGAAAGGCGCGCTCCAGCGCCTTGCTGAGAGCGACATCCTCGTTCGGCACGAGATGATCGAGCGCCTCGACGATCGTCACCTCGGCGCCGAAGGAGCGCCACACGCTCGCGAACTCGACGCCGATGACACCGCCACCGAGGATCACGACGCGCCCGGGGATTTCGGCCAGCGACAGCGCGCCGGCGCTGTCGATCACGCGACCGCCGATCTCGAGCCCTGGCAGGCTACGACTGTACGATCCGGTCGCGAGGATCACATCGGTGCCCCGATAGACGTCGTCGCCGACGGTGACCCCGCGGTCTGGCAGAAGCCTGCCCGCGCCCGCGACCGTCGTGATTCCGCGCGCCCTCAGCAGCCCTTCGAGGCCCTTGAACTTCTTCGCGACGATGCCTTCTCGGTACGCCGTGACGGCGGTCGGGTCGATGCCGTCGAGTGTTGCCGACACGCCGACGGATGCCGCGTCGCGGACGTGATCGGCGATTTCGGCCGCGTGCAACAGCGCCTTGGTTGGGATGCACCCGCGGTGCAGGCACGTGCCGCCGACCTTGTCCTTCTCGATCAGGATGACGCTCTTGCCCAGCTCCGACGCGCGGATCGCCGCCGCGTATCCGCCGCTGCCGCCGCCCAGGACGACGACATCTGCGGAGTGCTCGGTCACTGGGCCGCCTCCTCAATGAGAGCGATCAGCGATCTGACGGTCGCTGCCGTCGGGCCCTTGTCGTTCACGCCCGAGGGCGACTTCGCTGTGCCGCTGCCGGCGATGTCGAGGTGCACCCACGGGATGCGGGGCGCGTCGGGCTCGTCGGAGGTGCGACCCACGAAACGCTGCAGGAAGAGTCCCGCGAACAGCGACCCGCCGGCAGTGTCGCCGATCTTCGCGTTCTGCAGATCGGCGATGGGGGAGTCGAGCTCGTCCTCCATGTACGAGGGGAGGGGAAGGTGCCAGGCGAGCTCGTCGGCCCGTTCTGCAGCGGCCAGGTACTCGGCGACGGCGTCGTCGTCGCCCATGACGCCCGTGTGGCGGTTTCCGAGGGCGACGACGATCGCGCCGGTCAGTGTTGCGACGTCGACGATGAGGTCGGGGCGGGTGCGGCTGGCGGCGACGAGTCCGTCCGCCAGCACGACGCGGCCTTCTGCGTCGGTGTTGGGCACCTCCACGCTCGTGCCGTCGGCGATCGTGACGACATCGCCCGGCCGGAGGGCCCGGCCCGACGGCATGTTCTCGGCGAGGCACAGCCACGCCGAGACACGCACCGGCAGCTCGCGCTCGGCGGCGGCGCGCACGACGGCGAGGACGGTCGCGGCTCCCGCCATGTCGAACTTCATCCCCACCATGGATGCCGGGGGCTTCAGCGACAGTCCGCCGGTATCGAACGTGATGCCCTTGCCGACGAGCGAGATGTGGCGGGTCGCGCCCTCGGGCGCGTAGTCGAGGTGCACGAGCCGCGGCGGACGGTCGGAGCCCTGGCCGATCCCGAGGATGCCCCCGAAACCTTGCGATTTCAGCTCGACCTCGTCGAACACGGTGACGGTGACGGGCAGGTCCGCGACAGCCTCGATCGCGCGGTCCGCGACATCCTGCGGGCCCTGCACCTGCGCGGGAGTCGCGACGAGGTCCTTCACGGTTGCGACGGCGGCCGCAGTGATACGGACACGGTCGACGGCGACATCGTCGACGGCATCCGACCAGTGCAGCCGCACGTGCTCGGCGCGGATCGGCGCCGGAGTCTTCTTGTAGTCGTCGAAACGGTAGCCGCCCAGGAGCGCACCCTCGGCCGCGGCATCCCACAGCGCCGGGTCTGCGGCGGGAGCGGCGATCGCGACGCGCGCGAACCCGGTGGTCGTCCGCACGGCGGCGCCGATCGCATCGCGCAGCGCGGCGGGCGTCGGCGAGGCGCCCGTCCCGACGACGACGAGCGGCAGAGCCGCGGCATCCGGCGCGAAGACCCGCATCGACGAGCCGCATGATCCCGTGAACCCCACGCCGGCGAGGGCGTCGACGAGCCCCGGCCAGTCCGCGAGAGCCGCGTCTGCGGTGCCGAGCGGCGGTAACGCGAGGATGATCGCGTCGACATCGACCTGTGCGTCCGCGGAGTGCAGGGCAACGGTGGACGTGGACAGCTCGGGATACGCCATGCGTTCCATCCTAGGTTTGTGCCGGTGACGCGCGGCGGCGCCGCGCGAGCGCGAGCCGTGCGCTGTTCGCTGTCAGCGCTACCGGGCCGCGGGGGTGCCCACGGCTCGTACAGTGGGAGCATGCCCTTGAGCGGTCCTCTGTACGAGCGCGTCGCGTCTGCGCCACCCGTTCCGGCGGGACTTCCGCTCGTGATCGCGCTGACGGGATTCACGGATGCCGGCGGCGCGGTCGCGCGGATGATCGAGCACTTCCGCGAAGACCTCGAGCCCTCTCCGATCGTGGTGTTCTCATCCGATGTACTGCTGGATTTTCGGGCGCGCCGCCCCATGATCACCTTCGACGGCGATCGGCTGCTCGACTACCGCCCGCCCCGCCTCGAGGTGTCGCTCGCGCACGACGCGCTCGGCCAGCCGTTCGTGCTCCTCGCCGGGTACGAGCCCGACTTCGCCTGGGAGGCGTTCTCCGAGACGGTCGTGGGCCTCGCCGAAGGTCTCCAGGTCTCGACGGCGACCTGGGTACATGCCATTCCGATGCCCGTTCCGCACACCCGCCCGATCGGGACGACCGTCAGCGGGACGCGCACCGAGCTCACCGAGGCGCACTCGGTGTGGAAGCCGCACACGCAAGTTCCGGCGACGATGGGTCACCTCCTCGAGCTGCGCCTGGCCGACAGCGGACAGCAGGTCGCCGGGTTCGTGTTGCTCGTGCCGCACTACCTCGCCGACACCGACTTTCCCGCGGCGGCGCTCGCGGGCCTCGACAGTCTGTCGGTCGCGACGGGACTCGTCTTCAACGCCGACGAGATCCGCGAGGAGAACGGCGAGTTCCGCGCGAAGG
The DNA here is from genome assembly GCA_003248655.1 of Microbacterium sp. Taxonomy (GTDB): domain Bacteria; phylum Actinomycetota; class Actinomycetes; order Actinomycetales; family Microbacteriaceae; genus Microbacterium. Next base: position 29,799 of record QFPM01000011.1, read on the forward strand.
TCGACGAGCAGGTGGAGGGCAACGCGGAGTTGACCACGATGCTGCACACCCTCGAGGAGCGCTACGACTCCTACATGGCGGGGTCGACGCTCGCACAGCCGATCATCCATACGGGCGACTTGCCGAGCGCGGACGAGCTCGCGGCTGAGCTCGAGCGCTTTCTTGCCGACAGACGCGAGGGCGACGACAAGCGCGGACGCCGCTGACGGAATGCCGCGCCGCGACGACGCGTTGCACTCTGTATCCCGGTACTTTCGGCCGTTGCGCAAGAGCGCCCGCCGCGGTATGCGACAATAGGACATCGACCCGTTGTCTTGGCTGTGTCATCCATTCGTGAGGTGGCGCAGGACTTGACAAGGGTCTTACTAGTGTCCGAAAACCCCCGACGCGCCGCGTCGGTGAAAGGCGAGATGTGACCTCCCGCACTGCGACACCCACCGCCCGCAAGAAGACCGCAGCCTCGGTCGACGCCGAGACGGTCGAGAACGAGACCGCGGCACCGGCCGCGAAGGCATCCGCCACCAAGACGACCGCGACGAAGGCATCCGCGCCGAAGAAGGCTGCGACTAAGGAGCCCGCCGCGAAGAAGCCCGCCGCGAAGGCTCCCGCGAAGAACGCGAAGAAGTCGGACGACGACGAGCCCGAAGACGATGTGGAACTCGATGACGAGGACCTCGATGTAGATGTCGAAGACACCGACGACTCGGACGACTCCGACGATGCCGGTGAAGGTGACGGCGACGCGGCGCCGAAGGCGGCCGCGAAGGATGCCGCGGCCGACGACGACGAAGACGAGGACGACGAAGACGGGCCGTCGAAGCCCGCGTTCAGCGAGCCCCTCCCGACCGGTGCCATCGTCATCTCCTCGAACGACGAGGACGACGTTCCCGTCTACTCGACCCAGATCACGGGCGCCACGGCCGACCCCGTCAAGGACTACCTGAAGCAGATCGGCAAGGTTCCGCTGCTGAACGCGGCCGAAGAGGTCGAGCTCGCGATGCGCATCGAGGCGGGCCTGTTCGCCGAAGAGAAGCTGTCGCACATGACCGCGGCTGAGAAGTCGGGTCAGCTGGGCCTTGACCTGCAGTGGGTCGCCCGCGACGGTCAGCGCGCGAAGAGCCACCTGCTCGGCGCGAACCTTCGCCTCGTCGTCTCGCTCGCGAAGCGCTACACCGGTCGTGGCATGCAGTTCCTGGACCTCATCCAGGAGGGCAACCTCGGTCTCATCCGTGCGGTCGAGAAGTTCGACTACACGAAGGGCTTCAAGTTCTCGACCTACGCGACCTGGTGGATCCGCCAGGCGATCACGCGCGCGATGGCCGATCAGGCCCGCACCATCCGCATCCCCGTGCACATGGTCGAGGTCATCAACAAGCTCGCCCGCGTGCAGCGTCAGATGCTGCAGGACCTCGGCCGCGAACCGACGCCCGAGGAGCTCTCGCGCGAGCTCGACATGACGCCCGAGAAGGTCGTCGAGGTGCAGAAGTACGGCCGCGAGCCGATCTCCCTGCACACGCCCCTCGGCGAGGACGGTGACAGCGAGTTCGGCGACCTCATCGAAGACACCGAAGCCGTCGTGCCGGCGGATGCCGTGGGCTTCACGATGCTGCAGCGTCAGCTCGAGGCGCTTCTTGACTCGCTGTCCGAGCGCGAGGCGGGCGTCATCCGCATGCGCTTCGGCCTCGGCGACGGCCAGCCGAAGACCCTCGACCAGATCGGCGACACCTTCGGCGTCACTCGCGAGCGCATCCGGCAGATCGAGTCCAAGACGATGGCGAAGCTGCGGCACCCGTCGCGCTCGCAGTCGTTGCGGGACTACCTCGAATGACCGACGCTCCCAACGACGGCAAGGTGCTGTCGGTCACGACGCCCTCGGGGACGTTCAAGCGCATCCCGATCCGCACGCGGGTCGTCATGCCGGGCGACGACCTCGACGCGTTCGTGACCGAGTACGCGGCGCCCGTCGTCCAGGCGGGTGACACGCTCTTCGTGACCGAGAAGATCGTCGCGATCACGCAGGGCCGGTCGTACACGCTCGATGAGATCGAGCCGCGTCCGCTCGCCCGGTTCCTCTCGAAGTACGTGACCAAGACGTCGTACGGCATCGGACTCGGGATGCCCGAGACGATGGAGATGGCGCTGCGCGAATGCGGCACGCCCCGCATCCTGTTCGCGGCGGCGGTCAGCGCCGTCACGAAGCTGTTCGGGCGCCGCGGCGATTTCTACCGCATCGCGGGCGACAAGGCCCGCGCGATCGACGGGCCGACGAGCGGCACCATTCCGCCGTACAACAAGGCGGTGGTCCTCGGTCCGACGGAGCCCGCGAAGGTCGCGGCGCGCCTCAAGGCGCTGCTGGGCGGCGGCGCGGAGGTGGCCGTGGTCGACATTAACGACATCGGCGGCAACATCCTCGGGTCGACGCTCGACAAGAGCGGCGACCAGGAGCTCGTGCGCATCTTGGCCGACAATCCGCTCGGGCAGGGCCACCAGTCGACCCCGCTGGGAGTCATTCGGCGCGGCTGAGGTCGGCGTCAGGTTTCGACTCGCGCCTCCGGCGCTCGGCTCGACTCAAAATCCCATCGCGGCGCGATAGCGGGGGAGGTGTCCGTGACGGATGCCGGTCGCGGTCGGCTTGTTCTCGAAGACGCCGGCGCCCCAGTTACCCTCGACGAGGACCGGCCCCTTCGCGGTCGCGACGATGTCCCACCCGACGTAGCGCACCTGTGGCACGACGAGGGCGACCTCGCTGATGAGTGAGCGCACGGCATCCATGTCGGGGAGTCGGTAGTCCGCGATCCGTGCGCCGGTGTCGGGGTGCGTCTCATACAGCTCGCCTTGGATGTCGTAGCCCATCCCCATCGCGCGGCCGTCTTCGTGGAGCGCCGTGTAGAAACCGCCGAACGCGCCCTGGTCGCTCACCTTGCCGCGACCGAACTTCTGCGCCATGTTGACGATCTCGACCGTGCCGTCGTCCTTCACGAACGTCGTCACGCGGGTCGTGTTCGCCGTCCCCGGGGCGATCGCCTCGAGCGTCGGATGCTGGATGATGCCCTCTTCGACCAGCACCTCGCCCTTTGCGACGAGGTCGGCGTGGAAGGCATCCCAGTCATCGATGTCGGCGGCGTGGTAGCGACTCACGCCGAACCCTGACTTGCTGACGGGCATCTTGCCGATGAGGACGGGATGGCGCTGCGCGAACGCACGCAGATCCTCGGCATCCGCCTGCTCGAGGTCGAGCCACTCGCGACCGAGAAAGCGGTCGAACAGACGGTTGAACTCGATCTTGTGATGGAAGTGGTGGACGAAGTCGGGATCGTCGTACTTCTTCGAGAGTTCGAGTGCGAGCGGGCTCGTCACCCACGTCGCGCGCTCGGCGCGGTTCAGGATCGCGAAGTCGAACTCGATGTAGTCGTTGAATCCGACACGCCGGAACCCCGCCGACCAGAGCATGTCGGTGAGGACCAGCGGGTAGCTCTTGCCGTGGATGCGGGCGGTCTTCTTCGCGCGTTCCGTGACCGAGGCGACGTCGAACCCGCGCGCCCGCTGCCAGAGGAAGCGGAGGCGATCGGGCAGAGCGAGCGCGCTCAGCGTGCGTCGACCAGACGCGCGGTCTCGTCGTGCCACGAGGTGGCGACGGTGCGCAGCTTCTCTTCGTACTTGCGGCCGTGGTGCGCGCAGAACAGCAGCTCGCTGCCGTTGACCTCTGCGGCGATGTAGGCCTGCGCTCCGCACGAGTCACAACGGTCGGTCGCGGACAGACGGTACTCGAGGACGGCGGGCTCAACAGTGGTCGACATGCTCATTTCGGTTCCTCCTCGGTACACGCGATCCGGTGCGGTTGCATCACATACAACCATGCGTTTGTTGCGGGAATGCCGCGATCCGGTCACATTTCGCTGTGCGCGTACCGTGTCCCGGGGCGGGAATAGGTCGGTCATGTTTCCGCAGAGTGTGTCGCGGGCTCGACGTCGGATGCCTGGATACGCTTGGAGATTGTGACCGCTGAGTACTCCGCCCACCACCTTCAGGTGCTCGAAGGGCTCGAGGCCGTCCGCAAGCGCCCGGGCATGTATATCGGCTCAACCGACTCCCGCGGTTTCATGCACTGCGTGTGGGAGATCATCGACAACTCGGTCGACGAGGCCCTCGCGGGCTTCGGTGATCGCATCGACATTGTGCTCCACGACGATGGCAGCGTTGAGGTGCGCGACCGCGCCCGCGGCATCCCCGTCGACGTCGAGCCGCGCACGGGCCTCACGGGCGTCGAGGTCGTCTTCACGAAGCTCCACGCCGGGGGCAAGTTCGGCGGGGGCTCGTACGCGGCATCCGGCGGTCTGCACGGTGTCGGGGCCTCGGTCGTCAACGCGCTGTCCGAGCGCCTCGACGTCGAGGTCGATCGCGGCGGCAAGACCTACGCGATGTCGTTCCACCGCGGCGAGCCGGGCGTGTTCGCCGGCCCTAGCCCCGACTCGCCGTTCACGCCGTTCGAGAACGCTTCCGAGCTGCGGGTGGTCGGCAAGGCCGCCAAGGGCGTGACAGGAACTCGCATCCGCTACTGGGCCGATCGCCAGATATTCACGAAGGATGCCACATTCCACGTCGACGAGCTCGAGCAGCGTGCGCGACAGACCGCGTTCCTCGTGCCCGGGTTGCAGATCGACATCGCCGATCAGCGCGGTGACGAGCCTGCCACGACGTCGTACCGCTTCGACGGTGGAATCTCAGAGTTCGCCGACTTCCTCGCACCGGATGCCGCGGTCACCGACACGTGGCGGCTCACGGGTGCCGGCACGTTCACCGAGACCGTGCCCGTGCTGCAGCCCGGTGGCGCGATGGTGCCGACCGACGTCGAACGCGAGTGCGAGGTCGACATCGCACTGCGGTGGGGGACGGGCTACGACACCACGTCTCGCTCGTTCGTCAACATCATCGCGACGCCCAAGGGCGGCACGCACCAGGCGGGGTTCGAGCAGGGGCTCATGAAGGTGCTCCGCACGCAGGTCGAGCAGAACGCGCGGCGGCTCAAGGTCGGCACCGACAAGCTCGAGAAGGACGACATCCTCGCGGGCCTCACCGCGGTGCTGACCGTGCGGCTGCCCGAACCGCAGTTCGAGGGGCAGACCAAGGAGATCCTCGGCACTCCCGCGGTGCGCACGATCGTCGCGAACGTCGTCACGAAAGAGCTGACCGCTCGCTTCGCGTCGAGCAAGCGCGAAGACAAGGCCCAGACGGCGCTCCTGCTCGAGAAGGTCGTCTCGGAGATGAAGGCCCGCATCTCCGCGCGCACGCACAAAGAGACCCAGCGCCGCAAGAACGCGCTCGAGTCATCGTCGCTTCCCGTCAAGCTCGCCGACTGCCGCACGAACGATGTCGAGCAGTCCGAGCTGTTCATCGTCGAGGGCGACTCGGCGCTCGGCACGGCCAAGCATGCGCGCAACAGTGAGTACCAGGCGCTGCTGCCGATCCGGGGCAAGATCCTGAACGTCCAGAAGGCGTCGATCAGCGACATGCTGTCGAACGCGGAGTGCGCAGCGATCATCCAGACGATCGGCGCCGGCTCAGGTCGCTCGTTCGACCTCGACGCGGCGCGCTACGGCAAGATCATCCTGATGAGTGACGCCGACGTCGACGGCGCACACATCCGCACCCTCCTGCTCACCCTCTTCTTCCGGTACATGCGACCGCTCATCGAGGCGGGGCGTGTCTACGCCGCAGTGCCGCCGCTGCACCGCGTCATCATCGTCAATCCGGGGTCGAAGGCCAACGAGACCGTCTACACCTACTCCGAGCAGGAGCTTCACGTGCTGCTCGCGAAAGTGCAGAAGAGCGGTCGGCGCTGGCAGGAGCCCGTGCAGCGCTACAAGGGGCTCGGCGAGATGGATGCCGATCAGCTCGCGACGACGACGATGGACCGCGCGGGGCGGACTCTTCGGCGCGTGCGAGTGCAAGATGCTGAGGCGGTCTCGGATGTCTTCGAGTTGTTGATGGGCAGCGATGTCGCTCCGCGTCGTGACTTCATCGTGTCGTCGAGCGACCGGCTCGATCGCGAGTCGATCGACGCCTGATACTCCCGTAAAACGACGCGGGGCCCGAAACCGAGCTGGGGGGATCGGTTTCGGGCCATCGCCGCGGCACCCGAGCTGCATCGGTGATGACAATGTCGCGATTCGCGAACATCATCCCCGAAATCACGGACGCTACATCAGGGTGCTCAGTGAAGGACCGGCTGGGGACAGGTCCTTCGGCTGAATCAAGCTTAAGCGCACGACAAACCGATGTCCTTTGGACGAAGGTCTATTTGGCTTGCGACTTTTGTCTAGTTCTTTTCGTCAGGAGGTGAGGGGGAGAGACGCGGTGACTGTCCACCCCTTCGCTCCGCGAGAGGCGTCGAACGACCCGCCGAAGAGGCGGAAACGTTCGCGCAAGCGCATGATGCCGTAGCCGGATGCCGGCAGGCCGGCGGTGCGGGCGGGCGGAGAGTCGTCGGTGAACTCGAGATTGGCCCATCCGCGTTCGGTCGTCAAGGCGATGCGCACGTGTCTCGCGCCGGTCGCATGCTTGAGCACGTTGGTCCCACTCTCGCGGATGACGCGAATGAGAGCGACGAGCGACGCACTGGGCAACCGGACCTCGTCGGGCACGTCGACAGTAACCTGGATGCCGGCCTGTTCGAGCTCCTTCTTCACGGTCTCGATCGTGGTGCGGAGGTTGTCGGCGGATGGCACGCGCTCCGGCGACAGGTTCTCTTCACCGCGGACCATTCCGAGCACTCGTCGGATGTCGGTGAGCGCCTGGACGGCAGACTCACGAATCGCCGTCTGAGACTGCGCCCGCGTGCTCTCGTCGTTGCTGCGCTCGAGAACCGCTGCATGCAGAGCAACGATCGTGATCTCGTGCGCCACGATGTCGTGCAACTCGTCCGCGATCAGATCGCGCTCGTGTCGCAGTTGCTCTGCGACCTCGCGTTCTGCCGCTTCGAGTTGACGTGCCAATGTATTCGCCTTCGTTGTTTGCTGACGGATGGCGGCGCCGATGATCAGACTGGTGAGTCCGATGACTGCTGCAACGATTGCTCCGAGCGGCTCGATTCCCGAGCCTGGACGCAACTGTGCGACGACAACCCAACCAATCCACGCGAGCAGGTAGCCGATTGTGAGCGGCGCGCTACAACTGAATGCGACGAGGCCGATGGGCGCAATGCCCGCGACCAGCGTGTCAGTGATGCCCGTCGCGCCCCCCAGAATCGCGATGCAAATCAGAACGAGAGCTCCGACCGGAGGTCTCCACGCGAACAGAGCGACCGCGAGGCTGGTGCCTGTCGACACCGCCGCTGACGCAATGCTCACGCTCTCAGAGCTTGTAGCGCGAAGGAGCGAGTCCAAGATGATCGTCACGCCCGCGAATATCACAACGCCGCGCTTGGCCCATCTGCCGAGCGGTTGGTACGCCCAGAGGGGCGCTCTGGCGTATCTGCGAAGTTCTTCGCTGACGGAAGTCACCCTGCGATTATGGCGGGCATCAACGGTAGATACCCAGCTGCTTTCCGATCCAGTACCACATGAGATTCACCTCCTGCAATGTCTCGAATCGATTCTTCAAACAGACGTCACCAGGCGCGACCGACGAACGTCTAGTCCCCTTGCGACTTTCGTCCATATCTGCCCGAGCGGTAAAATGACTTCGTGAGCGAGCCGATTCGCGTGATCATCGTCGACGACGAGTGGCTCGTGCGCGCCGCGCTCCGAGTGTTCCTCGAGTCCTCCGAAGGGTTCGAGCTCGTCGGCGAGGCCGACAACGGCGCCGACGCGATCACTCTCGTGCGCGCCACGCAGCCCGACGTCGTTCTCATGGATGTTCAGATGCCCGTCATGGACGGCATCGAGACGACCCAGCGCCTGACAAAGGAGTTCCCGGGGCTGAAGATCGTGGCGCTCACGACCTTCTCCACCGAGCGCGTCATCGTTCCGATGCTGAGCGTCGGGGCATCCGGCTTCCTCGTCAAAGACACGTCTCCCGAGCAGATCCTGGATGCCGCTCGCACGGCCTACGACGGCGGATACGTCCTCTCGCCCCGTGTCGCCAAGGAACTTGTGTCATCGGTGCAGACGACGGCCGCGCTCCCCGTGCGCGAGATGCATCGTGACGAGGAGCTGACCGATCGCGAACTTCAGGCCGTCACTCTCCTCGCGCAGGGGATGTCGAATGCCGAGATCGCAGCGGCGATGTTCGTCTCGGAGGCGACCGTGAAGTCCCACCTCGGCCGCATCACGGCGAAATGGAACGTGCGCGACCGCATCCAGGTGCTGATCCGCGCGGCCCAGCTCGGGCTCGTCACGCTGAACTGACGCACCCGAGTCCGATCAGATGATCGCGGTGCCGATCGCGGCGATGACGGCATCCAGAGCCTGTCCCGATGCGTCACGACGCGCGCCCGAGGCGGGCAGCTGACGCACCGAGCCGTCAGAACCGAGCGCCCGCGGCTCGGTACCCACCCACGCCAGCGTCAGCGCGTCCTCGCCGCGCACGAACCGCTGGGCGCGGACGCCGCCGGTCGCGCGGCCCTTCGGGGGGAACTCGTCGAAGGCCGAGACCTTCGCACTGCCGGCATCCGTGCCGGGAATCGCCTGGCGCGAACCCGCGATCGTCACCACGACGGTCGCTTCCGAGGGTGCGACCGCCGCGAATGCGAGGACTTCTGCACCGTCCGACAGGCGGATGCCGGCCATGCCGCCCGCCGCGCGGCCCTGCGGGCGCACGGCGTCGGCGTCGAAGCGCAGCAGCTGGGCGTCAGACGCGACGAAGACCAGCTCCGTGCCGTCGGGGGCGAGACCCGCGCCCACAACGCGGTCGCCGGGCTTCAGCGCGATGATCTCGACGTCGTGTTTGCCCGCGGGAAGCTCCGACGCGGCGACGCGCTTCACGACGCCCTGTTGCGTGCCGAGGGCGATGACGGCGTCGCCGAGCGGCACGATCGCGACCACGTGCTCGCCAGCGCCAAGACCGAGGTACTGATCGGCCTTGGTTCCTGCGGCCAGCTGGACGGCGTTGGCGGGCACAGACGGCAGATCGACGGGGGAGAGTCGCACGAGGCGCCCCGCGCTCGTGACGGCGCCCACGTCGCCTCTCGTGGTGGTGTCTACGGCGGCGAGGATGCCGTCGTGCTTCGCCCGGCGGCTCGGCGCGACGATTCCCCCCTCGGGGGAGAGCTCGGCGCGGACCATGCGACCGGTCGCCGAGAGGAACACGCGGCACGGCGCGTCGGCGATCTGCAGGTCGGCGGGCGCGGCCGAACGCGAGCGCGGCGTCACCGCGCCGCCGTTGAGCAGCAGGGTACGGCGCGGGGTGCCGAAGGTCTCGGCCGCGGCATCCAGCTCGCGCGCCACCTGTGCGCGCAGCAGCGTCTCGCTCGCGAGAAGCTCTTCGAGCGCGGCGATCTCGCTACGCAGGGTGTCGCGTTCGGTCTCGAGCTCGATGCGCGAGAAGCGTGTGAGGCGCCGCAGGCGCAGCTCGAGGATGTACTCCGCCTGCGGCTGCGACAGATCGAAGACGCTCATCAGCTTCGTGCGCGCCTGCTCGCCGTCATCCGATCCGCGGATGACCTGGATGACCTCGTCGATATCGAGGATCGCGATGAGCAGACCCTCGACGAGGTGCAGGCGTTCCTGCTTGCGGGCGAGGCGGTAGCGGCTGCGCCGCGTCACGACCTGGATGCGGTGGTCGAGGTAGACGCGCAGCAGCGGTTTGAGTCCGAGCGTCTGCGGCTGGCCGTCGACAAGGGCGACATTGTTGATGCCGAACGAGTCCTCGAGTGGTGTCAAGCGGTACAGCTGCTCCAGCACGGCGGCCGGGTCGAAGCCGGTCTTGATACCGATCACGAGGCGAAGCCCGTGGTTGCGATCGGTGAGGTCGGTGACATCGGCGATGCCCGTGAGCTTCTTGGCGTTCACGGCATCCTTGATCTTCTCGATCACCCGCTCGACGCCGACCATATAGGGGAGTTCGGTGACGACGATGCCCGTCCGCCGCGGCCCGAGCGATTCGACGGATGCCTTGGCGCGCGTGCGGAACGTGCCGCGACCTGTCTCGTACGCCTCGGCGATCCCGTCGAGCCCGACGATGATGCCTCCGCCGGGGAGGTCGGGGCCGGGGACGAACTCCATGAGCTCGGCCGTCGTCGCGTCGGGGTTCTCGAGCAGATGGATCGCCGCTGCGACGACCTCGATGAGGTTGTGCGGCGCCATGTTCGTCGCCATGCCGACCGCGATCCCGGTCGCGCCGTTGACGAGGAGGTTCGGAAACGCTGCGGGCAACACCTCGGGCTGCTGGAACTGGCCGTCGTAGTTGGGGATGAAGTCGACGACGTCCTCGTCGAGGTTCTCGGTCAGCGCGAGGGCCGCGGGCGCGAGGCGCGCCTCGGTGTAGCGGGCGGCGGCGGGTCCGTCATCGAGCGAGCCGAAGTTGCCGTGGCCGTCGACGAGCGGCACCCGCAGGGCGAACGACTGGGAGAGCCGCACGAGCGCGTCATAGATCGCGGAGTCGCCGTGCGGGTGGAGCTTTCCCATGACCTCGCCGACGACGCGGGCGCTCTTCACGTGCCCCCGGTCGGGACGCAGCCCCATGTCGGCCATCTGGAAGAGGATGCGGCGCTGCACCGGCTTCAGCCCGTCGCGCGCGTCGGGCAGAGCGCGCGAATAGATCACCGAGTACGCGTACTCGAGGAACGAGTCCTGCATCTCCGTCGAGACGTCGACGTCTTCGATGCGGCCGTGGCCTTCGGGGATGGGCTCGGTGCGCGCGGATGCCATGGACTGCGGGGTCCTCCGGGTGAAGGGGAGAGCGACGGGAGGGGGCTCGCCGCGCCTGTGCGAGACTGGCCCCGATGTCTCTCAGCCTACCCGCGGACCCTCCAGCGGCCCGGAGCCTCACCGGTGTCGTGCCGCATGTGTTGGCCTCTCTTCGGGGAGATCCGGATTGGTTTCCCGCCGCTCGCTCGGCGATCGTCGTGCTCGTCGACGGCCTCGGTCGGGGGAACCTGACGGCACGTTCCGGGCACGCACGCTTCCTGATGTCGCACTTGGCGAAGAAGGATGCCGTGCGCACCGTCTTTCCGTCGACGACGGCGACCGCGGTCACGAGCTTGCTCACGGGGGTGGACGCCGGCATCCATGGCATCGTCGGCTACCGTGCGCGCGTGCCCGGGACGCTGTCCGCGCCGAATCAGCTGAAGGGGTGGGAGACCGACGGGCTCGATCCGCTGACGTGGCAGCGCGCGGCGCCGCTGATGGAGCGCGAGGCCGCCGCCGGACGGCCCTGCTTCTTCGTGTCGAAGCCCGCATACGCGCGCTCGGGCTTCACACGCGCCGTCTTTCGCGGGGCCACCTTCGTTCCCGCGGCTACGCCCGAGGAGCAGCTCGAGGCGGCGCGGGAGGTCGCCGGCGACCATCCCGGCGCGATCGTCTACGCGTACCTGCCGGAGCTCGACACGATCGGGCACTCCCGCGGGTGGGAGAGCGAGCAGTGGACGGCGGGGCTCGAACGAGTGGATGCCGCGGTGCGCCGCCTGCACGAGAGCGCGACCCCCGGTGTCGGGATCGTGGTCACGGCCGATCACGGGATGGTCGATGTTCCCCGCGACCGTCACGTGCTCCTCGGCGAAGGCGACGAGCTGCTCGAGGGCGTCGAGCTCGTCGCGGGGGAGCCGCGCCTGCTGCAGCTCTATACCGAGGCAGGTCTCGCCGACCGGGTCGCGGCCCGCTGGCGGCAGAGCGAGCAGTCGCGCTCGTGGGTCATGACGCGCGCCGAGGCCATTGCGGCAGGCCTATACGGACCTCAGGTGGATGCCGAGGTCGCGCCTCGCATCGGCGACGTACTGATCGCGGCGCGCGGCACGGTGGCGTACTACGACGACCGTCTCGCTGACAAGAAGGCGCAGAAGATGATCGGTCAGCACGGCTCGCTCACCGATCAGGAGCGCATCGTTCCGCTCATCCGACTCGGCGCATTCGCGCGCTGATGCCGCTCAGCCGTCTTCGGTGCGGGCGCCGAAGACGATCTCATCCCACGACGGCATCGACGTGCGGCCCTTGCGGCGCGACTCCGAGGCCGTGGAGTCGTCGAGCACCTGCTCGTTCTCGGGCTCTTCCTCGTGTTCGGCTTCGTCGTAGCCCGGCTCGAGCGCATCGAACAGCGCCACCGGGCTGTGCGACTGCTCCGCCTGCTGTTCCGTCGGCATCGGCTCACGCTGCCCGCGTCGACGACGGAGCGCTTCGAGCAGATCGGCAGTCTCTGCGGTCGTCACCGACTTGGCCGGAGCCCGCTTGATTGCTGCCTCCTGCACCGCCGCGGTCACCGTGGGGCGAACGTCGCGCGTGAGGATCTCGGGCTCCTGCTCGACGCGCCGGGGACCGAACGCACCGGAGTCGAAGCGGGACGAATCCTTCACGGGCGAGGCATCCAGCGCCCGAAGACGGGGGATCAGCCCGTCGGGCAACGATCCCTGGCGCGAAAGCTGCGTGGCATCCGCGTTGAGCGGCGCGAGCGTGCTGCGACGTGGGTCGAAGCTCCAGCGCGCATCGTGGTCGACCTCGTTCGCGGTGAACTCGAGCTTGACGATCCATGTCGACTCTTCGCGCCAGCTGGTCCAACGCTCTCCGACCGCCCCGGCATCGGCGAGTTTTGCGCGTACTGCGGCTCCGAACGTCGGCTGAGCGCGCGAGTCGAGCTCGCCCGCGATGAGAACGGGAACGGCCAGCGCCTGACCGACGATGTGCTCGCGCTCGGCGAGCACGGGGCGCTCGTAGCGCTCGACATCTTCGAGTCGCAGCCCGAGGAGCTCGGCGACCTCCTGCGCGGACAGGCCGGAGCGAATGTGGGCCTGGATCTCGCGCGGGCTCGCCTTGGCGGCGCGCGGGTCAGCGGCGTGCTGGGCGCGACGCACGTGCGCGCGCAACGTCTCATCGAGCGGGAGGGAGAATCGTTCGCCCGCCTCGGTGGCGACCACGAGGGTGCCGTCCTCCATTCCGATGACTTTGAGCTGCTCCATGCGAGACACGCCTCCATCCCTGCGCCGGCACGGATGATCGTGCCGCGACCTATGCTGACACGGCGTCGCGCCGCCGTCGGGAATATCGCGGGCGCGCCGCGAGTTCACTGTCGAGCACACCCGGAAGAGAGGGTCGCATCGAGGCCCATTTGCGAAAACCGACCCGGTCGTGCAAACTATGGCCGCCCCGCCCACGAGGATGGGGGCTGCACCGTCACATCCTGGAAGTGAGAGCATGGCGACCGACTACGACGCCCCCCGCAAGACCGAAGACGACAGCGAGTCGATCGAGGCCCTGAAGGAGCGCGTTCCCGACAAGCTTTCGGCCTCGGTCGACGTCGAAGACGCCGACAATCCTTCCGGCTTCGAGCTCCCCGGCGCCGACCTGTCCGACCTCGAGCTGGACGTCGTCGTCCTGCCGCCGCAGGAGGATGAGTTCACGTGCATCGAGTGCTTCCTCGTGAAGCACCGCACGCAGATCGATCACGAGACCGCCTCCGGAGCGATCTGCGTGGAGTGCGCGGCCTGACCCTCTCGCGGAGCTGAGCCGACTCAGGCGCGCTGCGCGCGACGGATCGCGGCGAGCACGCGGTCGGGAGTGCGCGTCGAGAACACCCAGTGCGTGACGGGGTCACGATCGTCGGTCACCTCGACGCGCACAAGACCGTCGATCCCTCCGCGCAGCTGATGCCATGCGGTGCGCGGTAGGCCGGGCCCGCGGGCCTCGCGCGCCTCGATGCCCGACAGCGCCTCACCGGAGCCGAGCAGGCTGACCGGAATGTGCGCCCGGCCGACCCTCAGCTCGCCATCTCGCACCTCGATGACGGGCGCCGATGCGACGAGGGCGGCGATGATCGCGAGGGCGACCGCGACCCCCGCGATGAGCGCGACCGTGGCATCCAGGGGGACGAAGACGAGCGCCACCATCGGCGCCGCCACCGCGGCGCACAAGAGAGTCCACAGCGACGGGCTCAGGCGCTCTCGGTACGAGACCGCGCCGGGGCGGGCCTTCGCGGTGGTCGCGGTGGTCATCATCCTCCTGGCATCCCCTCGGTGCACTAACCTCGTGGGGTGATCGAATCCGTGGACGTTCCCATTATCGCGGCGCACGTCCCCGTCTACGCCCATCCCGGCGATGCGGGCGCCGACCTCGTCTCGACCGAGGCGCTGCGCCTCGCGCCGGGCGAGCGCGCGCTCGTGGGCACGGGCGTGCGCATCGCGCTGCCTGACGGCTATGTCGCGTTCGTCGTGCCGCGCAGCGGCCTCGCGGCCAAGCACGGCATCACGATCGTGAACTCTCCCGGCACCGTCGATGCGGGCTACCGCGGCGAGATCAAGGTCTCGCTCCTCAATACGGATGCCCGGGAGCCCTACGACATCGGGGTCGGCGACCGCATCGCGCAACTGATCATCATGCCGGTGCCGCGCGTCACGTTCATCCCCGTCGACGAACTGCCCGATTCGTCGCGAGGCGAGGGCGGCTTCGGCTCGACGGGCTATCAGGCGGGAGCAGCTCGATGAGCGACGAGATCTACGGGAAGTCCGCGGCCGACGATCGGGCGACCGCCGGACCGTTCGACGAGTCCGAGGCGAACCCGGTGCGCCCGTACATCGACCTCGGCGGGATCAAAGTGTTGCCGCGCGAGGGCCTGAACCTGCGCCTCGAAGTCGAGGAGCAGACCAAGCGCATCGTCGCGGTGGGGCTCGACTACGCGGACTCGACCCTGCAGGTGCAGCCCTTCGCCGCCCCGCGCTCGACCGGACTGTGGGAAGAGACGCGCGAGCAGATCCGTCAGCAGGTGCGTCAGCAGGGCGGCCGCGTCGAAGAGCGCGAGGGGCCGCTCGGCCCTGAGCTTCTCGCGGAGGTCCCTGTGGCAGCCGGCCCCGACGCGAAGCCCGGCAAACGTCTCGCGCGATTCGTCGGCGTCGACGGTCCGCGGTGGTTCCTGCGCGGCGTCATCGGGGGAGCGGCGACGAGCGACGTGGATGCCGCGGCGAAGGTAGAAGACCTGTTCCGGTCGATCGTGGTGGTCCGCGGCGGGACGCCCATGCCGCCGCGCGATCTCATCCCGCTGAAGATGCCGGCCGCCCCGGGGACGGCGTGAGCGACACCCCCGCACCGGACGCGGACGACGAGGCGCGCCAGCCGACGGCATCCGAGGTGTTCGGCGCAGCGCTCGGCGGGGCCGCCCGGCGGGCGGGCCTTGACCCGGCGAAAGACCAGACGACCGGGCAGGTCGTCTGGCATGCGATCGGCGGGGTGCGTGGCGTGCTCGAATCGCTCGTCCCGACCCTGCTCTTTGTGGTCAGCTATATCGTTTCGGGCAACGACCTGATCCTCGCCATCGTGCTCTCGGTCGCGGCGGCCGTCGTGTTCACGATCGTCCGGCTCGTGCAGAGGCAGCCGTTCGGCGCAGCGATCGGCGGGCTCATCGGCGCCCTGATCGCCGCGGGGTGGGCGCTCGTGACCGGGAGCGCCGTCGACGCGTTCCTCTGGGGTCTGATCCTCAACGCCGTCTACGGCGGCGTGCTGCTGACCTCTGCCCTCGTCGGGTGGCCGCTCGTCGGCCTCGCCGCGGGTTACCTCATGGGTGAAGGCACCGCGTGGCGCGCCGACCGCCGCAAGCGGCGCGTCTTCGGCGCACTGACGCTGATGTGGGCGGCGCTGTTCCTCGTGCGGCTCGCCGTGCAGCTTCCGTACTACTTCGCGGGGGATGTCGCCGGGCTCGGCACGTGGAAGCTGCTCCTCGGCATCCCTCCGTTTGCGGTCCTCGTCGCGATCACCTGGTTCGTCGCGCGACGGCTCTATCCGAAGCGCGAGGGCCACGACGAGACAGCGGAGCCGTGATAGATTTATCTTGACATCAAGATAAATGTCCTCGCGCGGAACACGTCAACGGAGTAAGGCTTACCTCACTAGCCCGACGTGGCGGACGCGGGGAAGATGGGGTGACAGGCCGCCGCTGATGCCGAGCGAGTCCGTGCCCCCGACGAAGGAGACCTGACGTGTCCACAGTTGACAGCTTCGGAGCCAAGAGCACCCTTACAGTCGGCGACACCGACTACGAGATCTACCGCGTCGACACCGTCGCGGGCTACGAGAAGCTCCCGTTCAGCCTCAAGGTGCTGCTCGAGAACCTCCTCCGCACCGAAGACGGTGCGAACGTCACCAAGGCGCAGATCGAGGCCCTCGGCAACTGGGATGCCGATGCCGAACCCGACACCGAGATCCAGTTCACGCCCGCCCGCGTCGTGATGCAGGACTTCACCGGCGTCCCCTGCATCGTCGACCTCGCGACGATGCGCGAGGCCGTCACCGCGCTCGGCGGCGACCCCGACAAGATCAACCCGCTCTCGCCCGCCGAGATGGTCATCGACCACTCGGTGATCGCCGACCTCTTCGGCTCGGAGAACGCCCTCGAGCGCAACGTCGAGATCGAGTACGAGCGTAACGGCGAGCGCTACCAGTTCCTGCGGTGGGGCCAGACCGCCTTCCAGGACTTCAAGGTCGTGCCCCCGGGCACCGGCATCGTGCACCAGGTGAACATCGAGCACCTCGCGAAGGTCATCTACGACCGCACCGGTCGTGACGGCATCCTGCGCGCCTATCCCGACACCTGTGTCGGCACCGACTCGCACACGACGATGGTCAACGGCCTGGGCGTGCTCGGCTGGGGAGTTGGCGGCATCGAGGCCGAGGCGGCCATGCTCGGCCAGCCCGTGTCGATGCTCATCCCGCGCGTGGTCGGTTTCAAGCTGACCGGCGAGATCCCGGCCGGCGTCACAGCGACAGATGTCGTCCTGACGATCACCGACATGCTGCGTAAGCACGGCGTCGTCGGCAAGTTCGTCGAGTTCTACGGCGCGGGCGTGGCATCGGTGCCGCTCGCCAACCGCGCGACGATCGGCAACATGAGCCCCGAGTTCGGCTCGACGGCCGCGATGTTCCCGATCGACGACGTCACGCTCGACTACCTGCGTCTGACCGGTCGCGACGAACAGACCGTCGCCCTCGTCGAGGCGTACGCCAAGGAGCAGAATCTCTGGCACGATGCGGCGAATGAGCCGATCTTCAGCGAGTACATGGAGCTCGACCTCTCGACCGTCGTGCCCTCCATCGCCGGCCCGAAGCGCCCGCAGGACCGCATCCTGCTCTCGCAGGCGAAGTCGCAGTTCGAGAAGGACATCCTGAACTACGCGACGCCGGCCGTGTCGAACTCGATCGTCGACCTCGAGTCGAAGCACTCCTTCCCGGCATCCGACCCGGGCGCGGTGCCCGGTGACGAAGAGCCCGAGACCCGCGAGGTGCACATCTCGAGCGGAGCGCCGGCAGCGGCATCCAAGCCGGTCAAGGTCACGACCCCCGAGGGCCAGACGTACCTGCTCGACAACGGCGCCGTCACGCTCGCGGCGATCACGTCGTGCACGAACACGTCGAACCCGTCGGTCATGCTGGCGGCGGGCCTGCTCGCCAAGAAGGCGGTCGACAAGGGTCTGAAGCGCAAGCCGTGGGTCAAGACGACGCTCGGCCCGGGCTCGAAGGTCGTCACCGACTATTACGAGAAGTCCGGCCTCGACAAGGCTCTCGAGGGCCTCGACTTCTACACGGTCGGATACGGCTGCACGATCTGCATCGGCAACTCGGGTCCGCTCATCGAAGAAGTCTCCACGGCCATCAACGACAACGACCTCGCCGTTACCGCGGTGCTCTCGGGCAACCGCAACTTCGAGGGCCGTATCAGCCCCGATGTGAAGATGAACTACCTGGCATCCCCGCCCCTGGTCGTCGCGTACGCTCTCGCGGGTTCGATGAACTTCGACTTCGAGACCGACCCGCTCGGCAAGGACCAGAACGGTGACGACGTGTTCCTCAAGGACATCTGGCCGTCGCCCGAAGAGGTGCAGCAGGTTATCGACTCGTCGATCTCGCGCGAGCAGTTCATCAAGCAGTACGCGACCGTCTTCGACGGCGACGAGCGCTGGACGAGCCTGCCCACGCCCGAGGGCCCCATCTTCGAGTGGGATGCCGACTCGACATACGTGCGCAAGGCGCCGTACTTCGACGAGATGTCGATGGAGCTCACCCCGGTCAGCGACATCTCCGGCGCGCGCGTCATGGCGACCCTGGGCGACTCGGTCACGACCGACCACATCTCGCCGGCAGGAAACATCAAGGCGGGCACCCCTGCCGCGCAGTACCTCACCGAGCACGGTGTCGCGCAGAAGGACTTCAACTCCTACGGCTCGCGTCGCGGCAACCACGAGGTCATGATTCGCGGCACGTTCGCGAACATCCGCCTGAAGAACGAGCTCGTCGCCGCGGTCAACGACGGCCAGATCGTCGAGGGCGGCTTCACGCGCGACTTCACGCAGCCCGGCGGCCCGCAGTCGTACATCTACGACGCGTGCGAGAACTACCAGGCGCAGGGCACCCCGCTCGTCGTCTTCGGCGGCAAGGAGTACGGCTCGGGTTCGTCGCGCGACTGGGCGGCGAAGGGCACGTCGCTCCTGGGCGTCAAGGCGGTCATCACCGAGAGCTTCGAGCGCATCCACCGCTCGAACCTCATCGGTATGGGCGTCGTCCCGCTGCAGTTCCCCGAGGGCCAGTCGTGGAAGAGCCTCGGCCTTGACGGCACCGAGATCGTGTCGATCGAGGGGCTCGAGCAGCTGAACGAGGGTGTCACCCCGAAGACGGTCAAGGTCACCGCAGCCCCGAGCGAGTTCTCGCCCGCGGGTAAGGAGACCGTGGTCTTCGATGCGAAGGTCCGCATCGACACGCCCGGTGAGGCCGACTACTACCGCAACGGCGGCATCCTGCAGTACGTGCTGCGCTCGCTCGTCTGAGCCGCCGCGCGCGCCGCGCCGTCGTCACAACTTCGGAGATCTGCACAACTTCGGAGATCTGCACAACTTCGGATGCCGGGGGCCACCCGCATCCGAAGAAGTGCAGATCTCCGTTGTTGTGCGTGCCGCGTGGCTCGCGAGCGCGGGTATCCGCCCTGTAGGAGAGCGTGCCCACGGCCGCGCCCACGTAGACTCGGGGGATGAGCCTGCTCGAGTCGATCACCGGTCCGCGTGACCTCGATGCGCTCACTCCCGAGCAGCTCGAACAACTCGCGCAGGAGATCCGCGACTTCCTCGTGCAGAACGTCTCGCGCACGGGCGGGCACCTCGGCCCCAACCTCGGCGTTGTCGAGCTGACGATCGCCCTGCACCGCGTCTTCGACTCGCCGCAGGACCCGTTCGTGTTCGACACGGGCCACCAGTCGTACGTGCACAAGCTCCTGACGGGGCGCCAGGACTTCCGGGGCCTTCGGTCGCGCGGGGGCCTCGCCGGCTATCCACAGCGCTCAGAGAGCCCGCACGACGTCGTCGAGTCCTCGCACGCGTCGAGCTCCCTCAGCTGGGCCGACGGGATCTCCCGCGCCCTCACGCGCACGGGTCGCACCGACCGGCACGTCGTGGCCGTCGTGGGCGATGGCTCGCTCACCGGCGGCATGACGTGGGAAGCGCTCAACAACATCTCCGGCGACAACGACCGCAACCTCGTCATCGTCGTGAACGACAACGGTCGCTCGTACGCCCCCACGATCGGCGGGATGGCGCGCTACCTCAACCGCGTGCGCACGATGGACAGCTACGAAAACCTCCGCCGCAAGTCGGCCACCGTGTTCCGGAATCTGGGCCCGATGGGGCGCGCGATCTATCGGGGCGTCCGCGGCGGCACGCGCGGGTTCCTCTCCCGATTCACGAACAACGAGGCGCTCTACTCCAACCTCGAGATCAAGTACCTCGGCCCGATCGACGGGCACGACCTGGCGGTTCTCGAGGAGACGCTGCTGCTCGCGAAGGCCTACCGTGCCCCCGTCATCGTCCACGTCATCACCGAGAAGGGCCGTGGATACGACCCCGCCCGCAACGACGAGGCCGACCAGTTCCACGCGGTCGGAAAGATCGACCCTGCCACCGGTGAGCCGATCGGATCGTCGGATGTCATGGCCTGGACCGACGTGTTCGCAGACGCGCTCGTCGAGGCCGGGGAGCGCCGCGAGGACGTCATCGCGATGACCGCCGCGATGCTCCGGCCGACGGGCCTGCAGCCGTTCGCCCAGCGCTTTCCCGACCGGGTCTACGACGTCGGCATCGCCGAACAGCACGCCGTGGCATCCGCCGCTGGTCTTGCCTACGGCGGCCTGCACCCGGTCGTCGCGATCTACGCGACCTTCATGAACCGCGCCTTCGACCAGGTCATGATGGATGTCGCGCTGCACAAGGCCGGCGTGACCTTCGTCCTTGACCGCTCGGGCGTCACCGGCCCTGACGGCCCGAGCCACCACGGCATCTGGGACCTCGCGATGTTGCAGCTCGTCCCCGGCATCCGTATCGCGGCGCCGCGCGATGAGGCGAGGCTTCGCGAAGAGTTCGACGAGGCGATCGAGGTCGCCGATGCGCCGACGGTCGTGCGTTTCCCGAAGGGCGCCGTCGCCGCCGACCTTCCCGCGATCGAACGGCGCGCCGACGGTACGGACGTGCTGTCGCGCGAAGGAGCGGAAGATGTGCTCCTCATCGGCATCGGCCCGATGGCGCACCTCGCTGTGGATGTCGCTGAGCGTCTGCGCGCGCAGGGAATCGGTGCCACGGTGATCGACCCGCGCTGGGTCGTTCCGGTGCAGCCGTCGGTCATCGAGCTCGCGGCATCCCATCGCCTCGTCATCACGATCGAGGACGGCATCCGCGTCGGCGGGGTAGGCACGCGCGTGCGCCAGGTGTTGCGCGAAGCGGGGATCGACACCGCCGTCGACGAGCTCGGCTTGCCCGACGAGTTCATCGCCCACGCGAGCCGTGAGCAGATCCTCGAGGATGCCGGGCTCACGCCCGTCAAGATCGCGCGTGACGTCGTTGCGCAGGTCCTGGGTACCCGCATCCCGGTCGCGCGCCCCTCGAGTGACACGGGGGCGATCTGGGCCGTCGAGGAGCCAGACGGCGAGCGCCGCATCCCGTGAACTTCTTTTCATAAAAGTCGCTACTTCTTTACTTCACACGAACGCGATCGCTAGCGTGGTCGCGCCGCACCGTCGCGGCGTGAAGCAAGGAGGCTTCCCATGCGCATGTCCCGTGCTCGGCGACTGCTGATCGGTGCGACCGCTCTGGCCGTCGCCGCATCCGTCCTCGTTCCGTCCAGCGCCCAGGCCGCAACGGCAAGTGTCCAGACGCTGTACTTCTCGGTCACCGTCGAAGGTGGCAAGACGTGCACGATCATCGGCGACCTCTACCGGCCCGCGGGCGCGACGGCGGGGCAGCCGGTGCCGGCGATCCTCGGCACGAACGGCTGGGGCCTCGACAAGTCGAGTCTCGCGTCAGCTGGTTCCTACTTTGCGGCGAACGGCTACGCGATGCTCGCGTACTCCGGACTGGGCTGGGGCGGGTCGAACTGCCCGATCTCGATCGACCAGCCGGCGATCGACGGCGTCGCGGCCTCGCAGCTCGTGGGGTTCCTCGGCGGTGCCGCAGGCGTCGCTTACACGGATGCCGCGATGACCCAGGCGGCACCGCTCGTCGACTTTGTCGCGCGGGATGCCGTCGCGCACGATGGCACGTCACGGGCGAACGACCCGCGGGTCGGAATGTTCGGGCTCTCCTACGGCGGTGCGGTGCAGTTCGCCGCGGCCTCCGTCGATCCGCGAATCGACACGCTCGTGCCGATGATCACCTTCAACGATCTGCGCTACTCGGTCTTCCCGACAACGCTCCCCAGGGCGGCGCGCTGGCATCCACCACCTCGGGGACGATGAAGCGGTTCTGGGCCGCGGCACTGCTGCTCAGCGCCATCGCCGCCGGAACGGGGAGCGACGATGCGCAGAAGGTGAAGCTCCTCGGATGCGACAAGGCCGTGACCCCGCTGTGCGCGACGGTCGTGCACGGCGCGCTGAAGGGATACGCGACGACCAGCCAGCTCACCGCGCTCTCGAAAGGATCGCCCGTCACCTACCTCGACCGGGTGAAGGTGCCGACGCTTCTCATCCAGGGGCAGGAAGATCGCCTGTTCAACCTCAATGAGGCTGCGGCGACCTATAAGACGCTCACGGCGCAGGGCACTCCGGTGAAGATGATCTGGGCTCAGACCGGACACTCGTCGATCACCGTCAACCCGGGCGAGGTGCGACTCGACCAGTTCGACCGTCAGAGCCAGTACCTCACGGGACGCATCTCGGACTGGTTCGACCATTACCTCAAGGGCGCCAGCGTGTCGACGGGTGCCTCGTTCGCGTACTTCCGCGACTGGATCGACTACACGGGCAACGCCGCGCCCGCCTATGCCAGCTCGGACACCTTCCCCGTCGGATCGGCTCGGAACTTCTACCTGTCACAGGGCGCGAAGCTCGTCGAAGCGCCGGGACTCATCAAGCCCGGCGTGCAAGCCCTCGTCGCGACGCCGCTGCGGCTGCCGACGAGCACGGAGCCGATCGACCTCCTCGCGGGCGCGCTCAGCCCGTACGTCTACAGCGACCAGTCGAGCGATCTGCCCGGCACGGCGATGACGTGGACGACCGAGGCGCTTCCCGCGGCGATGGCCGTCGCGGGCGCCCCGACACTCGACGTGCAGCTGACCGCGACCGCCGCGCGGCTGACGCAAGGTTCCGGGCCCGGCGGGCAGCTCGTGCTGTACGCAAAGATCCTCGATGTCGCGCCCGACGGCACGGCATCCCTCGTCGGAATGCAGAACGCGCCGTTCCGCGTCGTCGATGTGACGAAGCCGGTGCAGGTCGTGCTGCCGGCGATCGTGCACCGCTTCGAGGCCGGTCATAAGCTGCGGGTCGTGATCGCGGCGAGCTCGCCCAACTACGTCGGGGGGCTCATCACCGCGCCGGTGAGTGTCGCGACCGGCGCGTCGACCCAGGTGCTCAGGATGCCGGAGGTCGCCGGATGAGAGCGCGGGATGGCGTCGGCTGTCACACGGGGCGCAGGACCGTGACGGCACCTGCCCACGCCTCGACGTCGGCGCCGCTCTCGCTCGGGCGCCCCGAAATCGCATCCGCGAGGAGGTAGCCGTCGGTCAGCGCGTCGCCGGTGATCACGACGGACAGCAGTTCGATGCCGCACGCTTCGCGGACCCGCGCGGCGCACGCCCCGACGACCGCCGCTGAGAGGTCGGCGTTGACGGGTAGCTGCCCGGCCGCCTCGTCGCGGACGAGGTCGCGCAAGGCCGCACCGACGATGTTGCCGGTGCGCTCCTTCACATCGACGACGTCGAGTTCGAAGACGCGCAGGTCGCTGCCGGTCGGGTACGGACGCCAGTCGAAGGAGGCATGCACGAGGTGCTGACGACCGCCCCCGGCGGTCAGCTGCCGAGCCGGAAGGTCTGTCGAACGCACGCGAGTGTCGACGCGGCGGTACCACGCGAGGATCGGGAACACCGCGTGGGTGCCCGGGCCGAGAACGACGACGTCGCCCGCCGCATGGTCCCCTCGTGTGCGCTTGCGGATGAGTGGACGACCGTTGCGCGTGCGGATCGCGGCCTCGCCCTCGTCGATCGTGACCATGAGGAGCTTGAACAGAGCCGGGACGACGAGCAGGACCGTGAGGACGGCACCACCGGTCTTGATGAGCGTGTTCATGTTACTCGTGCCGAACAGTGAGGTGATGGACTCGATCACACGCCCAGAATGCCGCGTGGATCCGCACCTTTCGGTACGGATCCACGCTGTGCGACAAGTGTTCACCGAACTGTCGCGCACTGTTGGGTAGGGCGGGCGGTCAGCCTCCGATGCCGCGGATCGGCGGCGTGTGGAAGGTACCGCCGAACGCCCGCTCCGACGCGCCTTCGCGGTCGAGGTAGGGCGATGCGCCGCCGTCGATGAACGGCCATCCCGCGCCGAGGATGAGGCACAGGTCGATGTCTTCGACCTCGGGGACGACGCCCTCGTCGAGCATGAGCTTGATCTCCTGCGCGAGGCCGTCCTGCACGCGACGCAGGATCGTGTCGGCGGATGCCGGCGACGAGCCCACGTGCCCCTTGAGCGCCTTCTGCGCGTCCTTCGTGAAGCCGGTGACGCGACCGCCCTTGTCCTTCTCGACGACCTGCGGCAGCTCCGCGAGCGTGTGGAAGTTCTCGTTCGCGTAGAACCGCTCGGGGAAGGCGTGCACCATCGTGTCCTGCACGTGTGCGGCGACCTTCCAGCCGACGAGGTCGATCAGCTGGAACGGACCCATCGGCAGTCCCAGCGGTCCGAACGCCTTCTCGACGTCGGCGACGGGCGTGCCCTCGTAGACGGCACGGGCGGCCTCGCCCATGACCTTCGCGAGCAGACGGTTCACGACGAAGCCGGGCGCATCCGCCGTCAGGACGGCGTTCTTGCCGAGCCCCTTCGCGACGATGAAGGCGGTCGAGAGTGCCGCTTCGGTCGTCACCGGGGTCTTCACGATCTCGATGAGCGGCATGACCGCGACGGGGTTGAAGAAGTGGAAGCCGACCAGGCGCTCGGGGTGGGCGAGCTTCGACCCGATCTCTTCGACCGACAGCGACGACGTGTTGGTCGCGAGGATGGCATCCTCGGCCACGATCTTCTCGATCTCACCGAACACGGCCTGCTTGACGCCGACCTCTTCGAAGACGGCTTCGATAACGAAGTCGCAGTCGGCATAGAGGCTCTTGTCGGTCGTACCGGTCACAAGCGCGCGCAACTGGTTCGCTGTGTCGCCGTCGAGCCGGCCCTTCGCCTCGAGCTTTCCGATCTCGTCGTGAATGTAGGCGACGCCCTTGTCGACGCGCGCCTGGTCGAGGTCGGTAATGAGGACCGGCACCTGGAGCTTGCGCACGAACAGCAGTGCGAACTGGCTCGCCATGAGACCGGCGCCGATGATGCCGACCTTCGTGACCTTCTTCGCGAGCGCCTTGTCGGGCGCTCCGACGGGGCGCTTCGCGCGCTTTTGCACGAGGTCGAACGCGTACATGGATGCCGCGAACTGGTCGCCCGTGACGAGGTCGGCGAGCGCCTCATCCTCGCGTGCGAAGCCCTCTTCCTTGGTGCCGCCCTTGGCCTTGTCGAGCAGGTCGAGAGCGATGTACGGGGAGCGGGGCACGGTGCCGATCTTCGACTCGAGCATGCCGCGCGCCATCTTGATCGCGACCGGCCACTTGACGGTGCGCTCAATCTTGCCGGGCACATTCTTTCGCTCGACCTTGGTCTTTCCGGTCAGCACGCCGTCGGCCCACGCGAGCGAGCTCTCCAGGAACGTGGATGCCGGGAAGATCGCGTCCATGATGCCGAGGTCGAACGCCTGCTGCGGCTTCAGCATGCGGTTCTGCTTCAGCGGGTTGGAGACGACGACCTCGAGCGCGTTCTCGATGCCGATGAGGTTCGGCAGCAGGTACGCGCCGCCCCAGCCGGGAATGATCCCGAGGAAGACCTCGGGAAGGGCGATCGCTGCGGCCGAGGCATCCACCGTGCGGTAGTCGGAGTTCAGTGCGATTTCCAGACCGCCGCCGAGGGCGAGTCCGTTCACGAACGCGAAGGTCGGGACGCCGATCTTCTCGAGCTTGCCGAATACCTTGTGGCCGAGCTGCGCCACGAGCTTGGCGTTCGCCTTCGAGCCGACCTTCGTGATGTCGGAGAGGTCGGCGCCGGCGGCGAGGATGTACTGCTTGCCGGTGATGCCGACGGCCTGGATCTCGCCGTTGCGCGCACGACCCTTGAGCGTGTCGAGAGTCTCGCCGAGCGCCGTCATGGTCGCCGGGCCGAGCGTGTTCGGACGCGTGTGGTCGCGGCCGTTGTCGAGCGTGATGAGGGCGAGCACCTTGCCGGACGGCAGGGTGATGTCGCGCACACGCGAGTGCGTGATGACCTCATCGCCGGTGAGGGCGGTGAGGGGGGAGAAGTCGATCTCGTCGTAGTTCGTCATTGCCGTATCCCTCAGCGCTTCTTGCCGTTGTAGTGCGGGTTCTCCCAGATGACCGAGCCGCCCTGGCCGAGGCCCACGCACATTGCCGTGAGGCCGTACCGGACGTCGGGGCGCTCGGCGAACTGCGCCGCGAGCTGGATCATGAGGCGCACGCCGGATGCCGCGAGCGGGTGTCCGACGGCGATCGCGCCGCCCCACTGGTTGACCCGGGGGTCGTCGTCGGCGATGCCGAAGTGGTCCAGGAGCGAGAGGACCTGCACCGCGAACGCCTCGTTGAGCTCGAACAGGCCGATGTCCTCGATCTTCAGGCCCGCCTTCTTCAGCGCCTTCTCGGTCGAGGGGATCGGGCCGATGCCCATGATCTCGGGCTGGACACCCGCGAACGCGAACGAGACCATCCGCATCTTGGGGGCGAGACCCAGCTCCTTGACGGCCGCGCCGCCGGCGAGCAGCGACATCGTCGCACCGTCGGTAAGCGGCGACGACGTGCCCGCCGTGACGCGCCCGTGCGGGCGGAACGGGGTCTTCAGCGCGGCGAGGTCTTCCATCGTGGTCTGGGGTCGGCGGCCCTCATCCTCGGTCGCGAGGCCCCAGCTGCCCTCGGCATCCTTGATCGCCACGGACACCAGATCGGGCTGGATCTTGCCGGCGTCGTACGCCGCCTGCACCTTGTGCTGGCTCAGCATGCCGAAGCGGTCGGAGCGTTCCTTGGTCAGCTGCGGGAAACGATCGAAGATGCGCTCGGCCGTCACGCCCATGTTGAGAGCGCCCGGGTCGACCAGCCGTTCGGCGACGAAGCGCGGGTTCGGGTCGGCGTTGCCGCCGATGGGGTAGTGGCCCATGTGCTCGACGCCGCCCGCGAGGGCGATGTCGTACATGCCCGCGCTGATCGAGGCACCCATCATGGCGACGCTCGTCATCGCGCCCGCGCACATGCGCTCGATGGCGAAACCGGGCACCGTCTGGGGGAGGCCCGCGAGGATCGCGACCGAGCGCCCGAGCGTAAGGCCCTGTTCGCCGGTCTGGCTCGTCGCGGCGATCGCGACGTCGTCGACGCGGTCGGCGGGAACGCTCGCATTGCGCTCCATCAGGCCGATCGTCGCCTTGACGGCGAGGTCATCGGCGCGGGTGTTCCAGTACATGCCCTTCTCGCCGGCGCGGCCGAAGGGGGTTCGCACACCGTCGATGAAATAGACGTCCGAGTTCTCGGCCACACTGCCTCCAGAGCTTCAAAGTGGGATTGAGTACAGCCTAACGTGACACTCAGTCCCGCGGAATCGCTTGGTTCGATTCTACGAGGCGTCGGCGCTGGTGTCGCCGGGAGCCTGCACAGACTCCACAAACGCGCCGGAGATAACCGGTGCCGTCCGCTCGATCTGCCACGGCCTGGCACCGTGCGCGGCAAGGGCTTCGCCGATGGATGCCGTGTCGATCAGCGGCGGCGGCGCCCACGCGAGGCGGCGCAAAGTCTCCGGTGTCAGGAGGTTCTCCGTCGGCATCCGAAGTTCGACGGCGAGCTGTTCGATCAGCGGTCGTGCGGCCTTCAGCCGCGCGTCGGCGGCGGGGTTGCGGTCGGACCAGGCGCGCACGGGCGGCATCCCGTCTCCGGGCACTCGTTCGAGGGGCAGCGCGGGGTCGGCCCGGCCCGCCTCGATGGCAGCCCACCACCGGTCGAGCTCGGTGCGGCTCGCGCGCCCGGTAAAGTCCTTGACCCGCGACAGGGCCTGCTTGCTCTGCGGGTCGGCGATGATCGCCGCGATGAGTGACCGGTCGGGCACGAGCCGGCCGGGGGAGGTGTCCTGCTCGCGGGCGAAGTCTTCGCGTGCTTGCCATAGAGCGCGCGCGACCGCGAGTGCGCGGCGACCGCGCACCGTGTGCAGGCCGCTGAGCCGGCGCCACGGGTCCTCGCGCGGCGGCTTGTCCGGCCGGGTGCGTACGGTCTCGAACTCCTGTGCGGCCAGCTCGGTCTTGCCCTGCTCGGCGAGCTCGGCGACCAGCGCGTCGTAGACGTCCACGAGGTGCAGCACGTCGAGGGTCGCGTACTCGAGCCAGGGCTGGGGGAGCGGACGGGTCGACCAGTCGGCCGCCGAGTGCGCTTTCGCGAGGCTGATCCCCAGTGTGTCTTCGACGACGGCGCCAAGGCCGACGCGCTCATGTCCGAGCAGGCGAGCGGCGAGCTCCGTGTCGAAGATCGAGGGGGGATCGAGGTGCAGCTCACGCAGCGACGGGAGGTCCTGGCTGGCGGCGTGCAGGATCCACTCGGCGTCGCCGATGGCATCCTGCAGCGCAGTCATATCGCCGATGGCGGGGGGATCGAACAGGAACGCCCCGGCATCCCGCCGGAAGACCTGCACGAGATACGCGCGCTGCGAGTAGCGGAAGCCCGACGCGCGCTCGACGTCGACGGCGACGGGACCCGTGCCGTTCGCGAGCGCGCGAGAGGCGGCGGCGAGACCTTCGGTGTCGTCGATGACGTCGTATTCAGCCACGCGCCATCCTCTGTGTCCCCAGTACGGCAACGCCTTCCGACCCCGGCGGCAGGCCCGCGAGCATGCACACGAGCTCGGCCCACGCGTCGACGTGCGCGGCGAGGTCGCCGCTCGGAGACCAGGACGCTCGCAACTCGATCTGCGCGCCGTCGCCTTCGTCGGCAAGTCCGCCGAAGCCTTTGGACAGCGTCTTCGTCGCCGTTCCGGATGCCGAGTGGAAGGGTGCGTGGCGGGTCGCTAGGGCGTCGATCAGCCACGACCAGGCGACGTCGGCGAGCAGAGGATCGGTGCCGATCTCGGTTTCGAGCGGAGCCTGCGCGAAGCACACGATCCGCCACGGCCCATTCCAGGCGTCGGGCATCGAGGGATCGTGGAGCAGGATGAGCCGGCCGGTACCGTACTCGGAATCGACGCCGTCCGCGTCGGGGCGCACATCACCGGCGATCGCGAACGCGAAGGGCGCGAGCGAAGACGGCGCTGCGATCTCGCGCACCGAGAAGTCGGGCCGGAAGCTCATTGCCCGA
The DNA here is from genome assembly GCA_003248655.1 of Microbacterium sp. Classification (GTDB taxonomy): domain Bacteria; phylum Actinomycetota; class Actinomycetes; order Actinomycetales; family Microbacteriaceae; genus Microbacterium. The sequence goes on from QFPM01000011.1 coordinate 58,754, forward strand.
AGCGACGCAACGGTGTCGTCGAAGAGCGCGGCGGAGGCCGCGGGACGGAGTTCATCCACGGTGTCAGACTAGGATGTGGAAACGATGAAGGCATCCAGGCGCGCCGTTGCCGGCGGCTCATACGACGGCACCGCGCTGATCTCGGTCGCACGGCTTCGAGTTGCCGTCACCGTCCTCGCGTTGGCGTTGTTCGCCGTCTCGGGCGCGCTCGCCGTCATCACGCTGCGCATCGCACGTCGCGTCGTGATCCCCGCCGGGCGTGCCGTGGACACCCGCATCCTCGATGTCGACGTCGCCGCGCAGACGATCACGCTTGCGCGAACGCCCGACACCTCGCTACCCGGCCGGTACGGCCTCTTCACGAACGGTGCCGTCGACTACCTCAAGATCGGGTCAGTGCTCTCGAGCGACGACCAGACCGTGACGCGCAAGCTCCTCACCGAGGTCGACAGCGGAATGCACCTCGCCCCCGAAGCGGCCTTCAGCGGGTGGTATTTCCGGCGTCCCGAAGAGCTCCACCTGCCGTTCTCGCAGGAATACGTCCGCGCGGCCATCGGCACGTGCCCGGCCTGGTTCTTCCCCGCGGCGCGGGTTTCGTCGGAGGAGTCGGCGGGCGACACGTGGGTCATCCAGATCCACGGGCGAGGCACGACCGGATCCGAATGTCTCCGCGCGGTACCCACCTTCCACGCCCTCGGCATCAGCTCGCTGATCGTGTCCTACCGTAACGACGGCATTGCGCCGCGTACGCGGACGGGCAGCTACGCCTTGGGGGCGACGGAGTGGCGCGACGTGGATGCCGCGATCGCGTGGGCACGCAAGCGTGGCGCGCGGCGCATCATCCTCATGGGGTGGTCGATGGGCGGCGCGATCGCGTTGCAGGTCGCGCTCGCTTCCGCGCACCGGGAGAGCATCGCGGGCCTGGTACTCGATTCTCCCGTCGTCGACTGGCGCACGGTGCTGCGCTATCAGGGGCGCGCCCTCGGCATCCCCGCTCCTGTGACGGGCCTTGCGATCGAGACGCTCCGCTCGGACTGGGCGGCCGCGGCGACGCACTCCGACGGTGGTATCCCCTTCGACCGGCTCGACATCGTGGCGCGCGCGGGAGAGCTGCGTCAGCCCGTCCTCATCCTGCACAGCGACGACGACGGCTTCGTGCCCTCGAGCGCGTCGCACGGGCTCGCCGACGCGCGCCCCGATCTCGTGGAGCTGCAGGTGTTCACGACGGCGCGGCACACGAAGCTGTGGAACTACGACCAGCAGCGCTGGACGGACGCGATCGAGGACTGGCTGCGCCGACACGATCTTGCCCCCGCCGAGGAGATCGCCCCGTGACGACCGTCGTGCACCTCAGCGAGCGCAACCCGCAGGTATCCGGCCCGGAGATGGTGGCGGCGCTCGTTCCCCCGCCGCAGTTCGACGATGCCACGTTCGACACGTACCGGGCGGACCCTGCGTACCCTTCGCAGCAGGAGACGAAGGACCTGCTCGTCGCCTTCTCGGGCGGGGGAGCACCCGCCGAGCGCGGTGGATTCTTCCGCCGCGCGAAAAGAGGACCTGAGCCCAAGCCGGGCGTGTACCTCGACGGCGGGTTCGGTGTCGGCAAGACCCACCTGCTCGCGTCGATCTATCACGCGATGCCCGCCCGTCGGAAGTACTTCGGGTCGTTCATCGAGTACACCGCACTCGTCGGTGCGCTCGGTTATCAAAAGACCGTCGAGCTCTTCCGCGGCGCAGACCTGCTGTGCATCGACGAGTTCGAACTCGACGATCCCGGCGACACGATGGTGATGACGCGCTTGCTGGGCGAGCTCGTGCCCACGGGAACCAAGCTCGCGGCGACCTCGAACACGCCACCCAACGCGCTCGGAGAGGGGCGGTTCGCAGCGCAGGACTTCCTCCGCGAGATCCACGCAATGGCGGCGAGCTTCGAGACCCTCCGCATCGATGGCACGGACTACCGGCAGCGGGCGATCGACGGCCACTCGATCTCGCTCGATGAGGCCGCATACGCGCAGGCGCTGGCGGATGACGGGGCCGCCGGCGGCGGCGCCGTCTCGGACGACGAGTTCGCCGCGCTCATCCGGCACCTGGCATCCGTGCATCCCTCTCGCTACATCCGGCTGATCGACGGTGTCGGCACGATCGGTCTCCGCGGCGTCACGCAGCTCGACGACCAGTCGGCGGCGCTGCGGTTCGTCGCTTTCGTCGACCGCGCGTACGACGCGCAGATCCCGGTGCGTGCGACGGGGCATGCGCTGGACGAGGTTTTCGCGCCCGAGATGCTCGGCGGGGGATACCGCAAGAAGTACCTGCGCGCCATCTCTCGCCTGAACGCACTCACCCATTCGTAAGAGCACTCGGCTGTTTTCAAGCCGACTCGGCGCCGACGTTCGGCTGGGTGAAATGTGATGTTCACACGGTCGCTAGGTATGTAACCGTTCGGAAACACGACACGCATGCCGTCGGAAACCGCGTGTGGACACACTGGTGTCGCCCGAACCGATGCGATCCGAAACGCTGCACTGGCGCGGGCCTGAGTAACACAACCCCGAGTGAGGATCTTCATGGACAGCGGAAACCTCGCGTGGTCTGTCGCCGCGACAGCCCTCGTGCTTTTTATGACGCCCGGTGTGGCGTTCTTCTACGGCGGCCTCGTGAAAGCCAAGAGCGTCGTCAGCATGATGATGATGAGCTTCGGCGCGATGGGTCTCGTCGGCGTGCTCTGGATCCTGTACGGGTCCAACATGACCGTGATCGCCGAAGGCGAGAACCAGTTCCTCGCCGGCAACCCGTTCAGTGACTTCGGTCTCGCCGCCACCGGCAGCGACGGCCTCGTCATCTCGGCGTACGGTGCGACCTTCGCGATCATCACCGTCGCCCTCATCTCCGGCGCTATCGCCGACCGTGCCAAGTTCGGATCGTGGATGATCTTCGCCGGCATCTGGGCGACCGTCGTCTACTTCCCGGTGGCTGCGTGGGTCTGGGGCGGTGGCTGGATCTACAACCTCGGCGCGAACATGGGCCTCGACGTCAGCGTCATCGACTACGCCGGTGGTACCGCCGTCCACATCAACGCCGGTGCTGCGGCGCTCGCGCTCGCGCTGGTGCTCGGCAAGCGCGTCGGTTTCCAGAAGGGCATCCACAAGCCGCACAACGTGCCGCTCGTCATGCTGGGTGCGGCGATCCTGTGGTTCGGGTGGTTCGGCTTCAACGCCGGCGCTGAGGGCACGTTCGCGCTCCTGGGCACCGAGGACTCGTCGGTCGGCCTCATCGTGATCAACACGCTGGGTGCGACGGCTGCGGCCATCATCGGCTGGATCGTCGTCGAGAAGATCAAGGACGGCAAGGCCTCGTCGGTCGGCGCCGCCTCGGGTGCCGTCGCCGGTCTCGTCGCGATCACCCCGTCGTGTGCCGCGCTCGCCCCCGGTTGGGCGCTCCTGCTCGGCGTCATCACGGGTGCGGTCTGCGCGCTCGCGATCGAGCTGAAGTGGAAGCTCGGTTACGACGACTCGCTCGACGTCGTGGGCGTCCACCTCGTCGGTGGTCTCATCGGAACGCTCTACCTCGGATTCTTCGCGACCGACACGGGCCTGTTCACCGGAGGCTCGGGCGCGCAGCTGCTCGTCCAGTTCATCGCCGCCTTCGGCGTGCTGATCTACTCGTTCGTCGTCGCCTACCTGCTCGGCCTTCTCATCGAGAAGACGATCGGCTTCCGCGTCAAGAACGAGGACGAGATCGCGGGCATCGACACCGTCGTGCACGGCGAAGAGGGCTACGCTCTCGCGGAGTGACCTCGCGCTATACCGTGACGCAGGGCGTCGGACTCACGGGTCCGGCGCCCTGCGTCATGTGCGTTACGGTGGCGGCATGTCTCCGCGCGCGAACAGCACCGGCTTCCTCGGTCTTCTCAGCCGCGTGTTCTCCGCGCTGTCTTCGACGTCGAAGGCGCCGGCTGGCGCCGCGGCATCCGTCACCGCTTCGCGGAGCGCCGAGACGGTGGAGATCGACCCGCCGGCAGCCGACCGCCTGCGCATCACGTACGCGCCGTCGCGAGACGGCGATCCGGATGCCGGGGAAGTCGTCTGGACATGGGTGCCGTATGCCGAGCGCGACGGCCGCGGCAAGGACCGCCCGGTGCTCGTCATCGGTCGGGAAAGCGCCGACCGCGTCTACGCGGTCCGACTGACGAGCAAGTCGCACGACGGCGATCGCGATTTCCTGTCGATCGGTTCGGGCCCGTGGGATTCGCAGGGGAGGCCGTCGTGGGTCGATGTCGATCAGCTCTACAGCGTGCACCGCGACGGAATGCGCCGCGAGGCGTCGGCGCTGGATGTCGCCCGCTTCGCGCGTGTCGCGCAGGTGCTGAACGCCCGCTACGGATGGGCCGTCGGTGAGTAGGCGCCGGCGCGGAGGATGGGGCTGGCTCGTTCTGGCGCTCATCGCCGTCCTCGTGCCCGCCGCAGCGACGGCGTCGTGGCAGGGCCGCTGCGTCGACGCGGTCGCTCCGCTCGCGAGCTTCTGCGAGAGCGCCCCGGAGATCGGCTGGCCGGCCGTCATCGCGCTGTGGGTGGCGTGGCTGCTGCTGATCGCCCTGTGCGTCGCTCGCATGCGCCGGGCGAGGCGCCGCGCGGGTCGCCGCCCGTCGGCCGCGCATTCCGGGCCGACAGTGGGAGCGTTGGCGACCGTCGAGGTGGCTCGCCCGCCGGCGGGTCTCCGTCTCGAGTATGCGCCGCGGCGCAACGGCGAGCCGGACGCGGGGGAGATCGTGTGGGCGTGGGTGCCCTACGAGGAGGACCCCTCACAGGGAAAGGACCGGCCACTGCTCGTCATCGGGCGTGCCGACACGACCCACGTGTACGCGCTGAAGCTCACGAGTCGAGAGCGCGATGGCGCGCGCGATCATGTCGCACTCGGTTCGGGGCCGTGGGATGCCAGCGGCCGGCCCAGCTGGGTCGACATCGATCAGGTGTACCGGCTCCACCGCTACGGCATCCGCCGCGAGGCCGCACCTCTGCCGCGAGAGTCGTTCGAGCGTCTCGCCCGCATCCTCGCGCGGCGGCACGGCTGGGTGGTAGGTGAGGCGGGCCCGGCCTCGACGAACCGCGGATAGATGGTGGGCGATACCGGACTCGAACCGATGACCTCTTCCGTGTGAAGGAAGCGCGCTACCAACTGCGCCAATCGCCCGTGATCCCGAAGGACCGAGACTCGATGCTACCGGATGCCGGGCGCCGCCACGAACCGCGCGGCGCGTGACACGCGCGACCTGCGCCGGTTTGGCAGTTGCCCGTTCGTGGACTAAAGTCGATCAAGCGCCAGGGGCAACCAGGGTGCACGCGGATGTAGCGCAGTTGGTAGCGCATCACCTTGCCAAGGTGAGGGTCGCGAGTTCGAGTCTCGTCATCCGCTCGAGTGCAGGTATCTTCTTCGTCGCGAGACGGAGGCAAGATTCCGACACGTGGGTCGAACCACATGGTGGCGTGGCCGAGCGGCTAGGCACCGGCCTGCAAAGCCGTTTACACGGGTTCGAATCCCGTCGCCACCTCCACTCACAACTGAAAAGCCTTCACAGGCGCGATTGGCGCAGCGGTAGCGCGCTTCCCTGACACGGAAGAGGTCACTGGTTCGATCCCAGTATCGCGCACCGAACAAAAGCCCCCGGTCTCCGGGGGCTTTTCTCGTTAGGCTCGGGGCATGGCCCAGCTTGTGCTCACCGTCGTCGGAGACGATCGCGTCGGACTTGTCGCAGCGCTCGCGCAGAAGGTGTCGGATGCCGGTGGCAACTGGGAGCAGAGCGAACTCGCCGAGCTCGCGGGCGCGTTCGCGGGGATCGTGCTGGTCAGCGTGCCGGACGATCGCGCCGACGAGCTGACCGCATCGCTGCAGTCTCTCGACGGGCTCCTGAAGGTTGCCGTGCACTCGGGGCCGCCGGCATCCGATCGCACGTCCGCGCAGACGCTCGCGTTCACTGTCCTCGGCAACGACCGCCCCGGCATCGTGCGAGACGTGACGGCTGCGATCTCAGCGCACGCGCTGTCGATCGACTCGTTCCGCAGTCGCACCCTCGAGGCGCCGATGGCGGGCGGCACACTCTTCGAGGCGACGGTCGAGGTGAGCGTTCCGCAGGGCGAGGATGCCGAGGCGCTCACGCGCGCGCTCGAAGCCCTCGCGGGCGAGATCCAGGTCGATCTGACCCTCGTCTGAGCCCCACCGAGCTGAGCGACGCCGAGCCGTGGACGAGACCGCGCAGGCGATCAGCGACGAGCTGCGCGCCCACGCCGATCCGGCTCGTGCGCCCGGCCAGCAGGCCTACATGAAGTCGGCGATGCCGTTCCTCGGTGTCAGCGTCCCCGAAGCGCGGCGCATCGCGCAGAGGCAGGCGCGCGGCGTCCATGACGCGGGCGCACTGCTGCAGACAGCGCGCACGCTCTGGGACGGCGCGACGCACCGCGAGGAGCGGTACGCGGCTCTCGCGGTGCTCGGCGCGCGCCCGTTGCGCGGCGATCTCGACCTGCTGCCTCTCATCGAGCACGTCGTGCGCACGGGGCAGTGGTGGGATTTCACGGACGAGGTCGCCCATCGCGTCGCGGAGCTGCTCGACGCGTACCCGCGCGAGCTCGGTTTCGTCATCCGGCGCTGGAGCGGGGATGAAGACCCGTGGATGCGGCGCCTGGCGATCATCTCGCAGCTCGGTCGACGTGAGCGACTCGACCTGGCCCTCCTGACCGACGTGATCGAGGCGAACGCCGACGACGGGGAGTTCTTCATCCGAAAAGCGATCGGGTGGGCGCTGCGCGAAGCCGCGCGCCGGCATCCCGAATGGGTGCGTGAGTTCGTGGCATCCCACGAGCTGAGCGCGCTGAGCGTGCGCGAGGCGACGAAACACCTCTGAGAGTGAGCGCGGGCGGCGCGGGCCGGGTCAGCGCCAGGCGAGCGGGATGACCGCGAGGCCCACTATGAGCGGTGTACCGAGCAGCCCCCACAGCATGTAGCGCTTCCACGGGACATCGATGCCGTCGGCGCGCAGGCGCTCGTGCCACAGAAGCGTCGCGAGCGATGCCCAGGGCGTGATGAGGGGGCCGGCTCCGACGCCGATCAGGAGCGCGGCAACGCGTGCCGGGGAATCAGCGACGGGCTCGAGCGCGAGATACGCCGGCAGGTTGTTGATCGCGTTCGCACTCAGGACGCCGACACCGGACAGCTGCCACAGCGACACCAGATCGTCGCCGGTGCCGGTCGCCGCCGCCAGCACCGCCGTCGATCCCCACGCCTCGAGGGCTCCCACCGCGAGGAAGAGCCCCGACGCGAACACCACGAGCTGCCACGGGACGAGACTCACCTGCAGAGCCGCCGGCGACCGCCACGCGAAGACGCCCACCAGCGCGACCGCGGCGCCGACCGCCGGCATCCACGGCGGGATTCCGCTGACGAGAATCGGCAGCATGACGATGATCACGGCGGCGGAGATTTTCAGCAGCAGCGGGTCGGCGACGTGGGGTCCCAGGCCGACCGTGAACCGTCCGCGCAGCGCGCGCCGATGGATCAGCCACAGCAGCAACGCGCTGGCCACCGCGGCGACGTCGAACACGCCGGCGAGCGCGGCGAGCTCGGCGACGACCGTCACTGCCACGACGAACAGCAGCACCGGCCACGCGCGGTCTGCGATGGCGAGGGCGTCGGCGCGGGGCAACACGCCGAACGCCACGGCTGCTCCGCCGCAGACGAGCAGCACGAACCCGACGACGGCAAGCTTCACGGCATCCATCATGGACCCGGCCCGTGCCGCGCGCGCCGCGGCGATAGACTCGAGTCATGGAAACGCGCCGGACCCTCGCGTTCGCCGCCCGGCACGCCGGCACGCGAACGCCGCACGCCTGAGCGGGCAGGGCGCGGCGCGCCCGAAGCTGAGCAGACCATTCCATCGTGCTGCGTGCCAGCCACTCTCCTGGAGATCCTCTCTTGACTGACGTCTCACCCGCGGCGGACGTGACCTACCCCGCCGACGGTTTCGCCCTGTTCCCCGACCGCTCCGTGATCGCCCTGCGTGTCAACGGTGAGTTGAAAGACCTCGCCGCACTCGTGACGGAGGCGGATGCCGTCGAGCCCGTCACGGTCGACAGCGCCGACGGTCTCGCGATCCTCCGCCACTCGACGGCGCACGTGCTCGCGCAGGCGGTGCAGCGCATCCGTCCGCAGGCGAACCTCGGCATCGGCCCGCCCATCACCGACGGCTTCTATTACGACTTCGGCGTTGCCGATCCGTTCACGCCGGAGGACCTCAAGGCGATCAAGAAGGAGATGGAGCGCATCGTCCGCGAGGGCCAGCGCTTCGTCCGCCGTGTCGTCAGCGAAGACGAGGCGCGCGCCGAGATGGCCGACGAGCCGTTCAAGCTCGAGCTCATCGGACTCGCCGGCGGCCCCGGCGCGGGCGCAACCGAAGGCGCGTCCGTCGAGGTCGGCGCCGGCGAACTGACGATCTACGACAACGTCACTCGCGACGGCGAGACCGCGTGGCGCGACCTGTGCCGCGGCCCGCACGTGCCCTCGACCCGGCTCGTCGGGAATGGCTGGGACCTCACCCGCGTCGCCGGCGCGTACTGGCGGGGGAGTGAGAAGAACCCGCAGCTGCAGCGCATCTACGGCACCGCGTGGCCCACGAAGGACGAGCTGCGCGCCTACCAGCAGCGCCTCGAAGAGGCAGCCAAGCGCGACCACCGCAAGCTCGGCAAGGAGCTGGACCTCTTCTCGTTCCCCGACGAGATCGGTTCGGGCCTTTCGGTCTGGCATCCCAAGGGCGGCATCATCCGCGGCGAGATGGAGCAGCACGCGCGACGCAGGCACATCGAGGGCGGCTACACCTACGTCTACACGCCGCACATCTCGAAGGAAGACCTCTTCCTCACCTCGAACCACCTGGTGACCTACAAGGACGGAATGTTCCCGCCGATCGTCATGGACGAAGAGCGGGATGCCGAGGGCAACATCACCAAGCAGGGGCAGGACTACTACCTGAAGCCCATGAACTGCCCGATGCACATCCTCATCTACCGGGAGCGTGCACGCAGCTACCGCGACCTGCCGATGCGCCTCGCCGAGAACGGCACGGTGTACCGCAACGAGCTGTCGGGCGCCCTGCACGGCTTCACCCGCGTGCGCGGCTTCACGCAGGACGACTCGCACCTATTCGTGACCCCAGAGCAGCTCGAGACCGAAGCGACCCGCGTGCTCGAGTTCGTCATCTCGATGCTCCGCGACTTCGGTCTCGACGACTTCGAGCTCGAGCTGTCGATGCGCGACGGCGAGAAGTCGAAGTGGATCGGATCGGACGAGTTCTGGGAGTACTCGACGAATGCGCTGCGGAATGTCGCTCTCGCATCCGGCCTCAAGCTCACCGAGGTGCCCGGCGAGGCGGCGTTCTACGGCCCCAAGATCGACCTCAAGACCCGTGACGCGATCGGGCGCACCTGGCAGCTCTCCACCGTGCAGGTCGACCCAAACCTGCCCGAACGCTTCGGGCTCGAGTACATGGGCCCGGACGGCGAGAAGCACCGCCCGATCATGATCCACCGGGCTTTGTTCGGCTCGATCGAGCGGTTCTTCGCGATCCTGCTCGAGCACTACGCCGGTGCGTTCCCGGTGTGGCTCGCGCCCGTGCAGGTCGTCGGCATCCCGGTCGCCGACGAGTTCGCGCCGTATCTCGACGAGATCGTCGAGCGCCTGCGGTCGAAGGGCGTGCGGGCAGAAGTCGACCACTCCGACGACCGGATGCCGAAGAAGATCCGCACCCACACGACCCAGAAGGTGCCGCTGCAGCTGATCGCGGGGGAGCAGGACCGCTCCGCAGGGACCGTGTCGTTCCGCTTCCGCGACGGGTCGCAGACCAACGGCATCCCCGTGGACGACGCGATCGAGAAGATCGTGACGGCGATCTCGTCGCACGCGCTCGTGAACACCGCCGCGGACCTGGACTGAAGGCCCGTGCGTTGAGCGAGCCGGAGGGAACCCGTGCGTTGAGCGAGCCGGAGGCGAGTCGAAACGTCGAGCAGGCGGCCTCCCTCGCCGGCGTCCCCGATGGGTTCCAGCGCTTGTGGACGCCGCATCGCATGGCGTACATCAACACCGGCGCCGCCGCGCTCCGCGGATCGGGATGCCCGTTCTGCGCCGCGCCCGACAAGACGGATGCCGAGGGGCTCATCGTGCACCGCGGTGTCACGTCGTACGTCCTGCTGAACCTCTTCCCATACAACTCGGGACACTTGCTCGTATGCCCGTATCGGCATATCGCGACCTACGATCAGGCGTCGGCGGAGGAGGTCGCCGAGATCGGCGCGCTCACGCAGACCGGCATGCGTGTGCTGCGCGCGGAATCGAACTGCGACGGCTTCAACATCGGCATGAACCAGGGTGCGGTCGCCGGCGCGGGAGTCGACGAGCACCTGCACCAGCACATCGTGCCGCGCTGGGCCTCAGACGCGAACTTCTTCCCGATCATCGCCCGCACGAAGGCCCTGCCGCAGCTGCTCGGCGAGGTGCGCGAGGCCCTGGCATCCACCTGGCCCGCCTGACGGTCGGCTTCAGCGCACGCGCGTGACGGGGAACTGCAAGCGCGGGTGGGCGTAGAACCCCTGCGCCTCGACGAGCTGCAGCTCGCGCTGTCCCGACTCGTGAGTAAGGCTCAGCAGGTCGAACACGCTCGACACCGTGCGGGCGAGGGCATCCGCGGCATCCCCGGTCGCGCGATAGTGCGCCGTGAACAGCGCCGCCGTGACGTCGCCAGAGCCGTTCGCCTTCATCGGGATGCGCGGGGTCTGCACCATCCACGCGCCGTCCGGGGTCACGGCGAGCATCTCGATCGTGCCCTCCGGCGCGTCCGGCCGCTCGACCGACGTGACGAGCACGACGCGCGGGCCCATCGCCCGCGCGGCATCGGCCGACGCGAGCGTCGACTCGAGGTCGCCCGGCTCGGTCTCGGTGAGAAAGCCCAGCTCGAACTGGTTCGGGGTGATCAGGTCGGCGTTCGGCACGACCCGTTCGCGCAGCAGCACGGGGATGGCGGGGGCGACGAAGCATCCGCTCTTCGCGTTGCCCATGACCGGGTCGCACGCGTAGATCGCGTCGGGGTTTGCCGCCTTCACGCGCGCGACGGCGTCGAGGATGACGTCGCCGATGCCCTCGCCGCCCTGATAACCGGAGAGCACGACGTCGATCTCGCCGAGGACGCCGCGATCTTCGATGCCGAGGATGACATCGTGGACATCCTCGGGCGAGATGAGCGGACCGCGCCAGGCGCCGTATCCGGTGTGGTTCGAGAAGTTCACGGTGTAGACCGGCAGGACCTCGACGCCGATGCGCTGCAGCGGGAAGACGGCGGCCGAGTTGCCGACGTGGCCGTAGGCGACGGCGGACTGGATGGACAGGATCTTCATAGCGGACTCATCCTTCTGGGGTACTGCGGGCGTCGGAGATCGCCGCAGCGAGATCGGTGACCAGGCGCGCCGCATCGGCATCACTCAGGTCGTGGGCGGTGAGACGCAGGTGGCGCAGAGCACCAGGGTCGTCGAGCGCGAACTCGTCGCCGACGCGGGCAAGCCAGCCACGCCGCATCAGCTGCTCGGCGACGCGGCGAGCGGGAACAGGGAGTTCGACCCACACGCTCAGCCCGTCGCCGCGGGAGGTGTGGATGCCGGCGTCCGCGAGGCGCGCGGAGAACGCCGCGTTCTGCGCCGCGTAGTGCGCCCCGGCATCCCGGATCGCGGCGATCACACTTTCGTCGCTCAGCATCGCGACGGCGAGCCGCTGGAGCAGGTGGCTGACCCAGCTCGTCCCGGGACTCAGTCGCAGGGCCAGCCGGTCGGCGGTGTCGGGGTCGGATGCCGCGATCGCGAGACACATGTCGGGTCCGAGGAACTTCGACACCGATCGCACGAGCGCCCAGCGCCGATGCTCGCGGCCGATCACGGAGTGATAGGGCGCCTGCGACAGGAGCGAGAAGTGATCGTCCTCGATGACGAGCACATACGGATGCTCCGCCAGTACCTCGCGCAGCGCCGCGGCGCGCGCGGCCGAGAGACTCGCACCCGTCGGGTTCTGCGCGCGCGGGGTGCAGACGAGGGCGCGAATGCCCGCGGCGAGGGCGCGCCGAAGCCCGTCGACGGTCATCCCTTCGTCGTCGACCGGGATCGCGATCGGCCGGTATCCGCCGAGCCGGACGGTGTTGAGGCTCGAGAGGAAGCACGGATCCTCGAGGCCGACCGCATCCTCGCGGGTGAGCGCCTGCGAGAGGAGCCGGTCGATGGCATCCGACGCGCCGCCCGTGATCGTGAGCCGCATCGAGCGGTCCGGGCCGACAGCACCCCGCATCCATGCCGTCGCCCAGGCATCCAACTCGGGATCGATCACGGGCTCGCCGTAGAGCACGGGCCTCCCGGCGGCGCGACTGAGCGCCCGCGACGGGTCGGGGATGAGCGTCGGATCAGGGTTGCCGGTTCCCACGTCACGCAGGACGCTGCCCGGCGCGAACCCCTCCTGCGGCATCCGTCGCACACCGGAGAGCCGTGTTCCCGCGCGGCCGCGCGATTCGACGAAACCCGCCTGCGCGAGCTGGCGGTACGCGGCGACGACGGTGTTTCGGTTGACGCCGAGGCTCTCGGCCAGCGCCCGCACCGAGGGCAGCACGTCGCCCGGAGCGAGCTCTCGGCGCTCGGCGAGCTCGCGTACGCTCTCCGCAATCTCACCGGCAGTGCTGCCGGAGATGAGGCGCGCGCCGACGTCGAGGGACATGCGTCCAGCTTATGTGACGGGACATGATAGTTTTTGGCCTAGGCCATTGACGGCCACCGACATCCCGAAAGAAGAGCGCTATGACCACGCCCACCACCGGATCCTCCCGCGTCAAGCGCGGCCTCGCCGAGATGCTCAAGGGCGGCGTCATCATGGACGTCGTCACGCCCGAGCAGGCGAAGATCGCCGAGGATGCCGGTGCCGTTGCCGTCATGGCGCTCGAGCGCGTACCTGCCGACATTCGCGCGCAGGGCGGCGTCTCGCGCATGAGCGACCCCGACATGATCGACGGGATCATCGACGCCGTCTCGATCCCGGTCATGGCGAAGGCCCGCATCGGTCACTTCGTCGAGGCGCAGGTGCTGCAGGAACTCGGCGTCGACTACATCGACGAGTCCGAGGTGCTCTCGCCCGCCGACTACGTCAACCACATCGACAAATGGGGCTTCACCGTGCCATTCGTCTGCGGCGCGACGAACCTGGGCGAGGCGCTGCGGCGCATCACTGAGGGCGCGGCGATGATCCGTTCGAAGGGTGAGGCCGGCACGGGCGACGTCTCCGAGGCGATGAAGCACATCCGCAAGATCCGCGGCGAGATCGCGGCGCTCGGCGCGCTCTCGAAAGACGAGCTGTACGTCGCGGCGAAGGAGCTCCAGGCACCGTACGAACTCGTCGCCGAGATCGCCGAGACGGGCACACTGCCGGTCGTCCTGTTCGTCGCCGGGGGCGTGGCGACGCCCGCGGACGCCGCGATGATGATGCAGCTCGGCGCCGATGGCGTCTTCGTTGGCTCGGGCATCTTCAAGAGCGGGAACCCCGCGGCGCGCGCCGCGGCGATCGTCAAGGCGACGACGTTCTACGACGACGCCAAGGTCATCGCCGACGTGTCGCGGGGCCTCGGCGAAGCCATGGTCGGCATCAACGTCACCGACCTTCCCGCCCCCCACCGCCTCGCCGAGCGCGGCTGGTGAGCACGGCTCGCGCCGACGTCGCCGGACGAGCCGGGCGAGTCGCATGGACGGTGGGACTGGAGTCATCTCACGTGGCTGGTGTGGCGGATCGGGCGCGCGGCGCCGTGCGACTGGAACAGGTCGGACGGCCATGACCCGCGGGCGCCGATGACCGTCGGGGGTCGTGTGCGGGTCGGGGTGCTCGCCCTGCAGGGCGACGTGCGCGAGCACGCGCGTGTGCTGGCACAGCTCGGGGCTGAGGTCGCGCTCGTGCGGCGGCCGGAAGAGCTCGTGTCGATCGACGGGCTGGTGCTGCCCGGCGGCGAGTCGAGCGTCATCGATAAGCTCGCGCGCGCGTTCGGGATGCAGCAGCCGCTGCGCGACGCGATCGCGAGCGGGATGCCGGTGTACGGGACGTGCGCGGGGCTCATCCTGCTCGCAGACCGCATCGAAAACCCTATCGACGGCCAGCAGAGCCTCGGCGGCCTCGACGTCACCGTGCGTCGCAACGCGTTCGGCGGGCAGGTCGAGTCCTTCGAGACCGAGCTTGCCGTCGCGGGATTCGACGGACCTGTGCACGCCGCCTTCATCCGGGCGCCCCTCGTGACCGACGTCGGCCCGGGAGCTCAGCCGCTCGCGGCTCTGCCCGACGGGGGAGTCGTGGCGGTCCGCCAGGGGAACCTCCTCGGCACGGCCTTCCACCCCGAGGTGTCGGGTGAGACCCGGTTCCACGCGCTGTTCCTCGAGCTCGTTCGCGGCGCGTAGCCGCGTGCGCAGGCGAGAGCGCCGGGCATCCCGATAAACTGGCATCCATGTCCGGACACTCCAAATGGGCCACCACGAAGCACAAGAAGGCGGTCATCGACTCGCGCCGTGCCAAGTCGTGGGCGAAGCTCATCAAGAACATCGAAGTCGCCGCGAAGCTTGGCGGTGCCGACCTGCAGGGAAACCCGACCCTCTTCGACGCCGTCCTGAAGGCGAAGAAGACCTCGGTTCCGAAGGACAACATCGACCGCGCCATCAAGCGCGGCGCCGGCATCGGCGGCGAGTCGGTCGAGTACACGTCGATCATGTACGAGGGCTACGGCCCGAACGGCGTCGCACTCATGATCGAGTGTCTGACCGACAACAAGAACCGCGCCGCGGCCGAGGTGCGCACGGCGCTGAGCCGTAACGGCGGCACGCTCGCCGATCCCGGTTCGGTCGCGTACAACTTCTCGCGCAAGGGCGTCATCGTCGTCTCCGAAGAGGGCACGACCGAGGACGACGTCATGATGGCGGCGCTTGAGGCGGGTGCCGAGGAGATCGAGCCGCACGCGCAGGGCTTCGAGGTCATCACCGAGGCGACCGACCTCGTGACGGTGCGCACGGCGCTGACGGATGCCGGGATCGAGTACGAGTCGGCCGATGTCGAGTTCGTGCCGAACCTCAAGGTCGAGGTCGACGCCGAGACGGCGCGCAAGGTGTTCCGCCTGATCGACGCCCTCGAGGACAGCGACGACGTGCAGAACGTGTTCAGCAACTTCGACCTCAGCCCCGAGGTGCAGGCCGAGCTCGAAGAAGACGAGTAGGTGCGTTTCGACTCGGCCCTTCGGGCCTCACTCAACGACCGGGGTGGCGTCACCGGTCCGATCGTTGAGCGAGCCGCGGGGCGGCGAGTCGAAACGAGGGCATCCGTTCTGCGCGTCCTCGGGATCGACCCGGGTCTCACCCGGTGCGGCGTGGGCGTGGTCGACGTGCGCGCCGACCGCTCGGCGTCGCTCGTGCATGTCGCAGTCGTGCGTTCGGGTGCCGAGTTGCCGGTCGGGGAGCGGCTCGCGCTCGTGGCCGCGGGCCTGCGGGCCGTCCTCGCAGAGCACCGTCCCGACGTGGTCGCCGTCGAGCGGGTCTTCGCTCAGCAGAACCGCGCGACGGTGATGGGCACCGCTCAGGCCAGCGGTGTCGCCCTGCTGCTCGCGGCCGAGCACGGGTTGCCGGCCGCGACCCACACGCCTTCTGAGGTCAAGGCCGCGATCACGGGGTACGGGTCGGCGGACAAGCGGCAGGTGCAGACGATGGTTGCACGCGTGCTGCGGCTCGAGGAACTCCCGCAGCCGGCGGATGCCGCGGACGCCCTCGCGATCGCCCTGTGCCACGCGTGGCGGCGCGGGGCGCCCGGCGCCACGGGCGCGGCAGGCACGACGGATGCGGGGGCGCTGACCCCCGCGCAGCGCGCGTGGGTCGACGCCGAGCGGATGGCCGCGCGGCGCTGAGCGTGTCGCTCGAACAAACGTCCGAACGCTCGCTTAGGCTGGGCGCATGATCTCCTCCCTGCGCGGGCGCGTGCTGCACCTCGACTCCGAATCGGCGATCGTCGAGGTCGGTGGCGTCGGGTTCTCCGTCGCCGTGCCGACGCAGGTCGCGCGCGGGCTGCACCTTGGCGACGAGACGACGCTGCACACGAACCTCGTCGTTCGCGAAGACGCGCTGTCTCTCTACGGATTTGCCGAACGCGAACAGCTCGACACTTTCGTGCTGCTGCTCGGCGTGTCCGGCGTGGGTCCGAAGTCGGCCCTCGGCGTCCTGTCGGCGCTGTCGGTCGACCAGATCGCGACCGCCGTCGCCGCCGAAGACGACGCGCCGTTCCGCCGCGTCTCGGGCATTGGCCCGAAGACCGCGAAGCTCATCGTTGTCCAGCTCGCCGGCAAGCTCCACGCTCCGCAGCGCTCCGCGGGCGGGGCGATGGATGCCGGCGGGGCGCCCGCCATCGAGGGCCAGGTCGTCGCCGCGCTCGTTGCCCTCGGGTGGAGCGAGCGGGTGAGCGCCGAGACGGTGCACGACATCGCGGGTTCGGCCCCGGCATCCGATCTTGCGACGCTGCCCGGGTTCCTCAAGCTTGCGCTCGCGCATCTGGGCCCGAGCCGCACGGAGCGTGCCGGTGTCTGACGACGTGTCGCGCGACCCGGGGCTCGCCGAGGACGACACCGAGCTGGCCGTCGAGGGCGCGCTGCGCCCGACGTCGCTCGCGGAGTTCGTCGGGCAGCAGAAGGTGCGCGGCCAGCTGCAGCTGCTGCTCGACGCCGCGCGCATCCAGCAGCGTCCCCCGGACCACATTCTGCTGTCGGGTCCGCCTGGGCTCGGCAAGACGACGCTCGCGATGATCGTCGCGCACGAAAGCGGGCGCCCGCTGCGGCTCTCGTCCGGCCCCGCCATCCAGCACGCGGGTGACCTCGCGGCGCTGTTGTCGAGCCTCGTGCCCGGCGAGGTCCTCTTCATCGACGAGATCCATCGGATGGCGCGGTCCGCCGAAGAGATGCTGTACCTCGCCATGGAGGACTTCCGCATCGACATCATGGTCGGCAAGGGCGCCGGCGCGACGAGCATCCCGCTCGACCTCGCCCCGTTCACCCTCGTCGGAGCGACGACCCGCTCGGGGCTGCTGCCGAATCCGCTGCGCGACAGGTTCGGGTTCACGGCGCACCTCGAGTACTACGAGCCCGACGAGCTCGAGCGCGTCATCGCGCGCTCGGCATCCGTCCTCGGGGTCGATGTGCCGCCCGCGGCTCGTGACGAGATCGCACGTCGCTCGAGGGGCACACCGCGTATCGCGAACCGTCTACTACGCCGCGTCCGCGACTACGTCATCGTCCACGGGGGAACGACGGGGGCGGCGACGCACGACGACGTCTCGGCCGCGCTCGAGCTCTATGACGTCGACGCGATCGGGCTCGACCGCCTCGACCGCGCCGTTCTGGATGCCGTGGTGCGGCGCTTCCGCGGGGGACCGGTGGGGCTCAGCACCCTCGCGGTGACGGTCGGAGAAGAGGCGGAGACGATCGAATCGGTCGTCGAACCGTACCTCGTGCGTATCGGCTTTCTCGGTCGCACGCCCCGCGGCCGGGTCGCGACTCCCGAGGCGTACGCGCACCTACGCGTTCCCCAGCCGGGCGGGGCGCTTACCCTCGATGACCTATAATCGCTGAAGGCTTTTGGCCGCCTTCTTCGCGCTGGTCAGCGCGCTCCCGAAAGGTAACACCCCGCATGCCCCAGGAATATCTCCTGCTCGTCGCCCTCGCGGTGCTGCTCGTCTTCATGTTCTGGAGCTCGCGCCGCCGGGCCAAGCGAATGAAGGAGGAGCAGGAGGCAAAGGTCCAGCAGATGGTGCCGGGCGTCAAGGTTCTCCTCCAGGGTGGCCTGTACGGGCGGATCGTCGCGTACGACGCTGAAGATCTGTCGAAGTCGGCGCGCGTCGAGCTCGCGCCGGGCGTCGAGGTCGAGGTGCACAGCCAGGGCATCCTTCGCATCGTCGACGAGCAGACCGAAACGGTGACCGAGGACGAGTTCCTCGAGGCCGAGACCGATCAGGCCGAGTACGCTGCCGACGTCGCGTCGGGCCTGGCCTCCTCGATCAGCGCTGACGACGCGCGCGAGCGTGCCGACGAGGCGCCGGGCTCCGACGCCGACCCGCGCGACAAGCCCCAGGCCTGACCCCACCGGTTCTTCGAAGAAAGCTGACCCTCCGTGGCCACACCCACCCCCGTGCGTCATGCCTGGCGCGCTCTGACCGGCCTGCTCGTCATCGTCGCGGTGCTGTTCGGCATCAACGCCCTCGGCGTCTACGTCTTCGGCAAGAGCTCATGGACTCCTGAGCTCGCGCTCGACCTGCGCGGCGGTACGCAGATCATCCTGCAGGCGAGCACGCCCGATGGCTCGACGCCGACGAAAGAGCAGATGGACCAGGCCGCGGCGATCATCCGACAGCGCGTCGACGCGTCGGGTGTCGGCGAGACGGACATCACGACGCAGGCGGGCAACCAGATCGTCGTGCAGATCCCCGGCCCCGCGGACGACGACACGCGCGACCGCATCGCCGCATCCGCTCAGATGCAGCTGCGCGCGGTGCTGTACACGACGGCCGCGAGCACGAGCTACGTCGGCGAGGACGGCAACGAGACGCCGTATCCCACCCCCGATCCCACGCTCGTCGCGACGCCGACGGCCGAGCCGACCAACGGCAGCGACCTGAACTGGATCACCCCGAAGCTGCAGGCCGAGTTCCTCGCCTACGACTGCGCGAACGAGGCGAACGATCCGGCCAACCAGCCCAAGGACCAGCCGCTCATCGCGTGTGACCCGTCAGGCACGGCGAAGTACATCCTCGGCCCCGTGGAGCTCGACGGCTCGTCGATCACGGATGCCAGCGCTGGCGTGAACACGAATAACGGCCAGTGGGTCGTCAACGTCGTCTTCGATGCCGACGGCGCGAAGACCTTCGGCGAAGTGAGCCAGCGGCTCTACGCCTACACACAGGCGGGCACGACGCCGCAGAACCAGTTCGCGTTCGTGCTCGACGGCGCCGTCATCTCGGCGCCGACCATGAACGGCGTGATCCTCGACGGCAAGCCGCAGATCAGCGGATCGTTCACCGAGGAGAGCTCGAAGACGCTCGCCGACCAGCTCAAGTTCGGCGCGCTGCCGCTCAGCTTCGAGGTGCAGAGCACGAACTCGATCTCGGCGACCCTCGGCTCGCAGCAGCTGCAGATCGGTCTCATCGCGGGCCTCATCGGTCTCGCGCTCGTCGCGCTCTACTCGCTCATCGTCTACCGCGCGCTGGGTTCCGTGATTATTGCGTCGCTCATCGTGATGGGCGTACTCACGTACATCACGCTCTGCATCCTCGCCTGGCGCATGGGCTTCCGCCTGTCGCTCGCCGGTGTCGCGGGCCTCATCGTCACGATCGGCTTCACCGCCGACTCGTTCATCGTCTACTTCGAGCGCATCCGCGACGAGCTCCGCGACGGCAAGTCGATCACGGGAGCCGTCGAGGACGGGTGGGGGCGCGCCAAGCGCACGATCTACATCTCGAAGTCGATCAACATCCTCGCGGCCGTCGTGCTCTACATCCTCGCGGATGCCACGGTGAAGGGTTTCGCGTTCACGCTCGGCCTCACGACCCTTATCGACATCCTCATCTTCATCCTCTTCACGCACCCGGTGATGCAGCTTCTCGCGCGCACTCGGTTCTTCGGCGGCGGGCATCCGCTCTCGGGCCTCGACCCCGAAGCGCTCGGCGCCGTCTACCGAGGTCGTGCCCAGTTCCGCGAACCGGTCGCTGCCGGTGCCACGAAGGGCGGGGCCGCGAAGCGCGCCTCCCGCTCGCGCGGTGAGGCAGAGCGTCGCCAGACGATCGCCGAGCGCAAGCAGGCAGAGCTCGCCGCTAGTACCGGCAAGTCGAAGGAGGGGGACGACTGATGCGCTCCATGAACGAGCTCGGAAACGACCTCTACACCGGCAAGACCTCCTTCCCGTTCGTCGGGCGCCGACGGCTGTGGTTCATCATCGCGGCGGCGCTCGTCATCGGCGCGGCGCTCGTGCCCCTGATCCGTCCGATCCAGTTCTCGATCGAGTTCACGGGTGGCTCGCAGTTCACGGTGAACGGCGTCGAGTCGCCCGACCAGTCGGCGGCGACCGCCGCTGTGCAGTCGGTGGTTCCCGGCGCGACGACGAAGGTCACGACGATCGGAGAGGATGCCGTGCGCGTCCAGACCGACCAGATGACCGACGAGGAGACCCGGGCCGTCTCGGCCGCGCTGGCCGAGACCTTCGATGTGCCCGCTGAGCAGGTCAGCTCGTCGTTCATCGGCCCCAGCTGGGGGGAGGACGTCACACGCCAGTCGCTGTGGGGCCTCGCGATCTTCCTCGCGCTGACCTTCATCATCCTCGCCGTGTACTTCCGCACCTGGAAGATGTCGGTCGCGGCGATCATCGGCCTCATCGACGTGCTCGTGATCACCGTCGGCGTCTACGCCCTGTTCGGGTTCGAGATCTCGCCGGCAGCCGTCATCGGCTTCCTCACGATCCTCTCGTACTCGCTCTACGACACCACGGTCGTCTTCGACAAGATCCGAGAGAACACCCAGGAGGACGGAGAAGTCTCCGGCCGCACCTTCGGCGAATCGGTGAACTTGGCGGTCAACCAGACACTGATCCGCTCGATCAACACGACGGTCGTGGCGGCGATCCCGACGGGGGCGATCCTGTTCATCGGTGCGCTGTGGCTCGGCGCGCAGACGCTCACCGACATCTCGCTGTCGATCTTCGTCGGAACGATCGTCGCCGCGTACTCGACGCTGTTCGTCGCTGCTCCGCTTTACTCGCTTCTGCGGGAGAACGAACCCGAGATCAAGGCCCGTGACGCGCGCGTGCTGACGGCGCGCGAGCGCGCCGCCGTCACGGTCTGAGGCAACTCTGCTCGGGCGTAGGATTGAGGGATTGTCCTGGGCGGAGGTGAGCGGATGACGGAGACGGCGCCTGCGTCTGCCCAGAACCCGAGCCCTCCGCCGAGTTCGTCGCTCCGTCGTCTTGTTCCGCGCATCTTCTCGCGCGCACCCTCGCGTGACGGCATCGAGGCGCTTATCCGCACGGTGCGCACCCACCACCCCAAGGGTGACGTCGCGATCATCGAACGCGCATACCAGGTCGCCGCACGCGCGCACTCGGCGCAGAAGCGACAGAGCGGCGAGCCGTACATCACGCACCCGCTCGCGGTGGCCCAGATCCTCGCTGACCTGGGCCTCGGGCCGCGCGCGATCGCGGCGGCTCTCCTCCACGACACGGTCGAGGACACCGACTACAGCCTCGACCAGCTGACGGCCGAGTTCGGCGACGAGGTCGCGATGCTCGTCGACGGCGTGACGAAGCTCGACAAGGTCAAGTACGGCGATGCGGCGCAGGCGGAGACCGTCCGGAAGATGATCGTCGCGATGTCGAAAGACATCCGGGTGCTCCTCATCAAGCTCGCCGATCGCCTCCACAACGCGCGAACGTGGGGGTTCGTGCCGCCCGAGAAGGCCGCCAAGAAGGCGGCCGAGACCCTCGAGATCTATGCACCGCTCGCCAATCGCCTCGGCATCCAGGCGGTCAAGAGCGAGCTCGAGGACCTCTCGTTCGCGGTGCTGCATCCGAAGCTCTACGTCGAGATCGAGAGCCTCGTCAAGCAGCGCACGCCGCAGCGCGAGCAGTACGTGCACACCGTCATCGACGCCGTCGAGTCGGATCTGCGCGACCTGCGCATCCGGGGCCGCGTCGTGGGCCGGCCCAAGCAGCTGTACTCCGTGTACCAGAAGATGGTCGTGCGCGGCCGCGAGTTCGACGACATCTATGACCTCATCGGCATCCGCGTGCTCGTGAACACGGTGCGCGACTGTTACGCGGTGCTCGGTGCGATTCACGCGCGCTGGACACCGATTCCGGGCCGCTTCAAGGACTACATCGCGACGCCGAAGTTCAATCTCTACCAGTCGCTGCACACGACCGTGATCGGGCCCGGAGGGCGCACGGTCGAGATCCAGATCCGCACCAACGAGATGCACCAGCAGGCCGAGTACGGCGTTGCGGCGCACTGGAAGTACAAGGAGCGGATGGCGGGGAAGAGCCCCGATTCCAAGTCGGTGGATGCCGACATGGCCTGGCTCGCGCACATCTCCGACTGGCAGGCCGAGACGGCCGACCCGGGGGAGTTCCTCGACTCGCTGCGCTTCGAGATCGGCGCGAAAGAGGTCTACGTCTTCACACCGAAGGGTCGCGTCATCGGGCTTCCGGCGGGCGGCACTCCGGTCGATTTCGCGTACGCCGTGCACACCGAGGTCGGTCACCGCACGATGGGCGCGAAGGTCAACGGCCGCCTCGTGCCGCTGGAGACCACGCTGAACTCGGGCGATGTCGTCGAAGTCTTCACGTCGAAGAATCCCGATGCCGGGCCCAGCCAGGACTGGCTGAGCTTCGTCGCCTCGACGCGCGCCCGCAGCAAGATCCGCGGGTGGTTCACGAAGGAGCGTCGCGAAGAGGCGGTCGAGCAGGGCAAGGATGCCATCGCGCGCGCCATGCGCCGGCAGAACCTGCCCCTGCAGCGCCTCATGAACCAGGACTCGTTCACCGAGGTCGCCCACCAGCTGCGCTACGAGGATGTCACCGCCCTCTACGCGGCGGTCGGCGAAGGGCACGTGTCGACCCAGTCGGTCATCGAGAAGGTCACCGCGCTCGTCTCGTCGCAGGAGGACACCTCGACGGGGCCGATCGACATCCCGCACATCGGGCGGTCCAAGGCTCCCCGCGGCGGCGACTCGGGAGTGCTCGTCCGCGGCGCGCCCGACATCCTCGTGAAGCTGTCGATGTGCTGCACGCCCGTGCCCGGCGACGACATCGTGGGGTTCGTCACGCGCGGCAGCGGCGTGTCGGTGCACCGCGCGGACTGCACGAACGTGAAGTCGCTCTTGGGCGACGCCGAGCGCATGATCGAAGTGTCCTGGGCGCCGACGACCAAGAGCGTGTTCCTCGTGCACATCCAGGTCGAAGCCCTCGACCGCTCGGGCCTGCTCAGTGACATCACCCGGGTGCTGAGCGAGCACCACGTCAACATCCTGTCGGCGTCGGTGCAGACGACGAACGACCGCCTCGCGCTCAGCAGGTACGTGTTCGAGATGGGTGACATCGTGCACCTCGATCGCGTGCTGAACGCCGTGCGTCGGATCGATGCCGTGTACGACGTCTACCGCGTCACCTCGTCCTGAGCGTCGCGATGAGCTCTTCGGCGGCGAGCTGACGTAGCCGCGCCATCGCGGCGCGCTTGTGATGGACCGCGGTGCCACGCTCGAGCACCTGCAGGGCCTCCGTCGACAGGCCCGGCCGCCAGGCGGCCAACGCCGCGATCGCGGCGCCCGCGGAGTCCCCGGCGAGCTCCGCGCAGACCAGGTCGGCGAGGGTGCGTTCGGGGGTGGTGACCCACACGCCCGAGATGCGTTCGGCGCCGCCGGGCTCGAGCTGCTGGTCGCGGTACACCAGGCGCGCGTCGATCACCTTGGCGGGGCGGATGGCGGATGCGCGCTGGACCGTGTGCCGGGCCGGGGCGGGCCCGAGCGCGCCGTGGACCCACGCGGCGCTTTCGCGCGTGAGCGCCAGGCACTCCGGGATCAGCGGGCGCAGCGACGCGGCGCGCAGCTCGCGCGTTTCGACGGCATCCGCCGGCATGAAGGCATCACCCAGCTCGACGACATCCCCGTCGAGGCGCGCGGAGGCCAGCTCGGCACCGGAAAGCCGGTCTCCGGCGAAGTAGACGAACGGCCACGACATGAACGGCAGTGTGGCACCGGTGCGCCCCCTCGGGGAGGTCGCGTGCTGGATCTGTGGACAGATCCACGAAACCGCCAGCTGGGGAGGAGGCTGCGATCAGCCGCCGAGGGCCTTGAGCCACGCCTTCCGCGCGTCGAGAGCCTCGGTCGCCTTCGCGATCGCGCCCTTGTCTTTCGACGCCTTCGCCTTCTCGAGGTCAGCCTCGAGGGCGGTGATCGCGTCGCGCAACTGTTGCGTCATGTCGTTCTGGCGGGCCTTGGTCTCGGGGTTGTTCGACTTCCAGTCGGCATCCTCGCGAGTCTTCAGCGCCTGCTCGATCTTGCGCAGATCGTCGTCGAGGCCGCGCTCGGCCTCGCGCGGGAAGATGCGGCCGATGTCATCCCAGCTGCGCTGGATGCGCGTGAGGAGGGCACGAGCCTTCGCGTTGTCCTTCTCCTTCGCAACGGCGGCAGCCTCGACCAGGAGCGCACGCTTCGCCTCGATCTTCTCCTTGGATGCCTCGGCGTCGGCCTGTTCGCGACCGGCGCGCGCCGCGTAGAGGGCGTCGCCCGCGGCCTTGAACCGTGCCCACAGGGCGTCGTCGAACTTCTTGCCGGCCCGGCCGGCCGTCTTCCACTCGTCGAGGAGGGTTCGGTACGACGCAATGCCGTCTTCGCCCTTGCTCGCCAGCGCCTCGGCGCGATCGACGAGCCGCGACTTGGCATCGCGCGCCGACTTGTGCTGCTCGTCGAGGCCCGCGTAGAACTCGCGGCGGTGCTTGTCGACGGTGGCGCGGGCGTCGCGGAAGCGTTTCCAGAGCTGTTGTCCGATGCCCTTGGGGATGCGGGGGCCGCCGGACTGCTGAGCCTGCCACTGGTCGAACAGCGCCGTGATCTCGTCGGAGGTCTGCTTCCACTGGATCGACTTCGGATCGCGAGCGGCGATCGCCTCGATCTTCTCGACGAGGGTCGTGCGCTCGGCGATCGCGGCATCCACCGCCTCACGCTGGGCCTGCGCCTCTTCCGCCGTCGCCTCGCTGAGAGCGGCGTCGAGCGCGTCGAGACGGGTTTCGAGCGCCGCCAGGTCGCCCACTGCGGCCGCGCCGACGACGCGTTCGCGCACGGCCTTCGCCGTGGCGCGCAGGTCGGATGCCGACGCGCCACCGCCGCGGTGCCGGGTCTCGAGAAGCGTCACCTCGGCCGCGAGGTCGGTGTACTTGCGCTCGAAGTAGGCGAGGGCCTCGGCGGGAGTCCCGTCGGGGTACTGGCCGACGACGCGCCACTGGTCGCCTTCGCGCACCGAGACCGATCCGTCGTCGTCGACGCGGCCGAAGCTCTCGGCGGACGCTGTGACGATCGGCGCGACCGGTGCGCGATGCGCGGGCGGGCGGGGCACCGGGATACGCGCGGGGCCGGGCATCGGAGTCGGCTTCGGCGCGGGCGCGGCGGATACGGCGGGCGTAGCCGCAGGCTCGGCTTCGGGAGCAGGCTCGGCATCCACCGTCTCGGCGGCGGAAGTCTCGGCTGCCGGGGCGGTCTCTTCGTCGAGAGTCACGTCGGCAGTTGTCTCGTCCTCGGCGGGCCCAGTGACCGTGAGGTCGTCGGGAGTGGAGGGAGTGGCATCAGTCACAGGTCAGCACCTCGGCGCGGCTCACGCCGCATGGGGGTTTCGGTCCGACCCAGCCTATAGCGCCGGACGGCTCGACCGGCATGCCCGACGCCGTGGCATCCACGGCGGCAGCGTCAGGGCGTGGGTGTGACTGCCGGGGTGTCCGACGGCGTGGGTGTGACGGTCGTGGTGGGAGTCGGGCTGGGCGCGGGTGTGGGTGCGGGAGCTCCCGGGCCGAGCGTGTAGTAGGCGACCTGGCCACCCACGACGGCGAGGATCAGCGCGCCACCCGCGACACCCGCGATGACGTTGTCGCGCCGGCGCCGCGTGATCAGACCCTGATGGAACTCCTGACGAGCGCGGTACACCCGCGCGCGCTCGCGCTCCTCGCGCGTCTGCTTCTTGCCTGCACCCGTCGCCACGGATTCCTCCCTCGTTCCCGGACTGCCGGGCCGCACCGATCCTACTGTGCCCCGAGGAGACCTCCGGTGTCGGCTGCCCCGTTAGCCTGGAGACGTGGCTCAGGCATCCGCGCTCTTCCAGGGGCAGACACCCCTCGCGGTGCGCATGCGGCCGACCTCACTCGACGAGGTGGCGGGGCAGTCGCATCTGCTGAAGCCCGGTTCGCCGCTCGTGGGGCTTGCCGACCCGGCCGGCAACACGAAGAATGCGGTCTCTGTGATCCTGTGGGGGCCGCCCGGCACCGGCAAGACGACGCTCGCGCAGGCGATCGCCCGCACGTCCGGGCGCCGATTCGTCGAGCTGTCCGCGGTGACGGCGGGTGTCCGTGACGTTCGCGAGGTCATGCAGGATGCCATGACGCAGCGCGACCTCTACGGCGCGTCCACGATCCTCTTCCTCGACGAGATCCACCGGTTCACGAAGGCGCAGCAGGACGCCCTGCTGCCGGGCGTGGAGAACGGGTGGGTCATCCTCATCGCCGCGACGACCGAGAACCCGTCGTTCTCGGTCATCTCACCGCTGTTGTCGCGCTCGCTGCTACTGACGCTGCAGCCGCTCACCGACGACGATCTCGCCGCCTTGATCGACCGGGCCGTGACCGATCCGCGCGGCCTTGCCGGCGCAGTCACGCTGGACCCCTCGGCTCGGACCGCGATCGTTCAGCTCGCCTCCGGTGACGCACGCCGCGCGCTCACCTCACTCGAGGCAGCCGCGTCGATGGTCGGCGAAGAGGGCGGGGTCATCACAGCCGAGCTCGTCGCACAGGCCGTCGACCGCGCTCTCCTGCGCTACGACAAACAGGGCGACGAGCACTATGACGTCATCAGCGCGTTCATCAAGTCGATCCGCGGCTCCGACGTGGATGCGGCGATGCACTATCTCGCCCGCATGATCGAGGCGGGGGAGGACCCGCGCTTCATCGCGCGGCGGCTCGTGATCTCGGCATCCGAAGACATCGGCCTCGCCGACCCGCAGGCGCTCGTGATCGCGACGGCGGCGGCCGATGCCGTCGCCTTCATCGGGATGCCAGAGGGGCGCATTCCGCTCGCCGAGGCGACCGCGTATCTCGCGACCACGGCGAAGTCGAACGCCGCGTATCTCGCGATCGATCAGGCGATCGCCGATGTCCGCGCAGGCGGGTTCGGGCGCGTGCCAGCGCACCTGCGCGACGCGCACTATCCCGGGGCGAAGCGCCTAGGCCACGGAAAGGGCTACGTCTACCCGCATGATCTCGAGGTCGGTGTGGCGGCGCAGCAGTACCTGCCCGACGATCTGCGCGGCCGACACTACTACGAGCCGACCGGCCGCGGCCTCGAACGCGACATCGCCGCTCGCCTGGAGAAGATCCGCAAGATCCTGGGGGAGTAGCGCGCCTCCGGCTCCCGCGTCGCGCGCCCGTTCGGTCGGAGGTGCGAGGATCGGACGATGAGCACACACGAGGATGCCGGGTTCGACGCCTTCTGGGCTGAGGTCGACCTCGACGACGCGCCCGCGGCGCACGCGCGGCTCGAGGCGCTGCTGACCGAGCGGGGGCTCGACGACGCGCGCGCCGCGTACGAGCGCGGCTCGCTACACGACTCGCTCGGCGAGGAGAACGATGCCGTGCCGCTGTATCGGCGCGCGCTGGCGGAAGGACTCGCCCCCGATCTGCGGACGCGGGCCACGATCCAGCTCGCGAGCACGCTGCGCAATCTCGGCGATGCGTCCAGCGCGATTGCGCTCCTGCAGGCTGTCCCCGACACCGACCCGTTCGCGGACTCGGCGCGCGCGTTCCTCTCGCTCGCGCTCTTCTCCGACGGCAAGCCCGGACCGGCGCTGCGCACCGCGTTGCAGACTCTTGCGCCGCACCTGCCGCGTTATCAAAGGTCGGTCCGCGGCTATGCGGGTGAGCTGCACAGTCCCGATCGGGTGCGGGTGATCGCCGTCGGCATCCTGATCAAGGACGGCTGGGTGCTGGCGGAGGAGTACGCGGGAGGCGAGGAAGGCGGGCCGTTTCTCCGGGCTCCCGGTGGCGGCGTGGAGTTCGGCGAACCCGCCGCCGACGCGATCCGCCGCGAGTTCGCCGAAGAGCTGGGAGTCACACTCGACGAGGCGCGGCTGCTCGGCGTCACCGAGAACATCTTCGACGCGCACGGCAAGCGGGGCCACGAGATCGTCTACGCCTACGGCATCCGGTGTGCCGCTCTGGAGGCGCTTGCGCGCGAGGCGCGCCTGCCGGTGCAGGACTCGGACACCACCGTCGGCTGGTACGAGATCGCCACCCTGGCGCAGCGAGGACTGCCGTTCTACCCCGCTGGATGCCTGGAACTGGCCGTCTGATAGACTTGATCGGCTCGAAACCCAGTTTTCGGGCATCCCCCTCTTCTGACCAAGACCTCTCGGCGTGCTCCGGCGTGCAGCGCGAGCAGGGCGAGGAGCGGGAGATACGTCCGCGAGCCGTGACAGACACGGCCGCGTCACCAGAAGGAGAACTTCGTGGCAACGAAGTCCCAGGACCGCCGCAAGGTGCGCCTCTCGCGCGCTCTCGGCGTCGCCCTCACCCCGAAGGCCGCCCGCTACCTCGAGAAGCGTCCCTACGCTCCGGGTGAGCACGGCCGCACCAAGCGCAAGCAGGACAGCGACTTCGCCGTCCGCCTCCGCGAGAAGCAGCGTCTGCGCGAGCAGTACGGCATCCGCGAGAAGCAGATGCGCAACACGTTCAACGAGGCCCGCCGCAAGGACGGCCTGACCGGTGAGAACCTCGTCGAGCTGCTCGAGATGCGTCTGGACGCGCTCGTGCTGCGCTCGGGCTTCGCCCGGACGACCGCGCAGGCACGTCAGCTCGTCGTGCACCGCCACATCCTCGTCGACGGCGAGCTCGTCGACCGCCCGTCGTTCCGCGTGAAGCCGGGTCAGCTCATCCACGTCAAGGCCAAGAGCGAGGGCCTCGAGCCCTTCCAGGTCGCAGCGCTCGGCGGTCACGCCGAGGTCCTGCCCCCGGTCCCGGGCTACCTCGAGGTCGAGCTCTCCACGCTCCAGGCGAAGCTCGTGCGTCGCCCCAAGCGCGCCGAGGTGCCCGTCACGTGTGACGTGCAGCTCGTCGTCGAGTACTACGCAGCGCGCTGACGCGTAGCGTCGGCGCAGCCGTCGGTGGTTGAGTAGCCCGCGAAGCGGGCGTATCGAAACCCGCAGCGCGCTAAGCGCGTTTCGACTCGCTGCGCTCGCTCAACGAGCGGGGGTGTGAAGGGCGTCGGGGTTCACCCCCGGCGCCCTTCGTCGATTGCGCCTAACATGGAACCCATGAAGAACGTGCTGTGGTTCGTGCTGGGTCTCGCGGGCGGCTTCGTCGCCGCCCACCTGGTCAACAAGGATCCGCGCGGCCACGAGGTGCTCGCCGACGTCGACGCTCGCATCTCCGAGTTCACCGACCGCATCGGTGAGGCGTACCGCGCGCAGGAGGCGAAGATCGACGGCATCGCCGCCGATGTGAAGGATGCCGCCGCGCACGCTCTCGACGCCGCGAAGGATGCCGCGGGCGACACCGTGGACGCCGCGAAGGACGCGGCCGCCGCGCTCGCCGACTGACCCGCGCGCCGCCGCATCCGAACTTCCGTGCGGGGCAACCCGATTCCCGCACGCCCACGCCATGCCGAGGACCCCTCATGAAGACCGCCGAGATCGCCCAGCGCTACCTGGACTACTTCGAGAAGAACGGGCACACGATCGTGCCCTCGGCATCCCTCGTCACCGATGACCCCGCGCTGCTGTTCACGGTCGCGGGCATGGTGCCGTTCATTCCGTACCTCTCCGGTGACGTGCCGGCGCCCTACAAGCGCGCCGCGGACAACCAGAAGTGCATCCGCACGAACGACATCGAAGAGGTCGGCAAGACGCCCCGGCACGGCACGTTCTTCCAGATGCTCGGCAACTGGTCGTTCGGCGACTACTTCAAAGAGGGCGCGATCCGCTACGCGTGGGAGCTGCTGACGACCTCCGAGGATGCTGGCGGCCTCGGCTTCGACCCGAAGGACCTGTGGGTCACCGTCTACGAAGAGGACGACGAGGCGCACGATCTGTGGCTGCGCCTCACCGACCTGCCCGAGGAGCGCATCCAGCGCCTCGGCAAGGACACGAACTACTGGTCGACGGGTCTTCCCGGCCCCGCCGGACCCTGCTCGGAGATCTTCTTCGACCGCGGCCCCGCGTACGGCATCGACGGGGGACCGGCAACCGACGACGACCGTTACGTCGAGATCTGGAACCTCGTCTTCATGCAGTACGAGATCACCGACGTGCGCTCGAAGTACGACTTCACGATCGTGGGCGAATTGCCTGCAAAGAACATCGACACCGGCATGGGGCTCGAGCGCATCGCGTTCATCAAGCAGGGCGTCGACAACATGTACGAGACCGATCAGGTCCGCCCGGTCCTCGACAAGGCCGTTGAACTGACCGGCAAGACGTACGGCGCGAACCACGACGACGATGTGCGGTTCCGGGTCGTCGCCGACCACGTGCGGTCGTCGCTCATGCTGATGAGCGACGGCGTCACGCCGTCGAACGAGGGCCGAGGCTACATCCTGCGTCGCCTCATGCGGCGTGTCATTCGTGCGATGCGTCTTCTCGGGGTGGACGGGCCGACGTTCGCCGAGCTGTTCGCCGCGTCCCGCGACGCGATGAAAGAGGCCTACCCCGAGGTCGAGACCGACTACGCGCGCATCTCGCAGTATGCGCTCGCCGAGGAGGCGACGTTCCTGCGGACCCTCGCGGCGGGGTCCGAGAACCTCGACGCCTCCATCGCGGCGACGAAGGCCGCGGGCGGCGACCTCCTCGGCGGCGCGGAGGCGTTCCTGCTGCACGACACATACGGCTTCCCGATCGATCTCACGCTCGAGATCGTCGAAGAGGCGGGGCTCTCCGTCGACCGCCACGCGTTCGACACGCTGATGTCCGAGCAGCGCGCCCGCGCGAAAGCGGATGCCCGTTCCCGTAAGCGCCAGCTCGCCGACACGAGCGTGTACCGCGACCTCCGGGCCAAGGGCGAGACGGTCTTCACGGGGTACAGCGACCTCGAGACGGCCTCGACCGTCCTCGGCATCCTGCGCGACGGCGTGCCCGTGACGCGCGCGGCCGAGGGCGAGATCGTCGAGGTCATCCTCGCCGAGACGGCACTGTACGCCGAGAGCGGCGGCCAGGTCGCCGACAAGGGCGTCATCGTCGGCCCCGGGTACGAGCTCGAGGTCATCGACGTGCAAAAGCCCGTGCCGGGTCTCGTGAGCCACACGGTCGAGGTCACGAGCGGTGAGGTCGGTATCGATCAGCCCGCGACGAGCGTCGTGGATGCCGTGAACCGCCGCGCCGCGCAGCAGGCGCACTCGGCGACCCACCTCGTGCACGCGGCGCTACGCGACACGCTCGGAAAGACCGCGACGCAGGCCGGCTCGCTCAACCGCGCGGGCTACCTGCGCTTCGACTTCTCCTGGAATCAGGCGCTGTCGGATGCCACGAAGTCTGAGATCGAGGAGATCGCCAACGGCGCCGTCCGCGACGACCTCGAGGTGACGACGCGCGTCATGTCGCTCGACGAGGCGAAGGCCGCGGGCGCGATGGCGCTGTTCGGCGAGAAGTACGGAGACACCGTGCGGATGGTCGACATCGGCGGACCGTGGTCGCGCGAGCTCTGCGCGGGGACGCACGTGTCGTCGTCGGCGCAGATCGGGCTCATCAACCTCATCGGCGAGTCGTCTGTCGGCTCGTCGAACCGCCGCGTCGAAGCGCTCGTCGGCGCCGACGCGTTCCGCGAGCTTGCGGCCGAGCGCGCGATCGTGTCGCAGCTCACGGCGTCGCTGAAGACCCCGAAGGACCAGCTTCCGGCGCGTATCGCGGAGCTCGCGGCGAGCCTCAAGGCCGCCGAGAAGCGCATCGCCCAGTTCGAGGCGAAGGCGCTCGAAGGCCGCATCCCCGCGCTGGCGGAGTCGGCCCGCTCGACCGGTCCGTATCGCGTCGTGACCGAGTCGATCGGCATCGCGGCATCCGCCGATGACGTGCGCACGCTCGCCCTGCAGGTGCGCGCGCGGGTCGGCGCGGGCGCGGTCGTCGCCCTCGGCGCCGAGGTGTTGGGGCGACCCGTCGTGATCGTCGCAACCGATGACGCCGCGCGCGCCGCCGGTGCGAAGGCCGGCGTTCTCGCGAAGGCGGCGGCGTCGGCGCTCGGTGGCGGCGGAGGCGGTCGCGACGACGTCGCGCAGGGTGGCGGCACGGATGCCGCCGCGATTCCCGCGGCGCTGGTCGCGGTGCGCGCGGCGCTGGAGAACCCCGCCTCGTGACGGAGTTCCGCCGCGGCGTGCGCCTCGGAGTCGACGTGGGCAAGGCCCGCGTCGGAGTGGCGCGGTGCGACCGCGACGGACTGCTGGCCGTTCCGGTGGAGACCGTGCCGCGCTCGGATACAGCGGCGGTGCGCATCGCCGAGCTCGCCGCCGAGCACGACGCGTTCGAGCTCCTCGTGGGGCTGCCGGTGAGTCTGTCGGGCGGCGACACGGCATCCACGTCGGATGCCCGGGCGTTCGCCGCGGAACTTCAGCGTGCGTCCGGCTTGCCGGTGCGGCTGGTCGATGAGCGGCTCAGTACCGTGTCGGCGCATGCCGCGCTGAGAGAAGCCGGGCGTTCTCAGCGTTCTTCTCGTAGGATTATCGACCAAGTCGCCGCGGTCGTGCTGCTTCAGCAGGCCATCGACGTCGAAAAGAGCACCGGTAACCCGACCGGTGCGTTGCTCCCCGACTCGCAGGAGCCCACCTGATGCCCGAAACCCCGCCGAACGACGATCAGTTCGCGGACCTGTTCAGCAAGCTGCCGACGCCCGGCGTGCGTACGCACGGTGCGTCGGCACCGCAGGATGCTGCGCCCTCCGGAGAGGCCGACGAAGCCCCCGCTCCGCTCAGTCGCCGCGAGGCGCGCGCGCTGCAGACCGGGGCAACGCCCGTCGCTCCGCCCGCGGCGCCCGCGCAGCAGGCCGCCTCCGAGCCGGTCGCCGCACCTCGAGCTCCACAGACGCTGGACGCCCTCTTCGTCGCCGAGCAGGACGAGGACGAACGAGCGCGAGTCGCCCGCCAGCAGCGCGACCGGCGCAAGAGCCGGGTCGCCGCGTGGGTGATCTTCGGCGTCGTGCTGGCGATCCTCGGCGGGATCACGGTGGGCGGCTTCTACGTGTGGAACACGTACGAAGACAAGATCCGCGAGTTCATGGGCTGGGAAGAGCCGAAGGACTACGACGAAGGCATGGCCACCGGCGAGGCGACCGTGGTGATCGTGTCAGGAGATACCGGCTCGACCATCTCGCAGACGCTCTTCAACGCGGGCGTCACGAAGACCGCGGATGCCTTCTACGACCACCTCATCAAGACCGGCGAGAACCCGACGTTCCACCCCGGGGTCTACACGCTGCAGCAGAAGATGACCTCCGCGGCGGCGCTCGAGGCGCTCCTTGACCCCGCCAACAAGCGCGAGAACACGGCGCAGCTGCGCGAGGGGCTCACGGTCGATCAGAGCCTGCAGCTGCTCTCCGATGGCCTCGGCATCCCGCTCGCCGACTTCCAGGCCGCCATCGCCGATTCGACGGTCTACGGGGTGCCGGCCGACCCGGCGGTGGTCGCCGCGGGCGGCCAGCCGCTCGAGGGGTGGCTCTTCCCCGCGACCTACACGTTCGATCCCGGCACGACGGCGCAGCAGGTCATCCAGAAGCTCGTCGACCGCACGGTCCAGTCGCTCGATGCCGCGGGCGTGCCCGTCGAACGGCGCCAGGAGATCTTGACGACGGCCTCGATCATCCAGCGCGAGGCGCGACTGCAGGACGACTTCTACAAGGTGTCGCGCGTCATCGCGAACCGCGTCGCCGATGGGATGCGGCTGCAGATGGACTCGACCGCCCAGTTCGGCTACGGCGAGATGCACGACGGAACGGCGAGCTCCTCGGCCGAAGCCCTCGAAGACCAGAACCCGTGGAACACCTACGTCGTCGACGGACTGCCGGTGGGTCCCATCTCGAACCCCGGCGATGTCGCGATCGATGCCGCGATGAATCCGGCCGAGGGCCCGTGGCTCTACTTCGTCACGTGGAACATGGACACGGGCGAGACGATCTTCTCGGAGACCTACGCCGAGCACCAGGCGGGCATCGCCGAGTGGGAGAAGTGGTGCTCCGAGAACGACAACCGTGGCTGCTGAGGCGGTGCTGCGCGCCGCATCGGGTCTCGAACGCTCACGGCTCGAGGTCTGGGGCGATCCGATCGAGCACAGCGTGTCGCCGCGCATCCACACGGCCGCGTACGCGCGGCTCGGCTGGGACTGGACGTACGGTCGCAGGAGAGTGGATGCGGGGGCGTTCGATTCCGAGCTGACCGGCCTCGGGGCCGAGTACCGCGGCCTCTCGCTGACGTTTCCGCTGAAGGGCGCCGCGTTCGCCGCGGCCGCGACGCGCGACCGGGCCGCGGAGCTCACGGGCGCCGTCAACACGCTCCTGCTCACAGGCGGCCCGCCGCGCGGATTCAACACGGACGTCGGCGGCATCGTCGCAGACCTGCGCGAAGCGGGACTCGGGGGAGTCGACCGCGCGCGGATCGTCGGAGCCGGTGCGACGGCGACGTCGGCCCTCGTCGCGCTCGCAGAGCTCGGCGCGACGCACGTCGAGGTCGTCGCGCGCAGGCCCGACGCGGCCGCGGCTCTCGCCTCGCTGGGGGCGCGGCTCGGCGTCGACGTGACGGCGACCTCGATGGATGCCGTGGCCCCGGCATCCGTCCCGCTCACCATCTCGACGCTCCCGGGCGGTGCGGAACTTGCGGCGCCGATGGCCGGGGCGATCGCGGCGTCCGGCGGGATGCTCTACGACGTCGTCTATGGACACTGGCCGACGCCGCTCGCGCTCGCGTGGGACCGGGCGGGCGGCACGGCGCGCAACGGGCTCGGGATGCTGCTGCACCAGGCGGTGTTGCAGATCCGGATCTTCGCGACGGGCGAGAGCACGCAGGAGCTGCCCGCAGAGAGCGCCGTCGTCGACGTCATGCGCTCGGCGCTCGTGGGAGACTAGTCGAATGCTCCGCGTGCTCACGGCCGGCGAATCGCACGGCCCCGAACTCGTCGCCTTCATGGAGGGACTGCCCGCCGGCGTCCCCATCTCGCGCGCCGCGATCCAGGCGGACCTGGCGCGCCGCAAGCTCGGCTACGGGCGCGGCTCGCGCATGAAGTTCGAAGAAGACGAACTCACGATCTCCGCCGGCGTCCGGCACGGCCTCAGCATCGGCAGCCCGATCGCGTTGCGGGTCGGCAACACCGAGTGGCCCAAGTGGACCGAGGTCATGAGCGCCGAGCCGGTCGAGCTGACCGACATGTCGCGCGGTCGCGGCGCGGCGCTCACCCGTCCGCGGCCCGGACACGCCGACCTCGTCGGCATGCAGAAGTACGGGTTCGACGAAGCGCGTCCGATCCTCGAACGCGCGAGCGCACGCGAGACGGCCGCACGCGTCGCGCTCGGTGCGATCGCCCGCTCGTTCCTGGGCGAACTCGGCATCCGCCTCGTGAGCCACACCCTCTCGATCGGTCCGGTGCAGGTGCCGGCCGATGCCGCACTCCCGGGCCCCGACGACGTCGACACCCTGGATGCCGATCCGCTGCGCTGCTTCGAACCGGAGACGTCGGCGGCGATGGTGGCCGAAGTGGATGCCGCGAAGAAGGACGGCGACACGCTCGGCGGCATCGTCGAGGTGCTGGCGTACGGCCTGCCTCCCGGGCTCGGGTCGCACGTGCAGTGGGATCGCCGCCTCGACGGGCGACTCGCGCAGGCGCTCATGTCGATCCAGGCGATCAAGGGGGTCGAGGTCGGCGACGGGTTCGAGACGACGCGCCGTCGCGGGTCGGCCGCGCATGACGAGCTCTTCGCGGCATCGGAGGGCATCACCCGCGCGTCTGACCGTGCCGGCGGCACGGAGGGCGGGATGTCGACGGGCACTGTCCTGCGCGTTCGCGCCGGCATGAAGCCGATCGCGACGGTTCCGCACGCGCTCCGGACGATCGACGTCTCGACCGGAGAGGCTGCGACCGCGCACCACCAGCGCTCCGACGTGTGCGCCGTGCCCGCGGCGGGTGTCGTCGCGGAGGCGATGGTCGCGATCGTGCTCGCGGAGGCGGTGCTCGAGAAGTTCGGCGGCGACTCGCTCGCCGAGACGCGCCGGAACCTCGAGTCGTACCTCGCAACCATCCCACCGTCGCTCCACACGGCATCCGACAGCGACGACTCACTCGCATGACCGCGGCGGCGATCGTCCTGATCGGACCGATGGGCGCCGGCAAGACCAGCCTGGGGCGCCGCATCGCGCGGGAGCTCGGGGTTCCCTTCGCCGACAGCGACCGGATCGTCGTGCGTGACCACGGGCCGATCGCAGCACTGTTCGCCGATCATGGCGAGGAGCACTTCCGCGCGCTCGAGCGGGAGGCCGTCCGCGAGGCGCTCGCCACGGGCGGAGTCGTCGCGCTCGGCGGGGGAGCAGTGCTCGACGAGCAGACCCGCGCCGAGCTGAGGGATCATCGGACGGTGTTGCTCACCGTGAAGCCGCACGTCGTCGCGTCGCGGATCGGCGGCGGAACGCGCCCGCTCCTCGAGGGAGAAGACCCGGTCGCTCGGTGGGAGCGCATCTACGACGAGCGCCGTCCCGTGTACGAAAGCGTTGCGCAGGCCACATTCGACACGTCGTCGGGGCCGTTGTCCGACGTCGTCGCACGGATCGTGGCGTGGGCGCGCGAAGGATCCGAGAGCACGGCCGCCCAGGAGGACGCATGACCGACACCGAGACGACCGTCATCCGGGTCGGCGGCGAGCAGCCGTACGACGTGACGATCGGCCGCGGCATCCTTCCCCTCGTCGCCGAGGCACTGCCCGCCGACGCGCGGCGCGTGCTCGTCGTGCATCCGCCGACGCTGCAGGAACGGGCATCCGCGCTTCGCGACACGCTCATGGCGTCGGGGGAGCGCCAGGTCCTTCTCGCCGAGATCCCGGATGCCGAAGCCGGCAAGCGCGTCGAAGTCGCCGCCTTCTGCTGGCAGGTCATGGGCCAGGCCGACTTCACCCGCACCGATGCGGTCGTCGGCTTCGGCGGGGGCGCCGTCACCGATCTGGCGGGCTTCGTTGCCGCGACTTGGCTGCGCGGCGTCGCGCTCGTGCAGGTTCCGACGACCGTGCTCGGGATGGTGGATGCCGCTGTCGGCGGCAAGACCGGGATCAACACCGCCGAGGGCAAGAACCTCGTCGGCGCGTTCTGGCCGCCGCGCGCCGTCGTGTGCGATCTCGCGCTGCTCGATTCGCTCAGCCGCAACGAGCGCGTCGCGGGCTTTGCCGAGGTCGTCAAGGCGGGGTTCATCTGGTACCCCGAAATCCTCGATCTGATCGAGGCCGATCCGGACGCTGCCGTCGACCCGTCCTCGCCTGCGTTCCGCCGGTGCATCGAGCTGGCGATCGAGATGAAGGCGCGGGTCGTGGGGGAGGACCTGCGCGAAGCAGGCTTGCGTGAGGTGCTCAACTACGGCCACACGCTCGGTCACGCGATCGAGCACGCCGAGCGCTACCAGTGGCGACACGGCGCGGCGATCTCGGTGGGCATGCTGTTCGCCGCCGAGCTCTCGCGCCTTGCCGGTCGGCTGCCGGATGCCGCCGCGCAGCGCCACCGCGACATCCTCGAGCTTCTCGGCCTTCCGACGTCGTACCGGCCCGGCGCGTGGCAGCAGCTGCTCGCGACGATGCAGCGCGACAAGAAGACGCGCGGTTCGATGCTCCGCTTCATCGTGCTGGATGACATCGGCAAGCCCACGGTGTTGCAGGCGCCGGACGAGTCGCTGCTGTTCGCCGCCTACCAGGAGGTCGCCGGATGATACGCGAGAGTAGGGTGAGCGCGTGACCGCACCCCGCCGCCTGCTCCTCGTGAACGGCCCGAACCTGAACCTCCTCGGCATCCGTGAGCCGGAGGTCTACGGGCACGCGACCCTCACCGACGTCGAACGCCTCGTGACGGACGCCGCCGCCCGCCACGGCTTCGAGGTGACCGCCGTCCAGTCGAACCACGAGGGCGTGCTCATCGACGCGATCCACGACGCGCGGACGACCTGCGCTGGAATCCTCATCAACCCTGGCGGGCTCACGCACACCTCGGTCGTCCTGCGCGATGCGCTCTCGGGCGTCGCGCTGCCGGTCGCCGAGGTGCACATCTCGAACGTGTACGAACGCGAGGAGTTCCGCCACCACTCGTACGTCCGGGATGTCGCTGTCGTCCACGTCATCGGCGAGGGCGTGGGCGGATACGAGCGCGCCGTCGACCTGCTCGTCGACGTCATCGCCGGCCGCGCCGAGGGCTGATTTTTGCCCTGTTCGGCAGGCGCCGCAAGGGGGTGACCGTCGCTCAGGCGATCGATACAGTCGGCCCCGTGAACAAG
Source organism: Microbacterium sp. (assembly GCA_003248655.1). Taxonomy (GTDB): domain Bacteria; phylum Actinomycetota; class Actinomycetes; order Actinomycetales; family Microbacteriaceae; genus Microbacterium. Next base: position 97,090 of record QFPM01000011.1, read on the forward strand.
AAGATCGCGATCTTTGGCATTCTGGCGATGCTGGCAACCGGGCTCGGCGCGTGCGCCTCGACGACCGAGGCGGCACCGACGCCGACGGCATCCGAGTCGACCCCGTCCTCCCCGCCCTCATCTTCGTCGCCGTCCGCGGCTCCTTCTCCGACCGAGGATGCGGCGCCAACCCTCGCTGATCTCGACGGCACCTGGTGCCAGGCGATCGACCCGACGAACTGCATGACGTTCGCGAACGGCGCCACAGCCGACGGGGCCACCGTTACGGCGATGGACGGCGATGAGGGGGCGCCCTGTGTGACCGCGGGCATCTCCGATGGCGGCGGCGGCTTCGTCGTGTTCTACTGCAGGGCTGGGATGAGCCCTGCCACGCCAGTTGTCACTGACGCGACCAGCACGCTGAACCTCGACAACCAGTCCTACGAGCGACTGTTCGCGACCCAAAACCCGCCGTACGTTGACACCTGGTATCGCGAGGCGGATATCGCTCAGGCGGTTCAGACGGACTGAGCGTGCTCAATAATGAGTACAATCATTATGTGAGCGGATCACTCTCGCGACGCGAGCGCAACATGGCCGATAAGAGTCGGCGGATCTTGAGCGCTGCCGCGGACCTGTTCGACGAGCACGGCTACGCGGGCGTCACGACGCAGCAGATCGCGGACTCCGCCGACGTCGCCGCAGGGACCGTCTTCCGGTACGCCGATACAAAGGCGGAACTGCTGCTTGCGGTGTTCAACGCCCGCATCGAGGCGGCTATCGACGAGGGAGCGCGCGCGGCCGGACCTCTCGCAGACGCACTTGATGCCGTCGCCGCGTTGCTCACGCCGCTCGTGCGGTTGGCGGCCCGCGCCCCCCGCGACACGGCCATCTACCAGCGCGAGCTTATGTTCGGGGAGAACGAAGCCGGCCGCTACCGTCTCGACGGGCTGCGCGTGATCGACGACCTCGAGACGCGCATCGCCGCGATCATCGCGCCGCAGGCTGGGAGGGATGCCGCGCGCATCGCAGCCCGATCGATCTTCGCGGCGACTCACATCTTCCTCGTCCAGCCGGGCCTCGGTCTTGATCGAGACGCCGATGAACTGCGTGCGCAGATCGCACAGATCATCGCCGGCGCACAGGCGCAGGCACATGCGAGCGCGGCGAACCCGCCGCGACGGCACGAGAGTGCCCACAACGGCGGCACCCCGCCAGAAAGAGGAGACAATGACTGACATCACCACTGTCGCCGTGCTCGGCACGGGCGTCCTCGGATCGCAGATCGCGTTCCAGACGGCGTACAACGGGTTCTCGGTGATCGCGTACGACATCAACGATGCGGCACTCGACGCGGCGAAGGAGCGATTCCACAGGCTCGTCGCGACCTACCGCGTCGAGGTGCCCGGCGGTGCGCGCGGCCGCGCCGACGAGGCGCTGGCGCGCATCACGACCACATCCGACCTCTCCACGGCCGCGCAGGCCGACCTGATCATCGAGGCGATTCCCGAGATCCTCGATCTGAAGCGCTCAACCTACGAGAAGCTCGGCCCGCTGGCCCCCGAGCACACGATCTTCGCGACGAACTCCTCGACTCTGCTCCCGAGTGACCTGGTTGCCTACACAGGGCGCCCCGACAGGTTCCTGGCGCTGCACTTCGCGAACCGGGTGTGGAAGTTCAACACCGCCGAGATCATGGGCACGCCCGAGACCTCGCCCGAGGTCTTCGATACGGTCGTCCGCTTCGCGGGTGACATCGGTATGGTGCCGATCCCCATCCACAAGGAGAAGGCCGGCTACGTGCTGAACACGCTGCTCGTGCCGCTGCTGAACGCGGCGATGGGTCTCGCGGCCGGCGGCTACGCCGAGGTAGAGGACATCGACTGGACGTGGCGCATCGCAACGGGCTCGCCGCTTGGGCCGTTCCAGATCCTCGACGTCATCGGGCTGAACACGCCGTACAACATCCTGACCCACGGTCCGAAGGGCGATCTCGCGATCGCGGCCTGGCTCAAGGAGAACTACATCGACAAGGGCAAGCTGGGTGTGGGCACCGGAGAGGGCTTCTACTCCTACGCCTGATCGGGGCGCGGCGCAGCGCGTGGGCTAAGATCGACTGTCGGCCGCCTGCCCGCGCGCACGCCGCCTCCTCGAGACTCACGAACGGAAACTCCACACTCATGGCATCCACCGCAGACATCCGCAACGGCGTCGTCCTCTCGATCGATGGGCAGCTTTGGAACGTCGTGGAGTTCCAGCACGTCAAGCCGGGCAAGGGTGGCGCGTTCGTGCGCACGAAGCTCAAGAACGTTCTGAGCGGCAAGGTCGTCGACCGCACGTTCAACGCCGGCGCGAAGATCGAGATCGAGAACGTCGACCGCCGCGACTTCACCTACCTCTACAACGACGGTGACAGCTTCGTGTTCATGGATGTCGACAACTACGACCAGCTCTCCATGGGGGCTGCGACCGTCGGCGATGCGGCGAACTTCCTGCTCGAGAACCAGCAGGTCCAGATCGCGTTGAACAACGACAACCCGCTGTACGTCGAGATGCCGGCATCCGTCGTCCTCGAGATCACGTACACCGAGCCGGGCCTTCAGGGCGACCGCTCGTCGGCTGGCACGAAGCCTGCGACGGTGGAGACCGGGTACGAGATCCAGGTGCCGCTGTTCGTCGAGCAGGGCACGAAGGTCAAGGTCGACACGCGCACGGGCGACTACCTCGGCCGCGTCAACTGACGCGCGGCTGAACCGATGAGCGCACGCTCCAAGGCGCGCAAGCGCGCCCTCGACATCCTGTACCAGTCCGACGTTCGCGGCGACGACCTGGCCGCGACCCTCGCCACCGAAGCGAAGCGCGCGGCGAGCGAACCCGCCCGTGAGGCTTCGTGGCTGTATGCCCGCGAGATCGTCGACGGCGTTGTCGACAACCGCGACGCGATCGACGAAGAGATCGTGACGCACGCGCGCGATTGGAAGCTCGAACGGATGCCGGCGGTCGACCGCGCGATCCTGCGCCTGGCGACGTGGGAACTGCTCTTCAACGATGAGGTTCCGGCTGCCGTCGCGATCGACGAGGCCGTCGAGCTTGCGAAGGAGTTCTCCACCGACGACTCGGGCTCGTTCGTGCACGGCGTCCTCGCGCGGATCGCCCGCTCGAGCTGACGGGGGAGCCGACGGCGCGGCTCAGGGGCTCGCGGCTCAGGGGGTGAGGTCGCCGATCGCTTCAAAGACGCCGCCGACCACCTCGAAAACTCCGCCACCGGCATCGACCAGGTCTCCGACGGCGAACGCCAGTTACGCAAGATCACCGAGCGCCGCCGTCACCTCGAGCAGGTCGACCATCGTCTCCGAAACCTCGCCCAGCGCCGCGAGCGAGGTGGCGTCGAGCTCGTCGTACGCCAGCTTCAGCTCGCCGAGCCACTCCTTCTCAACGCCGAGGATGACGGCGTAGGGGAGGAGTCGCTCGTTGATCACGAACGCCTCGGCCGCGCCGACGCTCCCCGAGCCCGTCACCTGCGCGCCGCTCGGCGAGTGCAGCACCCGCATCCGATCTGCCTCGGCCAGCGCCAGGTATTGACGGATGCCGTCGAGGTGGCGCCTGCGGGCCTCACCGGCGGCCGTGAAGCGACGGGCCGCGCCGGTGGGGACGATCCACAGCGCTGCCGCCCGCGGCGGCGGCGCGGCGGTCCTGCTCGGCGAGCACAGCGTCGTCGAGGACGCGGGCGCGGGGACAGGGCGCGTACTCCGCCACGAGCGATCGCGGTAAGCGTCCCGCCTGTCGCCGGAGCACAATCGCCCAGACGACGAGCGCCGCGGCGGCGGCATAGACGGCCACGAGGATGTACACGATCTGAGTCTATGAGCGCACCTCGGATCGGACGGACGCTCGTGTGTACCACCGCGAACCACGGTGATACTTTCGGCGCATGCCCACCAGAATTGCGCGCACTCAGGTGACACAGACACCGCCGGTCGCGCGTGCGCTGGAGATCGCCGCGAAGGAGTGGCCGGAGGTGCCTCGCTCCGAGTTGCTCGCCCGACTGGCGGCGCTCGGAGCCGAGTTGGTGGCAACGGCGCAGGCTGATCGCCGCGCGGCGCGACGGCGGGCTCTCGACGAAAGCCACGGGACGATCGACTACCCCGACGGGTATCTCGAAGAACTGCGGCGGGACTGGCCGCTCTCGAGCGCGGCCCGCGCCGCAGGCGTCGAGGTCGTCGGCGCGCCCGCGACCTCGTGAGGGCGCACAGCCCCGCCGCGTAGACTCGGGAGCTGTTCGACCAGGAGGAATCCATGCGCATCACAGGCCTCGGGCACGCGGGCATGTTCATCGAGACGACCGGCGGCAGCATCCTGTGCGACCCCGTGATCGGGCCGAGCTTCTTCGGCTCGTGGTTCCCCTTCCCCGACAACCGCGGCCTCGATTGGGAGCGGTTCGGAGCCGCCGACTTCCTCTACGTCTCGCACCGCCACCGCGACCACTTCGACCCTGCGCTGCTCGAGCGTTACGTGCCGAAGAGCATCCGCGTGCTGCTGCCCGCGTATCCGACCGACGACCTCGAGTCCGACCTTCGCGCGCTCGGCTACGAGAACCTCATCTACACGCAGCCCGGCGAGGTGCTGGAGTACGAGAACGGCCTCAAGATCATGGTGACGCCGCTGCGCGCCCCGAGCGACGGCCCGATCGGCGACTCGTCGCTGTCGGTGGATGACGGCACGGCATCCGTCCTCAATCAGAACGACTCCCACCCGCTCGATCTCGAGAAGCTGCTGTCGTTCTCGAAGCCGGATGCCTACTTCACGCAGGTCTCCGGCGCGATCTGGTGGCCGATGGTCTACGACCTGCCGCAAGATGCGAAGCAGAACTTCGCGAAGCTCAAGCGCGACGCCCAGAACAAGCGCGCCCTGTACTACATCGAGAAGGTGGATGCCGCACACGTTTTCCCCATGGCGGGGCCGCCGATGTTCCTCCGCGAAGAGCTCTTCCGCTACAACGGCTACGGGCTCCAGGACGACTCGATCTTCACGGATCAGCGTCAGTTCCTCGCGCACATGGCGATCGAGCGGCCCGCGCAGAAGGGGTACGAGTTCGTCCCGGGGACGCAGGTCGACCTCGACGGCGGCGAGGTGAGCGTCACGCAGACGCTGTACAGGCAGGACGAGATCGACCGGATCTTCGACGACAAGTGGGCGTACCTGGCCTCGCAGCGGGATTCGCGCCAGGCCGAAGTCCGGGCGGAGGTTTCGCGGCGTTCGCCGGTGCTGCCGCCGGCGGAGATGCTCGCCGCGATTCAGGAGTGGTGGGAGCCGTTGCTGCGCCGCGCGCGCACCATCCGCACGGGCGTCGGCGGCAACGTGCGGTTCCGGATCGGCGAGCTCGACATGGTCGTCGACTTCCCGAAGGCCAAGGTGCGCGAGTACGCGGGGGAGGAGTGCCTCTACTGGTACACGATTCCCGCCGATCTCGTCTCGACGAACATCGCCGACCACGAGATCGACTGGTCGAACTCGATTCTCCTGTCGATGCAGTTCGAGGTGGGGCGTTCGGGCAAGTTCAACGAGTTCCTCACGACGTTCCTGAAGTGCCTCTCGCGCGACCGCATCGAGTACGTCGAGAACTGGTACGCGGAGCAGTCAGATCAGACCGAGGATGCCGAGATCGGCGAGTGGACGGTGCAGCGCCGGTGTCCGCACCTGCGCGCCGACCTGACGAAGACCGGCAAGATCGAGGATGGCGTGCTCACGTGCGCTCTGCACGACTGGAAGTGGGACCTCGCGTCGGGGCAGTGCCTGACGACGCCCGGGCATCCGATTCGCGCCTCACGCGTCGTCGAGACGGCATCCGCCGCACTCGGTGGTTGAGTAGCCGCGCGGAGCGCGGCGTATCGAAACCACAGTCCCCTGCTGCGGGTCGGGGTGGTCTCGATACACCCGCGGCTCCGCCGCGGGCACGGGCGCTCGAGCCGCTTCGGTGGTTGAGTAGCCCGGCGTAGCCGGGCGTATCGAAACCACAGACTCCTGCTGCGGGTCGGGGTGGTCTCGATACACCCGCGGCTGCGCCGCGGGCACTCGACCACCGGTGGGGGCGCCGCGGGCACTCGACCCCCTGTCGCTCACCGAGGCGGAACCCCCCGCACCCAAGGAGCCACCCCCATTCGGTGGCCCCGTAGCCGCGCGGAGCGCGGCGTATCGAAACCACTGCGCCCGCGCGCGTCCGCTAAGGTGGAGGAGAACGACCGCAACCTTTAACACCGTCCTGTGAGGCGGAGAAGGGAGCAGCGTATGACCACGTCCGAACCCTCGCGGACCGTCATGCATGCCGCCGACATCGCACGGGCGCTGACTCGGATCTCGCACGAGATCCTCGAGTCCAATCGCGGAGCCGATGACCTCGTCATCCTCGGCATCCCGACCCGCGGAGTCACTCTCGCCGAACGCGTCGGCTCGCTCCTCACGGAGTTCTCCGGCGCGTCTGTCCCGGTGGGCGCGCTCGACATCACGATGTACCGCGACGACCTGCACCGAAACCCGACGCGAACGCCGCACCCGACCGACATCCCCGCGGGGGGCATCGACGGCAAAACGGTGGTCCTCGTCGACGACGTGCTCTTCTCGGGGCGCTCCATCCGCTCCGCCCTCGACGCTCTGAAGGACATCGGCCGGCCTGCGGCCGTCCGCCTCGCGATCCTCGTCGATCGCGGTCACCGCGAGCTGCCGATCCGCCCGGACTTCGTCGGCAAGAACCTGCCGAGCGCCCGCGCCGAGCGCGTCAACGTGCACCTCGCCGAGACCGACGGGATCGAAGAGGTGACGATCGCATCATGAGGCACCTGCTCGACACCCGCACGCTCTCACGCGAGGATGCCCTCCGCGTCCTCGACGTCGCCGAGGACATGCGCGACACGCAGTCGCGCGAGGTGCGCAAGCTCCCGACGCTCCGCGGCAAGACGGTCGTCAACCTCTTCTTCGAGGACTCCACCCGCACGCGCATCTCCTTCGAGGCGGCCGCGAAGCGCCTGTCCGCCGACGTCATCAATTTCTCCGCCAAGGGTTCGTCTGTGAGCAAGGGCGAGAGTCTGCAGGACACCGCGCAGACGCTGCAGGCGATGGGGGCGGATGCCGTCGTCATCCGCCACGGCGCCTCCGGCGCGCCGCACACGCTCGCCACGAGCGGGTGGATCACGGCGGGCGTCGTCAACGCCGGCGACGGCACGCACGAGCACCCGACGCAGGCGCTTCTGGATGCCTTCACGCTCCGCAAGCGCTTCTTCGGCGACGACAGCCGCGGGCGGGACCTCGCCGGCATCCGCGTGACGATCGTCGGCGACATCCTGCACTCGCGCGTCGCCCGGTCGAACGTGTGGCTCCTGTCGACCCTCGGGGCGCTGGTCACGCTCGTCGCGCCGCCAACCCTGCTGCCGCAGAACTTCGCCGCGTGGCCGCTCGCGGACATCGTCTACGACCTCGACGAGGCGATCGCTCGGAAGCCCGACGCGATCATGATGCTCCGCATCCAGCTCGAGCGGATGAACGCCGCCTACTTCCCGACCGAGCGCGAGTACTCGCGCCGCTGGGGCCTCGACGCGGCGCGCCTGGCGGCCCTGCCGGAAGGTAGCATCGTCATGCACCCCGGACCGATGAATCGGGGCCTGGAGATCTCCGCCGACGCCGCCGACTCGCCACGCTCGACCGTCCTCGAACAGGTCGCGAACGGTGTCTCGGTGCGCATGGCTGCGCTCTACCTGCTGCTGGCCGGCGAACGACTCGAGGAGGACGACCGATGAGCGCCACGCTGATCCGCGGAGCGAAGCTGAACGGCACGGATGCCGCCGACCTCCTTTTCGACGAGGGACGCATCGTCGAGGTCGGCACGGGCCTGAGCCGCGCCGGCGCGACCGTCGTCGACGCCGACGGCCTGATCGCCCTGCCGGGACTCGTCGACCTCCACACGCACCTGCGCGAGCCGGGCTACGAGGCATCCGAGACGATCCTCAGCGGGTCGCGGGCTGCGGCCGCGGGCGGCTACACGACCGTGTTCGCGATGCCGAACACGTCGCCCGTCGCCGACACGGCAGGCGTCGTCGAGCAGGAGCTCGCCCTGGGCGAAGCCGCCGGCTACGTGCACGTGCAGCCGATCGGCGCAGTCACCGTGGGGCAGAAGGGCGAGCGACTCGCGGAGCTCGGCGCGATGGCATCCTCTCGCGCCCAGGTTCGCGTCTTCAGCGACGATGGCTTCTGCGTCTTCGACCCGCTCATCATGCGGCGCGCCCTCGAGTACGTGAAGGCGTTCGATGGCGTCGTCGCGCAGCACGCGCAGGACCCGCGGCTCACCGAGGGTGCGCAGATGAACGAGGGCGCCGTGTCGGCCGAGCTCGGCCTCGCCGGCTGGCCTGCGGTCGCCGAGGAGTCGATCATCGCCCGCGACGTCTTGCTCGCCCAGCACGTCGGCTCGCGACTGCACGTCTGCCACCTCTCGACGGCGGGGTCGGTCGACATCATCCGGTGGGCGAAGAAGCGCGGCGTCAACGTCACCGCCGAAGTCACGCCGCACCACCTGCTGCTCACCGACGAACTCGTGCGCGGCTATGACGCACGGTTCAAGGTCAATCCGCCGCTACGCCGCGACGAGGACGTGCAGGCCGTGCGCGACGGCCTCGCCGACGGCACGATCGACATCGTCGCGACCGACCACGCGCCGCACCCCGCCGAAGCGAAGTCGTGCGAATGGCAGGCGGCCGCGAACGGGATGGTCGGGCTCGAGTCGGCCCTCCGCGTCGTGCAGCAGGCCGTCGTCGACACGGGCCTGCTCACGTGGGACGACGTCGCGCGCGTCATGTCGACGGCCCCGGCGCGCATCGGACGGCTCGAGGATGCCGGCACGGGCCTGGTCGCCGGTGCGCCGGCATCCCTCACCCTCTACGACCCCGCCCCCGTGCGCACGTTCGCCCGGGGCGACCTGCGCGGGCTGAGCGTGAACTCGCCCTACCTCGGGCGCGAGCTTCCCGGTGAGGTGCGCTGGACGTTTTTCCGTGGTCGCCCGACGGTCGCGGACGGCGTGCTCGCCGCGTCGATGACGGAGAACGGCGCATGACCCGCGAAGTCGCGCTCCTGATCATGGTCGCGCTTGCGCTCGTGCTGATCGTGCTCGGCGCGTTCGCGTGGGCGAAGCGCCGTCGTCGCGATTCAGGCCTGCGGGCGCCCCTCGGGGATATTCCGGCGGATGCCGTGACGACCGCCGTCGCATCGGGCTTCTACGTCGCCACGACGCGCCGCGACGAGCCGCTCGAGCGGCTCGCCATCCGGGGGCTCGGCTTCCGCTCGCGCGCCGGCGTCACCGTCACCAACGCGGGTGTCGGCCTCGATCTCACGGGGGCGGCGAGCCTGTTCATCCCAATCGCCGCGATCGACGGGGTCGACCTCGCGAGCGTCGCTATCGACCGCGCTGTGGAGCCGGGCGGTCTCGTGCGCCTGGCGTGGCGCGCCGACGGCTCGGAGCCCGTGCCGGTCGACAGCTACCTGAGGCCGCAGGACACCTCGGCCCGCGCCCTCGCCGACGCGATCGCCGCCACGCTCGCACCCACGCACACGTCCACGACCCCGACGGGAACCGACGCATGACCTTCCACACCGACCCGGCAGTGCTCGTCCTCGAGGACGGCTCGCGCCACCCCGGACGCGCCTACGGCGCCCGTGGCACGACGCTTGGCGAAGTCGTGTTCGCCACCGGCATGACCGGCTACCAGGAGACCCTCACCGACCCGTCCTACGCGGGCCAGATCGTCCTCCAGACCGCGCCGCACATCGGCAACACCGGCATGAACGGCGAAGACCCCGAGTCGCGTCGCATCTGGGTTGCCGGCTACATCGTCCGCGACCCCTCGCGGGTCGTGTCGAACTGGCGCGCCGACGAGTCGCTCGATGACGCCCTCATCCGCGACGGGATCGTCGGGATCTCGGGAATCGACACCCGCGCGATCACGCGCGTGCTGCGTTCGTCGGGCTCGATGCGCGGCGGCGTCTTCTCGGGAGGAGCGGCGGAGCTGGATGCCGAGGAGCAGCTACGCATCGTCCGCGAGGCGCCCGAGATGAGCGGTCGCAACCTGTCGGCCGAGGTGTCGGTCGACTCGGTCGAGGTCACGCCCGCGGCGCCCGGTGTCGAGCGGATCGGCAATCTGGCCGTCCTTGACCTCGGCGTCAAGCAGGCGACGATCCTGAACCTCGCGGCGCGCGGTTTCGACGTGCACGTGCTCCCGCAGGACGTCACGATCGACGGCATCCGCGCGATCGACCCGGTCGCGGTGTTCTACTCGAACGGCCCCGGCGACCCCGCGGCATCCGGCGATCACGTTGCGCTGCTGAGGGCTGTGCTGGATGAGCGGCTGCCGTTCTTCGGCATCTGCTTCGGCAACCAGTTGCTCGGCCGCGCGCTCGGGTTCGGCACGTACAAGCTGCCGTTCGGCCACCGCGGGATCAACCAGCCCGTGCTCGACAAGCAGACCGGCCGCGTCGAGATCACGGCGCACAACCACGGCTTCGCCGTCGACGCGCCGCTCGAGGGTGAGGTCGAGAGCCCGAACGGGTACGGCCGCGTCGAGGTCAGCCACGTCGGCCTGAACGACAACGTCGTCGAGGGACTGCGTGCCCTCGACATCCCCGCGTTCAGCGTGCAGTACCACCCCGAGGCGGCGGCGGGACCGCACGATGCGAACTACCTCTTCGACCGCTTCGCGGCGATGGTGAAGGAGAACCGTGCCTAAGCGCGACGACATCCACAGCGTCCTCGTCATCGGGTCCGGCCCGATCGTCATCGGCCAGGCGTGCGAGTTCGACTACTCGGGCACGCAGGCCTGCCGCGTGCTCCGCGAAGAGGGCGTCCGCGTCATCCTCGTGAACTCCAACCCGGCCACGATCATGACCGACCCCGACTTCGCCGACGCGACCTACATCGAGCCCATCACGCCCGAGGTCATCGAGACGATCATCGCGAAGGAGAAGCCGGATGCCATCCTGCCGACCCTCGGCGGGCAGACGGCCCTCAACGCCGCGATGGCACTGCACGAGCAGGGCATTCTGGAGAAGTACGGCGTCGAGCTGATCGGCGCGAAAGTCGACGCGATCCGCAAGGGCGAGGATCGTCAGATCTTCAAGCAGCTCGTGCTGGATGCCGGGGCGGATGTCGCCCGCTCGGTCATCGCGCACACGATGGACGACCTGCTCGCCGGCGCCGCCGAGCTCGGCTACCCGCTCGTGGTCCGTCCGTCGTTCACGATGGGCGGGCTCGGCTCGGGCTTCGCGTACGACGAAGAGGATCTCCGCCGCATCGGCGGCGCGGGCCTGCGCGACTCGCCGACGACCGAGGTGCTCCTCGAGGAGTCGATCCTCGGCTGGAAGGAGTACGAGCTCGAGCTCATGCGCGACACGTCCGACAACACGGTCGTCGTGTGCTCGATCGAGAACGTCGACCCCGTCGGCGTGCACACGGGCGACTCGATCACGGTCGCGCCTGCCCTCACCCTCACCGACCGCGAGTACCAGAAGCTCCGCGACATCGGCATTGACATCATCCGCGCTGTCGGCGTCGACACCGGCGGCTGCAACATCCAGTTCGCCGTCGATCCGGCGACCGGGCGCATCATCGTCATCGAGATGAACCCGCGCGTGTCGCGCTCGTCGGCGCTCGCGTCGAAGGCGACGGGCTTCCCGATCGCGAAGCTCGCCGCGAAGCTCGCGATCGGCTACCGCCTCGACGAGGTACCCAACGACATCACGCGGGCGACGCCGGCGAGCTTCGAGCCGACCCTCGACTACGTTGTCGTCAAGGTGCCGCGGTTCAACTTCGAGAAGTTCCCGAACGCCGACACGACGCTGACTACAACCATGAAATCGGTCGGCGAGGCGATGGCCATCGGCCGCAACTACGCGACGGCGCTGCAGAAGGCGTTGCGATCGCTCGAGAAGCGTGGATCGTCGTTCCACTGGGGTCCGGAGGATCGTTCCGTCGACGAACTGCTCGAGATCGCGAAGAAGCCCACCGACGGCCGCATCGTCGTACTGCAGCAGGCGATGCGCCTGGGCGCGACGACCCTGCAGGCGTTCGAGGCCACGAAGATCGACCCCTGGTTCCTCGACCAGATCGCGCTCATCAACGAGGTCGCCGCCTTCGTGAAAGAGGCTTCCGAGTTGGATGCCGAGGTCATCCGCATCGCGAAGGAGCACGGCTTCTCGGATGCCCAGCTCGCGCAGCTGCGCGGCGTCACCGAGGCGGAGATCCGCGGCATCCGCTACGCGTTCGGCGTCCGCCCGGTCTACAAGACGGTCGACACCTGTGCGGGAGAGTTCCCGGCGCTCACGCCCTACCACTACTCGAGCTACGACCGAGAGACCGAGGTGACACCCTCCGAGCGCACGAAGGTCGTCATCATCGGCTCGGGCCCCAACCGCATCGGGCAGGGCGTCGAGTTCGACTACTCGTGCGTGCACGCGTCGTTCGCGCTGTCGGATGCCGGCTACGAGACGATCATGGTCAACTGCAACCCCGAGACCGTCTCGACCGACTACGACACGAGCGATCGGCTCTACTTCGAGCCGCTGACCCTCGAGGACGTCCTCGAGGTCCTGCATGCAGAGAGCGCGTCGGGCACCATCCTCGGCGTCGTCTGCCAGCTCGGCGGCCAGACCCCGCTGGGGCTTGCGAAGGGCATCGAGGATGCCGGATACACGATCCTCGGCACGTCGCCCGCTGCCATCGACATCGCCGAGGAGCGCGAGCTCTTCTCGCAGCTGCTCGACCGCGCCGGGCTCGTCGCGCCGCGGCACGACACCGCGATCGATGAGGCCGGCGCCGTCGCGATCGCGGAGGAGATCGGGTACCCCGTGCTGGTGCGCCCGAGCTTCGTGCTCGGCGGGCGCGGCATGGAGATCGTCTACGACACCGAGAGCCTGCGCGACTACTTCGTGCGCACGGCCGGTGAGGTCGTCATCGAAGAGGGCAAGCCGCTGCTCGTCGACCGCTTCCTCGACGACGCCGTGGAACTCGACGTCGACGCGCTCTACGACGGTCACGAACTGTACATCGGCGGCGTGATGGAGCACCTCGAAGAGGCCGGCATCCACTCCGGCGACTCGTCGTGCACCCTGCCGCCGATCTCGCTCGGGCGCACCGAGATCGATCGCGTGCGCCAGGCGACCCTGGCGATCGCCGAGGGCGTGGGCGTGCGGGGCTTGCTGAACGTCCAGTTCGCCGTGTCGGCGGGCGTGCTCTACGTCATCGAGGCGAACCCCCGCGCGAGCCGCACGGTGCCGTTCGTGTCGAAGGCCCTCGGCATCCCGCTCGCGAAAGCCGCCTCGCGGATCATGGCGGGCGCCACGATCGCGGATCTCAAGGCCGAGGGGCTGCTCCCGGCGCAGGACGGCTCGCGCGTGCCGCTCGACTCGCCCGTCGCCGTCAAGGAGGCCGTGCTGCCGTTCAAGCGGTTCCGCACCGCCGACGGGCACACCGTCGACTCGGTGCTCGGCCCCGAGATGCGCTCGACCGGCGAGGTCATGGGCATCGACCGGGACTTCCCGACGGCGTTCGCGAAGTCGCAGGCCGCGGCCTACGGCGGGATGCCGACGAGTGGAACCGTGTTCCTCTCGGTCGCCGACGACGACAAGCGCGCCGTCATCCTGCCCGCGCACCGGTTGCAGGAGCTCGGCTTCCGCATCACCGCGACCGAGGGAACGGCCGAGATCCTCTCGCGCAACGGCATCCGCGTCGACGTCGTGAACAAGTACTCCGCGACGCAGGAGACGGGGGAGCGCAACGTCGTCGACCTCATCAACGCGGGCGAGATCGACATCGTCGTGAACACGCCGTCGGGCGGGATCGCGCGCGCCGACGGATACGAGATCCGGGCGGCGGCGGTCGCCGCCGACAAGGCCCTCTTCACGACGATGGCGGTCCTCGGGGCGGCGGTCAGCGCCCTTCCGGTCCTGCGTGAGGGCTTCGCCGTGCGGAGTCTGCAGGAGTACGCCGAGGATCGCGCCGCCGCAAAGGCGGCCCTGTGACGACGTTCGGTCAGCGGCTGCGCCTGGCGCTCGACGCACACGGACCGCTGTGCGTCGGCATCGACCCGCACGAGGGCCTCGTTCGCGCGTGGGGGCTCGAGGCCACGGCATCCGGCGTCCGTGAGTTCGGCCTGCGCACCGTCGAGGCCGCGGCCGGCCGGGTCGGCATCGTCAAGCCACAGGTCGCCTTCTTCGAGCGATTCGGCTCGGCGGGCTTCGCCGCGCTCGAGGATGTCATGGCGGCCGCGCGCGCCGCGGGGATGATCGTGATCGCGGATGCCAAGCGCGGCGACATCGGCACGACGATGGAGGGCTACGCGGCCGCGTGGTTGCAGCCCGGATCGCCGCTCGAATGCGATGCGGTGACTCTCAGCCCGTACCTCGGTGCCGACTCGCTGCACCCCGCCCTGTCGACCGCGCTGCAGCACGACAAGGGCGCGTTCGTGCTCGCCGCGACGAGCAACCCCGAGGCGGCCGCCGTGCAGCGCGCCGCCGACAACGACGGCGAGAGTGTCGCCGAAGCCATCGCGCACGACGTCGCAGCGCGCAACATCGGCGCTCCCGGCTCGCTTGGCTCGCTCGGACTCGTCGTCGGGGCGACCGTCGACCGCCGCTCGTTCGGACTCAGCGACGTCGTCCTCGCCGGCACCCCGATCCTCGCGCCCGGATTCGGCGCCCAGGGCGCGGAGCCGGCCGACCTCGACCGGCTCTTCGGGTACGTCGCCTCACAGGTGATCGCGAGCGAGAGTCGCAGCATCCTTTCGGCGGGTCCGGATCGGCTCGCGGCGAGAGTCGTCGAGCGCGCCGACCTGTACCGTAGAAAGTCCGATGGCTGACTCACGCACACCCCCCGACGTCGACCGCGTCGCCGCGTCGCGGCGCGCGGTTGCCGCCCGCCGCGAGCGCGCGGCACTCAAGCACGATGTCACGATGCGCGTCCTCACCCCGCAGGAGCTGTTGCAGCGCGCGTGGGACGACCCCGACTCGCCCGCCGCGGCTATGCGCATCACCGAGTACCTCACGGCGCTCCCCGCGATCGGTGTGGGCAAGCGCGACCGCCTTCTCGCCGAGCTCGAGATCTCGCCCGTCAAGCGGCTCGGCGGCCTCGGTGCGCGCCAGCGCGTGGCCCTCAAGAACTGGCTCGACGAGCGGTTCCCGCCGCGCGCCGCGCGGACCGGGCGCTCCCGTCTCGTGGTGCTCGCCGGCCCCACCGCCGTCGGGAAAGGCACGGTCGCCGCGCACATCAAGGCGCATCACCCCGAGATCCATCTCTCGGTGTCGGCGACGACGCGGCCGCCGCGGCCGGGTGAGACCGACGGCGAGCACTACTTCTTCGTCGACGACTCGGAGTTCGATCGGCTCATCGCCGACGGCGAGCTCCTCGAGCACGCGACCGTGCACAACAAGTACCGGTACGGCACCCCGAAGGCGCCGATCGATCGTGCTCTCGCCGAAGGGCGCACCGTGCTCCTCGAGATCGATCTGCAGGGCGCGCGCCAGGTGCGCGCGGCCGCTCCCGATGCGACGCTGGTCTTCCTGCTGCCGCCGAGCTGGGACGAGCTCGTCCAGCGACTCGTCGGGCGCGGCACCGAGAACGCCGAAGAGCGCACGCGCCGCCTCAAGACGGCGAAGGTCGAGCTCGCCTCACAGGGCGAGTTCGACTACCGCGTCGTCAACGACGACGTCGCCCGCGCGGCGGCAGAGGTCGCCGCGCTCGCGCGCTGATAGAATGGCCGGATGCCGTGGCGCCGAGCGCCGGCATCCTCGACTTCACACCCATCCGATCCTGGAGGTTCACCATGGCCGCACGTGACAAGGGCATCATCGACCCGCCCATCGACGCGCTGCTCGACAAGGTCGACTCGAAGTACCAGCTCGTGATCTACGCGTCCAAGCGGGCGCGCCAGATCAACGACTACTACTCCGACCTGCACGAGGGAAACCTCTTCGACAACGTCGGACCGCTCGTCGACTCGTCGGTCGAAGACAAGCCGCTGACGATCGCGCTGCACGAGATCCACGAAGACAAGCTGCGCCTGCGTCACGTCGAGTGATTCTCCCGCCACGGGTCGCATGACCCTGTGTGGCGGCATCCATGCCCGCGCTTCCCGCAATGTCGGGGGACGCGGGCATGATTGTTTCCGTATCCGTCGAACCTTGAGGAGAGCCCGATGAGCGGCCTGCGCCTGTTCACGTCCGAGTCCGTCACCGAGGGGCACCCGGACAAGATCTGCGACCAGATCTCCGACTCGATCCTCGACGCGCTGCTCGCCGTCGACCGAGGTAGCCGCGTCGCCGTCGAGACGCTCGTGACGACCGGTCTCGTGCACGTCGCGGGCGAGGTGCGCACCGACGGCTACGTCGACATTCCCGGGATCGTCCGCGGCGTCGTCAACCGCATCGGCTACACCTCCAGCGAGACCGGCTTCGACGGCGACTCGTGCGGCGTCACGGTGTCGATCGGGGAGCAGTCCGGTGACATCGCGGCGGGTGTCGACACGGCGATCGAGCACCGCGAGGGCGGGTCCTCCGACCCGATCTCGGCGCTCGGCGCGGGCGATCAGGGCATCATGTTCGGCTATGCCACGACCGAGACCCCGCAGCTCATGCCGATGGCGATCTGGACGGCGCACCGACTCGCCGAGCGGCTCACGGATGCCCGCCGGTCGGGCGCGCTCGGATTCCTCCGGCCCGACGGCAAGACGCAGGTCACGCTCGGCTACGACGGCGCCGTGCCGCGCACCGTCGACACGGTCGTGCTCTCGACGCAGCACAACCCCGACATCTCCCTGCCCGCGCTGCGCGCCGCGGTGCAGGCCGAGGTCATCGACCCGGTGCTCGCCACGACAGGACTCGACGTCTCGGGCGTGCGGTACGTCATCAACCCCGCCGGCCCGTTCGTGACGGGCGGTCCGAAGGGCGATGCGGGCCTCACGGGGCGCAAGATCATCATCGACACCTACGGCGGCGCGTCACGGCACGGTGGGGGCGCCTTCAGTGGCAAAGACCCGTCCAAGGTCGACCGCTCGGCCGCGTACGCGATGCGCTGGGTCGCGAAGAACGCGGTGGCGGCGGGGCTCGCCGAGCGGCTCGAGGTGCAGGTCGCGTATGCGATCGGTCGCGCAGAGCCGGTCGGGCTCTACGTCGAGACATTTGGCACGGGGAACGTGTCCGATGAGACGATCACGGCGGCGATCCGCGAGGTGTTCGACCTGCGCCCGCAGGCGATCATCGACTCGCTCGATCTGCTCCGCCCGATCTACGCCCAGACGGCCGCGTACGGCCACTTCGGCCGCGAACTGCCCGACTTCACGTGGGAGCGCACCGACCGCGTCGACGAGCTGCGCGCCGCCGCCGGCCTCTGACCTCGCGATGCCGCTCGTCGCGCGGGTGCTGATCGACTCGCCACTGCCGCAGCTCGACCGGCTGTTCGACTACGCGATCCCGGCCGCGCTCGAAGCCGAGGCGCGGGCCGGGGTACGGGTGAAGGTGCCGCTGCGCACCGCGGGGCGCGTTGTCGAGGGGTACCTCGTCGAGGTCGTGGACGCCTCCGAGGCTGCTGCGACGAAGCGTCCGCTCTCGCAGCTGGATGCCGTGGTCTCACCCATCGCTGTGCTTCCGGCCGAGCTGTACGCGCTGGCCCGGCGAGCCGCCGATCGCGCGGCAGGGTCGGCGAGCGACATCCTGCGTCTCGCTATTCCGAAGCGGATGGTGCGGGCCGAGAAAGCGTGGCTCGCGAGGGAACAGGACGCCCCGGCATCCGCTGTGCTGCCCGAGGAATCGGCGGTGTGGGCCAGCGATGTGCTGTCCGCGTACCCCGACCTGGCGCCGTCACTCGAGGAGCACGCCCGCATCGCAGTCGACGCTCCGCCGCATCCGGTCGCCGGGCGTCCCATCGGGGCGTGGGCCGAGCTCGTGTCCGCGATCGCACTCGACGCGCTCGCGCGCGGCGAGAGTGCGCTTGTCGTCGTGCCGGACCAGCGCGATCAGGAGCAGGTGCTCGCCGTGCTCGCCGAGCACGCGCCGGACGATGCGGTGGTGCGCGACGATGCCCGCCGGTCGGGGCCGGAGCGCTACGCCACCTACCTGCGGGTGCTCGGCGGCGGCTCCGCGATCGTCGTAGGAAACCGCTCGACGGTTTATGCGCCGGCGCGGAATGTGGGGGTCGTGATCGTCTGGGATGATGGCGATCCGCTGCTCGCCGAGCCGCTGAGCCCGGGCGTCCACGCTCGCGATGCTGCCCTCGTGCGACAGGAGATCGAGGGATCCGCGCTCGTCTTCGCGGGCCACACCCGCACGACCGACGTCGAGCGGCTCGTGCAGCTCGGCTGGGTGCGCGAGGTCGAGGCGCGTCGTCGAGCGAGCCCGACGGTCGTGCTGTCGGCGACGCGGGAGGGCGAGTCGCGCGGTCAGCGGGTGCCGTCGGCCGCCTTCGCCGCGGCACGCGAGGCGTTGCAGCACGGTCCCGTGCTCGTGCAGGTCGCCCGGCCGGGCTATTCGCCCGTACTCGTGTGCGCGCAGTGCCGCACGCCCGCGCGGTGTCCCCACTGCACGGGTCCGCTGCGCGCCCGCCGCCCCGGCGCCGCGCCGGACTGCGGATGGTGCGGAAGGACGATCCCGTCGTGGTCGTGCGCGAACTGCCAGTCAACGACGCTCCGGATGGCCTCGTCGGGTAGCGAGCGCACCGCCGACGAGCTCGGCCGCGCCTTCCCGCACACCCGCGTGATCGTCGCCGACGGCGACCATCCCGTCGTCTCGGTCGATGCGCGCCCCGCGCTCGTCGTCGCCACGCGGGGCGCAGAACCGCACGCCGAGGGCGGCTATCGCGCCGTCATCCTCCTCGACGGCGATCGGATGCTGCTCGCCGAACAGTTGCGCATTGGTGAGTCGTGCCTGCGCTGGTGGTCGAACGCGGCGGCGCTTGCGGCGCCCGGCGCGCCCGTGCATCTCGTGGGCGTCGCAGGGCCGGTAGCTCGCGCCCTCGCGACGTGGACGCAGCCGGCCTACGCGCGCGCAGAGCTCGCCGATCGGGCGCCGCTGCACATGCCGCCGTCGGTGCGTGTCGCGGCGGTGGAGGGGCCGTCGGGCGGCGTCGCCGGAGCCCTCGAGCTGCTGCGTGCGGCGGTGCCCGCGCTCACTGAAGCGAGCATTCTCGGTCCGGTTCCGCTGGCCGGCGGGGGAGTGCGCGCGCTCGTCCGCTTCGACTACGCGCACGGGCGCATCGTCGCCGAGACGCTCCGCGCGGCGGTGGTTGCCGCCGCGCTGGGCGGTCGTCGGGGCCGCGGCGGGCCCGCTCGCACCGGGGGAGCCGCGACCGGGCCGACTACACTCAGGGTGCGGCTCGACGTGCCAGAGCTCGATCTGTGAGGAGTCCCATGCGTGTCGTCTTCGCCGGGACTCCGGAACCGGCGGTCCCGTCGTTGCGCGTCCTCGCGGCATCCGGCCATGACCTTGTCGGCGTCGTCACGCGCCACGATGCTCCGCTCGGACGCAAGCGCGTGCTGACGCCATCGCCGGTCGCGCAGGCGGCCGCTGAGCTCGATCTGCCGGTCATCAAAGCCGACCGACTCGATGCCCCGGCGACCGAGGCGATCGCCGCGCTCCGCCCCGACCTCGGGGTGATCGTCGCGTACGGCGGTTTCGTGCGCGAACCGCTCCTTTCGCTGCCGACCCACGGGTGGATCAACCTGCACTTCTCGCTCCTGCCGCGCTGGCGCGGCGCGGCGCCCGTGCAGCACGCGCTGATCGCGGGTGACCGGGTGACGGGTGCGGCGGTCTTCCAACTCGTGCCAGAGCTGGATGCCGGGGACGTCTTCGCGCAGCTTCGCTACGACATCCCGCGGAGTGCGACAGCGGGCGAGGTCCTGGGCGCGCTCGCGGTGCGGGGTGCTGACCTCGTCATGGGCGTCGTCGATGCGATCGCCTGCGGGTCCGCGCGGGCGATTCCGCAGGCGGGCGAGCCCACTCTGGCTCCGAAGCTCACGCTCGCCGACGGAGCCCTCGACCTCGCGCGATCCGCGGATGCCGTGCTCGATCGCTTCCGCGGCACCACGCCCGAGCCGGGTGCGCACGTGGACGTCGATGGCCAGCGGCTCAAGATCCTCGCCGCGCACCGCGGGCCCGAGGTGACGCTCGCCCCCGGTGAGTTCGCCCTGCACGGGCGTGAGGTGCTGCTCGGCGCGGGCGAGGGAACCGTCCTGCTGAAGACGGTGCAACCGGCCGGCAAGGGTGCCATGATCGCGGCCGACTGGTGGCGGGGGCTTCGCGGAGATGCTCCGCGCGCGACCGCGCGAGACGAGTCGCCGTGAACGCTCGACCCGTCACGAGCGAGAACGCGCGCGGGAAGTCGCCCCGGTGGGTGGCGTACGACACCCTGCGCGCCGTGCACACCTCGGACGCCTACGCCAACCTGCTTCTGCCCCGTGCGATTGCCCGCACGGGCTTGACGGGTCCTGACGCCGCGCTGGCGACCGAGCTCGCCTATGGCACCCTCCGCCGCGAAGGCACCTACGACGCGGTGATCGCGGCCGCCGCCGGTCGCGCGATCGACGCAATCGATCCCGCCGTTCTCGACGCCCTGCGTCTGGGCACACACCAGTTGCTGTCGATGCGGACCCCGTCGCACGCGGCCGTGAACGAGACCGTGCGCCAGGTGCGACAGGTTGCCGGAAAGCCCGCGTCTGGCTTCGCGAACGCGGTCCTCCGACGGGTGTCGGAGCGCACGCCGGAGGAGTGGCTTGAGCGGCTCGATGCCGCGGCGCGCTCGGACGACGAGCGCATGTCCGTGCGGTTCGCGCACCCCGTGTGGATCATCCGCGCTTTTCGCCGGGCTCTCGTCGCCGAGGGTCGCGGCGACGAGCTCGAGGCGCTTCTCGAGGCCGACAACGTGTCGCCCGTCGTGACCTTCGCGGCGTTGCCGGGCCTCGCCGACGTGCCGGCCGGCGCCGCGCCGACGCCGTACTCGCCGATCGGGTTCCGATCGATAGGCGGCGATCCGGCATCCCTCGTGGAGGGTTCGGGTGGGCTCATCCGCGTGCAGGACGAAGGATCGCAGCTCGCCGCTCTCGCCCTGACCCGCGCCGTTCCCATCGCCGCGGGGGAGCGCTGGCTCGACCTGTGCGCGGCGCCCGGGGGCAAGACGGCGGTGCTCGCTGCCGAGGCGCTCGCCCACGGCGCGCAGCTCGAAGCGAACGAGATCGCGCCCGCGCGCGCGTCGCTCGTCCGCGACTCGGTCTCTGGCGTCCCGCTCAGCGTCCCCGTCTCGGAGGAGGACGGCCGCACCCGCGCGGGCCGCGGCCGGTACGACCGCATCCTCGTCGACGCGCCCTGCACGGGCCTCGGCGCGCTCCGCCGCCGGCCCGAGGCGCGCTGGCGCAAGCAGCCCTCCGACGTGCCGGAACTCGCGGCGCTGCAAAGCGAACTGCTCGACGCGGCGATCGGGGCGTTGGCCCCCGGCGGAATCGTCGCGTACGTCACCTGCTCGCCGCACCTCGCCGAGACGGCGGCGATCGTCGGCGACGCACTCCGCCGGCACGGCGACACGATCGAAGAGCTGGATGCCCGGGCGACCCTGGCATCCATTGCCGCTCATCCGATCGACCTCCCCGCCGGAGGCGGCACGGGCCGCGCGCAGCTGTGGCCCCACCGCCACGGCACCGACGCGATGTCGATCTCGCTCCTGCGCCGCCGCGCGTAGCCCGACTTGCCACTTCGTGCGGGAATCCCGCGCGCATACCCGCGCGAAGCGGCAAGTGAACGCGTGCAAGGCCCGCGGCGCGCGCCGGGGCTAGGCTGACGACGTGCCGAGCGACGACGTCCGTATCAATCCCAGCATCCTGTCGGCCGACTTCGTGAACATGCAGGCCGACCTCGAGCGCATCGCGGCGGCCGACTTCGTGCACGTCGACGTCATGGACAACCACTTCGTGCCGAACTTGACGTTCGGGCCGCAGATGGTGGAGCGCATACAGGCGACGAGCCCCGTACCGCTGGACGTGCACCTCATGATCTCGGATGCCGACCGCTGGGCTCCCGGCTACGCGGAACTCGGTGCGGCGTCCGTCACGTTCCACCTCGAGGCGGCGACCGACCCGATCAGCCTCGCGCGGAGGCTTCGCGAGATCGGCGCCCGCGCGGGGGTCGCCGTGAAGCCCGCGACGCCTGTCGAGGGGCTCTTCGACGTGCTCGACGAGTTCGACCAGATCCTCGTGATGACTGTCGAACCCGGCTTCGGCGGGCAGTCGTTCATGGCCGACCAGATGCCGAAGCTCGCGCGTCTGCACGACGAAGCCCGTCGCCGCGGCTCGCAGGTGTGGCTGCAGGTCGACGGGGGAATCTCCGCGTCGACGATCGCGCAGGCCGCCGCGGCGGGCGCCGACACCTTCGTCGCCGGCTCCGCGGTCTACGGCGCCGACGACCCGGAACGCGCGATCCACGCGCTACGTGAGCTCGCGCAGAGCGCGCATCGCCACTGACGCGCGCCGGCGGCGGCGTCAGTCCTCGACGTCGACGCGGCCCCCGAGGGCCGTGACCTCCGTGCGTAGCGCGGCAAGCGCCGCGGGATGCAACTGGCGGAGCTTGCGCAGATCGACGACGAGCGCGTCCGCGTCGGTATCGGCCTCTGCAGTGTGCAGCGCCGCCAGCACCCGCTCGACACCGCTGAACGAGAACTCGCCCTCGAGTGCCACGTGCACGGTCCCGTCGCTGCGTCGCTGGATGGATACGCCGGGGGCGGAGATCGCGTCGTGCTGCTCGAACACGTGCATCCCGAACGCCTCGGAAAGTCGCTCGAGCAGGAGCTGGCCGCGCGTGCTATTGCCGTAGGCATCCAGCCGCGGACTGAACACGCCGACGCCGAACTGCGACGGCGCGAGCGCGATGACCCCGCCCGAGACGCCGCTCTTGGCGGGGAGGCCCACGCGCAACAGCCACGCGCCCGAGCCGTCGTACATGCCGCTGCTGGTCATCACGGATGCCACGTCGCGCGCCGTGCGCGGCGAGATGACCTGCTCGCCGGTCACCGGGTTCCGGCCCCCGAACGCGAGGGTGCTGGCCATGACGGCGAGATCGACGACGGTCACGAGCGCCGAACACTGCCGGAAGTACGCCTCGACGATGTCGTGCACGTCCGCGCCGATGACGCCGTACGAGCGCAGCAGGTGCGCGAGTGCGCGGTTGCGATCGCCCTCCGCCGACTCCGATTCGTACACGCGCTCGTCGACATCGAGCGAACGCCCCGCGAACCGCGACAGCCCCTCGATGAGGCGTCTGCTGCGCTCGGCGAGACCATCACCGTCGATCAGAGCCGTCGTCGCGATCGCCCCCGCGTTGATCAGCGGGTTGGCGGGGCGGCCGGTGCCGTCTTCGAGGCTGATGGCGTTGAACGGCTCGCCGCTGGGCTCGACGCCCACGCGCGAGAACACCTCCTCGCGGCCGTGCTGCTCGAGCGCGAGCGCGTAGATGAACGGCTTCGAAATCGACTGAATCGTGAACAGCGCCCCGTCGTCACCCACGGATGCTGTGCGGCCGCTCGGGCCGACGATGGCGAGCGCCAGCGGGTCGGGGTCGGCGCGGGCGAGCTCGGGAATGTAGTCGGCGACCTCGCCGGCATCCTGCTCACGCACCTCGTCGAGCACACGGCCGAGCATCTCGCGGATCGGATCCATGCTCCGACACTAGCGATGCCGCGCCGCTTGCCCCTCCCGCGGACCGGTAGCCTGTCAGGGTGAAGACGTTCGACGCCCTCTTCGCGGAGCTCACCGCGACAGCGGCGACGCGCCCGGAGGGATCCGGAACCGTCGCGCAGCTCGATCGCGGCGTGCACGCGATCGGCAAGAAGATCGTCGAAGAGGCCGCCGAAGTGTGGATGGCCGCCGAGTACCAGTCCGACGCCGAGACGGCCGAGGAGATCTCGCAGTTGCTGTACCACCTTCAGGTGCTCATGCTCGCGAAGGGCCTGACGCTCGAGGACGTCTACCGACATCTCTGAGCCCGCCCTCATCCGCCAGCTCAGACACCGAAAGAGAACGCACATGCTGCGCATCGCCGTGCCGAACAAGGGGTCGCTCGCCGACACCGCCGCCGAGATGCTCGCCGAAGCCGGGTACACCGGCCGCCGCGACCCGAAAGACCTCCACGTCATCGACCCCGTGAACGAGGTCGAGTTCTTCTACCTGCGCCCGAAGGACATCGCGACCTACGTCGGCTCGGGCGCGCTCGATGTCGGAATCACGGGCCGTGATCTGCTGAAGGATGCCCGGATGCCCGGCGCCCGCGAGATCGAGCAGCTCGGGTTCGGCTCGTCCACGTTCCGCTTCGCGGGCCCTCCCGGGCGCTTCCACGACGTGACCGATCTCGAAGGGCTGCGCGTCGCGACGGCCTATCCGGGGCTGGTGGACGCGTTCCTCGACGAGCAGGGTGTCGCCGTCGACCTCGTACCGCTCGATGGCGCCGTCGAGTCGGCCGTCCGGCTCGGTGTCGCCGATGCCGTTGCCGATGTCGTCTCGACGGGCACGACCCTCAAGCAGGCGGGCCTCGAGATCTTCGGACCCGTGCTGCTCGAGTCCGAGGCCGTGCTGATCGGCGCGCCGGAGGACGTCGAGGGTGTCGAGACGTTCCTCCGACGCTTGCGCGGCGTGCTCGTCGCGCGGCGCTACGTCCTCATCGACTACGACCTGCCCGCGAACCTCGTCGACCAGGCCGTCGCCCTCGCGCCCGGTATCGAGTCGCCCACGATCTCGCCGCTGCGCGACCCCGAGTGGGTGGCCGTTCGCGTCATGAGCCCGCGATCGACCGTCAACCAGGTGATGGATGCGTTGTACGCGATCGGTGCACGGGCGATCCTCGTGACGCCGATCCACAACGCGAGGCTCTGATGTCGCTCGCGTGCCGCGTCATCCCGTGCCTCGACGTCGCGGCGGGCCGCGTCGTCAAGGGCGTGAACTTCGCGAACCTCCGCGACATGGGCGACCCCGTCGAACTCGCAGCGCTCTATTTCGCCCAGGGCGCGGACGAGCTGACCTTCCTCGATGTGACGGCGACGGTCGATGACCGCTCGACGACGTACGACGTCGTGCGCCGCACGGCCGAGGAGGTCTTCATTCCGCTCACCGTCGGCGGGGGAGTGCGCTCGGCGGACGACGTCGCGCGCCTGCTCGCCGTCGGCGCCGACAAGGTGGGGGTCAACTCCGCCGCGATCGCGCGCCCCGATCTCGTGGGCGAGATCGCCGATCGGTTCGGCGCACAGGTGCTCGTGCTGAGCCTCGACGTCACGCGCGCCCCGGGCACCCGATCGGGCTTCGTCGTCACGACCCACGGCGGGCGTACCCGAACCGACCTCGACGCGCTCGACTGGGCGATCGAGGCGATCGAGCGGGGCGCAGGCGAGCTCCTCGTGAACTCGATCGACGCGGATGGCACGAAGGACGGGTTCGACCTCGAGCTCGTCGGCCTGATGCGTGAGGTCTCGTCGGTGCCCGTCATCGCCTCCGGCGGCGCGGGCGCGGCCGCCGATTTCGCTCCGGCGATTCACGCTGGCGCCGACGCGGTGCTCGCGGCATCCGTCTTCCACTCGGGGGAACTGACGATCGGCGACGTGAAGGATGCCCTGGTCGCGGGCGGAATCGAGGTGCGCCGATGAGCGTTGACGACCGCATCGCGCGTGTCGCGTGGAACGCCGACGGGCTTGCCCCCGCGATCATTCAGCAGCACGACACGGGCGAGGTGCTCATGCTCGGGTGGATGGATGCCGAGGCGCTGCGCCGAACCCTCACCGAGGGGCGGGTCACGTTCTGGTCGCGCTCGCGTCAGGAGTACTGGCGCAAGGGCGACACCTCCGGGCACGCGCAGTACGTGCGCGGAGCGCGGCTCGACTGCGACGGCGATGCCCTGCTGATCTCCGTCGAGCAGATCGGCGCCGCCTGCCACACGGGCGATCGCACGTGCTTCGACGCCGACGACCTCGCTCCCGTCGAAGGAGCGCCCGCGGAAGGCGCCCCGTGATCGCACGCGCGCGGACCATCGCCGTGCTCGCCGTCGTCGCGGGCGGAGCGCTCGCGATCATCGCGTCGACGCAGACGTGGCTCGACGTGACCCTGCGCACCGGGTCCGACGAGCCGCTCACCGTCGCGGGCGCGGCCGCCGTGCCCCTTCTTGCACCTTTGAGCCTTGCCTCTCTCGCCCTCGGGCTCGCGCTGACCGTGGTGGGCATCGCGCTCCGATACGTGTTCGGGGTGCTGGCCGTCGCGATCGGCGCGGCGCTGGCTGTGACCTCGGCGCGGGTCGGCCTCCAGCATCCGCTGGATGCCGTGGCGACGGCCGTCACGAAGGCGACCGGACTCTCGGGCGACGCCGCGGTCGCCGACCTCGTCACGGCCGTCGCAGGGACGCCCTGGCCCTTCTTCGCATCCGCGGCGGGCCTCCTGATCGCCGCCGGAGGAGTTCTCACGCTCGTGACCGCGCACCGATGGCGAGCGGGCGGGCGCCGCTACCAGCGCGACGCCACACCGGCCGGCGCGGCCACCGGCTCGCGGCCACACGACGCGATCGATTCGTGGGATGACCTGACGCACGGGGCTGATCCCACCGCCCGCTAGACTTGTGACAGACCCGCGCAGTACGCACACCCGAGGGAGAACCATGAGCAGCAGCATCGACGACCCCGGTCACGGACACTCGCCGGCCGCCTGGACGTCCGTGGTGATCATGCTGCTCGCGATCTCGCTCGGCACGCTGTTCTTCTTCCTCGAGATGCCCGCGCTCGTGTGGGCATCCGTTGGTCTGCTCATCGTCGGCGCAATCGTCGGCTGGGCGATGTCGAAGGCCGGCTACGGCGCCTACGGCGACAAGTACACGCCGAAGAAGCACTGATCATGCTGGCAGGCCTCACCGCCGGCGCGGTGGAGGATGCCGAGGCTCGCGCCGCCGACCGGCCTCTGGCCGACGTCGAGCGTCTTGCGCTCGCGCAACCGCCCGCACTCGACGCTCTCGCGGCGCTCGCGCCCGCGGAGCGCGTCAAGATCATCGCGGAGGTCAAGCGCGCCAGCCCCTCACGCGGGGACCTCGCAGCGATCCCCGACCCCGCGCTCCAGGCATCCCGCTACGAAGAGGGCGGCGCGTCCGTCATCTCGGTCCTGACCGAGGGGCGGCGGTTCAAGGGCTCGCTCGACGACCTCGTCGCGGTCAAGCAGCGCGTCGGGATCCCGGTGCTGCGCAAGGACTTCATCGCGACGCCGTACCAGGTGCTCGAGGCGAGGGCATCCGGCGCTGACCTCGCGCTCCTGATCGTCGCGGCGCTCGAGCAGCCGCTGCTCGCGCAGCTCTACGACCTCGTCGTGCAGCTCGGCATGACCCCGCTCGTCGAGGCGCACTCGCGAGAGGAACTCGATCGCGCCGCCGACCTCGGCGCGCGCCTGATCGGCGTCAACGCGCGCGACCTGTCGACCTTCGAGCTCGACCGCGATCTGTTCGGCTCGCTCGTCTCGCACTTCCCCTCGGATGCCGTCAAGGTCGCCGAGTCGGCAGTGCTTGCGCCTTCCGATGTCGCGCACTACCGCGCGGCTGGCGCCGATGCGGTGCTCGTCGGCGAAGCGCTCGTGACGAACGACCCCGTGACCACCCTGCACGCATTCTTGGAGGCCGGATCGTGAGTCTGCGCGACCAGCACGGCCCGTTCTTCGGCGAGTTCGGCGGGCGATACATGCCCGAGTCCTTGATCGCCGCGATCGACGAGCTCACCGCAGAGTACGAGGCCGCGAAGGCCGATCCTGCCTTCCAGGCCGAGTACGTGAATCTCTTGCACTCGTACGCGGGTCGCCCTTCGGCGCTCACGGAGGTGCCCCGCTTCGCCGAGCATGCGGGCGGAGCGCGGGTCTTCCTCAAGCGCGAAGACCTCAACCACACCGGCTCGCACAAGATCAACAACGTCATCGGCCAGGCGCTGCTCACGAAGCGCCTCGGCAAGACGCGCGTCATCGCCGAGACAGGCGCAGGCCAGCACGGCGTCGCCACGGCCACCGCGGCCGCGCTGTTCGGCTTCGACTGCACCGTGTACATGGGCGAGGTCGACACTGAGCGCCAGGCCCTGAACGTCGCCCGCATGCGGCTCCTCGGCGCCGAGGTCGTGCCCGTCACGACCGGCTCGCGGACCCTCAAGGACGCGATCAACGAGGCCTACCGCGACTGGGTGGCCTCCGTTGAGACGACCAACTACATCTTCGGCACGGCGGCGGGGCCGCACCCGTTCCCCGCGATGGTGCGCGACTTCCAGAAGATCATCTCCGAAGAGGCGCGCGCGCAACTGCTCGAGGGGACGGGTCGGCTGCCGGATGCCGTCGTCGCGTGCGTCGGCGGCGGGTCCAACGCGATCGGTATGTTCGACGCGTTCCTCGACGACGAGGGCGTTCGGCTGTACGGCGTGGAGGCGGCGGGCGACGGCGTCGACACCGACAAGCACGCGGCCTCCATCGAGCGGGGTTGCCCGGGCGTCCTGCACGGCGCCAAGACGTACGTCCTGCAGGACGAGGACGGGCAGACCATCGAGTCGCACTCGATCTCGGCCGGACTCGACTACCCGGGCGTCGGTCCGGAGCACTCGTGGCTTGCCTCGATCGGCCGCGCCGAGTACATCCCTGCGACGGATGCCGAGGCGATGGATGCCCTGAGACTCCTCTCGCGCACCGAGGGCATCATCCCGGCGATCGAGTCGGCGCACGCCCTCGCGGGAGCGCTGCGGATCGGCCGCGAGCTCGGCCCGGAGGCCATCCTCGCGGTGAGCCTGTCGGGCCGCGGCGACAAGGACATGGACACCGCGGCGCGCTGGTTCGGCCTCTACGACGAGGGCGCCGAGCCCGTCGAGGCGGGTCCCACGCCGGATGCCGCCAAGGGCGAAGGGACGAAGCTGTGAGCCGCGTCGCCGCCGCGATCGACGCCGCGCACGCCGCCGGACGGGGCGCGTTCGTCGGCTATCTGCCCCTCGGCTACCCCGACCTGCAGACGAGCATCGACGCGGCCGTCGCCCTCGCCGAGGCGGGCGCCGACATCCTCGAGCTGGGCCCGCCCTACTCCGATCCCGTCATGGACGGCACCGTCATCCAAGAGGCGACCCAGGCGGCGCTCGCGGGCGGATTCCGCCTCCGCGACACGTTCTCGGCCGTGCGCGAGATCGCGGCCCGCACGAGCGTTCCGATCCTCGTGATGACCTACTGGAACCCCGTGCTGCAGTACGGCGTCGACCGGTTCGCCGACGACCTGCTCGCCGCGGGGGGTGCGGGTCTCATCACCCCCGACATCACGCCAGATGCCGCGGGCGAGTGGATCGCGGCATCCGAGCGCACCGGCCTCGACCGCGTGTTCCTCGCGGCTCCGACGTCGACCGACGAGCGCCTCGAGATGATCGCGCGCGCCTCGACCGGCTTCGTGTACACCGTCTCGACGATGGGCATCACGGGGGAGCGGGCCGAGCTGGATGCCGCCGCACGCGCCCTCGTCGCGCGCCTTCGCACGCACGGCGTCGACCACGCCTGCGTGGGCATCGGCATCTCGACGCCCGATCAGGTCGCGGGGGTCCTCGAGTACGCCGACGGCGCGATCGTGGGCACCGCGCTCGTCCGCGCCCTCCGCGACGGCGGCCTCGCGGGCCTCGCCGCCGAAGCGCGCGCCCTCGCCGCCGGCACCGCCCGCTGACCCGCGCCCTTCTCCCGCCCGTGAGCCCACCCGCCCGCGAGCCCACCCGCGGGTGCGCCGATTCGACGCACGCCGAGAAACCATTCGTGTGCGTGAGAAACCACGTGCGGGCTGAGAAACGCGTGCTGCCGTGGTTTCTGAGGCGGCGGGTGGTTTCTCACGCACTTGCGGTGACCGGTCGCCGCGACCGGCCCGCGCCGCGAAACGCGGGCGCGCGGGGAGAAGTAGACTGCCGCTCGTGCTTTCTTCCGCAGTGAACGTCGTCGCCAGCATCCCCAGCCCGCCGTCCCGCGGCTTCGAGCTGTGGCCGGGTGGTCTGTTCATCCACTTCTACGCCCTCTGCATCCTCACGGGCATTGTCGTTGCGACGATCATGACGAATCGCCGCCTCACGAAGCGCGGCGCAGAGCCGTGGGTCGTCATCGACATCGCCCTCATCGCCGTGCCGCTCGCGATCATCGGCGCACGCATCTTCCACGTTGTGACGCACTGGGGCTTCTACTTCGGCGAGGGCAAGGACTTCGGCGCGGTCTTCCGCATCTGGGAGGGTGGCATCGCGATCTTCGGCGCCCTCATCGGCGGCGCGATCGGCGCGTGGCTCGGGTGCAAGTGGACCGGCATCCGCTTCTGGACCTTCGCGGATGCCTTGGCGCCCGGCCTGCTGCTCGCGCAGGCGCTCGGCAGGTTCGGAAACTGGTTCAACCAGGAGCTGTTCGGACTGCCGACCGACCTCCCGTGGGGCCTCGAGATCGACTACCCCAACTCGGCCTGGCCCGAAGGGTTGCCCCCGGGAACCCTGTTCCACCCGACCTTCCTCTACGAGGTCATCTGGAACACGCTCGGCGTGATCTTCCTGCTGTGGGTCGGTAAGCGGTTCAGGTTGCAGTGGGGCCGCGTCTTCGCGCTCTACCTCATTTGGTACAGCGCGGGCCGCATCGTCTGGGAGTCGATCCGCATCGACCCGAGCGAGATCTTCTTCGGCCTGCGCACGAACGTGTGGGCGGCGATCTTCGGCGTGATCGTCGGCCTTGTGATCTTCTTCGTGCAGCGACGCCGTCACACCGGCCTCGAGGCCTCGCCGTACCAGCCCGGTCGCGAGTGGACCGGCGGCGGGACTGTACAATCACAGGACACCGACGAGTTCGTCGACGTCAGCGCACCCCCGACGTCCGAGGCCGTCGCGGACGCCGCCACAAGCACAGTCGCCTCAAAGTAATACCACCGCTGCAAGAGGGCCGAAGGCGTCCCGTTCGCGCAAGATCCAGAGGACGGTAGCCATGGCTCACAGCCCCCGTCGTGAAGCGACCACGTCGACCCTCCACGCGTTCCCCGCAAAGCAGGGCATGTACAACCCCGCGTTCGAGAAGGACGCGTGCGGTCTGGCGATGGTCGCGACGCTACGCGGCGAGCCCGGTCACGACATCGTCGACCTCGCCCTGACCGCGCTTCGCAACCTCGAGCACCGCGGTGCGATCGGCTCCGACGCGGGAACCGGCGATGGTGCCGGCATCCTGACGCAGATGCCGGATGCCTTCCTGCGCGAGGTCGTCGACTTCGATCTGCCCCCGGTGGGGGAGTACGCCGCCGGAATGGCGTTCCTGCCCACGGGCGAGGACGAGCGCGCCGCCGTCAAGGCGGGCGTCGAGCGCCTTGCCGCGGCCGAGGGCCTGACGGTGCTCGGCTGGCGCGACGTGCCGACCGAGCCGGAGCACCTCGGCAAGCTCGCCCACGCCGCGCAGCCCGTCTTCGAGCAGCTGTTCGTCTCGCGTCCGGCGGTCGGGGATGCCCCGGCGCTCAGCGGCATCGACCTCGACCGTCGAGTGTTTCGGCTGCGCAAGCGCGCGCGCCACGAGCACGATGCCTACTTCGTCTCGCTGAGCTCGCGCACCCTCGGGTACAAGGGCATGGTCACGACGCTGCAGCTCGAGCCGTTCTATCCCGATCTGCAGGACGAGCGGTTCCAGAGCGAGCTGGCCGTCGTGCACTCGCGGTACTCGACCAACACGTTCCCGTCGTGGCCGCTCGCGCAGCCGCTGCGCATGCTCGCGCACAACGGCGAGATCAACACGGTCGGCGCGAACCGCAACTGGATGCGGGCGCGCCAGTCGCAGCTCGAATCCGAGCTCGTCGGCGACCTGAAGCCCCTGCTACCGATCTGCAGCGTCGGTGCGAGCGACTCGGCATCCTTCGATGAGGTGCTCGAGCTTCTGACGCTCACCGGCCGAAGCCTCCCGCACGCCATCATGATGATGGTGCCCGAGGCGTACGAGAAGCAGGCCGAGATCTCGCCGGAGCTTCGCGCCTTCTACGACTACCACTCGATGCAGATGGAGCCGTGGGACGGCCCCGCCGCCCTGATCTTCACCGACGGCACGCTCGTGGGCGCGACGCTCGACCGCAACGGGCTGCGCCCGGGCCGCTGGACCGAGACGACCGACGGGCTCGTCGTCATCGGCTCCGAGACGGGAGTGCTCGATTTCGCCCCCGAGCGGATCAAGCGCCGCGGCCGGCTGCGCCCGGGTCGCATGTTCCTCGTCGACACCGCGCAGCGCCGAATCATCGAAGACGACGAGATCAAGGCCGAGCTGGCGGCCCTGCATCCCTGGCAGGAATGGCTGGATGCCGGACGCGTGCGCCTCAAGGACCTACCCGAGCGCGAGCACATCGTCCACCCGATCGCCTCGATCACGCGCCGCCAGCGCACCTTCGGCTACACCGAGGAAGAGGTGCGGATCCTCCTGACCCCGATGGGGCAGAACGGTGCCGAGCCGCTCGGAGCGATGGGGTCCGACGCGCCGATCGCCGTCCTCAGCAAGCGCCCCCGGCTTCTGTTCGACTACTTCGTGCAGCAGTTCGCGCAGGTGACGAACCCGCCGCTCGACTCGATCCGCGAAGAAGTCGTCACGTCGCTGTCGATCGGGCTTGGCCCCGAGCGGAACCTGCTCGACTGGGGACCGGACCACACGCGGACGATCACGCTCGACTTCCCGGTGATCGACAACGACGAACTCGCGAAGCTCCAGAACATCGACAAGGCCCTGCCGGGCCGCCGATCGGTGACGATCCGCGGGCTCTACCACTTCGAGCAGAGCGAGAACGCGCTCGAGGACCGTCTCGACGCGATGTGCGAAGAGGTGGATGCCGCGATCGAGCAGGGCGCGGAGTTCATCATCCTGAGCGACCGCGACTCCAACAAGGACCTCGTCCCCATCCCGTCGCTGCTCATGCTGTCGGCCGTCCACCACCACCTCATCCGGCGTGAGAACCGCATGAAGGTCGGACTCGTCGTCGAGGCCGGTGATGTGCGCGAAGTGCATCACGTGGCGACCCTGATCGGCTACGGCGCGTCGGCGGTAAACCCGTACCTCGCGATGGAGACGGTCGAGTACCTTGTCCGCGCCGGCTTCATCACCGGGCTCACGCCCGAGAAGGCGGTGAAGAACCTCATCTACGCGCTCGGCAAGGGCGTCCTGAAGATCATGTCGAAGATGGGCATCTCGACCGTGTCCTCGTACGCGGGTTCGCAGGTGTTCGAAGCGGTCGGCCTGTCCGAAGAGTTCGTCGAGAAGTACTTCACCGGGACCGAGACCAAGCTCGGCGGCATCGGGATCGGCGAGATCGCGGTCGAGAACCAGGCGCGGCACGACTTCGCCTACCCCGAAGACGGCGCGGCGCGCGCGCACGAGCGGTTGTGGACCGGCGGCGAGTACCAGTGGCGCCGTGACGGCGCCCCGCACCTGTTCAACCCCGACACGGTCTTCCGGCTGCAGCACTCGACGCGCGAGCGCCGGTACGACATCTTCCGTCAGTACACGAAGCTCGTCGACGACCAGGCATCCGAGCTGAAGACGCTCCGGGGCATGTTCCGCCTCAAGACCGGCGAACGCCCCGCCGTGCCGATCGACGAGGTCGAGCCGGTGGAGTCGATCGTGAAGCGATTCTCGACGGGTGCGATGAGCTACGGCTCCATCTCGAAGGAGGCGCACGAGACCCTCGCGATCGCGATGAACTCGATCGGCGCGAAGTCGAACACGGGGGAGGGTGGTGAGGATGTCGAGCGCCTCCTCGACCCCGAACGTCGCAGCGCCATCAAGCAGGTCGCCTCGGGCCGCTTCGGCGTGACGAGCATGTACCTGACGCACGCGGACGACATCCAGATCAAGCTCGCCCAGGGCGCGAAGCCCGGTGAGGGTGGGCAGCTGCCGCCCGGCAAGGTGTACCCGTGGATCGCGCGCACGCGCGGCGGAACGCCCGGCGTCGGGCTCATCTCGCCGCCCCCGCACCACGACATCTACTCGATCGAAGACCTCAAGCAGCTGATCTTCGACCTGAAGCGCGCGAATCCCGCCGCGCGAGTGCACGTCAAGCTGGTGAGCCAGTCGGGCATCGGCGCCGTCGCCGCGGGAACCGCGAAGGCCCTCGCCGACGTCATCCTCGTGTCGGGTCACGACGGCGGTACCGGTGCAAGCCCGCTGAACTCGCTCAAGCACGCGGGCACCCCGTGGGAGTTGGGCCTTGCCGAGACGCAGCAGACGCTCATGCTCAACGACATGCGCGACCGGGTCGTGGTGCAGGCCGACGGCCAGCTCAAGACAGGGCGCGATGTCATCATCGCGGCCCTGCTGGGTGCGGAGGAGTTCGGCTTCGCGACGACGGCGCTCGTCGTCGAGGGATGCATCATGATGCGCGTGTGCCACCTCGACACCTGCCCCGTGGGCGTCGCGACGCAGAACCCCGTGCTGCGAAGCCGCTTCTCGGGAAGGCCCGAGCACGTCGTCAACTTCATGCAGTTCCTCGCGCAGGAGGTGCGTGAGTACCTGGCCGAGCTGGGCTTCCGCTCGCTCGACGAGGCGATCGGGCGCAGTGACCTCCTGGATGTCGACGGTGCGATCGAGCACTGGAAGGCGAGCGGTCTCGACCTCACGCCGATCCTCGAGGGTCCGGCGTTCGCGCCGGATGCGCCGCGTCGGCACCTGCGCGACCAGAACCACGAGCTCGACGAGCACTTCGATGTGCAGCTCATCGAGCGCGCGCAGGATGTCATCGCGCACGGCGGTCACCTCGTGATCGACCTGCCGATCCGCAACACCGAGCGTGCCGTCGGCACGATGCTCGGCAACCGCGTCACGCTCGCCCACGGCGAGCACGGCCTTCCCGCGGGCACGATCGAGATCAACCTGACCGGGTCGGCCGGTCAGTCGTTCGGCGCGTTCCTGCCGGCCGGCATCACGCTGCGGCTCGAGGGCGACTCGAACGACTACGTCGGCAAGGGGCTGTCCGGCGGCCAGATCGTCGTCCGTCCGCCGCGCGGTGCGACCTTCGACGCTTCGCAGAACGTCATCGCGGGCAACGTCATCGGCTACGGCGCGACGCAGGGGAGCATGTTCCTCCGCGGCGTCGTCGGCGAGCGGTTCTTCGTGCGCAACTCGGGTGCGACTGCGGTCGTCGAGGGCGTGGGCGACCACGCTCTCGAGTACATGACAGGTGGCCTCGCCGTCATCCTTGGCGCGACCGGGCGCAACCTCGGCGCCGGCATGTCGGGCGGCGCGGCCTACATCTACAAGCTGGATCGTGCGCTCGTCAACCGCGAGGCGCTCACCTCCGGCGAGCTCGAGCTGCTCGAGCTCGGGTCCGGAGATGTCGAAATCCTCCGCGACCTGCTCGAGCGTCACGTCGCCGAGACCGGGTCGACCCTGGCATCCGCCCTGCTCGAGGACTTCGAGACCGAGGCGCTCAACTTCGTCCGGGTGCTGCCGCGCGACTACGCGGCCGTGCTCCAGACCCGCCAGGAGGCGGCGGCCGAGGGGCTCGACCCCGACGGCGATGTCGTCTGGAACCGCATCATGGAGGTGACCGGTGGCTGATCCCAAGGGCTTCCTGAAGACCACCGAGCGCGAGCTGCCGCCGCGCCGACCCGTTCCCGTCCGCATCATGGACTGGAAAGAGGTCTACGAACCGGGCGACTCGGCCGTCCTTCGCCGCCAGGCGGGACGCTGCATGGACTGCGGCATCCCGTTCTGTCACAAGGGATGCCCGCTGGGCAACCTCATTCCGGAGTGGAACGACCTCATGTGGCGGGGCGAGGGCCGTGCCGCGATCGAGCGGCTCCACGCGACGAACAACTTCCCGGAGTTCACGGGGCGACTGTGCCCCGCGCCGTGCGAGAGCTCGTGCGTCCTCGGCATCAACCAGCCCGCCGTAACGATCAAGCAGATCGAGGTGGCGACGATCGACGACGCCTTCGCGAACGGCTGGGTCGAACCCGAGCCGCCGGCGCGACTGACCGGAAAGACGGTCGCGGTCGTCGGGTCTGGCCCTGCCGGCCTCGCCGCCGCGCAGCAGCTCACCCGCGCGGGCCACACGGTCGCGGTGTTCGAGCGCGACGACCGCATCGGCGGGCTTATGCGCTACGGCATCCCCGACTTCAAGATGGAGAAGCGGCACCTCGAATCCCGCCTTCGCCAGATGCAGGATGAGGGCACGCGCTTCCGCGCGGGCGTCGAGATCGGCCGCGACATCACGTGGTCCGACCTGCGCGCACGCTACGACGCGGTGGTCGTCGCGACCGGCGCGACCGTCGCGCGCGACATCCCGATCCCCGGCCGTGACCTCGACGGCGTGCACTTCGCGATGGAGTACCTCGTCGAATCGAACAAGGCTGTCGCGGGCGACCAGGTCCCGCACCAGATCCACGCCGAGGGCAAGCACGTGATCGTCATCGGCGGCGGCGACACGGGCGCGGACTGCATCGGCACGGCGCACCGCCAGGGTGCCCTGAGCGTCACCAATCTCGCGATCGGCAAGCAGCCGCCGGCATCCCGGCCCGACCACCAGCCGTGGCCGATGATGCCGACCGTCTTCGAGGTGGCCTCGGCGCACGAAGAGGGCGGCGAGCGCACGTACCTCGCCTCGACGGTCGAGTTCCTCGGCAACGACGCGGGCGAAGTCCGGGCGCTTCGACTGGCTGAGACCGAGTACCTGCCGGACGGGCAGCGTGTCCCCAAGAGCGGCACCGAGCGCGAGATCCCCGCTGACCTCATCCTCATCGCTATGGGCTTCACCGGCCCCGAACGCAGCGACCTCGAGGAGCAGCTTGGCGCCGTGTTCACAGGTCGCGGCAACGTCGAGCGCGGGGATGACTACCAGTCGACCTCGCCCGGCGTGTTCGTCGCCGGTGACGCCGGTCGCGGCCAGTCGCTCATCGTGTGGGCGATCGCGGAGGGTCGTGCCGCGGCCGCCGCTGTCGACGAGTACCTGATGGGCCGCACGACGTTGCCATCGCCGGTTTCCCCGCGCGACATCGCCATCGGCCTGCAGCCCGCGTAGGCTCGTATCAACCCCCAAACCCGACACAGACCGGAGAGTCAGTCAGTGAGACGCGCGAAGATCGTCGCAACCCTGGGACCGGCCACAGAATCGTACGAGATGATCCGCGCGATCATCGACGCGGGCGTGGACGTCACCCGAATGAACCTCAGTCACGGCAGCTATGCGGACCACGAGGTTCGCTTCGCCAATGTACGTAAGGCCGCGGAGGACACCGGCCGTGCGATCGCGATCCTGGTTGACCTGCAGGGGCCGAAGATCCGCCTCGGCAAGTTCTCCGACGGCCCGCACGACCTCGCAGTCGGCGAGACCTTCCGCATCACCACCGAGGATGTCGTGGGCACCCGCGACCTCGTCGGCACGACCTTCAAGGGTCTCGCAGGCGACGTCAAGCCGGGAGACTTCCTCCTGATCGACGACGGCAAAGTCCGCGTCCAGGTCGAGAGCGTCGACGGACCGGTCGTCACGACCAAGGTGATCGTCGCGGGAACCGTCTCGAACAACAAGGGCATCAACCTGCCGGGCGTCGCCGTGAGCGTTCCCGCGCTGTCCGAGAAGGATGAGGACGACCTGCGCTGGGGCCTGCAGGCCGGCGCTGACCTCATCGCGCTGTCGTTCGTGCGCGATGCCGCCGACGTGACGCGGGTGCAGGAGATCATGGCCGAGGAGGGGCGCAAGGTCCCGGTCATCGCGAAGATCGAGAAGCCGCAGGCGGTCGACAACCTCGAGGAGATCATCGACGCCTTCGACGGCATCATGGTCGCTCGCGGCGATCTCGCCGTCGAGCTGCCCCTCGAGGCCGTGCCGATCGTGCAGAAGCGCGCGGTGGAGCTCTGCCGACGCATGGCGAAGCCCGTCATCGTCGCGACGCAGATGCTCGAGTCGATGACCCACGCCCCGGTTCCGACTCGCGCCGAGGCATCCGATGTCGCCAATGCCGTCCTCGACGGCGCAGACGCGGTGATGCTCTCCGGTGAGACGAGCGTCGGTGACTATCCCGTCGTGACGGTCGAGACGATGGCCCGCATCGTCGAGTCGACCGAGGAGCACGGCCTCGACCGCATCAAGCCCGTGCCGACCCGCCCGCGCACGCAGGGCGGCATCATCACCCTCGCCGCCAACGAGGTGGCCGAGTTCGTCGAGGCGAAGTACATCGCCATCTTCACCGAGTCGGGCGACACGGCACGACGCATGTCGCGGCTGCGTCCCAGCATCCCGATGATGGCCTTCGCTGTGGACCCCGCCATCCGCCGCCGGATGGCACTGACGTGGGGTGTGCAGTCGGCCCTCGTCGAGCACGTCGCGCACACCGACCTCATGTTCCTGCAGGTCGATGAGTTCTTCCTCGGGAAGGGCCTCGCGAGCGAAGGCGACAAGGTGGTCGTGATCTCCGGGTCCCCTCCCGGGATCATCGGCTCGACCAACGACATCCGCGTGCACCGGATCGGCGATGCCGTACACGGCAAGGCGCCGATCTACCAGGCCGAGAAGTAAGCCAGACGCGCGAAGGGCGGATGCCGGGGGAGACCCCCGGGCATCCGCCCTTGTCGTTCGTGCCGGTGGTGGGAGTCGAACCCACACGCCCTCGCGGGCAACCGAGTTTGAGTCGGTCGCGTCTGCCATTCCGCCACACCGGCGCACGTCGAATCGACGATACCGCAGGACGGCGCCGATGCTGGCTCTAGGATGGTCAGGTGACTGAGCAAGAAACGAGCACCGGAACTATTCCCACTGTTCCCCGCCGGGTCGTCGTTGCCGAAGACGAGTCGCTGATCCGCCTCGACATCGTCGAGATCCTTCGCGACAACGGGTTCGACGTCGTCGGGGAGGCGGGAGACGGTGAGACCGCCGTACAGCTCGCCACCGAGCTGCGCCCGGACCTCGTCATCATGGACGTGAAGATGCCCGTGCTCGACGGGATCTCCGCAGCAGAGAAGCTCAGCAAGAACCACGTCGCCCCTGTCGTGCTGCTCACGGCCTTCAGCCAGAAGGAACTCGTCGAGCGTGCGAGCGAGGCCGGCGCCCTCGCCTACGTCGTGAAGCCGTTCACCCCGAACGACCTGTTGCCGGCGATCGAGATCGCCCTCGCCCGCTACGAGCAGATCATCACCCTCGAGGCCGAGGTCGCCGACATGGTCGAGCGCTTCGAGACGCGCAAGCTCGTCGACCGCGCGAAGGGCCTGCTGAACGAGAAGATGGGGCTCTCGGAGCCCGAGGCATTCCGGTGGATCCAGAAGGCATCCATGGACCGTCGCCTGACGATGCAGGACGTCGCGAAGGCGATCATCGAGCAGCTCTCGCCCAAGAAGTCCTGACGTCCCCCTCCACCTTCCGCGAGACCCGGTTTGCGCGTCGAGACGGGCGTTCATGAACGTACGTTTCGACGCAGGAACGGGGTCTCGCGGAGTGGTCAGCGGTCCTTGATCATGTTCGTGATGCGGATCGTCGAGCAGCGGCGGCCCTGATCGTCGGTGATGACGATCTCGTGCACCGTTAGGCTGCGGCCGAGGTGCACGGGTGTGCAGACGCCGGTGACGATGCCCGAGGTCGCCGACCGCGTGTGGGTCGCGTTGATGTCGACCCCCACGGCGAGGCGGTGCGGCCCGGCATGGAGGTTCGCCGACATCGAGCCGAGCGACTCGCCGAGCACGACGTAGGCGCCACCGTGCATGAGTCCCACGGGCTGGGTGTTCCCCTCGACCGGCATGGTTGCGACCGAGCGATCGACGCTCAGTTCGAGAAACTCCATGCCCATCTTCTCGGCGAGGGCGCCCATCCCGCGCTCGCGCGCCCAGGCGAGGCCGTCATCGTCTGCGGGGGAGTGCTCAGCGGTCATCGTCCACCTTCGGAAGTGAGCTGTCGGAAGAGTTCTCGTGTCCGGCCCCGCGTCTAGAGTTGCAGGGTGACGGACTCCGGAAAGCCTACCCTCCTCGTCGTCGACGGCCATTCCCTGGCATATCGCGCGTTCTTCGCGCTGCCGGTCGACAACTTCTCGACGAAGGACGGGCAGCACACGAACGGGATCTACGGGTTCCTGTCGATGTTCGTCAATCTCGTCAAGGCCGAGCAGCCGACGCACCTGGCGGTCGCGTTCGACACGTCCAGGCACTCGTTCCGGACGGACGAATACCCCGAGTACAAAGCGAACCGGTCCGAGTCGCCCGCCGAGTTCACGGGGCAGATCCCGCTGCTGCAGGACTGCCTCGCCGCAATGAACGTCCCGGTGCTCACGAAAGAGGGCATCGAGGCCGACGACATCCTCGCCACTCTCGCGACACAGGGCGCCGAGGCAGGGTTCGACGTGCTCGTCTGCTCGGGCGATCGCGACACGATCCAGCTCGTCACCGACGACGTGACGCTGCTGTACCCGAGCGTCCAGGGCGTGTCGCAGCTGAAGCGCTACACACCGGATGCCGTGGTCGAGAAGTACGGCCTGCCGCCGGCGAACTACCCCGACATCGCCGCTCTGGTCGGAGAGACGAGCGACAACCTGCCCGGTGTGCCGAAGGTGGGTGAGAAGACCGCCGTCAAGTGGATCACTCAGTGGGGCTCGCTCGACGCGCTCCTTGAGAACGCCGACAAGATCTCGGGTGTCGTGGGCGGCAACCTCCGAGACCACCTCGACGACGTGCGACGCAATCGGTCGCTCAACGCGCTCTTGCGCGACGTCGAACTGCCGGTGGGCCCGGCGGACCTCGAGGTCCGCCCGATCGACGCGCAGGCCGTGCGCGACATCTTCGCGCGACTCGAGTTCCGCACCCTCCTGCCCCGGGTGTTCGAGGCGATGACGACGGATGCCGAAGAGGTCGCGGCGACGGGGGCTCCGTCGGTGGCGGCGCCTGTCGCTTCCGAGCTCGGCGCGGCAGGCGTCTCCGCGTGGCTCGACGCGCACGACGGTGAGCTCGCGCTGACCGTGACCATCGACGGCGGGATGCCCGCGCGGGTCGGCATCGCGTCGGCGGATGCCGCCGTCGAGGCCACCTGGACCGCCGAACTCGCCGAGGCCGCGCGGACGTGGCTGGAAGGCGACACGCCGAAGGTGATGGTCGACGCCAAGCCGCAGGTGAAGGCTCTCCGGCGCGCCGGCATCCGTCTCGGCGGCCTCGCGTTCGATCCGATCCTCGCCGGGTGGCTGCTGCGACCGAGCCTGCCCGACAAGGGTCTCGGCGACCTCGTCGACCGGTACCTCGACGAGA
The DNA here is from genome assembly GCA_003248655.1 of Microbacterium sp. Classification (GTDB taxonomy): domain Bacteria; phylum Actinomycetota; class Actinomycetes; order Actinomycetales; family Microbacteriaceae; genus Microbacterium. Next base: position 138,321 of record QFPM01000011.1, read on the forward strand.
AGCTGCCCGAGGCAGACCCCACGCAGCTCGTTCCCGAGACGGAGGGCGCGACGCCCGGCCAGCTCGGCTGGTACGCGCTACGCGTGACCGAGGCCATCCGTCACGAGCTTCCGGCGAGCGTGGCATCCGTTCTCGACGACATAGAGCTGCCGACGCTCGACGCCCTGGCAGACATGGAGCTCGCCGGCGTCGCGGTCTCGCATTCGAAGCTCTCGGACTTCTCGACCGAGCTCGCGGCGCGCTCCGAAGACATCGCACAGCGCGCGTACGCCGAGATCGGGCGCGAGGTGAACCTCGGCTCGCCCAAGCAGCTGCAAGAGGTGCTGTTCGACCAGCTCGAGCTGCCGAAGACCCGCAAGACCAAGACCGGCTACTCGACGGATGCCGCGGTGCTCGCCGACCTGCAGGAGTCGAACCCGCATCCTTTCCTCGATCTGTTGCTCCAGCATCGCGAGGCCACGAAGCTCCGCCAGATCATCGAGTCGCTCGACGTCGCGATCGGCCCCGATGGCCGCGCCCACACGACGTACGTGCAGACCGGCAGCCAGACGGGCCGCCTGTCGAGCACCGACCCGAACCTGCAGAACATCCCGATCCGCAACGAAGAGTCGCACCGCATCCGTGCCGCGTTCGAAGTCGGCGATGGCTACGAGACGCTGCTGACGGCGGACTACTCGCAGATCGAGATGCGGATCATGGCGCATCTGTCTGGCGATGCTGGCCTCATCGAGGCGTTCAACTCGGGCGAGGACCTGCACCGCTTCGTCGGTGCGCGGGTCTTCGGCGTCGAGCCGGCCGATGTCACGCCCGCGATGCGCACGAAGGTCAAAGCGATGTCGTACGGCCTCGTCTACGGGCTCTCGGCCTTCGGGCTCTCGAAGCAGTTGCGCATCGACCAGTCCGAAGCGAAGCTGCTCATGACCGAGTATTTCGCGCGGTTCGGGGCCGTGCGTGACTACCTGCGTTCCTCGGTCCAGCAGGCGCGTATCGACGGCTACACCGAGACGATCTTCGGGCGTCGCCGCCCGTTCCCCGACCTCGGAAGCCCCAACCGAGTGCTGCGCGAGAACGCCGAGCGCGCGGCGCTGAACGCCCCGATCCAGGGGAGCGCAGCCGACATCATGAAGATCGCGCTCTTTCACATTCACGACGAGTTGCGCAATGAGGGGATGCGCTCGCGCGTGCTCCTGCAGATCCACGACGAACTCGTCGTCGAGGTCGCTCCGGGGGAGTGGGATGCCGTGGAGCAGGTCGTGCGCGCGCGCATGGCCGACGCGGCCGACCTCTCCGTCCCGCTGGACGTACAGATCGGTCGCGGCGAGAACTGGGATGTCGCGGGGCACTGAATGCGGTTGCCGCTCGTGTACGGACTCGACACTCGGTCTCAGGTCGCGTGGGATTAGGCTCGAAGAATGACTGACGCACAGCGCACCCCGACCCCGATCGACGCCATTGCCGAGGCCTGGGTCGACGAGGTTGCCGAGCTCCTCCCGACGGTCGCGACCTACATCGGGCGCTTCGAGCACAACACGAAGCTTGAGGACCTCTCGCCTGCCGGGCACCAGCGCGTGCAGGCGGCGGCCCGGGCGACTTTCGCAGCCCTCGAGGCCGCCGAGCCGGTCGACGAGGTCGATGTCGTGACGAAGGCGGATCTCTCCGGCGACCTGCGCCTGAACCTCGACCTCTTCGACGCGGGCGCGCACCTGCGCGACCTGAACGTGATCGCCTCGCCCGCCCAGGACCTGCGTGCCGTCTTCGACCTCATGCCGACCGACACGGTCGAGGACTGGTCGGCGATCGCGGAGCGGCTGCAGGCCATTCCGACGGCCCTCGAGGGTTACGTCGAGACGCTCCGAGCGGGCATCGCTGCCGGTGTGGTTCCTGCGCGGCGCCAGGTGCGCGAAGTCGCGACGCAGATCGCCCGCTACACCGCCGACAGCGGCTTTTTCGCCTCCTTCGCGCGCGACGCGGCGCTCGCGGAGGGTCACCTGCCGGCATCCCTTGCCCGCGCCCTCGACGGGCACGCGGGAGCGGCACGCGTCGCCTACGACGAACTGGCGGACTTCCTGACGACCGAGCTCGCGCCGGTGGCATCCGAGCAGGACGGCGTGGGCCGCGAGCTCTACGCGCTGCACTCGCGGCGCTTCCTCGGGGCAGAGATCGACCTCGACGAGACCTACGACTGGGGTGTCGAAGAGCTCGCGCGCATGGTCGCCGAACAGGAGGCGATCGCGAACGAGATCCTCCCCGGCGCGAGTGTCGAAGAGGCCGTCGCGTTCCTCGAGAACGATCCGACCCGCAAGCTGCACGGCACCGAGGCGTTGCAGAAGTGGATGCAGGAGACGAGCGACCGCGCGGTCGATGAGCTCGGTCGTACGCACTTCGACATCCCCGAGCCGATCCGTCGCCTCGAGTGCATGATCGCGCCTACGAACGAGGGCGGGATCTACTACACGGGTCCGACCGATGACTTCTCCCGCCCCGGTCGCATGTGGTGGTCGGTTCCCGAGGGCGTCGACTCGTTCGACACGTGGCGTGAGCTCACGACCGTGTACCACGAGGGCGTTCCCGGCCACCACCTTCAGATCGCGCAGGCCGTCTACAACCGCGCCGAGCTGAACTCGTGGCGACGGCTGCTTGCTGGATCGAGCGGCCACGCCGAGGGCTGGGCGCTGTACGCGGAGCGGCTGATGGAGCAGCTCGGCTACCTCGACGACCCCGCCGACCGGCTCGGGATGCTCGACGGTCAGCGGATGCGCGCGGCGCGCGTCGTGCTCGACATCGGCGTGCACCTCGGCAAGCCGCGCCTCGACGGCGAGGGCGTGTGGGATGCCGAGTACGCGCTCGAGTTCATGCGGCGCAACGTCAACATGTCGGATGAGTTCATCCAGTTCGAGGTGAACCGCTACCTCGGCTGGCCGGGTCAGGCGCCGTCGTACAAAGTCGGTCAGCGCATCTGGGAGCAGATCCGTGACGACGCGGCCGAGCGTGAGGGTGCCGACTTCGACATCAAGCGCTTCCACATGCGCGCACTCCGCCTCGGCGGTGTCGGTCTCGACACCCTGCGGATGGCACTCGCGCAGGGCTGAGTCGGGTCGCGGCGGGAATGCGGCACGGTCGACGAGGGTTCCTATTCGCATGAATGAAGTACAGCTCGGCCTTGATACCTTCGGCGACGTCACGATCGGCGACGACGGGCAGCGCACGAGTGCCGCTCAGACGATCCGCGATATCGTCGACGAGGCCGTGCTCGCGGATGAGGTAGGCCTGTCGGCGTTCAACGTGGGGGAGCACCACCGGCACGAGTTCGCGGTCTCGAGTCCCGAGATCGTGCTCGCGGCCATCGCGGCGCGCACGCACAAGATCGCGGTCGGCACGGCGGTGACGGTGCTCTCGAGCGATGACCCGGTGCGGGTGTACGAGCGATTTGCCACACTCGACGCACTGTCGAACGGACGCGCCGAGGCCGTGCTCGGGCGAGGATCGTTCATCGAGTCTTTTCCGCTGTTCGGATACGACCTGAGCGACTACGAGGTGTTGTTCGAGGAGAAACTCGACCTGTTCTCGCAGCTGCTCACGGAGCGACCCGTCACCTGGCAGGGGACGACGCGCGCGTCGCTGGATGCGGCAGACGTGCACCCGAAGACGGAGAACGGGCTGCGCGCGTGGGTCGGCGTCGGCGGCTCGCCTGAGTCGGTCGTGCGTACCGCGCGCTACGGTTTCGGCCTCATGCTTGCGATCATCGGGGGCTCGGCGGAGCGGTTCCGCCCGTACGTCGACCTCTTCCACCGTTCGCTCGACTCGTTTGGCAAGGAGCGTCAGCCCGTCGGCATCCATTCTCCTGGGCACGTCGCCGAGACGGACGACCAGGCGTGGGAGGAGCTGTACCCCGCGATGGAAGCGAATCGCAATGCGATCGGCGCCGAGCGGGGCTGGCCGCCTTACAGTCGGTTGCAGTTCCAGCGGGATGTGGGCCCGGACGGCGCGATCTACGCCGGGTCTCCCGAGACGGTGGCACGCAAGATCGCCTCGACGGTGCGCACCCTCGACGCCGATCGCTTCGACCTGAAGTATGCGAACGGAACGCTCTCGCACACGAAGATGCTCCGTGCGATCGAGCTCTACGGCACGAAGGTCGCACCGATGGTGCGCGACATGCTGGCATCCGCCTGAGCCGTCGTAGGCTCGATCCGTGGCATCCATTCGCTTCGTCGCCATCGGCGACTCGTTCACCGAGGGCGTCGGCGACGAGCTGCCCGACGGATCCGTGCGCGGCTGGGCCGACCTTGCCGCACAGGGCTGGGCGCACTCGCGGGGCGAGGCGATTGAGTACGCGAACCTCGCAATCCGGGGCAAGCTCGTCTGGCCGATCGTGGCCGAGCAGCTCGAACCCGCGCTCGCACTGAAGCCGACGCACCTCTCGTTCAACGGTGGCGGCAATGACATGCTACGCCCGCGCACGTCGATCGCCCACATCGCCGACGCGTTCAGCCAAGTGCTGCGCCGTTGTGATGAAGAGGGCGTGACGTTGATCCTGCTGTCGGGCGCGAACCCGTCTGCGCAGTTGCCGCTGAGCCGCGTCATCCAACGCCGCGGCGACCTGATGTCAGCGGCCGTCGTCGCGCGCATGGGGGAGCGGGCGGATGTCGTCACGGCGTTGAACTGGCCGGATGTCGAGCTGACCGACCCCTCGTTCTGGTCGGAGGACCGCCTGCACATGAACTCCCGCGGCCATCACCGGGTCGCGGCTCGGGTGCTCGACGCGCTGGGGGAGCGGGTGCCGGACGGCTGGTGGTCGCTGCCCGAGCTTCCGGAATCCGTGCGCCTCGCCCAGCGCGACTATATGCGTGAGCACCTCGGTCCGTGGGTCAAGCGTCGGGTCACCGGCACCTCTTCGGGCGATGGACGTGAGCCGAAGTTCGGCGGTGGCTACATCGAGGTTCAGCCGAGCTGAGCGCCTAGTTCACAGAGGATGCCCGCTGTCAAGGGCTTGGCGCGGCCTCCGCTGTGCGGGAACCATGGAACGGTTGCACACATCCGTCCCTGACCTCAAGGAGTGCCCGTGAGCATCGGAGCTGGCATCGCGCTGTTCGTCATCGGCGCCATTCTCGTGTTTGCCGTCAACGTCGACACGAGTCAGTTCGTCGACCTCGATATGGTCGGCTACATCATGATGGGCGCCGGCGCGCTGGTGTTCATCATCGGGCTGGGGCTACTCTTCCGTCGCCGCTCGAGCGAGCAGATCACCCGGACCGTCGACCCGGTCGCGGGCGAGCGGGTCACCCAGACCGAGTCGCGCATCTCCGGCGACGGTACTCCCTAAGCGTCAGCACCGTCGGGGTTCGCGCGGGGCATCCATTCCCAACAGGATGCGGGTCTTGCGCCGTTCGATGACGATGAACGTCCACCCCACCGCCCACAGCGGGAACTGGGTCAGGAACGCGAGTCGGAAGGCGTCGAGGCGGTAGGTGTCGGGCGTGCCCGCGCCCTGCAGGTCGAGCGCGAGTCCGATCGCGAAGATCGCGATGAGCGCCGCGAGGAATCCGCCGACATTCGTGATGCCGGTCGCTGTGCTCAGGCGGTGCGCGGGATTGTGCGTGCGCGCGTGATCGAACGCGATCATGGATGCCGGGCCGCCCATCGCGAGCGCAAACGCGAGGGCGTACAGGAGCCAGATCGGGGCCGGGCCAGGCCAGGCGATGACGGCGATCCACGCGACGACCTGCACCGCGATCGCGGGGAGCACGAGGGCGCGGGAGCGCCGGGTGGGCAGGCGCCGGGAGAGGTCGCCCATGATCGGGCCGAGCGCCATGCCGATGACGACGTATGTCGACAGCACGCCGGCGGCGTGCGCTTTGGAGAGTCCTTCCCCGGCGGTGAGGAAGGGCATCCCCCAGAGGAGGACGAACGCGGTGCCCGCGAACGGCGTCGTGAAGTGCGACCAGAACGCTAGCCTGGTGCCCGGGTGCGCCCACGCGGCGCGGATGCCGACCCCGGTATCCATCGAGGAGCGCACGATCTGGATAGCGCCGGTATCCGTGTCGACGGAGATGTCGGCGTCGACCTCGGGCGGGTGGTTTCGGATGACCGCCGAGACCAGCACCGCAAACAGGACGCACAGGCCCGCGATGCCGCCGAAGACCACTTCCCAGCTTGTGGCGTGCAGGATGGCCGCCAGGGGAGCGAGGGCGAGCAGCTGCCCGACTTGACCGACGAGTCCCGTGAGCTGGCTCATCAGCGGGCCGCGCTGCGCGGGGAACCACGTGGCGATTAGTCGCAGGACGCTGGGGAACACCGCCGCGTCGCCGGCGCCGAGCAGCATCCGCGCGAAGATCGCGACGCCGACGCTGGGGGAGAAGGCGAGCGTGAGCTGCCCGACCGCCATCAGGAGCATGCCGATCGTCATGATCGGACGCGCGCCGTAGCGGTCGAGCAGGAGGCCGACGGGGATCTGCATGCCGCCGTAGACGGCGAGCTGGACGACGGCGAACATCGAGAGGGTCGCGGCATCCGCACCGAATCGCTCGGCCGTGTCGACGCCCACGGCCGACAACGAGCTGCGGTTGACGACGGCGAGCATATAGGCCGCGACGCCGACGCCCCAGATGATCCATGCGCGGATGCCGGGCCCGCTCCGGAGGTTCGGGTTGAGGCGCACCTGTCAACGCTACTGCGGAGCGGGCGCCGGGGCGTACGACGAGCCCGAGCGGGTGCGCAACAGGAGTCCGTGGTCGACGAGGTACCGACGGAGAACCGCGACGTCGCCCCCGGGCGCGTAGGGGAGGAGCCGCTCGTTCACCTCGGGCTCGGTGAGTACATCGTCGGGCTCGAAGGCCCGCGCGGCGACCCAGGCGAGCAGTTCCGCGCGGTCGCGCGCGTTCGCGGGGTATCGATCGATCCGACCTTCGCGGTCGAGGAAGCGTTCGTTCCCCGCGGGCCGCGGAGGGGATGACAGCAGGGCTGTGAGCACGCTGTCGTCGAAGACGGGGTCGCCGTCGTCGCCCGCGTGAAGGATCCCCAACTCGGAAAGGCGAGCGACAGCGCGGGACCGCCGTTTCGCACTTATGGAATCGAGTCCGACCGTCTCGGCGAGGACAGCACGCACCGCATCGTCACGGAGCGCAGCGATGACCGCGCGCCACTGCTCTGCGTTCGGCGGGGAGGGGTCGGGTTCCATACCGCTACCGTATGGCGACTCAGCGTCGGAGAGGTGCTGCTGATCCTTGAGCTGACATAATGTGCATTATCAGCGTTACAGCACCGACATCACATCGGTCTGTGCAAAGTCGCGCCCCTTGTACAACAAGGGAATCCCGCGCCCCTTTGCCAGAGCGTACGAGAAGCAGTCGCCGTAGTTCAGTGCTGCACCGTGCGTGCCTTTCCCAAAGCGCCGCCAGGCGGTCATCGCGATCGTGATCGCGCGCTCGTCTGTAGGGACGATCTCGATCGCGCTGTGCCGGATCAACTCGCTGAGCAAAGCTCCTCCAGCAGGCCCCAACCGGCTTTCGATGACCATGTGGCTTTCCAGCAGAGTCGGAGCTGACATAACGCCCGCTCCGGGATGCGCGGCCAGGACATCTGAGAACAGCGATGCATCACTCTCAACGAACAGAATCGCCGCCAGCGCCGATGTGTCGATCGCGTAAGAACCGTGGATCACGAGGGCAACCCGCGCTCGTCGTATCCGATGATCTCCTCGGGCGTTCGGTCGTCAAGAATGGGCAGCAGCCTCGCGCGCTCCATGATCGCCTCGATCCCGGCGCGCGCAGTTGCCTCTGCGCCACTCGCCCGGACGCGTCGGAGGCGCTCTTCCATCGCGACGCGCACGGCGACGGTGATGCTCTCCCCCGTCGCGGCCGACAGCTCGCGTGCGATCCGATCCGTCTCCGGATCCTTGATGTTCAGTGCCATCTAGCCATTCTACATAGTGAGAAAGAATGATGGATGCTCAGGAAGAACGTCCCAACGGTTCTAGCATCGAAGCATGCTGCAGACGTTGACCGGGTTCGCGGTCGTCGGTGTGGCCATCGCGCTCGGGTACGTCATCGGGCGGATCGATCTGCTCGGTCCCGATGCGAAGCCGGTGCTGAGTCGGCTGACGTTCTTCGTGCTATCACCGTTCCTGCTGTTCGTCGTGCTCGCCCAGGCGGACGTGCACACGCTGTTTTCCGCGCTGCTACCCGTCTCGGCGCTCGCGGCGGGCGCGGTGTTCCTCGTGTACGCCGTCGTCGCGCGATTCGTATGGCGACGGAGCGTCGCAGAGACGCTCGTGGGAACCCTGTCGGCCGGTCAGGTCAACTCGAACAACATCGGCATCCCGCTGTCTCTCTACCTGCTGGGCAGCGCCGCGTACCCGGCCCCCGTGATTCTGATGCAGCTGCTCATCCTCACGCCGATCACGATGGCGATCTTCGAGTCCATCGCGACCGGTCAGCGCCGGCCGATTCCCATCCTGCGGCGGACCGTCACGAATCCGATCGTCGTCGGATCCGTGCTGGGCGTCGCGGTATCCATCTCGGGATGGCGGATGCCGCCGATCATCCTCGATCCGATCCAGCTGATCGCGAACGCGTGTGTGCCGGTCCTGCTGATCAGCTACGGGATCGCCCTCCACGGCCAACGCGTCCTCGCCCCACACGGACGTCGGCGCGACGTCGTGCTCGCGACCGCGCTGAAGCTGCTCGCGATGCCGGTCATCGCGTGGGCGATCGCCACATTCGTCTTTCAACTCGCGCCGCGCGACGTGCTCATCGTGACGGTGCTGGCGGCACTCCCCACCGCTCAGAACGTCTTCAACTACGCCCAACGATTCGAGGTCGGCGAGCCCATCGCGCGCGACACCGTTCTCCTCACGACGGTGGGGTGCATCCCGGTACTCATCGGTGCGACGGTTCTGCTGGGCTGACGCCCCCGCGCCGCTGATATACCCCCCGCGCGCGGTCCGAGCGCGCTAGCCTGGCATCACCTCCCTCCCAGGAGACTTTCAGAAAGGCACATCATGACCACTGAATCGTTGGATAAGGCCGCAACGAACGGCGTGCGCACCGCGCTCGGTATCGCCGGCGTCGTGACCCTCATCGCTGGCATCCTGATCCTCGTCTGGCCCGGGCAGACCGCGGCCGTCGTGACGGGCATCCTCGCGTTCTACACGATCGCCGCGGGCCTCGTGTACGCGGGCCTCGGTGTCTTCACGAAGGACCGCAGCGGCTGGGGGCGAATCGGCTACCTGTTCCTCGGGGTCCTGTTCATCGTCGCCGGTATCGTGGCGTTCGCCAACCTGACGGAGACCAAGCTCTTGCTGGCCGTCTTCGTGGGCGTCTTCGTCGGTATCGCCTGGATCATCGAGGGCGTCGTGGCGCTCTCGACCCTCGGCGACGCGTCGTCGAAGGTGTGGACGGTGATCTTCGCGATCATCTCGATCATCGCCGGCCTCTACCTGCTGTTCTCGCCCCTGTGGGGTGCCATCGTGCTCTGGTGGCTGCTGGCGATCATGCTCATCATCATGGGTGTGACCAACATCATTCGCGCGCTGCGGTTCGGCAAGTAGCCCGTCGCACGAAGCGCCCCGAGGCGGATGCCCGGGGCGCTTCGTCGTGTCTGGCGCGTTCAGGTGGTCGGCAGGTCGCGACTCCACCAATCGAGAACAGCGGCGAACCGCTCGACGCGGTGCCGCGGCCGGCCCGACCGGGTCAGCTCGTGGTCCTCCCCCGGGAAGACAAGCAGCTCAGCGGGCGTCCCTTGTCGCTTGAGTGCGGAGTAGTAGCGCGTGGCCTGCTCGAGCGGGCACCGGAAGTCGAGCTCCGAGTGGATGACGAGGGTCGGCGTACGGACGTCACCCACGACCGCCATCGGGCTCTGCGCGGCGATGAGCTGAGGGTCGAGGCCGACGTACTCGTCTCCGAAGAAGGTGCCGATGTCGCTCGTCCCTTGGAAGCTTGCCGGGTCGAGGAAGCCGCGCTCCACGATCGCACCGGCGAAGCGGTGCTCGTGCGCGATGGTCCAGGCGGTGAGGTAGCCGCCGTACGAGCCACCCTGGATACCCACACGTGACGCGTCGAGGCGGCGGTCGCTCGCGATCGCGCCGTCGAGGAAGTCCAGCACATCGTGGTAGTCGACCGTGCCCATCGCCTGACGGATGCTGCGTCCGTGGGCGCGGCCATACCCTGCGCTCCCCCGCGGATTGCAGTAGACGACGGCGTACCCGGCATCCACGAGCACCTGAGTCTCGTCGAATGCGTGTATGCCGTATGAGGCATATGGGCCGCCGTGGATCTGCAGGATGACGGGGAACGGGCCTTCGCCCGCGGGCGCAGCCACCCACCCGTGCACCGGGTAGCCATCGCGCCCGGTGACCTCGAGCTCGACGGGCGCCACCAGTCCGCGCTCGCGCAACGACGCCGCGAAGTCCGTCAGCGCGCCGTGGCCGACCAGCACGAGCTCTCCGAACGAGGATGCGGTCGCAACAGCCGCGACGATCCGCTCCCCCGCGGCGGCGTGGCCCAGAATCTCCGCGTCGTCGTCGAGCACGACGGAGACGTCGCCGGCGCGACTGATGCGCAAGAGCTCGACGCGGCCGCGGGTGCGGTTCTGCACGAGGAAGTCGTCTCCGAGGACGGTGATGTGCGAGCCGACCTCACCGAGGTCGATCGTGTCGGGGTCGGTCAGACGCCGGATGCCGGTTCCATCGACGACGTGCAGGGCCACACCGGGAGCGATGAAGTCGATGCCCTCGGGCCCGACATCGTCTGCCAGCATGGCGATGGACCCGTCGGACGCCACCGCGACATCGGAGATCGACAGGTTCGCGTCACGCCCAAGAACCTCGCGCACACCGGATCCGTCGGCGGCGACCGCGACGAGCGGCGTTCGCAGATCGCGCCGGTCCGCCTCGATCTCCTCGAGCACGGTGAGCAGCTCGGCGCCGTCGCGGGTGAACACGACGCCGTGGTGCGACGCGGCTCCCGTCGTGAGCTGTCGAGCCGTGTGCGCCACGACCGGGGACACCGGTGGCTCCTCGTGCGGGGCGCGCACGGCGGCTGCGGGCTCGTAAAGCGGCTCATCCCCCGGGTCGGGGGCGGTGACGACGAAGAGCTGTGACGGACGGTCGAGGGTGTACCCGAGCCCGTTCGCATGCCAGCGGATGCCGGTGATCCGTCGCGGGGCCTCGCTCGCGGCGTCTAGCCCCTCGACCGTGCCGTAGCGTCCGCGTTCCGCGACTCGCGACGTGAACCCGAGAGTCAGGCCGTCGGGAGACCAGGCGAACTCGCCCACGCCACCGGCGGCGTCGGTGGCCTGCACGGGCTCGGAGCCCACGGCATCCATCACGAATACCTGCGTGGCCCCGTCTGCGTTCGCGCGCAGGAAGGCGAGGCGCGAACCGTCCGGGGAGAGCTGCGGTTGTCGGTCGGCGACACCGCGCGTGAGGCGCCGGGGCGAGCCGCTCGGCAGGTCCACACGCCATAGCTGGCCGACGTTGCGGTTCGCGGCGAGGTCGGGGCGTGAGGTCGCGAAGACCGCGAACGACCCGTCGGGAGCGATCGTCGGACGACCCACCGACACCAGGTGCTCGATGTCGACCGCGCGCATGGTCAGTTGCCTCCGAAGGAGCTCACATCTCCGACCAGGCGTGTGTTGTCGGCGGGGATTGGCTCGACAGCAGCGAGCGCGACTTCGGCGGCGAACTCCGACACGTTGTAGAGCTTGCCCGCAGACGCGCGACGGGCCGAGATCGCACCCGGGTTGGCGCGTTCGAGCAGTGTCGCTGTGATCGTGCCTTCGATCATGTCTCCCGAGACGACGACGAAGCCGATGCCGTGCTCGGCGAGGGCGGGAATGCGCTCGCGGAGGGCGTCCTCCCCCGCGCGCTTGGACAGCGCGACAGGCTCGTACTCGGGCATCGTCGGGGTCGTGCGGATGAAGTGCGCCTGGTGGCTCGTGACGAAGACGACGCGCGGTCCGCCGGGTACCGTGCTCGCCTCAAGAAGCGGCACAGCCGCGTCGAGGACGTTCAGCTGGGCGTCGCGGTTGAGCACGAGCGCGTAGTCCTCACCCATGCCGCTCTCCATGCCGCCGGAGGCATTCAAGACGAGCAGGTCCAGGCTGCCGAACGCCTCCCGCACCCGGGACATCATGTCGGCGACGGATGCCGTGTCGGTCAGATCCGCCCCGACGACCAGCACCTCAACGCCGAGCTCGCGTAGCTGCGCCCCGAGCTTCTCAGCGCGGGGCGCCTTGTTGCGGTAGTTGATCACCACGTTCGCGCCCGCCTGCGCGAGATAGGTCGCCGTGTCGGCTCCGATGCCGCGAGACGATCCGGTGACCAGCGCCGTCCTTCCGAGGAGCGAACCGGCGGGAATGGGCTGAGACATGGGTTCTCCTGGCAGTGCGTCGATGCGTCGTCGAGCCGTCAGACGACCTCTCGACCCTACCAACCCGCCCATTCCGCGCGCGGTACGGACGGCGCGAGAAGGCGGATGTTAGTGTGCAGGCAAGGCGCCAAAGGAGGGGGCGAAAGCGATGTTGCCGGATCTGACCCAGTATCTGTGGATCGCGTGGCTCGTTCTGGCCCTGCTGTTCGTGATCATCGAGCTTCTGACGCTCGAGTTCACGTTCCTCATGCTCGCCGCCGGCACACTCATCGGCGGACTCGGCGTGAATCTGCTGGGCGGCGCATGGTGGCTTCAGGTGCTCGCTGCGGCAGCGGTCTCCGCGTTGCTGCTCTTCACCATCCGGCCGCTGCTCTTGCGAGCGCTGCACAAATCGAGCCAGTTGCAGCCGACGAACGTCGACGCCATCCGCGGCCTCGGGGGCCGGTTCGTCGAGCCCTTCACGGGCGACGTGGCTGCCGCACGGCTCGACAACGGCGAACTGTGGTCCGTGGCACGGACGAGCACAAGCGACGATCTCGCCGTCGGCGATCGGATCGTGGTGACGTCCGTTCGCGGCGCGATGGTCGAGGTAGCTCTCGCAGGGTCCGAGCGCCCGGCATCCGAAACATCCGCACCCACTGACAGGAGCACGGACTGATGACTGACTTCGGCAGGTTCGCAGGGCAGGTCTTCGTGGTCGTTCTGCTGATCGTCATCGCGATCTTCGTGATCGTCGTGATCTTCCGATCCATTCGGATCATTCCGCAGGCCTACTCGGGCGTGGTGGAACGGCTGGGTCGCTACCAGCGCACCCTCTCCCCCGGCCTCAACCTGCTCGTGCCGTTCATCGATCGCCTGCGCCCGCTCGTTGACATGCGCGAGCAGGTTGTGTCGTTCCCGCCGCAGCCGGTGATCACCGAGGACAACCTCGTCGTGTCGATCGACACCGTCGTGTACTTCCAGGTGACGGATGCCCGGGCCGCCACCTACGAGATCGCGAACTACCTCTCGGCGGTCGAGCAGCTGACGACGACGACCCTGCGAAACGTCGTCGGTGGGCTCAACCTCGAAGAGGCGCTCACCAGCCGCGACAACATCAACGGCCAGCTGCGGGTCGTCCTCGATGAGGCGACCGGCAAGTGGGGCCTGCGTGTCTCGCGTGTCGAGCTCAAGGCGATCGATCCGCCGCACTCGATCCAGGACTCGATGGAGAAGCAGATGCGCGCCGAGCGCGACCGTCGCGCGGCGATCCTGACCGCCGAGGGTTCCAAGCAGTCGCAGATCCTCGAGGCGGAGGGTCGCCGGCAGGCCGCGATCCTCGGTGCTGAGGGTGACAAGCAGGCCGCGGTGCTGCGTGCACAGGGTGAGGCAGAGGCCATCCAGATGGTCTTCGACGCGATCCACGCGGGCGCTCCCGACGAGAAGCTGCTCGCGTACCAGTACCTGCAGACGCTCCCGAAGATCGCGGAGAGCCCGTCGAGCAAGCTCTGGATCATCCCGAGCGAGCTCACCGAGGCGCTGCAGGGCATCGGTGAAGCGTTCGCGGGCCGGGCGCCCGACAGCCCCGCACGCCCGCGTGCGGCGCGCGCCTCGACGGGGGCAGCGGATGCCGCGGTCGCGGCCGCCCGCGAAGCCGCATCCGCCGCCGACGACATCGCGACGCAGGCGCACTCGACCGGGTTGGGCGTGGCGCCCGATCCGTCGACCCCGGCCTGAGGAGATGGGCGACCGCCACCCGTACTTCTCCGCAGAGAAGCCACGGGTCCTGGCACACCGCGGCTTGGTGCCGCGGGACTCGGCCGGCGTCGTCGACAACACCGTCGCAGCGTTCGCCGCGGCGCATGCCGCGGGCGCGGAGTACATCGAATCGGACTGCCACGTGACGGCCGACGGCGTTGTCGTGCTGTTTCACGACACCGACCTGGTGCGCGTCGCGGGAGACTCCCGACGCGTCGCGGACGTGCCCCACGACGAGCTCGCACACCTCATGGCTGGGCTGGGCGGTCTCGCCACGGCCGCCGACACTCTCGCGGCGTTCCCGGACGTGCGCTTCAACCTCGATGTGAAGGCGCCGGATGCCGCCGTGCCGCTCGGACGGATCGTCGCGCCCCACGCCGACCGTGTGCTCCTCACCAGCTTCGCCGACGCGCGTCGTCGGGCGGCGATGGATGCCGCGCGCGCGGCGGGCGGAACCCCCGCGACCTCGGCCGGTCAGGCGACCGTCGCGCGCGTGCTGGCCGGCGTCGCGAGCGGCTCGCGCACGATCGTGCGACGCGCGTTGCGCGGCATCCATGCCCTCCAGGTTCCGGAGCGAACGGGAGCCCTCCGGATCGTCGGCCCGCGATTCCTGCGACTGGTCCACGAGGCGGGCGTGGAGGTGCACGTGTGGACGGTCAACGACCCGCTCGACATGGAGCGCCTGCTCGATCTCGGCGTCGACGGGCTCGTCACCGACCGCGCCGACCTCGCGCTGCAGGTGACTCGTCGCCGGACGCAGTGACGGCCCGGGAATGCCCTGAGCATCGCCTGTGAAACGGCGTCCCAACGGCCCCGCTCGGATGATGTGCTCAGGTGAGGGCGTTATACCTGAGCAAGACGAGAGGACCACACAATGGCAGATCGCAGCCTGCGCGGCATCCGACTCGGCGCCTCGAGCCTACAGAGCGAAGAGGGCGTCGTGTTCCACGAGCGCGCCAACCACACGTACGTCTGCACCCAGTGCTCGCGCGAGACGGTCATGACCTTCGCCGCCGACGCCGAGGTGCCCGAGGCCTGGGAGTGCCGCACCTGCGGAGCCGAGGCTGTTCGACGCGTCGGCGACGGTGTCGTCGAGGTCGATCACTCCGGCGACAAGGTCGCGCGCACCCACTGGGACATGCTGCTCGAGCGCCGCACGGTTCCCGAGCTGGAAGAGCTGCTCGAAGAGCGGCTCGCGCTCCTGCGCTCCCGCCGCGGAGCGGATGACGACGCGCGACTCAGCGCCTGACGTCGCTCGCCTGAGCCTCTGACCTCGCGCGGCGTCGTCGAGCGAGGATGCCGAGAGCCGCCAATGCGATGACACTCCCCCACCCGAGCGCGAGCTGAACCGCCGGGCCGATCACGACGGCGGGCGTCAGCCCGGACCGCAGGGGGACGTCGGTGAGCATCGCGCCGGCGGTTCCGGCATCCAAGCCGTCGAGCTCCGCGCCATCCGGTGCGATGACCTGGCTGGTGCCGACCGTCGAGAGGTTGACGACGGAGCGGCCGGTCTCGATCGCCCGCATGCGCGCGAACGCGAGCTGTTGCAGGTTTTCGTCGGTGTCGCGGAAGTCGGCGTTATTGGTCTGGAAGAGGTACACCTCGGCGCCATCCCGCGCGCCGCTCCAGATGACGTCGTCGTAGATCACGTCGAAGCAGATCGCGAGACCCACTCCGACGCCGCCGACGTCGAAGAACGGCGGGTTGGTCCCCGGGGTGTATTCGCGTTGGATGAGTCCGACGAGGTCGGGCGCGAGCATCTCGAAGAACCAGCGATCGGGGACGTACTCCCCCATCGGCACGGGGTGCGTCTTGTCGTGGATCGCGACGGGGTTGTCGGCATCCGCTTCCCAGAGGAACGACGTGTTGAAGGTATCGTCGCCGCGCTGGGTCGCGGCGTTCGCGATCAGCGGGGCTCCGACCGTGTCGACGAGCCGGTCGAGAGCCGCGGCGACGGACCTGTTCGTCGTCGGATCGGCGTCGATGCCGCCCTCGGGCCAGACGAGCACGTCCATGTGCTCGCCGAAGAGCGGCCGAGTCGCATCGAGTTGCGATTGGAAGATCGCGTACGGCTCGCGTTCGTCGAAGTAGCCCGCCGGGCCATTGCCCTGAACCGCGGCGACGCGCCACGTTCCGGCATCCGTCGTCGGGAACTGCGGCACGAGCAGCAGCACGAGCGCGACGGCGACGCCCGGAAGCGCCGCTGCGACGGATCGGTACTCGCGCAGCCGCACCCACTCGACCGCCGCGGCGACGACGAAAACCATGAGGAACGTGAGGCCCGTGACGCCCGTCCACGACGCGACGTGCGCGAGCGGGCTCTCGGACTGGCTCATGCCCAGGCGCGCCCACGGAAAGCCGGTGTACGGCCACGCGCCGAGGAAGAGCTCCCGCGCCGTCCACACGCCCGCGACGAGCGCCGGAAGCGCGATCAGCCGGCCCCAGCGTCCGGGGGCGACGCGCGGCATCCATCGGTACGCGAGCGTGATCCCGATACCTGTGATGCCGCCGAGGAGCGTCTCGATGCCCGCGAGCGCGAACCACGGGACCACCCCGAGGTAGCGCGTGATCCACACGATGTGGACGAGGTAGAAGGATGCCAGGAACACGCTGCCCACGGCCCACGCGCCCCACGCGGAGCGGCCGATCATCGGAACGAGCGCGAACGCGACGCCGACGAATGCGAGCGGCCACCATCCGACCGACGGATACGCAAGGTCGAGGATGGGCCCGCCGACAGCCGCGACCACCAGCGCCAGCCAGAGTGGCAGCACGGGTCGGACTTTCACTCCACGAGCCTACGCCCCGAGCGGGCGGGGGCGGGGTTGGTGGACGTTTCATCCGTCGCAAAGTGTGCCCTCGCGCGCGGATGCGCGCGGTTTGCGCCAGATGAATCGCGCGGCGGGTCAGGCGCCGAAGGGAGCGCGCGTCGCGATGACGGTCACGAGGCGCTCGACCGCGAAGACCGGATCGCGCGACGCGCCCTTGACCTCGGCATCCGCACGGGCAGCGGCCTGGATCGCCATGCCGAGGGATGCCTCGTTCCACCCCGACAGGTCGCGACGAGCGCGGTCGACCTGCCAGTCCTTCATGCCGAGGCGCGCGGCGAGAGCGCTCGAGGATTCACGCGTGCCCGCGACGCGGGCCATCGTCCGAAGCTTCGACGCGATCGCGGCGACAAGCGGCACGGGGTCGGCGCCGCTCGCGAGCGCGTGGCGAAGCGCGACGAGTGCGTCGCCGTAGCGACCGGCGATCGCCGTGTCGGCCACGGTGAAGGCCGTCGTCTCGACCCGCCCACCGTAGTACCGCTCGACGACCTGCTCGCTGATATCGCCCGGCACATCGGCGATGAGCTGTTGGCACGCCGCGGCGAGCTCGGTGAGGTCGTCCGAGAAGGCTCCGACGAGCGCGCGCAGGGCCGCCGGTGCGATGCGCTTCTGGGCGGTCTGGAACTCTCCCGCCGCAAAATCGAACCGGTCGGAGTCGCGCTTGACCGCGGGGCACGCGATCTCGACTCCGTCGCCGCTGCCCGCGCGGATCGCATCGAGCAGCTTCTTGCCGCGCACGCTCGCTCCCGTGTGCCGCAGGACGACGGTCGCGCCCTCCTGCGGCGCTTCGAGGTAGGCGAGCGCCTCGGTGAGGAACGCGTCGGAGCATTTCTCGACCCCCGACACCCGCACGAGCCGCGGCTCGCCGAAGAGCGACGGCGAGGTGAGGCCCAACAGGCTGCCGGAGGTGTAGTCGTCGGCCCGCAGGTCGGACACTTCGAGGGTCGCGTCCTCTGCTCGAAGAAACTCGCGGATGCCGGCGATCGCGCGCTCGGCGCAGACCTCTTCCGGCCCCGACACCAGGACGATCGGGGCAGGTTGCGGCGCACGCCACGACACCTGCGCAATCGCGGAACCGCTCTTCGTCGCGGGGCGTCGCGGGGCGGGACTCATGCGGCCAGCCTACCCACCGGGTGCGACACCGGTCGGCGCCCGCGCTCGCCACAGATGCAGCCCTTCGGCATCCCTTTCTACCGCGAGCATGCCCTCGGTGTCCGTTCGGGCGATGCGGGCGCCGATCGACGTGAGCATCGTCATCGTCTCGGCGCGCGGGTGCCCGTAGTCGTTCTCGCCGACCGAAAGGAGGGCAAGCGACGGATGTAGCCGTGCGTACAGCGCCGGCCATTGGTCGGCGCTGCCGTGATGGGCGACTTTCACGACATCGTAAGCATCGAGGAACACCGTTCCCGCCGCCATCGCCTGCTGGCCCTCGGCGGAGAGGTCACCCAGAAAGATGGATGCCGGCACGCCACCGCCGGTGAACTCGACGGTGACGCTCGCGTCGTTTCCGGGCGACGTGTCGAGGCGCGGCCACAGCACGCGCCAGCGTGAATCGCCCAGGGTTCCAGTCATCCCGCGCACGGCGGTGGTCGACCGGGCGCCCGCGTCAACGAGGCGATCGAGGAGCGCCGCCGCTTCCGCTCCGTCCGGCGGCCCGTGCAAGAGTGTCCCGACGCGGCCGCGCACGGCATCCACGCCGCCGTGGTGGTCGAGGTCGAAGTGGGTCAAGACAAGCAGATCGATGTGGCCGATGCCGAGGAGGGACAGGCACCGCGCGAGCGCCTCAGGGGTGGGACCGGTGTCGATCAGCGCGATACGTCCCGCGGAGCGAACCAGCAGGGCATCGCCCTGACCGACGTCGCACGCGACGATCGACCAGTCCGTCGGCACGCCGGTGCGGTCGATGACGTCGGAGACGGGCCCCGTCGCCACGCCGATGCCGAGCACCACGGAGAGCAGGAGCACGGCGCACGTGCGAACACGTGCCGGCGCGGGCATGATGACGGCGGCGATGACGGCGCCCAGGGCGCTCAGCGCAAGGAGGCCCCCAAAGCCCTCGGGCCACGCTACGACGCTGCCGGGGAGCCCCGCGAACGTGGTCGCGGTCGTCGCCACCCACGCCGCGGGCACCCACGCGAGCGCCGCCAGACCGCTCCCCAGCAGCGGGATGCCCGAGGCGAGACACGCCGCAAGGCCGAGAAGGGTTCCGGCGGGCGCCGCGGGTGCGGCAACCAGGTTCGCGATCACGCCGTAGGTGGACAGCTGCGGTGCGATCAGAACGATGAGCGGCCCGCACGCGAGCTGCGCCGCGAGCGGCACAGAGATGCCGAGGGCGAGCGGCCGCGGCATCCAGCGCACCAGTCCGTCGGCGAGCGGACCCGCGGCGACCAGTAGTGCGCCGGTCGCCGCGACCGAGAGCCCGAACCCGAGCGAGAGCGCGAGCCACGGATCGAGGACGAGCACCACGATCACAGCCGTCGTGAGGAGCGAGAGGCCCGCGCCGGGCCGGCCGAGCAGGATGCCGAGCATAGCGATCGCCGCCATCGACGCGGCGCGCACGACGCTCGGCTCGGGCGAGACGAGAACAACGAACGCCACCAGGGCCGCGACACCGGCAGCGACCCGAACCCCGCGCCGCGCGCGGAACCCTGCCGCAATCCCGAACGCGATCGCGACGACGAGGGCGCAGTTGGCACCCGACACGGCTGTCAGGTGCGAGAGAGAGGACGTCTTCATCGCCGCGTCGAGGGCCGGATCGACGGCGCTCGTGTCGCCGACGGCGAGGCCCGCGATCAGACCGCCGCCCGGAGGGGGCAGGTCGACCGTGAGCGCACGCAGGCTGTTCCGCAGATCGGATGCCGCGGCCAGCGGCCCCGCCGGTACCGCGAGCACCTCGGGCGTTGCCGCGGCATCTACCACGAGCACCGCGCGCTCCCCCGCATCCGTCGGCCACGCCGTCCCGCTCACGCGGACGCGGCTGCCGAGATCGAGCCCCGGCGGACCCTCGGACGAGCGGACCACCACGGGGACATCGGCGATCACCGTGACGGGACCAGACCCCGCGCGCACGGACTGCACGGTTCCGTCGAAACGCCATCCCACCGCGCTATGTTCGATCTTTCCGACCGCCGTCAGCTCGAGGATCAACGAGCGGCCGCCCGAGACGTCGACCTCTCGGAGCGCGCTCCGAGCGGGCTCGGCAAGGGCGACGTGGGTCGAGGCCGCGGCCGCGGCGGCGAGACAGACCGCGCATAGAGCGCACCAGGTCCGTCGACCCGCCGTCATCCGCGCGGCGAGAAGCAGTGCCGTGCCGGCTCCCAGCCATCCGGTGATCGCTGCCGCCACCGCCGCGTCGGGGTGCACGATCGTCAGCGCGGCGGCGATCCAGGCCGCCGCCGCGACGGGAACGAGCCGCGCGTCGCGCCGGCGCGCGCGGCTGACGCTGACCGGCTCGCTCACACTGTGACCAGATCGCGAAGCCCGGTGAGCATCTTCTCGCCGATCCCCGGGACCGACAGCAGGTCGTCGACACTCGTGAAGGCGCCGTTCGTCTCGCGCCACTGGATGATCCGTTCCGCGATCGCCGGCCCTATCCGCGGGAGGGTGTCGAGCGCCGCGACGTCGGCGGTGTTCAGGTTCACCCGACCGTCGGATGCCACTCCCCCGGCCGTCGCAGCAGGCGGAGCCTCCCCGACCGCGGGCACATACAGCTGCTCGCCGTCGGTGAGGCGACGGGCGAGGTTCACGGCCGTCGCCTCGGCATCCGGCGTCAGTCCTCCGGCCGCCGCGATGACATCGACGACGCGTGCGCCGTCGTCGAGCCGGTACAGCCCGGGCCGCACAACCGAGCCGAACACGTGCACGTATAGCGACGGCAGCTCGGCGGTTGCCGCGGGGGCTGAGATCACCTCATCTGCCGGGGCCGCCGCCGACCGCACCATCCCGATGACGACCGACGCGCACGCCGCCGCAAGCACCAGCACGATCGCCGCGCCGACGCCGAGGCGACGACGCGCGCGCGATTCCGCGGTCGGTGGGCTCACCCCGTCACTGTGACAGCGTCCGAACACGCTTGGATGCCGAGAGGCCGGATCCGTGGACGGATCCGCGAATCGGCCTCCTGGGGAGGAGGCGGCGCGCCGGCTACGCCGTGGTGAAGCTCACGACCTTCGGGGCCCGAACGACGGCGCGAACGATCTCACGACCCGCGAGCGATCGCACGACCTTCTCGTCGGTGCGCGCCAACTCTTCGAGGTCTTCCGCCGAGATCCGGGCGGGCACGGTGAGCGTGCCGCGCACCTTGCCGTCGACCTGAACCACGGCCGTCACCGAGTCCTCGACGAGGAGCGTCGGGTCAGCCTGGCGCCAGGTCGCGAGCGCGACGTACGGCTCGTAGCCGAGCACCGACCACATCTCCTCGGCGGTGTGCGGGGCGAACAGGTCGAGGATCATCGCGACCGCCTCGGCGGCCTCACGCACGGCGGGGTCTGCGGGCCCGGGGGCGCCGTCGATCGCCTTGCGCGTCGCGTTGACGAGCTCCATGAGGCGCGCGACGACGACGTTGAACTTCGTCTGCTCGATGAGCCCCGGGGCATCCGCCCACAGCCGGTGCGTGACGCGACGAAGGCTCTCGTCGCCCTCTGCCCACACGACATCCGTCGCACTCGTCACATCGTGGGCGACACGCCACGCGCGCGCGAGGAACTTCTGGGCGCCGGTGGTCGACACGTCTTCCCAGTTGATGTCGTCCTCAACCGGACCGGCGAACGCGATCGCGACGCGCACGGCATCCGCGCCCGGGTCGACCATGCTCGCGGCGAACTCGACGAGGTTGCCCTTGCTCTTCGACATCTTCGAGCCGTCGAGCAGCACCATGCCCTGGTTGATCAGGCTCGTGAACGGTTCCGTGAACTCGATCAGGCCCATGTCGAAGAGCACCTTGGTGATGAAGCGCGCGTACAGCAGGTGCAGGATGGCGTGCTCGACGCCACCGATGTACGAGTCGACAGGAGCCCACCGGTCGGCCTCTGCCGACGAGAAGGCCTGCGCCTGGTCTCCCGGGTTCAGGAACCGCAGGAAGTACCACGAGCTGTCGACGAAGGTGTCCATCGTGTCGGGGTCGCGCAGCGCCGGTTCACCCGTTTCGGGGTCGACGGTCTGCATCCACTCGGTCGCCCCGCCGAGCGGGGAGGTGCCCTTCGGCGCGAGATCGAGCCCGCGCGCATCGGGAAGCGTCAGCGGCAGCTGCTCGTCCGGAACGGGCACGATCCGTCCATCCGAGGTGTGGATGACCGGAATCGGCGTGCCCCAGAACCGCTGGCGGGAGATGAGCCAGTCGCGCAGACGGTACGACTTCGCCGCGCGGCCGGTGCCAGCCGCCTCGAGCTGCTCGATGCTGCGCGTGATCGCGTTGCGCTTGCTCAGGCCGTCAAGCGGGCCGGAGTTGATCAGGCGTCCGTCGTCGGTGAGGGCGATGCCCGTGATCGCAGGGTCGATCTCGTCGAGGTTCGGACCCGGATCGATCGGCACCCCGTCGTCATCGAGTTCGACGACCGAGATCGCGCCGGTCACGGGCGCGGTCGTGTCGACCACGACCTTGACGGGAAGGTCGAACGCTCGAGCGAAGTCGAGGTCGCGCTGGTCGTGCGCGGGCACGGCCATGACGGCGCCGTGGCCGTAATCGGCGAGCACGTAATCGGCCGCCCAGATCGGCAGGCGGTCGCCGTTGACCGGGTTGATGGCGTAGCGACCCAGGAAGACGCCGGTCTTCGGCCGGTCGGTCGACTGGCGCTCGATATCCGTCTGCTTCTGCACGTCTTCGAGATATGCCTGAAAGCGCATACGAACCTCGATGTCCGCGCCGGAGACCAACTCTGCCGCCAGATCGCTGTCGGGCGCGACGACGAAGAACGTCGCACCGTAGAGCGTGTCGGGGCGCGTCGAGAAGACGGTGATCTTGTCGGCGCGACCCTCGATCTCGAAATCGATGTCGGCTCCGACCGAGCGGCCGATCCAGTTGCGCTGCATCCGGATGACCTTCTGCGGCCAGAATCCTTCGAGCTGGTTGAGGTCATCGAGCAGGCGGTCGGCGTAGTCGGTGATCTTGAAGTACCACTGGGTCAGCTTCTTCTTGATGACCTCGGCCCCGCAGCGTTCGCAGTGCCCATCGACGACCTGTTCGTTCGCGAGAACGGTCTGGTCGTTGGGACACCAGTTGACGGCGCTCTCTTTGCGGTAGGCGAGGCCGCGCTCGTACAGCCGCTGGAACAGCCACTGGTTCCACCGGTAGTACTCGGGGTCGCTCGTGTGCAGCACCCGGCTCCAGTCGTACGACGAGCCGAACTCGCGGAAGCTCTTCTTGTGCTGGTCGATGTTGCGGTACGTCCACTCGCGGGGGTCCGACCCTGCGCCGCCCTTGATCGCCGCGTTCTCGGCGGGCAGCCCGAACGAGTCCCATCCGATCGGGTTGAGGACGTTGTATCCGCGGTGGCGCCAGAAGCGTGCGACGACGTCGACGTAGGCATAGTTCTCGGCGTGACCCATGTGCAGGTCGCCGGAAGGATACGGGAACATCCCGAGCACGTACTTGCGCGGACGCGTGTCGTCGTCGCCTCCCGCGCGGAACGGGTCGTCCGCAAGCCAGCGGGCCTGCCACTTCTGCTGGATCGCGTACGGGTCGAAGCCGTCGCCGGGCGCGGCGGCTTCGGTGGGTGCAGAAATCGTAGACACGGATTGCCAATCGTGGATGTCGGGAACGCGCGGACGCGTCCTTCCAGGTTACCGGACGGCCAGGCTCACCCTCCCGGCTATGGGCCGGAGGCGGATGCGGTCGCCCACGCCCCGGGGAGTGCGACACCGAGGGCGGCGAGCGGAGCGCGGGCCTTGAGTGCCACCTCGGCGACCTCGTCCGGGGCTACCGAAAGCCACGTGATTCCGCCGCCCGCGCCGACGTAGGCGCCGCCGCGGTGGACGACGATCGACCGGATCGTCATCGCGAGGTCGAGCTGGCCGTCGTGGCCCACCCATCCGAAGCACCCGCCGAAGACGCCGCGCGGGCCGCCTTCGAGCGCGTGCAGGATCGTCATCGCCGACAGCTTCGGGGCTCCCGTCATGCTCCCGGCGGGGAACGCGGCATCCAGCAGATCGCCGACCGTCGTGCCGGGCAGAAGGCGCCCCGCGACCGTGCTGACGAGCTGATGGACGGCGGGGTAGGTCTCGACCTCGAGGAGCCGCTCGGCGGCGACCGATCCGGGCGCACAGACGCGCTGCAGATCGTTGCGCATGAGGTCGACGATCATGACGTTCTCCGCGCGCTCCTTCGCGCTCTCGGAGAGCTCGCGCGCGAGCGCCGCGTCGGATGCCGGCGTGTCGCCCCGGGGGCGCGTCCCTTTGATCGGACGGGTCCGTACGACGCCGTCGGCGACGTGCAGGAACTGCTCGGGACTCGAGCTGAGCAAGGCGTGCTCGCCGACGCGGATGAACCCGCCGTGGTGTGCGGGCTGGTCGTGGCGAAGGCGGAGGTAGACCTCGACCGGGTCGAGCGGCTCCTCCCCTGTCGCCACCTCGAACCGCGTCGTGAGGCACAACTGGTACGCATCGCCCGCACGGATCGCCTGGCGGCATCGCTCGATCATTCCCGCGTACTCGTGCGGCGTGTGCCGGGCGTTCGCGGTGCACGTGCCGATGGATGCCGTGGCGCTGGCTGTGGCGCGCGTTGCCTCGCCGAGCGCCCGCCAGCGGCTCGCCTGCGCGACGGCATCCGCCAGCTCGTCCTGGGGGGCGATGACCCACGCCTCTCCCGTGCCGTGATCGAATGCGATCAGGCGTCGCACAGACAGCCCCGCCTCGCCCGGCGCTCCAGAGTCGGCCACGGACGGCGCCCCCGCGCGCCCGGCGCCGTCGTCGTAGCCGAGCCACCCGACCCAGCCGCCGGCGAGTCCCCCGGGGACGGTAGCCCCCGCAGCCGCGAGCGCGAGACTCCGGGGCGCGATCATCGCCGGGTCCCCCACCCCGAGCCAGCTCCAGCCCGATGCCGCGCGCGGCCCGGCATCCAGCCAGAATGCGCGCGGCTCGCGCGCAGGGCCGCCGAGGAACATCACCTCGGGATCGACCCAGTCGATGCGCTGTGCGGCCGGGCGCGAGGTCATCCCCTCAGGCTAGACCGCGGCGGCATAGGCTTGAGCAGTGAACGAGTTCCTGACGTGGCTGCTCGATGCCGTGCAGAGCGTGGATCCCGTTCTGCGCACGGTGCTCGCGGGCGTCGCGATCATGCTCGAGACGAGCGTTCTGATCGGGCTCGTCGTGCCGGGCGACACGGTCGTTCTCGTCGCCGCAACCGCCGTCGGCTCGACCCTTGAGGCCGTCATCCTCATCGTGGTCGTCATCGTCGGCGCGCTCATCGGCGAGAGCATCGGGTTCTGGCTCGGGCGGTGGCTCGGCCCCCGCATCCGCTTCTCGAAGCTCGGCGCGCGCCTCGGCGAGCACAACTGGGAGCGCGCCGAGCTGTATCTGCGTCGCCGCGGTGGCCCCGCGATCTTCCTCTCGCGCTTCCTGCCCGTGCTGCACTCGCTCGTGCCGCTGACCGTTGGCATGAGCGGGTTCGCATACCGCCGCTTCCTCGCGTGGACGGCGCCCGCATGCACCGTCTGGGCGATCGCCTATGTCGGCGTCGGAGCGGCCGCGGCGGGCACCTATCGCGAACTCGCCGACCGCCTGCACTACGCGGGATACCTGTTCGTCGGCATCATCGCCGTGTTCCTCGTGCTCGCCTATCTCGCCAAGCGGATCATCGTGCGCAGCGAAGCGCGACACATGGCGGAGGCTCACGAGGTCGAACCCACGGCCCAGGATGTCGTGGAAGACTGAGTCGATGCCCGTCGAACCCGCGCCGCGCACGAAGGTCCTCTGGATCGCTCGCCTCGAATACCGCTTCCACGCGTGGCGTGAGCGGCGCGCCCGCGCACGCGGCAACAAGCCGAGTGTCGCCGGCTACCCGGGATACGGAGGTGAGGACTGGGTCCGCGTCCTCGGCCGAGTCCTCATCGTGCCGCCCGTGCCGACGAAGCATCGCGGCGAGTACGCGAGCGTGCGCGGGTGGCGCTCCTTCGCATCCGTTCCGGTCGGCTACGCGCAGGTGACGGTCACGATCGACGGGACGACGCACGACGTCGTCGCCGACCGCGGCGGCGTGGTCGACCAGGTGCTGCCTGCGCGGCTCGAGCCCGGGTGGCAGCCGGTATCGATGTCGGTCGAAGGAGGCGAGCCGTTCGAGACGCGCGTGTTCATCGTCGCCGACGATGTGCGCTTCGGCGTGGTGTCGGACGTCGACGACACGGTGATGGTGACGGCACTGCCGCGCCCGTTCGTGGCCGCGTGGAACTCTTTCGTCCTCGATGAACACGCCCGCCAGCCCGTGCCCGGGATGGCGGTGTTTCTCGAGCGCGTCGCTCGGGATAACCCGGGCGCGCCCGTCGTGTATCTCTCGACCGGAGCGTGGAACGTCGCGCCGACCCTGCAGCGGTTCCTCCGGCGCCATCTGTTTCCACCGGGTGCGTTGTTGCTCACGGACTGGGGTCCGACGCACGACCGGTGGTTCCGCAGCGGCCGCGCGCACAAGGAAGAGAAGCTGCGCCGTCTCGCGCGGGAGTTCCCGAAGGTGCAGTGGCTCCTCATCGGTGACGACGGTCAGCACGACGATGCCCTGTACACCGCCTTCGCGAGCGAGTTCCCCGAGCACGTGCGCGCCGTGGCGATCCGTCGCCTCTCCCCCACGGAAGCCGTTCTCGCCGGTGGTCGCACCGCCGTCGACGACCACTCGGCGGCGGGAGTTCCCTGGGTATCCGAGTCGGACGGCGCGGGGTTGCTCGACCGACTCACCGAGGTCGGCGCGCTCGGCGCCGACTGACGGTGTCGGGGGCTGGTCGTAGGCTGGCCGCATGTGCGGACGTTTCGTTGTCGCCGAGAGCGGCTCAGAGTTGGTGGGCGTCCTGCGGGTCGACCTCGAGTCCGACGACCTGCCTGAGCCGTCGTACAACATCGCGCCCACCGACCGGGTCGCAATCGTGCTCGATTCGGCCAAGACCGAGCCGCCGACGCGCCGGCTCGAAGCGGCCCGCTGGGGGCTTGTTCCCGCGTGGGCGAAGGATCCGTCCATCGGCGTCAAGGCGTTCAACGCGCGGTCCGAAGAGGTCGAAGACAAGCCCATGTTCCGGCAGGCGCTCGTGAAGCGCCGGGCGGTCATCCCGGCATCCGGCTATTACGAGTGGCACACCGAAGACGGCGTGAAGACGCCGTACTACATTCATCCGGCGGGAGGCGAGCCGCTCTTCTTCGCGGGGCTCTACGAGTGGTGGAAGGATGCCGGCAAAGCCGACGACGACCCGAACCGCTGGCTGCTGAGCTTCACGATCATGACCCGCGCATCCGCCGGCGCCCTGGGGTCGATCCACGATCGGATGCCGCTGTTCATCGACGCCGACTATGCCGACGTGTGGCTCGACCCGACAACCGAGAACGTCGGCGACCTGCTCGACGCCACCGTCGACGCCGCCCCCGCGATCGTCGACGGCCTGGCGATGCGCGAGGTCGGCCGCGAGGTCGGCAACGTCCGCAACAACGGCCCTGAGCTCATCGAGCCGGTCGCTTAGCCGACGCACCCTTCGTTCGACGCGGGTGCGGAGTCGCCATCGAGGATGCCGTCGGCCCACGCGAACAGGTCGGGGATGAGGGGTGAGTCTTCGGCGACCACGCCCATGTGCGTCCGGCCGGGGTACTCGTGCACCTCGAGCGTTCGTCCCGTCGCGTACAAGCTCGCGGCGAGTGTGCGTTGCATCTCGATCGGTATCACCTCGTCGTCCACGCCCTGGCCGAGATAGAGCGGCGCAGGCACGATGCCCGAGGCGATGTTCTCCTCCAGCCGGTACCGCACGCTGCCGCTGTCGAGGTCGAGGCGGTATAAGGCATCCTGATCGCCGAGTCCGAGGCTGACGAGGACCGTGACGAGCATTCCCCGATCGAGCACGCACCGGCTGGCGGCGGATTCCGCGAAGACCGCCCCCGCGGGGTGCGTCACATCGCCTATCGTGATGTCGGGGTACTCGTCGGCGTACGGTACGAGGACGAAGGAGGTGATGGCCTCGCCCAAGGCACTCGAGCCGGCCCCCGTCACCCTCTGAGCCATCGCGAACGGATCGACCGCGGCAGAGAGGGCTGCGACGCCCTCAATGTGGAGTTCGGGCGCGTAGTCCTCGGCGATCTGCCCGGCCCACAGGGTCGCGTGCCCACCTTGGGAGTGCCCCCACACCATCACTCGGTTCGATGCGTTGGCGTCATCCAGCTGGCGCGCAGCCCGTACGGCATCCAGTGTCGCGCGCCCCTCGCCCTCTCCGATGAGGTACGGGTAGCGTCCCGACGTGCCCTGCCCGGGATAGTCGGTCGCGACCACGAGCCATCCCCGAGCCACCATCTGCGTAATCCCGGGAAGGTTCGCGTCCGTGACTGCGCCATCGGTCAGGCTGGGCGCGCACGGCTGCGCTACCCCTGTTGTGCCGTGTTGCCACGCCAGCACCAGCCGATCCTCGGGCGAGGATGCCGTTGGGATGACCACCACCGCGCTCGCCACCGCGGCCGACCCGTCCGCGCGTGTGGTCGCGTACAAGATCCGCAGCGCGTCTGCGCCCTCGGGGACATCGCCGTCGTACGGCGCGACACGCAGAGGCTCACCCGGCGCATCCGGGACCGGTGACGACCATGAGTAGAAGTCGTCGGACGCGTTGATGTCGGAGCGGAGCCAGATCGAACCGGCGCTCAGAGCGGCCATCGCGACCACCGTGACGGCGGCGGCGGCTACGCGCAGCCCACCGCGGTGCCGTCGGGGATTCGTTTGCCGCCGCTTGTTGCGTGCTCCCCTCACCGCACGCCACAGCAGGACTGCTCCCGCCACGTTCAGAGCGGTCGCGGTGGTCCACCCCAGGAGCAGGAGCGCTACGTCCGGCCAGAGCCACACCAGCACCGCGGCGGCGCCACTCGCCAACGCGAAGAGCACTCGTGACACGCGAGACGGTGGCGCACCCTGCCGCACAGCACGAGTAACGAGCCGCAGCGCGTTCAGCGCGAACAGGACGCCCAGGACGGTCGGTAGCGCACGGATGATCTCGGCAGGGAACATGACCGTTCCCGCCGCGGCAACGACGGCCACGGCGATGGCCGCCCAGCCCCACCCAGACCACCGTGTGGTGCGCGCCAGACCGACGGCGGCTGCCACTATGGCAGCTCCGAGCACCCAGGTGAGGGCCAGAAGCGCGCTCAGCGGTCTCGGTAGGAGCATCGCGCCGCCGACGATCGCCGCCAGCCCGGCGGCAGCCTTCAGTGCGCGTATCGACGGAGAGGAGTGCGCGACCATGCGACCCAGGCTAAACAATCTGTGCGAAGCGGGCTGACCTGACGGGGCTGTCAGACGTGTCTGACTGGTCGTGTAGTATGGCCGATATGACTACCGTTTCCGCTCGCGATGCGTCCCGCGGGTTTGCCGCGCTCCTTGATCGCGTCGAGCACGACGCGGAGGAGTACACGATCGTCCGCGACGGCAAGGTCGTCGCGCGTATCGTTCCCGCTACCGAGCACACCGCCGCGAGCTTCCTCGCCCGGCGGCGCACAAGCCCCTCGATCGACGCTGACTTCGTTGCTGATGTCCTCGGCCTCGAGCACCTCCTAACGACGGATACGGAAGCTCCGTGGCGCGACTGATTCTCGATTCCAACACCCTGATCCGGCTCGACCGGGATGGCGGCGCCGCCACCGGGATCTCGGAGTCCGACAATGTCGCGATCGCGGCGATCACACTGGCCGAATTGCGACACGGCGTTCTCGCCGCAGACCCAGCCCGGCGGTTGGCCCGCGAGAAGTTTGTGGAGGACGTCGAAGCGACAATCGAGGTGCTTCCGTACACGAAGCCCACGTCCGCCGAGCACGCCGCGCTCCTCGACCACGTCCGTCGAACGGGAACACCGCGAGGTGCCCACGACCTGATCATCGCCGCCCACGCACGGCAAACGGGGCGTCGTGTCGCGTCGCTCGACGTCAAGGCTCGATTCGGTGAGCTCCCCGGCGTCGAAACCGTTGATTGGCGCTGACACTCGTGCGTTGAGCCGCGCGAGTAGGTGGCCTGGTAATGACAGCTGTCTCGCGACATATGAGACATATGTCGCGAGACATCACACGGTGGACCTGAGGGTGTCTGGGTTCAGGACATAGGCGACAGGTGATCGGCGACACGTGAGTCGGGTCATAGGCGACAGTGGTGCATGTCGTCGAAGCATCGGGTCATCGTGTTGAAGATCATCGCCGTCACTGCGGCGGCATCGGAGTACGGGATGTCTCGGCAGTACCTACACAAGCTGCTCGCCCGCTACCGAGACGAGGGCTTGGACGGGCTGGATGCGCGGTCCCGGGCACCGTTGACCAGCCCGCAGGCGACCACCGAGCAGGTACGTGACCGTGTCGTGCAGTTGAGGCTCGCGTTGACCGGAGCCGGCACCGACGCGGGACCCGTCACGATCGCCTGGCACCTGCAGCAGGAAGGCCTGCGGGCACCATCGACCTCTACGATCCGCCGAATCCTGCACACCGCAGGGCTAATCACACCCGAACCCCGCAAACGCCCCCGCTCCTCCTACGTCCGATTCGAAGCCACCCAGCCGAACGAGACCTGGCAGTCCGACTTCACCCACTGGCGCCTCGCCGACGGCACGGATGTCGAGATCTTGAACTGGCTCGATGACCACTCCCGCCTCCTCCTCAGCTGCACGACCCACCGCCCGGTGACCGGCCGCACCGTCGTCGACACTTTCCTCGCCACCGTTGACAAGTTCGGGCCACCCGCCTCGACCCTGACCGACAACGGCCGCGTCTACACCGCCCGCCACGGCGGCGGCCGCAAATACGTCATCGCCGCACTCGGCATCCGACAGAAGAACGGCGCCCCGAACCACCCACAGACCCAGGGGAAGATCGAGAGGTTCCACCAGACGCTGAAACGCTGGCTCGCCGCCCGGCCCCGCGCCCGGAACCTCGTCGAACTGCAAACCCAGCTCGACACGTTCCGCGACCACTACAACACCGCACGCCCGCACCGCGCCCACGGAACAACTCCCGCGCTCGCCTACGCCACGTCACCGAAAGCCGCTCCCGCCGGCACCCGACCCGATGCCGCCCACTACCGGATCCGTCACGACCACGTCGGCACCAACGGAAAGATCAGCTTCCGCCGCGCGGCACGCATGCACCACCTCGGCATCGGCACCGCCCACCGAGGCGCGCCCGTCCTCCTGATCGCCGACGACACCACCGTCACCGTCGTCCACAAACACACCGGCGAGATCATCGCGACCAACACCATCGACCCCGAGAAGACCTACTGGCGCAACACGCAGAAAGAGCCCGGCCGATGGCCGGGCTCCCCCACCCAAAAAAGTCGCCTATGACGCGACTCACATGTCGCCTATGACGCGACTCATCACA
>QFPM01000029.1 GCA_003248655.1 Microbacterium sp.
AGCAGCGCGACCAGCGGGAGCCCGTTGCCGTCGACGAGCTGGTGGATCTTCGTCGACAGGCCGCCTCGGGAGCGGCCGACCGCGTGATCAGGCGGCTCGACGCCCGGATTCGTGTAATTCGATCCAGCCCCCTGTGAGGCGCTTCGTGTTCGTCGCGTGCTGATGCGCGCGGGCGATCGTGGAGTCCACCGACAGCGACCACTCCACCAGCCCCGCCTCGTCCGCGGCGGCGGTGAGTGTGGCGAGCACCTTGTCCCAGGTGCCTTCCGTGGCCATGCGGTGATGCCAGGTCCATACCGTCTGCCACGGCCCGAACACCTCCGGCAGATCCCGCCACGCGATCCCGCACCGATACCGGTAGACGATGCCCTCGACCATCAACCGCGTGTCCGCGAAGGGCCGTCCCCTGCGCCCGGTCGGGCGCGGCAGCATCTCCTCGAGCAACGACCACTGAGCATCCGAGAGCACCTGAAACCGCGTCACGACCTCAGACTCTCAGCGCGCCGCCGAACTATTTGTCAGACACGCCCTAGCTCTTTCTTGCCCTTGCCCTTGCTGCTTGTGCTTCTCGCCGATGTCGTCGCAGAGTCGCGCGCCCGGGCGATCAATCCACCATCTGCTCGGCCAGAAGATTGAGTCGTCGACCCGTCTCGTTCATGCGGAACCGCGGGGAGCGGTTGGGATGAGTGCCCCAGGATTCGACCGCGAGGAAAAGGCGCACTGGCGATTCCAGCTCGTCAAACCAGCCGCATTTTACTCGGCCTGGATACGCCGTCCTCTTCCGTCCGACGGCGCCTGACCCAGCTTTTGGTTCGGCGACGGCCTACAGGGCTGAAGTTAGTGATGAGCTAGATCGGCAAGACTGTCCCGCTGATGAGTCCTTGGAGCGAGTAGACGAGCATTGTCCACAGCCCGCCGATCAGGAAGATGCCGATTCCGATCACTGCGACGCCGCTGGCGATGTTGATCGCGCGGATGTGCCGGCGCAGGAACGCGGTCGCTGTGGTCGCCCATCCCAGCCCGGCGGCGAGGGCCAGGAACGGCAGGCCGAGGCCGACACAGTACACGGTGGCGAGCAGTGCGCCCCGTGGTGCCGATGCGGCGCTGAGGCTGAGTGCGGAGATCGCAGCGAGCGTGGGGCCGAGACGGGGCGTCCAACCGAGGCCGAAGGCGATGCCCAGCATAGGTGCGCCGGCCAGGCCGGTTGAGGGTCTGATGCCGAGTTTCGCGGTGCGCTGTGCTGCAGGCCGGAAGTCGGTGCGGTGGAGACCATAGAATCCGACGACTACGGTGGTGGAGCCTTCGGGAGGTCGCGGATGACGGTCGTTTTCGTCCTCAATGCGGCCTCATCCTCGGTCAAGTGGAGACTGGTCGACGGGGAAACGGGCACGACGATCCGGGGCGGCGTCGTGGAGCGGCTCGGCCACGCCGGTGCGGATGGGCGTGAGCACGGCGCCGTGATCAGCACGCTGCTGGCCGGACTGGAGCACGAGCGCATCGCGGTCATCGGCCACCGCGTCGTGCACGGCGGCGACCGATTCGCAGCGGCTGCGCTGATTACTGACGAGGTTGAACATCAGATCGACGAGCTCGCCACCCTGGCTCCGTTGCACAACCCGGTCAACCTGACCGGCATCCGCGCCGCGCGCGCCGCCTTCCCGGACATCCCGAACGTCGCGGTGTTCGACACCGCGTTCCACCGCACCCTGCCGGCTGCGTCGGCATCGCATGCGCTTCCCGCAGACCTCGTCCAGCGACATCAGATCCGCCGATACGGCTTCCACGGCATCTCCTGCCACCACGTCTCCGCCCGCACCGCCGAACTGCTCGGGCGCCCGCTGTCGGAGCTTCGGCTGATCATCTTCCACCTGGGCAACGGGGCATCCGCTTGCGCAATGGCCGGCGGCTGAGTATTTGGAGTCGTGAGCGCCACTGATTATTGCGGTTGAGCGCCAGTCGATATTCACTCTCGGGGCCACTGGTATTGCCGGTGAGCGCCACCCCCGCGGGCGCGACGCTCACCGGCCCGGTTTCAGCCGGCCGCGGCGGCGGTCTGCTCGCGCATGTTGACGTCGCCGGTCTCGATCCAGAGGGTGTTGTGGACGATGCGGTCCATGATCGCGTCGGCATGGACCCCGCCGCCGAGGCGCTGGTGCCAGTCCTTCTTCGCGTATTGGGTGCAGAACACCGTCGAGGTCGCGTCGTAACGCCTCTCGAGGAGCTCGAGCAGCATGGACCGGACGTCGTCGGTGGGCGGGTCGAGCAACCACTCGTCGATCACCAGCAGCGTGAACGTGGAGTACTTCCGCAGCCACTTCTCCCTGCCCGCGGGGCGGTCTTTCGCGGCGGCCCAGGTCTCTTCGAGGTCGGGCAGGCGGATGTAGTGCGCCCGGTAGCGGTGCTGACACGCCTGTTTCGCCAACGCGGACCCGAGGTAGGACTTCCCGGAGCCGGTGAAGCCTTGGAACACGACGTTCATGTGCCGGGTGATGAACTGACAGGTCCCGAGCTGCGCGATCACACCCCGGTCCAGGCCGCGCTGTTCGAGCAGATCGACGCGGCGCAGGTCCGCGTTCGGGTATCGCAGCCCCGCCCGCCGGATCAGCCCCTCGACCTTCGAGTGGGTGAACGCGGCGTGGGCGTCGTCGACGGCGAGCTTGATGCGCTCTTCGAACACCAACCCCATGGTGAGGGTGTCGTCCTGGACGTCGAACGCGTCGATCAGGGCGGGGACGCCCATCTCCCGCAGCTTCCGCTTCGTCTCCGCATCGAGCCGACTCATCGGGTGCCTCCCGCGTAGTAGTCGGCGCCGCGGACATACCCGGCCGGTTCCTCCCAAGCACTCGGTTCGAACCTTGGCTGTCGCCTGCCGGTCTGCTCCTGGTTCGACTCCAGGATCGGTCGCAGATGCGCATACCGCGGCGACCTCACCCGCGACTGCAGCGCGATGCCGGCCGCCGCCTCGACCCGTGCCGCGGAGTAGCGTCTCGTCATCCGCAGCACTGCCAGCGCAGCGTCCAGGCCCTGCTCATCGACGGGCACTGTGACTGTTGCAGGTATGTGGCGGCATTCTTGCTGAGATACGTGGCGGCAAGGCCCGTCCATCCAGGAACGACACTGTCCGCAAGCTGGGGGCAGCAACGATCGCCAGGACGTCGGCATCGACAATGGCCGGAGATCTCTTTGTGGTGGAGGCTGCCGATCAGGAAGCGTGGTTAGAAACCGAAGGCCCCGCCGCTGACCAGGATGAAGAAACCCAGGCCGATCAGCACGATGGGGAACAGGATGTGTTCCCAGCGCTCCAGGACCTCGGCGATCGGTCGCCGGGTGGCGACGAACTTGGCCAGGCCCACCAGCACCGCGACCAGGGCCAGGAACACGATGCAGTAGGCAGCCACAGCCCCCGGTCCGACGCTGAGGAAGACCGGGGCGTAGACGCCGATGTTGTCCCCGCCGTTGGCGAAGGTCACCCCGGCCACGGTCCAGACGGCGACATTCTTGCCCTCGATCTTGGCGTCGTCATCATCGTCTTCGCCTCTGCGCCACCCCTGCCAGGCCGCCCACACTCCCAGGCCCAGCGGGATGAGCCCGAAGTAGGGGATGACCCCCGGGGGCAAGAACGCGCCCGCGCCTAAGGACACGAGCACTGCCGCAACCAGGATGCCGGTGAAGCCGAGGTACTGGCCGACCAGGATTCGGACGGTGGTCCCACGCTGGCCCGCACCACGGCCGAAGAACAGGGATAGCACGATGATGTCGTCGATGTTGGTAACCAGGAACAGACCGATCGCCTGGAGGGTTGAGGACAGGATCACGCGCCCACCCCCTTCTCGCAGCAGCCGGGCACGGAGCAGGCCGGGTCCAGGCACGGGGCACTCTCATCCACCGCGAGGGTGACCTCGACCAGAGCAATCAGCACCCGCGCCAGGTGTGCATCGGCGATCTCGTACCGGGTCTGGCGGCCCTCGGCCACGGCGACCGCGATCCCGCAGTCCCGCAAGCACGCCAGGTGGTTCGACACGTTCGACCGGCTCAGCCCCAAGTCCCGCGCCAGTTCGGCCGGGTAGGCCGGCCGTTCCAGCAAGGTCATCAGGATCCGCGACCGGGTGGGGTCGGCCATCGCCCGGCCCAACCGGTTCATCACGTCAACACGAGAGGCAATGGTCAGCATTCACTGAACTATACAGTATGAGCTGAACTTACAGTGTCGCCTCGTAAAGCTATAGCTAAACGAGCCACGGCGCCCATGCCTCGTTGCGAGGTTCACGCCCACGCGGTCTCGAGGCCGTGAGTGGTCTCAGAAACTCGTCTCGACGATTCTTGTCTCGGTTTGTGGACTATTTGGGGTTTACGAGTCAGACTGGGGAGATGAGGCTGTTGGGGTATACGAGGGTGAGCACGGTGAGTCAGGATGCGCGTCTCCAACTCGACGCGCTGATGGCGGCAGGCGTGGAGTGTGGAGTTTGCCGCTCTTTGGCGGTGTTCTGTGATCGCTTCGTGTCGCTAGTTGCCGATGACGAGAATGCTCGCGGCGGCTTCAATGACGTCGTCGGTAATGGTGTCGAGCTGGTTGATCTTCAGCACGCGATTGATCTGGGGGAAGAGCCGTTCGAGCAGGCGGAAGTTGCCGCGGGTGATGCGTTCGATGGCGGCGATGGCTTGAGCGTCGGTGAAGTCGTCAGGGTCGAGAGTCCTGCCGAGTCGCTTCCAGTGGCGGTTGAGAACGAAGAGGAGCTCTTCCCGGCCAAGGGCGCGGTAGTGGTGTGAGAAGCCGAGGCGGCTGTAGAGCTGGGGGTAGTGACGGAAGCGTTCGTCGATACCGGGCATGCCGATCAGGATCATCGCGAGATGCGTGCGGTCGTGACGGTCGCGGAGAAGCTCCAAGGCGGTCGGGGTGAGCCGTTCGGCTTCGTCGATGATGAGGAGCTCGACCAGGCGGGTGACGTCGTTCTGCCTGACCACTTCACCGTCGGGCATGAGGGAGCGGAGGTGCTCGTCGGCGCAGAGTCCGACTTTGATCTGCCAGTGGTCGATGTCGTGCATGAGGTCCTTGGGCCGGCAGAGGACTTCGGGTGTGTAGAAGACGGTGCGGGATCGGTTCGCCAGGGCATAGTGCTTTGCGTCGTGATCGCCTCTCGGTCCCCACGCGTTGATGTAGGGCTCGAGGGCGTCCCAGTTCGCGTAGCGGCGGGCGGAGTTGGTTTTCCCGACGCCGGCGGCGCCGTGGCAGATCCCGATGGTTTTCTCCTTTCGGACGGCGTTGGCGAACTCGGTGAAGCGTCGGTGTTCTTTGGTGACGATGAATGCCTGGTTCATCACTCGTCCTCTTCGTAGGTGCGAAGCCGTGGCCGCCGCTTGATCGGTTCGGGGGTGCGAGGTTCCTGGCGGGTGGCAACGGTCGGAATGCGATCGTGGATTGCACGACGCAGCTGCTTGCGGCGGGCGCGGCGGGCGGTTTCGATGTCGCGGAGGCTGAGGCGGAGGTTGGGGTGGGCCTCGTCGATGGCGGTGCAGATGAACGTGTCGCGGTCGTAGACGCGGATCTCGGAGATGTCCCGGGGGTCGTACCGGATCGTGATGGTGTGACCGACGAACGGCGCCAGGGTTGGGGCGAGGTAGCGCTGGCCTTGGAAGTGGATGCCGTCGCGTTGCACGACCCGGTTCTTCGGAACAGTAAGGAGCAGCCCGTCGAGCTCTTGAAGGCTCTCGGGCATCCGCGGAAGCCAGCCGTCCGCGACCCACGCATCCCGGGGTGAGATCCCCAGCTCGCTGTGGGGCCGGTCGTTGTAGGTGCCGATGAAGTCGCCGATGGCACGGTCGAGGCCTGCGAGGTCGAGCATAGGCATTGGTGTTCGGCTGCCGGGTCCGAGGTGGCCGGGGAGCGTGGCTAGGAGTTCGGTGTTGATGGTTCCGAAGAACCGTTCGATCTTCCCGCGGCCTTGGGGTCGCCCGACGGCGGAGTGGACGATCCTGATGTGCAGGGCGAGTGCGGTCTGCTCGAGGTGATGGCTGATGAAGTCGGAGCCGTGGTCGACGTGGAGGATTTCGGGGATGCCGCACATTGCCCACGCCGGGTCGGTCTTCCGCCAGATCGCCTGTCGGAGAGCGAGGGCGGTGTTGATGACTGAGGGTGCGCCGGTGAAGACCATGTATCCGCAGATGGCGCGGGAGTAGTCGTCCATGACCGTGGTGAGCCAGGGCCGGTCGGGTTTCCCGTCCGCGCCGACGATGAGGATGTCGAGCTCGGTGTGGTCGGACTGCCACGTCTGGTTGGGGTGTTCCGCCCGGCGCCGAAAGACGAGCTCGTGCTTGTCCCGGTACGAGACCGGTCCCTCAAGTGCCAGCGTGACAAGGGCCGGATCGAGTGCCTGGACGATCTGGCGGACGGTCGCGTAACTCGGCACCGGCAGTTCGTGAGCTTCCGCCTCCGCGGAGGCGAGCCGGTGCAAGGTGGCGATGCTTGGGCGTGGCCGGGTCAGCGCCAATCGTTCGATGAACGCGACAGTCTCCGCTGATGTTCGGCGGCCCCCCTTGTCGTTGCGGTCATGAGGTTCGAGGGCTGCGATGCCGCCTGCGCGGTAGAGCTGGTGCCAGCGTTGGAGGGTGCGGGCGGAGATCCCGGTCTCCCGGGCGAGGACGGCGAGCGGGATCTGGTCTTCGACATGAAGCCGAAGAACACGCCACCGTTCGACCGCGTCCATGAGTCACTTACACGGTGGTGCTCTCGCGGGCCGCGAAGGCCTGCTGGTGGCGGTAGAGGGTGGCTCGGCTCCAGCCGACGAGTTTCGCGGCATCTGCCGCGGTCCGGCCCTTGGCCCTGGCCTCGGTGACGAGCTTGAGTTTGTCAGCGACGACGACAGGATCCGACAAGGGCCGGCCGAACTTCGTGCCGCCTTGCCGAGCAGCAGTGATCCCGGCATTCACCCGTTCCGTGATCAGCTCGCGCTCGTACTCAGCCAAAGTGGCAAGCATGTTCAGCATCAGCCGGCCCGAGGTCGTCGACGGGTCGATGCCATCAGAGATGCTCTGCACCTGGACGTTTCGCTCCCGAAGGAGCTTCACGGTGTTGAGAACATCGATCAGGGACCGTCCGAGGCGGTCGACTCGCCAGACGACGACCGTGTCGCCGGGCTTGGCGTAGTCGAGGAGTTTCTTCATTCCGGGCCGGGAGATCGCGGTTCGGCTACCTGAGGTGACGTCGGCGAAGATGTCGCGCTCCTGCACGCCGGATTTGACCAAGGCGTCGACCTGCAACTTCGCGTCTTGGCTTCTCGTACTGACCCGCGTGTACCCGAGATGCCTCACCCGACCATTGTGCCTCAATAACTGCTAGAAGCGGCGAAGGAAAGACAGTTTGCGGTAAGACATGTTTCCAAGACAAATGGCGTCCCGGAAATCCGCCACTTCCCTCGGCTGCTCGGAAGGGGTTTCGCGTGCCTCGGAAAACTTTACTTTTTTGAGGCGCGTCGCTAGTTCAGCGTGTGCTGTATAGTTCAGTGCATGCTGACTATTGCTTCTCGTCTAGATGTGATGAACCGGTTGGGTCGGGCTTTGGCCGACCCCACTCGGTCGCGACTTCTCCTGGTGTTGCTCGAGCGTCCGGCCTACCCGGCGGAGCTAGCGAGCGACCTGGGACTGACCCGCTCGAACGTATCGAACCATTTGGCATGCCTACGGGACTGCGGCATCGTGGTCGCCGAGCTCGAGGGGCGCCGGACCCGCTATGAGATCGCAGATCCACACCTGGCACAGGCGCTAGCCGCGCTGCTCGAGGTCACCTTCGCGGTGGACGAGAACGCCCCGTGTCTCGACGCTGCTTGCTCCGTGGCCGGCTGCTGCACCGCAGAGGCAAGCGCATGATACTGTCCTCGATCCTGCAGGCGATCGGCCTGTTCATAGCCACCAACATCGACGACATCATCGTGCTTTCCCTGTTCTTCGCTCGCGGCGCCGGACAGCACGGGACCACCGCCCGGATCTTCGTGGGCCAGTATCTGGGGTTCGCGGGCATCCTCGGCGCGGCCGTGCTCGTCACCCTCGGCGCAGACGCGTTCCTGCCCCCCGAAGTGATCCCGTACTTCGGATTAATCCCGCTGGCCCTAGGCATATGGGCAGCCTGGCAAGCCTGGCGCAACGACGATGACGACGATGACGACGAAGCCAAGGTCGCCGGCAAGAACGTCGGCGTCTGGACCGTCGCCGCAGTAACCTTCGCCAACGGCGGGGACAACATCGGCGTGTACGTCCCGGTCTTCCTCGCCGTGGGGCCTGCGGCCGTAGTGGCCTACTGCATCGTCTTCCTCGTCCTCGTTGCGGTCCTGGTCATGCTGGCCAAGTTCGTGGCGAGCCGTCGGCCGATCGCGGAAGTCCTCGAGCGCTTCGAGCACATCCTGTTCCCCGTCGTCCTCATCGGCCTCGGCATATTCATCCTGATCAGCGGCGGAGCCTTCGGACTCTGATCAACCGGACGCGATACCGATCCGGCAATTGCAAGCCCTCGTGCCTCCGCCGCCACTGAACGACCGCAAAAAGACCGCCACCGAACGACCAAGACCACATATATGTCGACGGACGGCTCGACGATCTTTCGACGCTCATGCCGGAATCGATCGTTATCGGTTCGACGGGCATCGCTAGAGTGGCGGAATGGCGACCATTCTGCGCACCGTTCACTGGACCGTGCTCCCGCATGCCGGCGACCCGATCACGCTCCTCCAAGCGGCGGTCGAGCAGACCGATTTCAGCGTTACCTCCTCGACGCCGACGTCGATCGTGATTGACGTCCCGCGGGCGATGATGAAAAACCGGTGGGCTGCGACCATTACCGGAATGCTCTCGCCACACGACGGCAGTACGGACATCGAATGGACGATCGACGGGCTCGGCAATAAGCACTACGAGCACATGGTGACGATCGCGGAGGGTATGCCGGAGGGGTCACTGGACGACCACGGCATCCCGGAAGCCGTGTCCAAGATCGCTCTCAAAGTCTTTGGTCGCAAGGAGATTCGCCACCTAGCGAATGTCCTCGATCGAGGTGAGTTCGTGTCCGCGATCGGCGTCGGGAACCTCGGCGGCAAGATGGGGATCGTGGCGCTCACAGACCGCCGACTGCTGTTCCTCGAAAAGAGCATCGGTAGCGAGAACCTCGTCGAGTTCTCTCTCGCTTCGATCGGCGCCCTGTCTCTCGGGAAGAAAATGGGCGGCGAGACGCTGACCATCACCCACTCCGGCACCACCGCGACGATCACGACGCTAGGCCACGGGCAAGGCGACGGGATCGCTCGAAAGTTCCGCGAGCTCAAAGCTCAGCCGGCGGCCGAACGTCCCGCGGCAGCTCCGGCGGCCGATCCGATCGCGCAGATTGAGCGGTTGGCCGAACTGCGTGACAAGGGCATTCTCAGCGAAGACGAGTTCCAGGGCCAGAAGACCCAGCTCCTCTCCGGCCTCTAACGAGGGTCAGAGGTGTGGAGTTCGGCACCTCTTGGCGCCCTTTTGTGAGTGCTTAATGTCACTGGTTCCGACGACGAGCATGTCGGGGCTAAATCTCCTCGCGAAAACGCGGGCTGCGCGTTGCGTGGCGGGGTATGGTCAGAGCCCGCCCTTGACAACACCGTAATCTTCCACCGCGCGCGTGGGCGCTCCTCACGTTTCGGCCAATGCGCTGACCAGAAGACGATCAATCCGCCGAGCGGTACCGCGATGATCGCGGCGCTCCAGACGAGCTTGGCAAACCAATTGCCCGGTCCTCGGTGCAGGACTTGTAGCCGGTCGTCGAGGCCGCCGCCAGCATCCTCGTGATCGGTAACTAGCGACACTGAACGATCACAGAACACCGCCAAAGAGCGACGAACTCCACAGGCGTGGAGGCGCGCGATGTGTTCTCGGACGTGACCTCGGGCGCGCGAGCGGCGATTAAACGGTCCGGGATGAAGAAGCTCCTCGAATACGCGACGGAGGGCGACACGGTTGTCGTGTGGCGCATCGACCGTCTCGGACGCTCTCTGATCGATGTGTTGAACACCGTCAATCTGTTCCGCGATCGGGGCGTGAAGGTTCGGTCGATTTCGGACGGGATTGATCCGGAGACGTCCTCGGGACGGATGATGCTGGGGATGCTCGCGACGCTGGCGGAGTATGAACGGGAACTGATCACGGAGCGGGTGAATGCGGGGATCGCCGCGGCGAGGCAGAACGGGACGAAGTTCGGCCGGCCTGCCGTGAACCCGGCTGTGGTGGAAGAGAAGCTGGCGATCGTCAGGGACGCTCGCGCGAGGGGACGCACAGCAGAGGACGCGGCCCGCCTGGTGGGATGGTCGCGAGCGACCTTGTACCGTCACCAGCGCGCAGCAGAGGAGTCGATACCGGTGACTGAGCCGGTGTGACATGGATGCGCTGGCGCGGTGGAGAATTCTGCGGCTTCATATCGAGGATGCAATCCCGCTGACCACGCTGGCGAGAGACACCGGTGTTGGGCTACGAACTCTCCACCGGTGGAAGAAAAACTACCTTGCGGGCGGTATCGACTCGCTCCGCCCGGTTACGAGAACTGACCAGGGGCAGCGGCGCACATCACCGGAGCTCGTGTCGTTCATCGAAGGTCTTGCCCTCACCCGGCCACGTCCTTCAATCGCGGTGATGCAGCGTCTCGCGCGAGCTGAAGGCGAACGGACCGGCGTGGTTCCGCCGAGTTACTCAACGGTTCGTTCGATCGTGCAGAGCCTCGATCCGGCGCTCGTGACTCTTGCGTTAGAAGGTCCGGCGTCGTATCGGGATAAGCACGAGTTGGTGTTTAGACGGCGTGCGGAACGTCCGAATACGACATGGCAGGCCGATCACACCGAACTCGACATCCTCATTCGCGGGGCGACAGGGAAAGCCCGAGCGGCCCTGGTTGACTGTGATTCTCGACGACTATTCGCGTGCGATCTGCGGATATACGGTCTTCACCGGGGCGCCCTCGGCGATGAATACCGCTCTTGCGTTGCGGCAAGCGATCTGGCGCAAAAGTGACCCCACCTGGTCGATGTGTGGACTGCCGGACGTGTTGCACGTCGACCATGGCAGCGACTTCACCAGCCACCATTTGGAGTACACCGCGGTTGCCCTCAAGGTTCGACTGATCTACTCAACGGTCGGCAGGCCGCAGGGCCGAGGGAAGATCGAGCGTTTCTTCGGCACCGTTAACACCGAGCTCCTCGCGCAGCTCCCAGGACAACTGGCAGCAGGAACACGACATCCGGATCCGCGACTCACGCTCCCGGAACTCGACCACGCGATTCATGAGTTCATCGCCACGTACAACGAACGCCCCCATCGCGAGCTCGGGATGAGCCCCAAAACCGCGTGGATCGCTGACGGTTGGCTACCGCGCATGCCAGACAGCCTCGATCAGCTCGACGGGCTTCTCCTCACCGTCCCGAAGAACAGAGTCGTGCAGCGTGATGGGATCCATTTCCAAGGACAGCGCTATCTCGCCCCGACGCTAGCCCCGTTCGTCGGGCGCAGCATCACCATCCGATACGACCCTCGGGACCTTTCCGAAGTTCGTGTCTATGACCACGACGCCTTCATTTGTGTCGCCGTCGACGAAGCGCACCCTAACGAGAGACTCAGCCTCCGAGACATCGAAGCAGCCCGTCGCGCCCGCCGACGCGCCCTCCGTAAAGACATCAACGACCGCATACCCCGCACAGCCGCCCGCGAAGGACCACGCAACGATGCGCCCCCAGCGAGGCGAGTGAAGCTACGGACATACGAAGAGGACGGATCATGAGTCGAGACTTCATCATCACGAAGGAACACCGCCGGTTCACCGAGTTCGCCAATGCCGTGAGGAAAGAGCGCACCATCGGGATCTGCCATGGCGACGCGGGAGTGGGGAAGACCCAATCCGCTCGCCGCTACGCCAGGTGGGACACCCTTGAACCGTTCATCACCGAATGGGGACCTCGAGACGCGGCCGATGCGGAACACTACGCGGCAGCTCACCGAGCCCGCACCTTGTTCTTCACCCCGCCCGTTCTCGCCAAAACCGCCCAGCTCCTCCACGACATCGATCGCATCCAGGGGCGACTGGGGCACTGCATCGACGAACACCTTCGAGCGATCGGCAAAGGGACAGGATCCGTCATGCGCCATGATTCCCGGCGATGGGTAGAACTCCTCATCATCGATGAAGCCGAACGACTCTCCGCGACCGCCCTCGAGATCCTTCGTGACCGACATGATCGAGAACACATCGCGATCATCCTCATCGGCACGCCCGGCATCGACCAACGTTTCCGCCACTACCCGCAGCTATACAGCCGACTCGGATCCTCCCACCGATACCGAAACCTAGGACGCGACGAGCTTCTCTTCGTCCTCACGCGCCATTGGAAACGCCTCGGCCGCACCCTCGATCCCGAGGACTTCACCGACGCGCAAGCGATCGCCGCGATCGAGCGCATCACCCGAGGTAACTTCCGGTTACTCGAGCGCCTCTTTCCACAGGTCGCACGAGTCCTCAAGATCAACGAACTTGAAACGATCACCGACGACGTCATCGAGGCCGCTGCAAGCACCCTCGTCATCGGCACCTGAGAAACTGCCATTTAGCGTTACTAAAACAGTGCCCTCGAGCCCCGACGTCCACAGACGGGCACGGACTCGAAGATGCGGTTCACGATCGTGGTGGTGTTCTCCCCGATCCTCGCCGCCCATTCCCGCGCCCGTTGAGGGTCCATCTGCTGGTAGCGGGGCCCGTCGGGCAGGTCGCTGTCATGCGTCCGGTACTCGTTGATCACCCCCGCGGGGGCGAGGAGGTGACTGGTGAGCCGCTGGTCCCCGGCGAACACCTCCAGGGTGCTGTCCGTGATCCGCAGGTCGACGGACCGGCCGATGTGCTCGTAGGGGACGGAGTAGAAGTTCCGCTCGAACACCACGTGCCCGTTCTTCTGGACCTTGCGTCCGTAGCGCCACTGGGAGATCTCGAACGGAACCGCCGGCAGCGGCCTCAGCAGCGGCTTCTCCTCCGCCTCGAACACGG
This sequence comes from Microbacterium sp., assembly GCA_003248655.1. Lineage (GTDB taxonomy): Bacteria > Actinomycetota > Actinomycetes > Actinomycetales > Microbacteriaceae > Microbacterium. The sequence continues at coordinate 13,031 of QFPM01000029.1, forward strand.
AAAGCCTCGACCCGGCGCGCTTCTGGAACGGCTCGGCGTTGTAAGCGGTGACCCGCTCATGGATCGCGACGCGCAGTTCCGACAGCGTCGCGAAAGCCCTGTTGCGCAGCGTCGCGATCACCGAGGTGGCGACGCTCCCGACGGTGCCCTCGACGCTCGCCTTGTCTTTCGGCTTCGCGAGCCGGCCCGGCAGCACCGCCGCGGAGTAGTGCGCGGCGAGCTCCCGATACGCGTCGTTGAGCACGACCTCGCCCTCAGCGGGGTGCTTGATCACTCCCGTCTTCAGGTTGTCAGGGACGATCCGCGGGACGCTGCCCCCGAACCAGTCGAACATCGCCGCGTTCGCGCGCAACCAGGTGTCCTGCTTCATATCCAGGGCCGGCTCGACGAACGAATACCTCGAGAACGGCAGCGTCGCGACGAACAAGTACACCCTCGTCTGCTGCCCGGTGACCGGATCGGTCAGCTGCATCGTCTTCCCGGACCAGTCGACCTCGACCGTCTGCCCCGCCTTGTGTCCAACCCGCGACGACGCGCCGATCACCAGCACGTGACGCTGATACGACTTGCAGAATCGGTCGTACCCCATCGCCGTCTCCCCCTTGCTCCGGCAAGCGTCGACGTACTCACCATGCAGCAGCTTCAACGTCACCCCGACCCGGGCGAGCTCCCGATGCACCCGGTCCCAGTCCGGCTGCGCGTGAACACTCTCGTAGTCACCACGCCCTGGGAACAGCCGCGCATACACGTCCGCTTCCTCGAGCTCGACGATGTCGTCCCAGCCGATGCCCTCCCGGTCAGCGGCGTCGAGCACCGCCGTCACCGAGTGCCTGGACATGCCCTGCGCCGCGATCTGCCGACCCGTGAGCCCCTCCGCGCGAAGCCTCAGCACCAGCTTCGCCTTGATCCTGCGTACCATCCGAACTACTCCTTCTGCCGTGTGATCAGCCACGCGGCAGAAGGAGCCTAGAAAGACGGCGCCGAACCCCAATATCCGGTGGCGCTCAACAACGCGATCGCGTCCACGAGCAAGTGGCGCTCAACCCCAATACTCGTGGCGCTCAGAGAAGCGAATATTCACGGCGGCCGCTCGGTGGAAACCTCGATGGGCATGACGCCGCTGGAGGGGCTCGTGATGGGCACTCGCGCCGGCGACCTGGATCCGGGGGTGCTCCTCGCGCTCGGCCGCGCCGGCGTCGCATGGGATCGGCTGGAGGCGCTGCTCACGCGCGAGAGCGGCCTGCGGGCGCTGGCCGGCACCGAGGACATGCGCGACATCCACGCCGCGGCCGCCGCTGGGGATGCGAGAGCCGCCGCTGCGCTCGACGTCTACCATCACCGGCTGCGGCACTACCTCGGCGCCTACCTCGCTCAGCTCGGCGGAGCGGACGCGGTCGTGTTCACTGGCGGAGTGGGCGAAAACTCGGCCGCGACTCGTGCGGCGGTCGTCGCCGACATGGAGAGCCTCGGTATTCGCATCGACCCAGAGCGCAACCGGGCTGTCGCCGGCCACTCCCGCGTCGTCTCGCATCGCCGGTCCCGAATCGCCATCCTCGTCATCCCGACCGACGAAGAACTCGAGATCGCCCGGCAATCGCTCGCAGCTCTAAACACCTGATGCAACGCGGAGCGGCGCAAGCGCTTATCGACGCTCAGTGCGCGAGCAGATCCGCCTTGTCTTCGCCTCTGCTGATTTTCTCGTCAAGCGAAGTGTGAGCGGGCGGCATTCAGCATTTGCCGCACGCACCAATCGGCGTATATGGAGCCGCCGAGCCTCCCGAGCCAGCGCCGACGGCTCGGGAGCGCGTAGTCGATCCAGACGGTCAACGTGCTTCCAGCGGGTACCCGAGACGCGATTCGGAAACCCAGGCGATAAGGGCCAATCACTACAAGTCGATCCTCGACCGTTTCCCAGGTCTTCTTCTCGAACGGCACTCGCTCGATGACGACTTCATCGACGAGCAGGTGAAATCCCAACACCTTGCCTCGCATCACAACGTGCGACCCGATCGTGCGGCCGTTCTGATCGTCGAGCACGAGCTGCATGCTCCCGCCAGCCATCATTGGCGAACTGTTCGATTCCATGTGCGATGACAGGTTGCGATGGTCGTCTAGAAAGGCGAACACCTCCTGCGGGCTCGCAGACAAGTCTGCCGATGCCTCCGCGTGCCGCGGATACGTTCGATTCGACCCCAGCTCAGCGTCCACGAGAACAGGATGGCCCAGTCGTGCCTGGATCGGCTAGAGCCGATCCAGGATGAACGCGACTCGATCTGCCGCGTCGAGCACGGGCACTTTCACCACCGGGATCGGAAGGTCTTGGTACACCTCCGTGAGCAGGGCGTGAATGCGAATCTGGGCATCGAGGTCTTCGGTGCGAGCGTAGTCGGGAGCCAATGGAAGTAGGTCAAGGATGAAGGTCTTCCGGTAGGCAACGTGCCGGAGTGCATCGAGCAACTTGGTGTCGGGCTCGATGTCGAGGAACCGGTAGTAGGCGAGCGAGTCCGGAAGCGCGCGGTCAAGGAAGACCGTCTGCGCAGGGTCGAGGTTCGCCTCCTGCTCAAGTTGCATCGTGAGTACTCCGTGCTGGAACTCGCGCTGTCGCGCCCGGACCTCCTCGACGGTTCTCCCCTCGATTCGCTGGAGATCGATGTAGTGGCGGGCGTGCTCGATGGTGGTGGTGTAGCCGCGGTCGCGTAGCAGGTTCACGGTCGTGGTCTTGCCCGAGCTAGGCCCATCACGTTCGCCCTTTCAGTTTGCGTGGTCCGGGAATACTTGGATCGACTTATACCCTATACCCCTGGCAGGTATATGATCGAGTTAGGAGGTGGTCGAGATGGCACACGGATACGTGGATGACAAGCAGGCGCTGCTGGCGCGGTTGCGTCGGGCGGAGGGTCAGGTGCGCGGGATCGCGCGGATGGTCGACGAGGACGTGTACTGCATCGACATCCTGACCCAGGTCTCGGCGGCGACGAAGGCGCTGGAGTCGGTCGCGCTGACGCTGCTGGAGGACCATCTCGGGCATTGCGTCGCGCAGGCGACCGCGCAGGGCGGCCCGGTCGCGGAGGAGAAGCTCCGCGAGGCGAACGCCGCGATCGCGCGGCTGGTCCGCTCCTAGAACGTTCACACCACACGCATCGACACGCTCACGAAAGGAGCACAACATGACCGGACAAGGATTCCAGGACCTCGGCCTGCAGGCGACGAATGGCGGTGGCTGCGCCTGTTGCGCCCCCACCTCCCACGCCGCCACGGCCAACACCACCGCCTCCGCGACGGCGCAACCGGCATCGGGCGAGGTGTCGGCGCAGTTCCTGGTGGAGGGGATGACGTGCTCGCACTGCGTGCGCAGCGTCACCGAGGAGGTCTCCGCGATCGACGGGGTCTCCGGCGTCGAGGTCGACCTGCACGCCGGCGGCGTGTCCACGGTGACCGTGTCCAGCACCGCCCCGGTGGACGCGGAGCGGGTGCGGGAGGCGGTCGAGGAGGCCGGGTACAGCCTCGCCGCAGCCTCATGAGCACGCTGGACGTCGATCTCGACATCACCGGGATGACCTGCGCGTCGTGCGCGACGCGGGTCGAGCGGAAGCTGAACAAGCTGCCCGGGGTGGAGGCGACGGTCAACTTCGCCACCGAGAAGGCCCGCGTGCACTCGGAGGCCCCGGTGCCGGTGGAGGAGCTGATCGCGGCGGTCGAGCAGGCGGGGTACGGAGCGAGCCTCCCAGCCCCGCCTGTGCCCGACACGGCTGAGCAGACCATCCCGCGGGACGATGAGCTGGCGTCGCTGCGGCAGCGGCTGATCGTCTCGGCGGTGCTGGCGGTGCCGGTCGCGGTGCTGTCGATGATCCCCGCCCTGCAGTTCACCTACTGGCAGTGGCTCACGCTCACCCTGGCCGCGCCGGTGGTGGTGTGGGGGGCGTGGCCGTTCCACCGCGCCGCGGCGATCAATGCCCGGCACGGGGCGGCGACGATGGACACTCTGATCAGCGTCGGGGTGCTGGCCGCGTTCGGCTGGTCGCTGTACGCGCTGTTCTTCGGCGGTGCGGGGATGCCGGGAATGCGGATGAGCGTCACCTTCGTCGGCACCCCGCAGGCCGGTGGCCACGAGGTGTACCTGGAGGTCGCCGCGCTGGTGACCGTGTTCATCCTCCTCGGCCGCTACCTCGAGGTTCGTGCCAAGCGGCAGTCCGGCGAGGCCCTGCGCGCCCTGCTGGAGCTCGGCGCCAAGGACGCAGTGATCCTCCGCGAAGGCACTGAGCAGCGCGTCCCCGTCGCACAGCTCGTTCCGGGTGATGTCGTGGTGGTGCGGCCGGGTGAGAAGATCCCCGCCGACGGCCTCGTCACCGAGGGAATGTCCGCGGTGGACGAGTCGATGCTGACCGGCGAGTCCGTGCCGGTCGAAGTCGCCCCCGGCTCCCGCGTGGTCGGCGCGACTGTGAACACCGGCGGGCGCCTGCTCGTGCAGATCACCCGCGTCGGCGCCGACACCGAGCTGGCCCGGATGGCGCGGCTGGTCGAGGAGGCGCAGACCGGCAAGGCCCAGGTGCAGCGCCTCGCCGACCGGGTGTCGGCCGTCTTCGTCCCCATCGTCATTGTCCTCGCCCTGGCCGCGTTCGCCGGGTGGCTGATCGCGGGGGCGCCCTTGGAGGTCGCCTTCACCGCCGCGGTGACCACCCTGATCATCGCCTGCCCGTGCGCGCTGGGGCTGGCGACGCCGACCGCTCTGCTGGTCGGCACCGGCCGCGGCGCCCAGCTGGGCATCCTCATCCGCGGACCCCAGGTGCTCGAGCAGACCCGCCGCATCGACACCGTCGTGCTCGACAAGACCGGCACCATCACCGCCGGCACCATGACCGTCACCGGCATCCACCCCGCTCCCGGCACCGATGAGGCGGAGCTGATCCGGTTCGCCGCGGCGCTCGAGCACGGCTCCGAGCACCCCATCGGCCGCGCCATCACCGCCGCAGCCGACGGCCCGACGGATGCCGTGGAGTCATTCGCCGCCGAGGCCGGTCAAGGCGTGCAGGGCATCGTCGACGGCCGCATGGTCGCCGCCGGCCGCGCCACCTGGATCACCGGGCAATGGGCGATCGCGATCCCCGACGAGCTCGCCGCGACGATCACGGCCGACGAGGCCGCGGGCGCCACCGTGACCGTCGTGGCGTGGGACGGGCAGGCGCGCGGCGCGATCAGCGTCGCCGACACCATCAAGCCCACCAGCCGTGAGGCCATCGCCCGACTGCGCGGGCTCGGGCTGACCCCGATCCTGCTCACCGGCGACAACCCCGGCGCCGCCCGCACCATCGCCGACGACGCCGGCATCGAGGACGTCCGCGCCGGAGTCACCCCGCAGGGCAAACTCGACACCATCCGCGAGCTGCAGGCATCCGGACGGGTGGTCGCGATGGTCGGCGACGGCGTGAACGACGCCGCCGCCCTCGCCCAAGCGGACCTCGGCATCGCAATGGGCACCGGCACCGACGCGGCCATCACCGCCGCGGACCTGACCATCGTCTCCGGCGACCTGCTCCTGGTCCCGGACGCGATCCGGCTCGCCCGCCGCACCCTGGGCACCATCAAGGGCAACCTGTTCTGGGCGTTCGCGTACAACGTCGCCGCGATCCCGGTCGCGATGCTCGCCCTGCTCAACCCCATCCTCGCCGCCGCCGCGATGGCGTTCAGCAGCGTGTTCGTCGTCACCAACAGCCTCCGACTGCGCCGCTTCCGCCTCCTGCCCGCCCCGACGCCCACCGTCCTGACGCCCAGCCGCGACACCACCCCCGTCCACGCCTGACACCCACGCAAGGAGACCGCCATGACGCACGACCACGAGCACCACACCGGCCACGAGCACGCCGCGCACGATCACGGATCCCACGAGCACCATCACCATGAGCCCCCGGCCGGGGCGACCAACCTCGTCACCTGCCCGGTCATGCCCGGCAATCAGGTCGACCCGGCGTGGGCAGAGAAGCGCGGCCTGTTCCGTGACTACGAAGGCGCGCGGTACTGGTTCTGCTGCCCCGAGTGCGGGCCGCTGTTCGACGGCGACCCCGCCCGCTACGCCAACGCCGCCTGACCCACGACGGCAGGGAAAGGGGGCGCGGGATGGATACAGCGGTCGGTCTGGTGCAGGCCTACCTGCGGGTGAACGGGTACTTCACCGTCGCCGAGTACCCGGTGCTGGACGCGACCGGTCCGGACGGGCCGCGCACCGTCACCGACCTGGACATCCTCGCGATCCGACTGCACCACATCCCCGGCGACGACCCCGACCCGGCCCTCGGCGCCCGCCCCGGGGCGCCGGACATGATCGTCGGCGAGGTCAAGGAGGGCGCCCCGAAGCTGAACCCCGCGATGCGCGACCCCGCGGTGCTGGAGGCCGCGTTCGCCCGGTTCGGCTGCTGCACCCCCGCCGACGCGCCCGCCCTCGTCCAGGAGCTGCTGACGGCCGGGCAGGTCCTCGCCCCGGAGGGCCACCTGATCCGCACGGTCGCGTTCGGCAACACCGCCCGCCCCCATCGGTCCGGCTCCTGGCACACCGTGCCCCTCGAGCACATCCTCGACTATCTCCGCGATCACCTCGCCCGCAACTGGGCCGTCGTCGGTCGCACCCAGATCAAGGACGACACCCTCGGGCTGCTGGCTCTGATGGAGAAGGCCCACCGTGCCGGAACGGGCCGCCGATGAGCCGGTTGCCGCGCACCGGTCCCCATCCGGGACCATCGCCCCTGGCCAGGCATCGGTCGGGCGACCAGGCTGGGCAGGACCGCCGTGCGCCCGATCGGCGCCGGCGGGGATCCAGGCACACCGGGGTACACTGGACGCGGGAAGGAGGTAGGCGGTGAACCACATCCGAACCCTGGTGCACGCCCCATCCGGGCTGCACCGGCTGCTGCTGACCTTCGCGACCGCGCTCCTGCTGATCGCCGGCCTGCTGGCCATGCACACCCTCACCGGCACGCTCACCAGCGGGCACGCCGACACCCCCGCAGCGGCCTCCGAAGCCGCCCATGCCGCGCCCGACTCTGACCTGGGCGGCACCGTCGCGACCGGGAGCATGCTCGAGAACACCATCGGGACAGGCACCGAGGCTTCGGGCGGGCACTGCGAGGGCGACTGCGACAACTCGGGCGGAATGCCGGACCATTCGATGCTGATGATGGCGTGCGTGCTGGCGCTGCTGGCCGCCACCATCGTGCTGCTCGCCCCGGCGCTGCTGGCCCGCCTGGGCACCGTCCTCGCCCTGCTACGCCTGCACGGGCGGAATGTGCTCACCGCGTTACCGCACCCCCGACCACCTTCCCTCATCGTCCTGTCGATCAGTCGAACCTGATTCCCCGCCCTCCCGTCGCCGCTGTGCCGGGAGATGCTGCGCCGCGCCCGCATACGGCTCGGGAATCAACTCACCATTCGACTGACTAGACAAGGACACCCACCCATGCGTTTCCGCATTCTCGCGCTGAGCACCGCCGCGCTCGCCGCTGCGCTCGTGCTCGCCGGCTGCGCGCCCACCGACGGATCCATGCCCGGCATGGACCACGGCCCCGGCGGCATGACCAGCAGCACCCCCGCCCCCTCCGAGCAGGCATCGTTCAACTCCGCTGACGAGATGTTCGTCACGATGATGATCCCGCACCACGAACAGGCCATCGAGATGGCCGATCAGATCCTGGCCAAGGACGGCATCGACGAGCGGGTCGTGACCCTCGCCGAGCAGATCAAAGCCGCCCAAGGCCCCGAGATCCAGACCATGAAGGGCTGGCTCGAGGACTGGGGAATCCCCTACGACGACTCCATGTCCGACATGGGCGGGATGGGCGGGATGGGCGGCATGGACCACGGCGACGGGATGATGTCCGACGACGACATGGCCGCCCTGGACGCCGCCACCGGGGTCGAGGCGACCCGGCTGTTCCTCGAGGGCATGGTCGGCCACCACCAGGGCGCCGTCACCATGGCCCAGATGGTGCTGAACAACGGCGAGAACCCGGACGTGGCCGCGCTCGCCCAGCAGATCATCGACGGACAGACCGCCGAGATCACCACCATGCAGGACATCCTCGCCACCCTCTGACCCGAACCCCTCGGGCGGGGCCGACCACCCCTGACCTGGCCCCGCCCGAGGCCCGGCGCATCCGTCCTGACCGACAGCGCCGGCCCGTCGAAAGGCCCATCATGACTTCCCGGACTCTGGCCGCGTGCTTCGTGGGCATCATCCTCGCCCTGATCATCCTGTCCGCGGCGACCATCCTCTTCATCCAGGCGATCGCATGAGCAGCAACGCCACCACGATCACGGCCGCTGCCGTCGCCGCTGCCGCGGGCCTGCTGCTGACCGGCTGCACCTCCACGCCGACCGCCATCTCGGCACCCGCCCCGGACACGGGTCTCGGTCATGTGCACGGCATCGTCGACCTCGGCGGGAGCACCGTGCTGCTGGGCACCCACATCGGCCTCTACACCCTCACCGACACCGGCGACATCTCCGGCCCCCTGGGAGACGCGGACTTCGACGCGATGGGCCTGACCGCCGACGGCGACGTCCTCTACGCCTCCGGGCACCCCGGACCGAACACCCCGGCGGAGCTCGGCGAGCACAACCTGGGACTCATCCGAAGCACCGACGCCGGGACCACCTGGGAGCCGGTCGCGTTTACCGGGCAGGAGGACTTCCACGTCCTCACCGCCGGAGACCGTGCGATCCACGGGATCGGGTCCAGCTCGATCACCATCCGCACCAGCACCGACGGCGGGACCACCTGGATCGACGGCGCCGAGCTCCCCGCCGCCGACCTGACCGTCACCACCGACGGCACCCTCTACGCCGCGACGCGGCAGGGCCTGCAGGAGAGCCGGGATGCGGGCGCCACCTTCGACCTCGTCGCGGATGCGCCGCCGCTCTACCTGGTGGAGGCGGACTTCACGGGCGGGCTGGTCGGCGTCGACACCGACGGCACCCTCTGGCGACTCACCGGCACCGGATCCTGGGACAGCGTCGGTGCCGCCACGGGCACCGTCCAGGCGCTCGGGAACGCAGATGGGGCGGTCGTGCTCGTCGACGACCGCGGCGTCGTCTGGATCCACGGCACCGAGACCACCGTCGTCCTCCCGACAGGGACCGCACAATGACCGCTATCACCATGACCACATTCGGCGGCCTCGGCCGCGAACCGCGAGGAGTCCTACCATGAGCACCGCAGCGGCCCGTTGGGCCCACCGCACCACCGACGTCACCCTGGACCGACTGGAGGAGGTGGATGCGTGGTGGCGGGCGGCGAACTACCTGAGCATCGGGCAGATCTACCTGCTCGACAACCCGCTGCTGCGCGACCCGCTCACCGCGGAGCACATCAAGCCGCGGCTGCTGGGGCACTGGGGCACCACCCCGGGCCTGAACTTCCTGTACGCCCACCTCAACCGGGCGATCACCGATCGGGACCTGAACACCCTGTACGTGACCGGGCCGGGGCACGGCGGGCCGGGCATGGTCGCCAACGCCTACCTGGACGGCACGTACACGGAGCTGTACCCGCGGATCGACCGCACCGAGGAGGGACTGCGGGCGCTGTTCCGGCAGTTCTCCTTTCCCGGCGGCATCCCCTCGCACGCGTCCCCGGACACGCCGGGGTCGATCAACGAGGGCGGCGAGCTCGGCTATTCCCTTGTCCACGCCTATGGCGCCGCGTTCGACAACCCGGATCTGCTGGTCGCCTGTGTGATCGGCGACGGGGAGGCGGAGACCGGGCCGTTGGCGACCGCGTGGCACGGCAACAAGTTCCTCAACCCCGCCGCGGACGGGGTGGTGCTGCCGATCCTGCACCTGAACGGGTACAAGATCGCCAACCCGACGGTGCTGTCCCGCATCCCCGAGGACGAGCTGGTCGCGCTGCTGCGCGGCTACGGCCACGAGCCGTTCGTGGTCACCGTCGGCTTCGACGGCGAGGACCCGCGGGAGTCCCACGCCCGGTTCGCCGGCGTGCTGGACGAGGTGCTGGACCGGATCGCGGACATCAAGACCGCCGCGGCGGCCGGCACCCTGGAGGGCCGGCCTGCGTGGCCAGCGATCGTGCTGCGCAGCCCGAAAGGCTGGACCTGCCCGCCGGTGATCGACGGGCTCCCCGTGGAGGGCACCTGGCGGTCCCACCAGGTGCCGCTCGCCGAGGTCCGCGACACCCCCGAGCACCTGCAGATCCTCCAGGACTGGCTGGCCTCCTACCGGCCCGACGAGCTCTTCGACGCCGACGGCGCCCCGTTCCCCGCCACGGTCGCGGTCGCCCCGGCGGGAGTGCGGCGGATGAGCGCGAGCCCGGTCGCGAACGGCGGGCAGCTGACCGTACCGCTGCGCCTGGGCGATTTCCGGGACCACGCCCACCCGGTCGACCCCGAGGCGCGAGGCGCGGAAACCGGGGAGGCGACCCGGGTGCTCGGCGAATGGCTCGCCGACGTGATCCGGCACAACCCGGACAACTTCCGCATCTTCGGCCCCGACGAGACCGCCTCCAACCGGCTCGCCCCGCCCGTGTTCGAGGCCACCGGCAAGCAGTGGAACGCGACCGTGCTGCCGGTGGACGAGCATCTGGCCCCGACCGGGCGGGTCATGGAAGTGCTCAGCGAGCACCAGTGCCAGGGGTGGCTGGAAGGGTACGTCCTGACCGGCCGGCACGGTCTGTTCAACTGCTACGAGGCGTTCACCCACATCGTCGACTCGATGTTCAACCAGCACGCCAAATGGCTCGAAGCGGCCCGCGAGGTGCCCTGGCGGGAACCGGTGCCGAGCTTCAACTACCTGCTCTCCAGCCACGTCTGGCGGCAGGACCACAACGGGTTCAGCCACCAGGATCCCGGGTTCATCGACCTCGCTCTGAACAAGAGCCCCGACGTCGTGCGGGTCTACCTCCCCTTCGACGCGAACACGCTCCTGTCCACGTACGATCACTGCCTGCGTTCCACCGGCTACATCAACGTCGTCGTCGCCGGAAAGCAGCCCGCCCCGCAGTGGCTCACCATGGACGAGGCGATCGAGCACTGCACCCGGGGCCTGGGCATCCTGCCCTGGGCCGGCACCGAGACCGAGGGCGCCGAGCCGGACGTGGTGCTCGCCGCCGCCGGCGACGTGCCCACCCTCGAGGTGCTCGCCGCGGCCGCGTTGCTGCGCGAGCACATCCCTGACCTGTCCGTGCGGGTCGTGAACGTGGTCGACCTGACCCGTCTGCAATCCGAGGACCAGCACCCGCACGGCCTGCCGGACCGGGAGTTCGACGCGATCTTCACCCCCGACAAGCCGGTGATCTTCGCCTACCACGGCTACCCGTGGCTGATCCACCGTCTCACCTACAAGCGCGCCGGGCACCAGAACCTACACGTCCACGGCTTCGTGGAGAAGGGCACCACCACGACCCCGTTCGACATGGTCATGCTCAACGACCTCGACCGCTACCGGCTCGCGATCGACGTCCTCGACCACGTCCCGGGCCTTGCCGCGACCCACGCGCAGCTGCGGCAGGAACTCGTCGACGCCCGCCTGCGCGCCCGCGCCCACACCCGCGAGCACGGCACCGACATCCCCGCCGTCGCCGACTGGCGCTGGCCCCACCCCGACACCGACCCGAACCGCCCCTCCACCGCGAAGGAAATCCGATGACCGACACCAAGACCGTGACCCTGCAGGTCAGCGGCATGATCCGCGCGACCTCCAAGAACGTCACCGAAGCCCACCTCGCCCGCCAGCCGGGCGTCCTGTCCGTCGACGCGAACCCGGTCTCCCAGACCGCGACCGTCACCTACGACCCGCAGACCACCTCGGTCGCGCACCTGCAGCAGTGGGTGATCGAATGCGGCTACCACTGCGCCGGGCAGTCCGTCCCGGACCACATCTGCGACCCCGCCCACGAACCCCACGAGCACGCCGACCACCACGACCACGCCGAGCACGAGGGACGCGCGGTCTCCACCGGTCATGACACCCCGGCGGGGCACGAGCACCCGCACCCGCACCCGGCAGCGGACCACGCGGACCACTCCGCCATGGACGCCGGCGCGCATGCCGGTCACGCTCCGGCCACCGAGGGCGGACACGATCACGGGGCTCAGCCGGCCGGCCGCAGCGCGCAGGATGTGATGGGCCACGGCGGGCATCACGGCGGCATGTCGATGGACGCGATGATCCGGGACATGCGCAACCGGTTCCTGGTCGCGTTGATCCTGTCGATCCCGATCACCCTCTGGTCCCCGATCGGCCGGGAGGTGATCGGCTTCGAAGTGCCGGCCCCGTTCGGGCTGCGCGACGACGTGTTCATGCTGATCGTGTCGCTGCCGGTGATCTTCTACTCGGCCTGGATCTTCTTCGACGGCGCCTACCGAGCCCTGCGGGCCCGCACCCTCGACATGATGGTGCTGGTCGCGGTCGGCGTCGGCGCCGGCTGGATCTACAGCCTGATCATCACCCTCACCGGCGGCGGCGAGGTCTTCTACGAGGCGGCGACCGTGCTGGCCACCTTCGTGCTCCTCGGCCACTGGGTCGAGATGCGCGCCAGGGGCGGCGCGAACGACGCCATCCGACGGCTGCTGGAGCTCGCTCCCGCCCGCGCGGTCGTCCTCCGCGACGGCGAGGAGGTCGAAATCCCCACCTCCGAGGTCGTCCCCGGGGACCTCATGCTCATCCGCCCCGGCGCGAAGGTCCCCACCGACGGCGTCGTCGAGGACGGCGAGTCCGAGATCGACGAGTCGATGGTCACTGGCGAGTCCATGCCGGTCGAGAAGGCGCCCGGCTCGGAGGTGATCGGCGCGACCGTGAATACCGTCGGCACCCTCCGGGTGCGCGCCACGAAGGTTGGCGCCGACACGGCGCTGGCGCAGATCGTGAAGCTGGTGCAGGAGGCGCAGAACTCCAAGGCCCCTGGGCAGCGTCTCGCCGACCGGGCCGCGTTCTGGCTCGTCCTGCTCGCCCTCGTCGGAGGCACTCTAACCTTCCTGGTGTGGTTCCTCGCCGGGGCGGATGTGCCGATGGCGATCCTGTTCGCGATCACCGTCGTCGTTATCACCTGCCCCGACGCCCTCGGGCTCGCCACCCCGACCGCGATCATGGTCGGCACCGGCCTGGGCGCCAAGCGTGGTGTCCTGTTCAAGAACGCCACCGGCATCGAGACCGCCGCGCATATCGACACCGTCGTGCTGGACAAGACCGGCACTCTCACCAAGGGCGAGCCCGAGGTCACCGACTACATCCCCATCGGCATGGACGACCTGGAGCTGCTCGCCCTCGCCGCCGCGCTCGAGCGGGAGTCGGAGCACCCGCTTGCCAAGGCGATCGTCACCTACGCCGACAGCCGGAACATCCCGCGCCGCACCGCGTCCGCGTTCCGCAACGTCACCGGGCAGGGCGCGATCGCCACCGTGGACGGGAAGCAGGTGGTGGTCGGCAACGCCCGGCTGATGGCCGCGCAGGGCATCGACACCGGCCCGGTCGTCTCGCAGCAGCAGGCCCTCGCGGACGGCGGCCGCACCGCGATCATGTTCGCCGTCGACGGGCAGATCGCCGGCGTGATCGCCCTCGCCGACGCCCCCCGCGACACCGCGAAAGCCGCGATCGACGCACTCCACGAGCAGGGCATCGAGGTGGCGATGCTCACGGGCGACAACAAGCCCACCGCCGAGCGCATCGCCTCGCTGCTGGGCATCGACACCGTGATCGCCGACGTGCTCCCCGAGGACAAGTCCGCCAAGATCGCCGAGCTCCAGGCATCCGGCAAGAAGGTCGCGATGGTCGGCGACGGCGTCAACGACGCCCCCGCCCTCGCCCAGGCGGACCTCGGCATCGCGATCGGCGCCGGCACCGACGTCGCCATCGAGACCGCCGATGTCGTCCTGATGCGCTCCGACCCGCTGGACGTGGCGATCGCGCTGAAGATCGGGAAGGGCACGCTGCGGAAGATGCGGCAGAACCTCGGCTGGGCCATCGGCTACAACGCGATCGCGCTGCCGATCGCCGCCGGCGTGTTCTACCCCGCGTTCGGGATCATGCTCTCCCCGGAGATCGCCGCCATCAGCATGTCCGGCTCCAGCGTGATCGTCGCCGTCAACGCGCTCCTGCTCAAGCGGCTCCGGCTGCCCGCCCAGCAGGCCCCCGCGGCCCCGGCAGAGGCGAGCAGCCTCGCCCCGGCGTCGACGCCCGGCGGCGCCTCATGACCGGACGCGAGGCGCCGCGATGACTCCGCGGTCGGCAGAGCGCGGGACTCACCACCTCGATGCCGTCTACGACGCGGTGCTGTTCGACATGGACGGCGTGGTCACGAACACCGCCGCGATCCATGCCGCCGCGTGGAAGCAGCTGTTCGACGAGGTGCTGCGAGACCCGCGTGTGCAGGTGGACGACCCCGAGACGACCTTCGACCCGGTCGCCGACTACCGCCGCTATGTGGATGGGCGAACCCGCGAGGACGGGGTATCGGCGTACCTGACGGCCCGTGGGATCGCCCTGGACGCCGGAGATCCCGACGACCCACCAACGGCGTGGACGATCGCGGGGCTCGCGGCGCGCAAGAACGAGCTGTTCCTGGCGGAGCTGGGCACCCGCGGGCTGCGCGTCTATCCGGGCACCGTGGCGCTGCTGCATCGCCTGCGGGGCGCGGCCGTTCCGGTCGGGCTGGTCACCGCGAGCCGGAACGCGCACCAGATGCTCGCCGCCGCAGGACTGGCCGGCTGCTTCGACACCGTGGTGGACGGCCGGATCGCGCTCTCGCATCACCTGAAAGGCAAGCCGGATCCCGCCATGTTCGTCGAGGCAGCCCGGCGACTGGGTGTCGCTGCGGCCCGCACCGCGGTCGTCGAGGACTCGGTCGCCGGCGTGGCGGCCGGGAGGCGCGGAGGCTTCGGCTTCGTCGTCGGCATCGACCGCGCCGGAGCGCGGGAGCAGCTCGAGGCCGCGGGCGGCGACCTCGTCCTGGCCGATGTCGCCGAGCTCGACCTGGGCGTCTCCACCTCGGATCCGTGGCAGCTGGTCTACGACGGCTTCGACCCCGCGCACGAAGGGCACCGGGAGGCGCTCACCGCGCTGGGCAACGGCTACCTGGCCACCCGGGGCGCCCGGCCCGAGCACCACGACGACGGCATCCACTATCCCGGCACCTACCTCGCCGGCGTGTACAACCGGCTGGCGAGCACCATCCACGGGCGCGAGCTCGAGGAGGAGCATCTCGTCAACACTCCCAACTGGCTTCCGGTGGACCTCCGCCTCGGAGACGGGCCGTGGCTGTCCACCGGCCAGGTCGTGACGCACAGCGAACGACGCGAGCTCGACCTGCGCCGCGGCCTGGTCGTCCGCCGCGCGGTCCTCACCGCTCCGAACGGGGATCGACTCGACTTCGTGCAGACGACGTTCACCTCCCTGGACGAGCCTCACCTGGCCGTGCTGGAAACCACGCTCACCGCCCCCGACTGGAGCGGCACGGTCACCCTCCGCGCCGGGATCGACGCCGGGGTGCGCAACAGCAACGTGGCCGCGTATCTCGGATCGGACGCCACCCACCTCACGCAGCCGACGTTCCGCCAGGTCGGCGACACCACCCTCTGCGAGGTGCGGACCCGGCAGAGCCGGGTCCACATCGCCACCGCCGTCCGCTCGACCCTCACCGGAACCGACAGCGCGACCGATCACCGCATCGACACGCCATCGCAGCACACCCGGGAGCTGCGCATCCCTCTGGAGCAGGGTCGACCGGTCACCCTCACAAGACGGCCGCGATCTACACCTCCCACGATCGGGCCATCAGCGAGCCGGGTGGTGCCGCCCTGACCCTGCTCACCGAACGCGGTGGCGACGTCGAGGCGCTGCGGGAACGCCACGCGGCGGCGTGGCGGCGACTCTGGGAACGCTTCGCGGTCACCCTGGACGCCGACACGCACAGCCGACTCATCCTGAACCTGCACGTCTTCCACCTGCTCCAGACCCTCTCGCCGCACACCGTCGAGCTCGACGCCGGGGTGCCCGCCCGCGGCCTGCACGGCGAGGGGTATCGGGGGCACGTCTTCTGGGACGAGGTGTTCGTCCTGCCCGTGATCGCTCTGCGCACGCCCGAGATCAGCCGGGCGCTGATCGACTACCGCTGGCGGCGACTGGACGCCGCCCGCGCCGCGGCGACCGCCGCCGGACTCCGCGGAGCCCTCTTCCCCTGGCAGAGCGGCAGCGACGGTCGCGAGGAGACGCCCGAGGCGCTCTACAACCCGCGCTCCGGTCGGTGGATGCCGGACAACTCCCACCGTCAACGCCACGTCGGCCTCGCCATCGCCTACAACGCCTGGCAGCACTACCAGGCCACCGGCGACCTCGAGTGGCTCGCCGAACGCGGCGGCGAGCTCATCATCGAGGTCGCCCGCCTGTTCGCCTCGCTCGCCGAGCACGACACTGCCACCGACCGCTTCCACATCGCCGGGGTGATGGGACCCGACGAGTTCCACGACGGCGCCCCGGACGCTCCCGGCAGCGGCCTGCGCGACAACACGTACACCAACGTCCTCGCCTCGTGGGTCGCCACGCGAGCGGCCCGGACACTCGCCCTGCTCCACGGGCACCGCGGCGAGGGCCTCCGCGACCGGCTCCGCGTCACCGACGAGGAGATCGCGGGATGGGCCCGGCTCAGCACACGACTGGCGGTGGGGTTCCACCGCGACGGCATCCTCACCCAGTTCGACGGCTACGAGAGCCTGCAGGAGCTGGATTGGGACCACTACCGCGAGGAGTACGGGAACATCGGCCGGCTCGATCTCATCCTCGAGTCCGAGAACGACAGCACCAACCGGTACAAGCTCGCCAAGCAGCCCGACGTCGTCATGCTGGTCTACCTGCTCGGTCACGACGGGCTCCGGGCGCAACTCGCCACGCTCGGCTACCCGTTCTCCGAGCAGGACCTGACTCGCACGGTCGATTACTACCTCGCCCGCACCGCCAACGGGTCGACGCTCAGCCGAGTCGTGAACGCCTCCGTCCTGGCCGGCATCGACCCGTCCCGCTCCTGGATCGCGTTCCGCGAGGCGCTGATCGCCGATCTCGACGACTCCCAGGGCGGCACCACCCGCGAAGGGATCCACCTCGGCGCGATGGCCGGCACCATCGACCTACCCGTCCGCTCCTTCGCCGGCATGGCCCTCGGTGACGACGAGCTCGTCTTCGCCCCCCGACTGCCGCCGAACCTCACCCGGGTCGGGTTCCAGATCCGATACCGCGGCCACCTCGTCGACGTGATGCTCCGTGACCGCAGCCTGGAGCTTCGCGTGCACGCCGGCTCAGCACCCGCGATCCACGTGCGCGTCGGCGCGGTCGCCGTGCCGCTCTCGGCCGGACAGACCAAGACGTTCGCGATCGGCCCGGGCACCTCGGCCCGCGACGCGACCAACCGCGAAGGAGGCCTCGACTGATGAGCACGCATCGGAGCCGGTATCGGCGCATCGCCACCATCCTCGAGCACCACGGACTCGGGCTCGGCCTCGGGCTGCTCGGACTGGAGAAGTGGATTCCCTTCAACAAAGGCGTTCTCGGGCATGCGCGCCGGGACGAGCCCTACACCAGTCCGGAACACCTCCGACTCGCCCTCGAGGAGCTCGGACCGACCTTCATCAAACTCGGCCAGCTGCTGTCCACCCGCAACGACCTGCTGCCCGCCGCTTACCTCGCCGAGTTGGTCAAGCTTCAGGACGCCGCGCCGCCCGAGGCCTGGGAGCCGATGAAGGCGGTGATCCGCGAGGAGCTCGGCGCGGACCCCGAACAGCTCTTCGCACAGTTCGACCCGCAACCGCTGGCCGCCGCGTCGATCGGGCAGGCATACGCCGCGACCCTTCACGACGGCACCCAGGTCGTCGTGAAGGTCCGCCGACCCGGCGCGGTCGCCCAGATCCACGAAGACCTGGAGATCCTGCAGAACCTCGCCGAGCGCGCCGACAAGCGGTGGGATGCCGCCCGCCAGTACAACCTGCCGGGCATCGTCGAGGAGTTCTCCCGCACGCTGCGCGCCGAGCTCGACTATCTGCAGGAGGGCCGGAACGCGGAGCGGTTCGCCGCCGACTTCGCCGACTCACCCGACGTCGCCGTCCCTCAGGTGTTCTGGGAGACGACCACGTCACGCGTGCTGACCCTGGAACGGATGCACGGCATCCGAGTCGACGACCTGCCCGCCCTGGACGCGGCCGGCATCGACCGGAACCAGCTGGCCAGGCGAGGCGCAGACCTCATCCTCACCATGGTGTTCGAGAACCGCTTCTTCCACGCCGACCCGCACCCGGGCAACCTGTTCATCCAAACCGACGGATCCATCACCCTCATCGACTTCGGCATGGTCGGCCAACTCGACGAAGAGGTCACCGAGCAGCTCTCCGACGTGCTGCTCGCCTTCACCCGCGGAGACTCCAACGCGCTCGCCACCGCCCTGCTCGCGCTCTCGATCACCAAGAACACCTCCGACCGCGGCGAGCTCGGCCGCTCCCTGGACGTCTTCGTGTCGCGGTATCTCGGACGCCCCCTGTCCGACATTAACCTCAGCCACCTGCTCGGAGAGCTGCTCGCCCTGCTGCGACACCACCACCTCCAGCTGCCGCAGCAGACCGCTCTGCTGTTCAAGGTCCTGATGATGGGCGAGGCACTGGCGGCACGGCTCGACCCCGAGTTCGAGATGCTGCAGGCGCTCACCCCCTTCTCGGAGCGGATCGTGCAGCGACAGTTCTCCCTCCCCGCCCTGGCGAAACGCTGGGCACAGGCATCCGCGGATGCCGGAGCACTGCTGCTCGAGCTGCCCGGAACACTCAAGCAGCTCCGGCGGGTGCTGGAGAACGGCGGCCTCGAGGTGCACCTGCGCGCGGCCGAACTGGAACCGCTCGTGGGACGGGCTGAACGGATCGGCAATCGCCTGATCGCCGGCATGATCACCGCCGCCCTGATCAACGGCATCGGCGAACTCGTCAGCGGGAACACGAGATGGCGCTCGCGGGAAGGCGTCATGATCGGCGCCGGCGCGAGCGTGGTCACCGCACTCGGCGGCTACCTGCTCTGGACCACGCGGCGACGGCGATGACCGCCGCGGCTCCCATCCCTCATCAGAAAGGCACGCACATGAACACCATTCGAGTCGGCGTCAACGGCTACGGCGTCATCGGCAAGCGCGTCGCCGACGCGGTCCGGCTGCAGTCGGACATGGACCTGGTCGGCGTCGCGGACATCGCCACCGACTGGCGGATCAAGTCCGCAGCGAACCGCCTGCCCGTGTTCGCCTCCACCATCGAGGCGCAGCAGGCCATGCGGGGCGCCGACGTGCCCGCACAGGGAGTGCTCGACGACCTTCTCGCGCAGTGCGACGTCGTCGTCGACACCACCCCCAAGCATGTGGCAGCGGGAAACCTGGAGCGCTACCGCGCCCTCGGCGTCAAGGCAGTGTTCCAAGGCGGCGAGTCCCACTCCACCACCGGCCACTCCTTCGTCGCCCAAGCCAACTACGCCAGCGCCATCGGCAGGGACAGCACCCGGGTGGTCTCCTGCAACACCACCAGCATCGTGCGGATCCTCGGCGCGCTGGATGCGGCCGGACTCCTGCTGCGCGCCCGTGGGGTGCTCATCCGCCGCGCCACCGACCCGTGGGAATCGCACCTCGGCGGGATCATGAACACGATGGTCCCAGAACCGACCATCCCCTCTCATCAGGGCCCCGACGCACAGACCGTGCTCCCCGGACTCGATGTCGTCACCATCGCCGCCAAAGGCGCCCACACGCAGACCCACAGCCACTACTGGACGCTACAACTGACCCGGGAGGCGACCCGCGACGAGGTGCTGGACGCCCTGCGCGCCGCGCCCCGCATCGCGTTCATCCGGATGTCCGATGGCCTGGTCGCCCTCAACTCCACCGTCGAGCTGATGCGCGATCTCGGCCGC
The DNA here is from genome assembly GCA_003248655.1 of Microbacterium sp. GTDB lineage: Bacteria > Actinomycetota > Actinomycetes > Actinomycetales > Microbacteriaceae > Microbacterium. The sequence continues at coordinate 32,945 of QFPM01000029.1, forward strand.
CCCCGGGGAGACATGTGGGAGGTCGCCGTGTGGGAGGACCTGGTCACCGTGAACGGCAGCGAGGCCTACCTCGCCTACCAGGTCTACAACGAGGCCATCGTCGTGCCCGAGACGATCGACGCGATCCGCGCGCTGACGGGCACCGTCCCCGACGCCGCGACCTCGATCCGCCTCACCGACGAGAGCCTCGGCATGCGCCAGGACTTCCTCACACCGGCGGAGGAGCCCGACCATGACCGGTGACCACCAACCGCCCGCCGACCATCCCGGCGAAGGCGACCCGCGGCGACGGATGCCTGTGACGGCGTGGCTGATCATCGGGATCTCCGTGCTCGGGATCGCGATCTACCTGTTCATCGACCACCTTCCCCACGTCGTCGCAGTGCTGCCCTACGTCGCGATCATCGGCATGGCCGCCATGCACCTGTTCGGCCACCGCCACCACACCGGCGCCCACGACTCGAATCATCGACGCCACGGGGGCGACAGCGGGACCGACACGCGAGAGTCGTCGTGAACACCGTCGTCCGCCCCCTCGCGGACGCCAGCCGGCACGGGCACCCCCGACCGCTGCGGATGCTGTGGGTCACGCTCGCCTGGGGGTCGTGCTTCGTCGCGATCACCGTCGGCCTGCAAGACGCCCCGCCGCTGTGGCTCGCGGCACTGAGAGCCCTCATCGCCGGGGTCGCGCTCGCAACCGTCGCCGGCATCCAGCGGGCACCTCTTCCCCGCGACCCGAAGACATGGGCACTGATCGGCTGCCTCGGACTGATGAACATCGCCCTGGCATTCGCGACGATGTTCGTCGCCGCGACCGGACTGTCGACCGGGATCGCCTCGGTGCTCGCCAACGCGCAGCCAATCCTGATCCTGCTGCCCGCGTGGTGGCTCTACCGCGAGCGTCCCACCCCCGCCGCGATCGCCGCGATCGGCCTGGGCTTCACCGGCCTACTCATCATCGTCCTTCCCTCCGGGCTCGGCACCGGAGCGTGGCTCTCACTGACCTCCGCCGCCGCGATCACCGCCGGCACCCTCATCGGCCGGATCGTGCACGCAGACGTCCGAATCGTGGCGGCAGCTCAGCTGCTCATCGGAGGTGCGATCCTCGCCGGCACCGCAGCCGTCACAGAAGGGCCGCCCACGATCGACTGGAACATCCGGTTCATCCTCACCCTGCTGTTCCTATCACTGGTCGGCACCGCCGCCACCACGGTCGCCTGGTTCACCGAGATCGGACGTGCCCGGCTCGACCTCCTCGCCGCGTGGACGCTGCTCGTGCCGGTCTTCGGGATCCTGCTGTCGCTGCTGATCCTGCGCGAGGACCCGGGCCTGTGGGGCTGGATCGGGACCGTGATCGTGCTGATCGCAATGGCGTTGCTCGCCATCGGATCCAGGCGCTCAGAGCCCTCGGCCGTCACGGCAACCGGCAATCGTGCCCCACGAGCCTCCGCCGATCATGCGACGTCCGACCCGGACGGCCTCCCTGACGAAAACCACGGCCCGCGCTCCCGGCCGGAAAGGAAACAACGATGAACCCGTCGCCCGCCCCACGCCCCCGCTTCCTCCTAACTCGGCGAGGGTTCCTCGGCGTCAGCATTGGCGCCGTCGCGACGGTCGCGCTGGCATCCTGCGCGCCGGCGGCGAACTGGGTGCAGCCCGACGGCGCCCAGGTCCAAGGCGCCGAGCGGCGCCGCGGCGGCACCGGGAAGGTCACCACCGCGACCCTCACCGCCGCCCCGACCGTGCTGGACCTAGCCGGGGCGACCGCGCCGACCTGGTCGTTCGGGTCTGTTCCGGCGCCCGTGATCCGTCTCGGCGCCGGAGACACTCTGAAGGCCACCGTCCGGAACCAGCTCGAGGCGGACACCTCCGTGCACTGGCACGGGCTCGCGCTGCGCAACGACATGGACGGCGTCCCGCCGGTCACCCAGCAGCCCATCAAGGCCGGGGCCAGTTTCGACTACGAGTTCATCGCGCCCGATCCCGGCACCTACTGGTTCCACCCCCACGTCGGGGTGCAGCTGGACCGTGGCCTGTACGGGGCGCTGATCGTCGAGGACCCCGCCGAGCCCGGCGGGTACGAGGACGAGTGGGTCATCATCCTCGACGACTGGCTCGACGGCGTCACCGCCACCCCCGACGACGTCCTTGACGAGCTGTCCGCCGGGATGGGCGACATGGGCGGATTGGGCGACATGTTCATGCGGATGGGCAACACCCTCATGGGCGCCACCTCCGACCTGCTCGGCGGCGACGCCGGCGACGTCTACTATCCCCTCTACCTCGTCAACGGGAAGCCCCCCGCCGACCCGACCCAGTTCACCGGGCGGGCCGGCGAGAAGGTGCGGCTGCGGATCATCAACGCCGGCAGCGACACCGCGTTCCGCCTCGCCATCGGCGGTCACACGCTCACCATCACCAATACCGACGGATTCCCCGTGGAACCGGTCGAAGTCGACAGCATCCTCATCGGCATGGGCGAACGCTACGACGCGATCATTACCCTGGATGACGGCGCGTTCCCCCTCATCGCTCAGGCCGAGGGCAAACGCGATCGCGGTTTCGCCGTCATCCGCACCGGCAGCGCCGCGGCAGCACCGACGGCCGATGTGAGCATCCCGGAGCTCACTAGCAGCCGGATCGGGACCGCACAGCTGCTGACGTCAGATAGCAGCGTTGCGCTGTCCTCACGGCAGCCTGATCGGACCGTGGCGATCACTCTCACCGGAGGTATGGCCGAATACGACTGGGGCATCGACGGGCGACGGTTCGATATGAATCAGCCCCTCGACGGCGCGCACGAGATCCGCGAAGGCGAACGCGTCCGGTTCACGATCACTAATGACACCGAGATGTGGCACCCATTCCATCTACACGGTCACACCTACCAGCATGAAGGTGGCGGCCCGCGGAAAGACACGTCGATCATCCTGCCCAAGCAGACCCTCACCGTCGACTTCGACGCTGACAACCCAGGTCTCTGGGTCGCCCACTGCCACAACATCTACCACGCCGAAACCGGCATGACCACTGTCATCGGCTATCGGGCGTGACCACGGCGCAACCTTCCGGAGGCCACGGAACTGGTCGTGTCGATGAACGCGTGACGGCGCCATTGATCGGACGGGATGCGGTCCCACCCCTGCGGGATCGTGACGATGCCGGCCGCGGCTACGTTATTGGCCGGCCGGCCGGTCCGCCGTTGTCGGCGGTGGAGAGCGTGCGCGCCGAACGCATCCACCGCGCCGTGTTTGGGCACGCCAAGATCGTCCACGTCCTCGAGGGCGCCGCACGCATTGAGACAGCCACAGGCATCCACGAGTTGACACCGGGCTACGCGATGGCTCTCGGGGCCGGCATGTGGTGCTCAGTGCGCCCAGACCCGACTGTGCGGCTATGGACGCTCTACTTCGACGAGTCCTTCCTCCGCTCCCACATGCGATGGGTGCTCGCCGACACCACGCGCGTCCGTCCGGGCGTGCATCCTGACGCCTGGGACGGCTCGGCACTCGTGCTGCAGCCTGGCGTGGACATCCTGCACCGCATCGAACCGCTGTGGCGCCAGATCAGCCTCGTGAACGAGACCGCGCCACCGGAGGTCGGGACCACCCGACTGATCTCTCTGTTCTCCCGCGCCGTCGAGATTGCCCTACCGACGCTGCTCGCCGACGACGGCGCCGTGTCCGAGAGGTTCGTCCTCCCGGTGCGCGGCCGGCTCGCGCAGCCGCCAATCGCTCGCCCCGTGCGCCGCTCGGTCGTCCTGCTGCGCTCGCGCATGACCGAGCCGTGGACGGTCGGCAGGCTCGCCGCGGAGGTGGCCGTCTCCCGCGCCCATCTCACACGCGTTTTCACCCAGCAGGTCGGTGTCGCCCCCATGCGGTTCCTCATCGAGACCCGCCTGACGGAGTTCACGCGACTGATCGAGGAAACCGACCTGCCGATCGCCGATGCATCCCGGCAAGTCGGATGGAACGAGGCGCGAGCCGCCTGATCACGCGGTCGGCCGCTCCCGAGGCGGCCTGTCGACGAAGATCCACCAGCTCGTCGACGGCAACGGGCTCCCGCTGGTCGCGCTGCT
>QFPM01000030.1 GCA_003248655.1 Microbacterium sp.
CGCATCCGACCGGATCGCCCACTCGAACAACCGCTCCTCATACACCCGACGCCACAACGGGCTCAACGCCGAGCCCGCCCGCACGCCGGCATCGCCGCCCACATGCACCTCGACGCTCGACTCGTCACACACCACCAGCGCCGTCCCCTGCGCGTCGAACTCCTCCGCGACCAGCGGCGACCGGCGCGGGAACACGGGAAACATCCCGATCGTCCTCGCCAGTGACCGCAGCGGCCGCAACGCCCGCCTCGTCGGCGTCGGCGCGCCCACCCCGACCATCGCCGCGACCCGCAGCACCGTCGGGCACCCCGCATCCAGCAGGTCACGCACGGCATCCGTCGACACCGCCGGGCCATCCATCCGGGTCAGCCGCAACGACAGCACGCGCCGGTCCCAGACGACCACCGGATACACGTTCGCGTCCAGGAACGTCGTCAACGGCAACACCGCCGCGCCCGGCAGCAGCGTCGTAGTCGCGTGAGCGGCCGCGGCATCCCGCAGCCCGGGCTCACCCCACGCGCGATCGGCAGCAGTCCGACGAGGGGTCTGCAGCACGATCGAGATGCTCATGCTGCCCCCTCCAGCTCAAATTGCAGACGAGACCCGGCTAGGACCTCCACAACGGCGTCAGCCCGCGGCCGAGCATAGATCGCACCGCCCACACCAACCCCGAGAGTCTGCATCACCCACGGCGGAGTCACAAGCTGGCCCACCTTCGACACCATCTGAGCACCCTCCTCACCCTCCTCCGCGCGACGCACACACACCACCCCCTCGGCCACCTCGAACCGCACCCGACCCGGCACCTCGATCCCCGCCGACACCAGCACGCGCCGCGGGATAGACAACTGCCGACGCGCCCCGATCATCCGCGGCCCATGCACCAACAACCCACTCATGCCTTAACTTTAAGATGACTTTCGATCGACGTCCACCGGCCCCGCCGATTCGGTGGCACGCTGAGACGATGAGCAGCCCCAGCCAGCCGCCATCCAACGCCGACAGCGTCGCTGGCTTCGACCGCACCATCCCGCTCGCTGTCGAGGCCCTCGAGCACCGGGCGCGTGACGTCGAGAGCATTGCTGGCGCCGGCGACGAGGCTGCGGTAGTCAAGGCATACGCGGCCGCTCGGTTCTTCATCGTCCAGATCGACGTCGACATGCGCGTGCTGCTGCGCGCCATGGCCGCAGACCCCGCTGCGCGGGTCACGACCGAGAAGCTCCTCGCCCTCGTCCTGCGCGAGAGCATCGAAGGCGTCTACAGGGTCCTGGGAGACCTGCAACGCACTGCACGCACGCAGACCGGTCGGTTCGCTGACTTCATCGACATCGAGGGGCTCACCGCGGGGCAGAACACCTACAAGGCAAGCGTCCGGGACATAGCCGATGACCGCTCCTTCAAAGAGACGCTCGTGAAGATCCGCAACGAGGTCGCCGCACACATGTTCAGCGACGACGTCGGCATCGAATCAGGGGCCGCCTGGGTCGTCTCTCGCTCCGTCATGCCCAAGACCGACGACGCCATGTTTGAGAGCCTGATCTTCAGCCGCTCGATCCAAGTCCTCCACGCGCTCCACACCCTCGATGAGGCACTCGCTAATATCCGCCGGATGTGATCGAAGCGGTCGCAAGTCAGCTGGGGGAGCTCCAACGCGCCAGACTCGATGCGCGCCTGCCACGTATCGAGGACGAACTCCGCGATTGTCACGGTTGCGTTCAGAGCGAGACGGGCATGGCGAGCAAGCGCTGCGCTGCGAGACGATTGCCCATGTCCGATTCCGAGCTCGTTGCGCAGCTCGGCAAGTGAGCTCACAGTCGTCACGAGCGTTCGGAGGATCTGCTGAGAGGTCTGGCTGGCGCGAGCCGACTCGGGGACGGCTTCCGCATTCAGAGCTAGCAGCTCGGCGACCTTGCGATACAGGCGCGGCACGTCGTCGTTGCCGCCGTAACTCACGCCACTGCGGTCCAGGATGATCTTGAACAGGCTCTCGAGCAGGTTCTTGCACGAGGAGATCGCCGCCGCCGGGTCAGCCACCAGCCCGGCCCGGATCCGAGTGAGATGCTCCTGAAGCACCGCAGGATCCGTGAGCGGCCGCTCGCTCAGACGCAACTCGGGCGCTGAGCCGTGAAACGCGTCGAGTCGCCGCCAGCCATAGACAGCGTGCCCGCTAATCCAATCGGAGGCATACAGTTCATACCCGTCGCGGGCCAGCGCCTCGTTGAAGCCCTTGAGGAGCGCCGCGACCTCCGATTCGTCGGAACGAACGAGGGGATGCAAGATCTCGGCGAGGAACGCGAGAACTACATCGTCATCACCATGCGCGAGGTTGAACCGACTGTCCGAGAAGACCCAGTCGTCGTCCCAGTCGTAGTTGTTCACGCGGTGCTGCCAGATGTCTCCATGCGCATCGCGATACCGCGTATCCGCGCTCGGCAAGCTGCTCAGATCGTAGAGGCGCCCAAGGAAGTCCGGCTCCTGGAGACGGCCCGACCAACCCAACCCTGACAGCGCGATCGAATCGAACAGCTTTCGACGCGTGATGGCAGAGATGCGATTGCGAGATGCCGGCATGCCACCGATGCTATGCACTCCGCAAGCCCGGCCTCGAGACGGTCGGGCCGCGCCCTCAAGCTCACTGCGATTGAGCACTGCACCAGACGACCAGGCCCGAACTTCATGGCAAGTTCAATGTCCCATTGGGCGGCCATGGCACTTGCTCGGAGCGGTGCCGTGCCGCTCTAAGCGTCGTCGATACCCATCGCGCGTCGGGTGGCGGCGTCCAGATCTGCCTGCTCCTGTGGCATCTTCTGGAGCATGGCCTCTACCGTCCGCTGGGAGTAGCCCTGAGCGTCTACGGATTCGCCGTCCTTCGTGAATATGAATCGCTTGCCATCGTGACGACGAACGAACGCCGTAATCACCTTCGCCAGACCGTGCAGGCCGCCGGCGCTGCCGGCAGCTATGCCGAGCACCTTGACTACTTCGATCCAATCAGTCGGATCATAGGAATGCTCCATGGCTGTGTCGTGGTCGATACCGTGCTCGTCGAGAAGCTTCAGGATCTCGTCGCTGTGCTCCGACGGGAAACGCAGCTGCAGGCTGTCGTCGCCGAGATGTCCTAGCGTGACCAGTATGGGTACGACTTCCTTGTCAGTGCTCATGGAGCAAGTGTTCCAGACCGTGAACGCTGTTCGAGCGGTGGTCTCAGTCGCGCACGAACGCTCCGCCCAGGGGCACCGACGAATTAGGGGGAACGATGGCGATCAAGAAGCGCTCGGATACGCAGTTGCGCGCTGAAACTCCGGAGAAGCTGTTCCCGCTACTGCGGAAGACGGGGGAAAACTCAGACACGCTATGGCCGCAGCAGGTCGATCTGCTGCGCGAGTATGCCGAGAAGCGCGTGGGTGCCCGGGATCTTGCGATCGAACTGCCGACTGGTACGGGGAAGACGTTGACCGGCCTTCTTATCGCGGACTGGCGGCGCCGCGAGGGTAAGGGGCGCGCCATCTTCGTCTGCCCAACCAAGCAGCTCGTGCGTCAAGTCGTAGCGGCAGCGGAGAAGGAAGGTATCGACGTCGTCGATCTCTCGGGGTCTTGGAAGCAGTGGGATCCGTCGGCTCAAAGCAAGTACGAGCGTGCGAAGGCTACGGCCGTGGATGCTGGAGCGCAGCCTCACCCGGGTGCTGATCGGCTTCCTGCTGCTCGGCAACGCCACCAACCTGCTGCTGCTGATAGTGATGGGCGTGCCGGGGAACGCCCCGTTCTTCGGTGTCGGCGGCGACATGAGCGATCCGCTCCCGCAGGCCCTCACGCTCACGGCGATCGTCATCACGTTCGCCGTCTCGGCCTTCCTGCTCGCCCTCATCTACCGCTCCTGGCAGCTCGGCCAGGCCGACACCGTCGAGGACGACGAGGCCGACATTGCGCTGCGCGAGCGCACCGACGCCGACGAAGACCTCATGGACGACGAGTCCGACACGGACGACGAGGAGGCGACGACCGACTTCGTCGGCGTGCAGACCGCCCCCATCACCGTGCTGCACATGCGGGATCACCCCGCGATCCACGACGACGCCCCGTACGACGCGCCCGTCGCGGAGCGGAGGCCTCCCGCACCGGGTGAGGACGCGGAGTCCGCCCCGCACGACCGCACCGCACACGACGAGGAGGACAGGCCATGAGCGCGCTCGTGCCCCTGCTCGTCGGACTCCCGCTCCTCGGCGCGGCCGTCGCCCTCGTGTTCGGCCGCAGCCCGCGGCTGCAGGTCTTCGTCACGGTGGCGACGCTCGCCGTGGTCTCGGTCATCGCCGCGGTGCTGCTCGTGGTCGTCGACGCGGGGGAGCCGCTCGCGGTCTCGGTCGGGGGCTGGCCGGTGCCGTTCGGCATCGTGCTGTACGTCGATCGGCTCGCCGCCCTGCTGGTGCTCGTGTCGAGCGTCGTCCTGCTCGCCGTCCTCCTGTTCTCGATCGGCCAGGGGGTCGCCGACGGCGCCGACGAGACGCCGATCTCGATCTTCAACCCCTCGTACCTGATCCTCGCGGCGGGCATCTTCAACGCCTTCATCGCGGGCGACCTGTTCAACCTCTATGTGGGCTTCGAGATCCTGCTGGTCGCGTCGTACGTGCTGATCACGCTGGGCAGTACCGAGTCGCGGATCCGCACCGGTGCCGTCTACATCGTCGTGTCGCTGGTGTCCTCGATCCTCTTCCTCGCCTCGATCGCGATGATCTACGGCGCGCTCGGCACCGTCAACATGGCGCAGATCGCCGAGCGCATGGCCGAGCTGCCGCAGGAGACCCAGCTCGTGCTGCACCTGATGCTCGTGGTCGCGTTCGGCATCAAGGCCGCGATCTTCCCCGTCTCCTTCTGGCTGCCCGACTCGTACCCGACGGCTCCCGCGCCGGTCACCGCCGTCTTCGCCGGCCTGCTGACGAAGGTCGGCGTGTATGCGCTGATCCGCACGGAGACGCAGCTCTTCGCGTCGAACAGCATCGATACCCTCCTGCTGATCATCGCTCTGGCCACCATGATCGTCGGCGTGCTCGGCGCGGTCGCGCAGGCAGAGCTGAAACGGATCCTGTCGTTCACGCTCGTCAGCCACGTCGGCTACATGATCTTCGGCCTGGCGATCGCGACGCCCGCGGCCATCGGCGCCACGGTCTACTACATCGTCCACCACATCGTCGTGCAGACCACGCTGTTCCTCGCGGTGGGCCTGATCGAGCGCCGGGCGGGCAGCACCTCGATCCTCCGCGTGAAGGGGCTGCTCACGATCGCGCCCGTGATCGCGGTGCTGTACTTCATCCCCGCGATCAACCTCGGCGGGTTGCCGCCGTTCTCGGGCTTCATCGGGAAGTTCGCCCTGTTCGAGGCGGCCGCCTCGGTCGGCACCCCGCTGATGATCGTGCTGATCTTCGGGGGCATCGTCACCTCGCTGCTCACCCTCTACGCCCTGATGCGCGCGTGGAACCTCGCCTTCTGGCGTGAGGAGGAGGACTCCGCCGAGACCGAGGGGCGCATCTCGTACCTCACCGGCGCACCCGCCGCCGACGAGCAGCAGGAGACCCGCCGCATCCCGAAGATCATGACCGTCGCCACGGCCGGCATGGTGTCGGTCACGGTCGCGCTGACGATCTTCGCCGGGCCGCTCTACGCCCTGTGCGACCGGATCGGGGCGGCCCTGCTCCAGCCGGTGAGCCTGGTCCAGCTGGAAGAGGAGGTCGAGGGATGAGGCCCGAGACCCGCCGCATCTGGCGCGACATCGGCATGCAGCTGCCGTTCCTCGCGTGGCTCGTCGTGCTCTGGATGCTGCTGTGGGCGCAGTTCACGGTGCTGTCCTTCCTCACGGGGCTGGTCGTGGCGATCTTCGTCACCCGCGTCTTCCGCCTTCCGACGGTCGAGCTCTCCGGCCGCGTGAACCTCTGGTACGCGGCGCTGTTCGTGGTCCAGTTCCTCTACGCGGTGCTCCGCGGCGCGCTGTCCGTCACGATCCAGGTGTTCGACTTCCGTCGGCAGCCGGGCACGGCGATCATCGAGGTGCCGCTGCGCTACGCCGACGACCTGCTGATGACGCACGTGGCCGTGGTGTCGTCCCTGATCCCGGGTTCGCTCGTGGTCGAGGCCGACCGCGACCGGCACGTGCTGTACCTCCACATCATCGGGGTCCGCACGATCGACGACGTGGAGAAGCAGCGCGCCGGGGTCCTCGGCTGGGAGAAGCGGATCATCCGTGCGCTCGGTGCGCCGTCGCAGTATCGTGCGCTCAAGGCCGACGAGCGCGCCGGTCGCGTCGACGACTCGAAGATCGGCGGTGCCCGATGAACATCCTGCTCCTGGTCATCCTCGTGGTGTTCGGCATCGCCGCCGTGCTCGCACTGATCCGGATCGTCCGAGGGCCGTCGATCCTGGACCGCGCCGTGGCCTCCGACGTGCTGCTCACCGAGGTGATGTGCGTGCTCGGCGCCGAGATGGCCATCAACGGTCACACCCGCAACATCCCCGTGCTCCTCATCATCGCCGCGGTCGGCGTGTTCGGGTCCATCGCGGTGGCCCGGTTCGTCGCCAGAAGGGACAACACGACACCATGAACGTGTTCGGTCTCCTGATCCCGGATGCGGTGATCGACATCGCCATCCTCGTGCTCATCCTGCTCGGGGCTCTGCTGTGCCTCTCCGCGGCCGTCGGCCTGCTGCACTTCCGCGACGTTCCCACCCGTCTCCACGCCGCCACGAAGCCTCAGGTGCTCGGGCTGCTGCTCATCTGCATCGCCATCGCGCTGTCCCAGCGGTCGGTCGGGGGCACGCTGCTCGGCCTCGTCCTCGTCGCGCCGGTCGTGCTCATGCAGTTCGCGACGGCGCCCCTCTCGGCGCACATGGTCGGTCGTCAGGCGTACCGCAACGGCACCATCGAGCAGCGCGGCCTCGTCGTGGACGAGCTCGCCGAGTCCAAGCAGACCCCGCCCGCCGCCGGCTGACCCGCCCTGTTCCGCGCGCCGACTCAGGCAGTCACGCGCAGTCAGGCACCTTTTCGGGCGAGGGGCCTGATCCCGCTGGTCTGCCTGTCCCGCTGAAGGGCTGAAGGGACTGAAGGGCTGAAGGGGTCAGAGGCGTGCGGCGAAGTCCTGGATGAGGCGTGCCGCCGGCTCGGAGTCACTGATGAGGGTGCCGTGACCGTGGTCCGGGATCACCTCGAGCCGTGCGCCCGGGATCGCGTCAAGGATCGCGCGGCACCAGGACATCGGCGCCAGAGGGTCGTCCTCACCGCGAAGCACCAGGACCGGACGGTCGATACGCGCGAAGGCCTTCTCCGGCTGATGCACGATCGTGGCGCGCATCTTCCGGATGAGGTGCGGTCCGCCGCGGAGATACTCGCGCGCCCCGCGCCAGATGACCTCGGGACGCTCGCCCACGAGGTCGCGCAGCAGGTAGGTGGCCTGGGCGCCGATGTTCCGCGCCGCCTTGTCGACCGTCGGTCCGGCGAGCACGACCCCGGAGACCAGTGCGGCGTGACGGGCGGCGAGCTCCGCCGCGATCTGACTCCCCATGGAGTGACCGATCACCACCACGGGCTGCTCTCCCGCGTCGCGCAGGTAGGCGGCGACCAGGTCTGCGTGGCGCTCCATCGTGAACGTGCGCTCGGGCTCCGGCGCCTCGCCGAACCCGGGCAGGTCCAGGGCGACGACGCGGCCGGGCAGCTGCCGCACGAGATCGAGGTACACACTGCGACCCATCCCGATGCCGTGCAGCAGCAGGAAGGTGGGACCCGGGGCGCCGAAGCTCTCCGCGATGAGGCTCGCCCCGTTCCGCTCGAACTCGACGAGGGTGACCGGGGTGCCTTTCGGCGCGAGGAGACTCTTGGGCACCCGACAACGCTAGCCGAGGAACCTCGGAGCGCGACTCAGCCCGCGGGGGCGAGCACCAGGGTGTCCACGGTCGTCGAGAACACCGCGCCCGCCGAGTACGGCCACGGCTTCTGCACCCCCGCCGCCCAGTCCGCCGTCTGGTCGGTGTAGTGCTGGTGGAAGGCGTGTCCGGAGGCGCCGGTGAGGTGGTTCCACGTCGACGCGTCGAAGTCGGACAGGTCGATCACCATCCGCATCGAGGGCACCGTGGTGGTCGCATACGACTCACCGAGCTGCCAGCCCGTGTCGTTCACGACCGATGCGCCGCCGCTCACCGGGAACGGGCCACGATTGAACAGTGCCTCGATGGGCGCGATGCCCGAGGAGCCGAGCGTGTCGCTCGTGAGCGTGATGGCGTGCAGGTCGCCCCAGTTCCAGCGCGACACCGCGTCGCCCTGGAGGGAGACGAGCTCCCGGTACGCCTCCTCGGCGGAGAGGGCGAGCATCTCGTCCCTGCCGGCCACGTCGAGCTGCTCGTTCGTCCACAGCGGGTCGGACGGGTCGTCCAGCATGGCCCCGACGACCGTGAACAGGCGAGCCTGACCGGTGATCGGGAGGGGCTGCGCGCGCTCCGCGAAGATGTTCTGCACGAGGGTGGACCAGAGCACGTTCGCATAGGCGGCGGCCCCCGACGACGCGGAGTTCTGGGCGTCCCAGGAGCGCAGCAGCGCCACCGCCTCCCGCGGACCCTCGCCAGAGACCTCGACGTCGCCCAGGGCGGCGGCCAGCTGCTTGCCGATCCACATCTCGTTGTCCATCTGGATGTCGCGCATGTCCTGCGCCGTGAGCGGCGCCGCCGCGGCGCGTCGCTCCAGGAGGTGGGCGATGCGACCGGCGCGGTAGCCGTCGTCCCAGTCGCGGGAGAGGAAGTAGTCGTAGTCATCGGTGACGATCGCGTTGTTCGCCGTGACGATGTACCCGGAGGCCGGGTTGTAGGCCACCGGCAGGTCCTCGAACGGGATGAACCCGGTCCAGTCGTAGCGGCTGTCCCAGCCCGGCTGCGGCATCCAGCCGTCGCCGGCACCGCGGATCGGCAGGCGCCCGGGGGTCTGATAGCCGATGTTGCCCTCGACGTCGGCGTAGATGAGGTTCTGCGCCGGCACGTCGAACAGGGAGGCCGCCCTGCGGAAGTCGTCGAAGTTCTGAGCCGTGGAGAGCGCGAAGATCGCGGTGCTCGTGGTGCCCGGGTCCAGCGCGGTCCAGCGCAGGCTCACCGCGTACTCGGCGTCGTCGGATCCCGGGGCCGCCGGTGCCGGCGCCTCGGCCGTCAGCGCCGGAGTCGGATCCTCGGCCAGCGCCGTGAAGTCACCGGTGAGGCCGGAGATGATCGGCCCGTGGACGGTGGAGCGGATCGTGAGCTCGATGTCGTCGCCGCCGGCGACGCGGATCGTCTCGGTGCTCACCTCCAGGGGCACCAGAGCGCCGTCGCGCCAGTACTGGTCCCCTTCGACGCGTTCGATGTAGAGGTCGGTGACATCGGTGGTCAGGTTGGTGAAGCCCCAGGCGACCTGCTGATTGTGGCCGATGACGATGCCGGGGAGCCCGGAGAACGAGAAGCCGCCCACGTCGAAGGGGCACGACTCGTCCACCACCGAGCACTTCAGCTGTACCTGGTACCAGACCGACGGCAGCGAGGCGCCGAGGTGCGGGTCGTTGGCGAGCAGCGGCATGCCGGTCTCGGTCAGACTGCCGGACACCACCCACGAGTTCGACCCGATGCCTTCGCCGGCCCCGCCGACCAGCACGCTCGCGGCCTCGACGACGTTCGCGGTCTCCTCCCACTCCACGGTCGTGCTCGCCTGCTGCACGTCGTCGTCCGGGGCGGCCGGCGTGAAGGACGCGGGTTCCGTCGTGGTCTCCAGCGCGGGGACCGTCGAGATCTTCGGCACGATCACCGGGTTCTGGTCGAACGGGTAGGCCGGATAGAGCTTCTCCAGGAGGGCGTCGGTCTCCGCCGGTTCCCCGCCCAGCTCGGCGGCGAGGAGCGCCCGCTCCGTCTCATCCTCGACGTTGGTGCGCAGATCCCAGGCCATCGCCTTGAGCCAGGCGACCGAGTCGGCCGGCTCCCAGGGCTCCGGGGCGTACTCCGGGTTCTGCACGCCCAGGACGGCGTACTCGAGGGACAGCTCGGCGCCGGAACGCGAGGAGAGATAGGCGTTGACCCCCGCCGCATACGCCTCGTAGTACCCGCGGGTCACGTCGTCCATCGCCTCGACCTCGGCCTCGGCGACCTTGCGCCAGCCGAGGGTGCGCAGGAAGGCGTCGGTGCCCGCCTGAGAGGCGCCGAACATCTCGGCCACCCGTCCGGCGGTGACATGCCGGCGGAAGTCCATCTCGAAGAAGCGGTCCTGCGCATGCACGAAGCCCTGCGCGTAGAAGAGGTCGTCGGTGGAGTCCGCCGTGATCGTGGGGATGCCGCGGTCGTCGCGCTGCACCGTCACCTCCGCCTGGAGCCCGTCGAGCTCCACGGTCCCGGACGTCTGCGGGAACGAGCGCTGGATGGTCCACGTCACGAAGAAGGCCGCCGCCACCGCGATCACGACGACCACGGCGACCACGGCGAACACGATGCGTCCGATGCGGGTGGCCAGGGATCGGCGCGGGGGTGCGGTGGTCGCCTGCGAATCGGTCGTCATCGTCGAGAACTCTTTCGGGTAGCACGGTGAGACTCAGTCCCACCGAGCCCCAGTGCGCGTTTCAGGGTCGCGCTTTCGCATCATATCAGCACGCGGCGCCGACCGGGGAACGATCGGCGCCGCCGGGTCACCCGATCAGGCTCGGCTGCAGGTCCCGCAGGGTGCGGCGGTGCGTCATCCGCGTCACGCCGATCATCGCCAGCAGCAGGGCGCCGACCAGCCACAGCGCGAGCACCGCCAGATCCCACCCGGCCCTGGCGTGATCGCCGCCGTACATGAGCTGCCGCATCGCGTCGACCACATAGCCGAGCGGGAGCACGTGGTGCAGGGCGGCCAGGGGAGCGGGAAGGGTCTGCCACGGGAACGTGCCGCCCGCGGTGACCAGCTGCAACACCATCAGCACCAGGCCGAGGAACTGGCCGACCGAGCCGAGCCAGACGTTGAGCGCGAGGATGATCGCGGCGAAGGTGGCCGAGGCGAACACCAGCACCCCCAGGGTCCCCAGCGGGTGGTCGAACCGGAATCCGAGGGTGAGGGCGAGGATGCCCATGAGGCCCAGCATCTGGACCCCGCCGAGCATCGCGGGGGTGAGCCACCCGGCCAGCGTGATGCGCACCGGGGAGTGCAGCGCGGTGACCGCCCGGCGGGAGATCGGCTTCACGATGAGGAACAGGGCGTAGATGCCGATCCACGCCGACAGGGCAGCGAAGAACGGGGCCAGTCCGGCGCCGTAGTCCTCCGCGGACGCCACCTTGTCGCTCGACACCGCGACCGGATCGGCGATCGTGTCGGCCTGGAGCGCGCGGAGGTCCGGTGTCGAGGCGGGGATCGCCTGCACGCCGTCGGCGAGACCGTCGCGGAGCTGAGCGGTGCCGTCGGCGAGGGTGCCCAGACCGTCGCGCAGCTGCGCCGCCCCCGTCTCCGCCGCCGCGGCCCCCGAGGCGACCGTGCCCGCCCCCGATGCCAGCTCCGAGGCTCCGGCCGCGAGCGACGCGGCGCCGTCGGCGAGCTGGTCCACCTTGCCCACGGCGCTCTGCACCTGGGCGTTGCCTTCCTCGAGCCGGGCGCCGAGGGGGTCGAGCCGCGCCAGGACCTGCTCCACCTCCTCGGGCGTGAGGCCCTGCTCGGCGAGGGCGTCGGCGATGTCGCCGCGCACCTGCGGGAGGGCGTCTGTGGCATCCTGCACCGCGGCGCCGGCGCGGTCGGCCACGTCGGCGAGCTGGCGGTTGCCCGCACTGACCTGCTGTGCGCCGGCGGCCAGCGACTGGGCGCCGCTGGCGAGCTGCGCCGTTCCGTCCGCGAGCCGGGACGTGCCGTCGGCGAGGGTCGCGCTTCCGGATGCGGCGGTGTTCGCGCCGTCGACGAGCTTCGTGGCACCGTCCGTGGCCGTGACCAGGCTGTCGCGGACGTCGCTGAGGCCGGTGAGCAGACGCTCCGCGGCCTCACTGCCCACCATCTCGGCCACCGAGCTGCGGATCTTCTCCACGGCCTGGGTGCCCATCGACGAGGCGAGGTAGTTGTTCGCGTCGTTGGTCTCCAGCTCGATCCTCGCCTGGTGCGGGTCGTCGCCCGCCGCCGAGGTGAGCGCGGCGGAGAAGTCGGCCGGGATGGTCACCGTGAAGTCGACGCCGCCGTCGCGCAGGGCCTGGGCGGCGTCCTCGGCCGACATGCGCTGCCAGTCGAACGCGTTCCCGTCGATCAGGTTCTCCGCGACGTCCTCGCCGTAGTTCACGGTCTCGCCGGTGGACGCCTCGGTGCCCGTCGTCGGGGCGGGTGCGCCCTCGTCGTCGACGACCAGGGCGACGGGCACATCCGGGAACTTCGCGTAGGGGTCCTGGTTGGCCCAGAGGTACAGCCCTCCGTAGAGGATGGGCACGCAGATCAGGGCGACGAGGGCGAGGATGCCCATCGTGCTCGCCGTCAGCCGACGCAGCTCGGCCGCGATCATGGCGGGGACCTTCATCGTGCGTCTCCCTTCGTCTCGTCCGCGGCTTCCCCTTCGGGCGCCGCGTCCGGTTCGGGGTCCGGTTCCGGTTCGGGGTCCGGTTCCGGTTCGTGGTCCGGTGTCGTGTCGGGGTCCGGTTCCGGTTCGTGGTCCGGTGTCGTGTCGGGGTCCGGGCCCGGTTCCGGTTCGGGGTCCGGGTCCGTGTCGACCTCCGGGGCGGGGGCGAGGGGCGCGACCGGGCCGGAGGCGTTGACGGCGTCGAGCTCGCGCATCCGCTCCAGCGCGACCGCCGCGGAGCCGCCGACGACGACGAGCACCGCGTACCCGCGCTCGGCGAACTCAGCGGCGATGCGCCACCAGCCGTCCGGCACGCCGCCGTGGCGGTCCGGCGACACCAGCACGATGCCCTCCACGCCCTCGCGCAGCACGGTGAGCTCGCAGAGGATCCGCACGCGCGCCGACGGGTCGACCGTGCCGACCGGCGCCGCGGCGAGCTCGGAGTACCCCAGCTGCGCGAGCCAGCGGCGGGCGTGCAGCGGGGTGGCTCCCCGCCCGGCGAACATGAGCTCCTCGCCCACCACCCCGGCGAGGGCGATGTCGGGATGCGGGTCGCTCACGTCGGGCGCATCGACCAGGGCGACGCGTCGGCGGAGCGCCGTGGCATTCGCATCGCCGTCGATGGTGACCCGGCCCGTGTCGGGCTTCATCCGCCCGCTGGCGATGAGTCCGAGCACCGTGGGACGCTGCTCCGTCTCGGCCAGGGCGTACCGCACCGCGCCGGTGTGGAACTCGAGGCTGGTGCGGGGCAGCGCCTGGCCCGCCCGGCCCTTGCTCACGCCGTGCAGCTGGATCCTCATGCCGCCTCCTCGTCGAGTCCGGTGATCACCGGATGCTCCGCGAGCAGCGCGTCGACCTCGCGCCACGACAGTCCGGCGACGCTGAGGAGCGTGCGGACCACCAGGTCCGCCGCCCCGCTGCGAGACGCGTCGGTGCGGGCGACCACGGTGCGCGCGATCTCCTCGATCAGCCGCGCCAGGGTGGGCGCGGCGAGGTCGGTGCGGAAGCCGCCCTCCTCTTGGCCGCGCCGCACTAGCTCCGTGACCGTGCGACGGAGAGGGGCGAGTGCCGCGGCCGTGTGCTCGACGTGGGCCTCGTCGAGGGCGAGTGCCGCGGCCACCTGCACGTGCGCCGCCTCGCGCCAGAGCTGGGCGGCGAGTCGGGCGAGGGCCAGCCGCGGATCGGGGTCGTCCACCGACGCGGCGATGGCGTTGAAGCGCTGCGCGCCCGACGAGATGAGCTCCCGGATGAGGGCGTCACGGTCGTCGAAGTGGCCGTAGAGCGTGCGGCGGGAGAGCCCGGCGCTGCGAGCGATGACGTCGATGGAGGCGTACGGGTCGGTCGCGAGCGTCGCGCGCGCGGCGGAGAGGATCCCGGCGCGGTTCTCGACCGCGTCGCGTCGGGGAGCACGGGTGGTCATCCCCCCATGATACGCGATAGTGCACAGATGTGTGCAAGATATCTGTGCGCGGCCTCCGGGCATGAGAGAGGGGGCGGACGCCGCAGCATCCGCCCCCTCGATCTCGCTCAGTCGGTGCCGGAGTCGAAGGCCGCGCCCTCCGACACGGTGTCCACCGCGTCGGCCAGGTCCTCGTCGGCCGCGGACACCGAACCCTCCACGGCGCCGGTGATCTCGGACGCCTCGCCCGCGGTCACGCGACCGACGAGCTCGGCGGTCGCGCCGCCCACCAGGCCCAGGCCCGCGTACTGCTCCAGGCGGGCGCGCGAGTCGGCGATGTCGAGGTTGCGCATCGTCAGCTGTCCGATGCGGTCCACAGGGCCGAAGGCCGCGTCGCCGACGCGCTCCATCGACAGCTTCTCCGGGCCGTAGGACAGGTTCGGCGACACCGTGTCGAGGATGGTCCAGTCGTCGCCGCGGCGCAGGCGGATCGTCACGGTGCCGGAGATCGTGGAGCCGACCCAGCGCTGGATCGACTCGCGCAGCATGAGCGACTGCGGCTCCAGCCAGCGGCCCTCGTACATCAGGCGACCCAGGCGGCGCCCCTGCTCGTGGTAGGTGGCGAGGGTGTCCTCGTTGAGGATGCCGTTGACCAGGCGCTCGTAGGCGATGAACAGCAGCGCCATGGCCGGGGCCTCGTAGATGCCGCGCGACTTCGCCTCGATGATGCGGTTCTCGATCTGGTCGCTCATGCCGAGGCCGTGGCGTCCGCCGATCGCGTTCGCCTCCATGACCAGGGCCACCGGGTCGCTGAACTCGACGCCGTTGATCGCGACGGGACGACCGCCCTCGAACGTGACCGACACGTCCTCGGACTCGATCGCGACCGACGGGTCCCAGAACTTCACGCCCATGATCGGGTCGACCGTCTCCAGCGACACGTCCAGGTGCTCCAGCGTCTTCGCCTCGTGCGTCGCGCCCCAGATGTTCGCGTCGGTCGAGTACGCCTTCTCCGCCGAGTCGCGGTACGGGAAGTCGTGGGCGACGAGCCAGTCGCTCATCTCCTTGCGGCCACCGAGCTCCGTGACGAAGTCGGCGTCGAGCCACGGCTTGTAGATGCGCAGGCGCGGGTTGGCCAGCAGGCCGTAGCGGTAGAACCGCTCGATGTCGTTGCCCTTGTAGGTGGAGCCGTCGCCCCAGATGTCCACGCCGTCCTCGCGCATGGCCCGCACCAGCAGCGTGCCGGTGACCGCGCGACCGAGGGGCGTGGTGTTGAAGTAGGTCTTGCCGCCGGAGCGGATGTGGAACGCGCCGCACGACAGGGCGACGAAGCCCTCCTCGACCAGCGCCGTCTTGCAGTCGATGAGCCGCGAGGCCTCCGCGCCGTACTCCAGCGCGCGGCCGGGGATCGACGCGATGTCGTCCTCGTCGTACTGCCCCAGGTCGCCGGTGTACGTGTACGGCACGGCGCCCTTGTCACGCATCCACGCGACGGCGACGGAGGTGTCGAGTCCTCCGGAGAAGGCGATGCCGACGCGCTCGCCGACGGGCAGGGACTGGAGGACCTTGGACATGCCCTCCAGTCTATCGGCGGGCGGCGTGTCGCCCCGCGACGCCGGAGGATGCCGAAACGGAGGAGCCCCGGGGCCTCGACGGCGCGTCGTAGCGGAACACGCCGTCTGCGGGCGCGGACGTCTTCGTTCCCGCGCGTCGCCGGACGTGGGAGAGTATCCGCACGGAGGTGGAGCATGGGCGGAGCGATCCTGTGGGGGGTGGTGGCCGCCTCGCCGCTGTTCGTGGGGGCCGCCCTGGCCCTGCTGCGCACCTGGCCCCCGCGATGGCTCGGCATCGTGCTCGGATTCGGTGCCGGCGCCCTGATGGCCTCGATCGCGTTCGAGCTGTGGGAGGAGGGGCTCGACCTCGCCGGACCGATCCCGCTCGTGCTCGGGGTGGCCGCGGGGGCCGTCTGCTACTACGTGGCCGACCGCATCCTGGACGCGCGCGCCGCCACGAAGCGCTCGTCCGCCGGCGGAGGGCAGCTGGCGGTCGGGGCGCTGCTCGACGGCATCCCGGAGCAGCTCGTGCTCGGGATCGGACTGGCCTCCGGCGAGCCCGTGAGCGTGGCTCTCGTGGTGGCGATCCTCGTGTCGAACCTCCCCGAGTCGATCGGCTCCGCGGCGGACCTGCTCGAGGGTGGAATGGCCCGGTCCCGTGTCCTGCTGCTCTGGGCGGGTGTGGCGGTGGCGTGCGCCCTCGCGACCGTGGCGGGCTTCGGGATCGCGAGCGTCACCGGCGACGCCTTCCGCTCCGTCGCGAGCGGCTTCGCGGCCGGAGCGCTGCTGGTGATGCTGGTGGACTCGATGGTTCCCGAGGCGCAGTCGAAGGCCAAGGAGGCGACGGGCCTGGCGACCGTGCTCGGCTTCGCGCTCGCCGCGGGTCTCGCCCTGGCCTCCTGAGCCCGTCAGACCGCAGTGCCGCCGTAGGGCTCGCGCCGGACCGAGCGTCCCTGGATGCTGTCGATCCGGAAGACCAGCGGGAGATCGCGATCCCCGCCCGCCCACGGCGTCACGCGGGCGATGACGTCCGCCGCCTGCTCCTGCGGCGCCCGCGAGAGCGACCCGTGCATGAGCACGCTCCAGGCGGTGTCGCCGAGCGGATCGCGGTAGTCGACCTCGAAGGCCAGATCCGCCGGTCCCTTGCTCAGCGCCGCCAGGGGGCTGTCGGGGGCGGTGCGCAGCAGCAGTGTGCGCCCGGACACCGCGAAGTTGACGGGATAGATCTGCACGCGTCCGGCATCGACGAAGCCGACGCGGCCCACCGTGGTCGTGGTCAGCAGCTCGTAGGACCGCTGCTCGTCCAGAACTCGGATCATCAGGGAGCTCCCTCCGTGTCTGGCGCCAGTGTACCCAGCACGCTCGCGGGGCGGTCGGCCCCCGGTCACTCGAAGCCGGGGTACTCCCTCAGCCGCTCCTCGAACTCGGCGCGGTCGGCCTCGCTCAGCACGCCGCTCGCGACGACCATGAGCTGCAGCCCCTCGAGGGGTTCCCCGGTGCGGGCGCTCTGCGCCTTCCTGGCGGTGCGGAACCCGCCGTCCTCGTCGTGCGAGAGGTCGTTGATGGTCGCGTAGAACCGCAGTGGGTCGGGGTGATTCTCGGTGTAGTACTCCCAGCTGTCCTGCGTGCGGGGGTCGTCGCTGCCGTACAGCTTCGCGATCACCGCCGGGTCCATGCCCGACACCGCCGGGTCGTTGAACGCGTACAGGTCCCACAGCCCGTGGTCGAGGACCACGTCGTTGATGACCGACATGACCGCGCGCTTGCGGTCGTAGTCCTGGATGGGCTCCGTCGTCGCCCACGCCACCGATGTGTACTCGATCAGCATCGACTCGCCGCCGTAGCCGTTGCGCTCCGGCCGCAGATCCTCCTCGCCGACGGGCACCCAGGTGTACCCGAACTCGGCGGTGAGGCGCTCGCGGATGTCGGCGAACAGCGCGTCGGCCTGGACCCTGACCTCGTCGAGCGACTGCTGGCCGAGCGCCTGCTGCGGGTCGGTGCCCTTGATGCCGGGATACGCCTCGGCATGTCGTTGCTCGTCGGTCTTCGCGCCCTCGTAGCTGCCAGACGCCGAGGTCCGCAGGGCGCTGACGGCCCCCACCGTGGCGACGTTGCACAGCAGCACGACGATGAGCGCGATCGCCCCGAGTCGACGGCTCCCGCGCACGGCCAGCGCCGCGATCACGACCGCCAGGACCACGAGCTGCAGGGCGATCATGGTCACCCCGTAGAGCAGATCGGTGCCGCCGACGACGAGGGTTCCGAGCAGGATCAGTCCGAACAGGATCGCGGCGACCAGGGCGATCCACCCCAGCGGACCGGACGGTCCCCGCTCGGGCACGCTCGGATCGGTCGCCGGCGCCGAGGCCGGCGGGAGCGGGACCGGGAAGGGCTGCTGCCGCCGCGCTCCGCGGTAGCCCCCGGGGGGCGGGACCGGCGGGGCTCCCTCGGCGTTCGCGAGGTAGCGCGCCCGCTGCTGCTCGTGGTCGCTCACCATGGCTTGTCCGTTCCCGAGCCGCCGGGCTCGTCGCCGGGCCTCTGGTCGCGCTCCTGGGTCCCCTGCTCGAGCTTCTCCTGGAGGTCGTCGAGCTTGTCCTCCGACGGCTGCGGCTGCTCCTCGCCCTGCTGGTCCTCCGGCTGCTGCTCCTGCTCCTGCTCCTGCTGCTTCTGCTTCAGGCGGTCCTCCGCGTCGTCGAGCGAATCCGACATGTCGCGCTCAGGATCCGGCGACTGATTCTGGGCCTCTTCGCTCCGGCACTCCGCCGGGGTCTCGATCGTGATCGTGAGGGCCTCGCCGTACAGCGCCGCCGCACCGGGGCCGTCACCCTCGGCCCGGGCCGCGTCGCCCAGGCGCTCGACGACGAGCGACAGGTTGACGCGCACCGCGCACACCTCCAGGCCGGAGGCGAGACCGAGTGCCTCTTCCAGCTTCGCCCTGGCATCCGGGAGCTCGTCCGCGCCCGCCAGGGCCGTTCCGACGTTGTACGGAGCCTTGTACGGCTCGAACACGTTGAGGAGCTCCTGCCCCCGCGCGGCCGCCTCCGACCCGGCGTAGTCGTCGACCACGTAGGCCGTGACCGCCTGGTGCGCGAGCGCGTACATGCTGAGCACCTTCCCGACCAGCAGCAGCGCCGCGAGGGTGAGCGGGAGGGTGCCGATCGCCACCCACCGACGGATCCGCCGGCGGCGGCGGTTCGCGCGGATGAGCGCGGCGGCGGCGTCGTGCCCGTCCGTCATGCGTCGCCTCCCCTCGGTGTTCCGAGGTGGCGGAGACGGGCGATCAGGGTGACCGCGCGGGTCAGCTCCACGCCCAGCAGGAGCACGATGACGAGGGCCAGCGCCCAGGACAGCTCGATCACGTTGCCGACCTCGCCCGCCTCGGCGTAGGTGGTCGTGGTCGCCGGCGCGTCGGGGAATGCCGGGGCGCTCTCGGCCGTGCGGTGCTCGTAGGCCACCCCGAGATCCTCGGCGATGGTCTGCAGGTTCTCCTCGTCGATCGTCGACAGCGCCCGCTCACCCTGGTACTCGATGTAGCCGGCAGACCCGTCCTCGGACAGGTCTCCGCTGGTGATGCGCATCGGACCGCCCTCCGTGGTCCCGTATCCGAAGACCGCGCCGGCGTCGGTGTACTCGGCGCTCGCCGCGAACGACTCGGGGTCCGACACCACGGTCTGCTCCCCGTCGCCGAAGTAGAACACCATCCGCGAACGGTCCGGCGACGACGCGGCCGCCGAGGCGAGCGTCTCCTCCAGCAACGGCGCCGCCACCGCGATGGAGCTCCCCCGGGACTGGCTCGTCACCTCGGGCCGCAGCACGTCCAGGGAGCCGATCAGCGCCGTGGTGTCCGTGGTCAAGGGCATCCGGAGCTCCGCCGCGGCGTCCGAGGTGATGAGCGCGAACCGGGCACCGGGGTACTGGGCGACGAGGGCGCGCACGTCGTCCCGCACCCCGTCGAGTCGAGGCTGCCCGTCGGCCCAGTCCTCCGCGACGATGCTCGCCGTGGTGTCGACCACCAGCACGACGTCGGTGTCGGTCGCGAGCGTCTGCGTCGCACCGCCGGGGACCCCCGGCCGCAGCAGCAGGGCGATGCAGGCCAGTACCAGCACCAGACGCAGTCCCCAGCGCACGCGGTGCCCCGCGAGAGCGCGACCCGTCACGGGGGCGCCGGACGCCGACCGCGGCGGGCGCACCAGCACCCACACGCCGAGAGCGACCACGGGCAGGCCGAGCAGCAGGATCAGGATCACGGGGAGCACGGGCTGGAGGATCACAGGCGCACCCTCCACATCAGCACGACGAAAGACAGCAGGCCGACGGCCGTGAGCACGATCCACAGGTTCGGGGTGTCCGTCCACACCACCTGAGCCTCACCGCGCAGCTCCGTCGCCTCCTGCTCCTGCACCTGCGACACGATGTCGGCCACGGTGGTCGTGTCGCGGAGCCCGAAGGCCGCCCCGCCGGTCGCCTCGGCGGCCGCCGCCAGCTCGGCGCTCACGGCGGCATCCTTGCCCTCGACGGGGTTCAGGGCGAACACCCGCACCTCCTTCGAGGCCGCGTAGGCCGCCGCCTCGTCGAGCGTCACGATCGAGGCGCCGTTGACCTCGTTGTCGGTGGCGAAGATCACCGAGCGGGAACGTCCCCTACAGCTCGATCTTCAACACGTCTCCGAAGCTGATTGAGGCAGACATCATCGTGTTCGACGACGCGCACGCGGGCGAGCAGTACGTGTCAAAGGCGTACACCGTCGAAATACCACGCCACCTCTACGGGTCGATTTGGAGCGAGGCGCTGGAAGCGGTCGCACCGATGCTCCCCCAGGAGCGGTATCAGCAGCTCATCGGGAACACCCCCGGCGCAGGAACCCGTGAACTTGTTGACGGTCTCGTCCTCGCCCAACGCGACGACGCACTGCCGGGACTTGCACGTGCTCTCGGCGCCTTCGCGCGCGTTGACCGCTCCGATCGGTTCGCAGCAGCACAGAAATTCGCCTTCGACGCAATAGGAGGCCACCTCGCTGCCTGCACGCTCTACGTCTCCTGGTCGAAGATCGAAGCACGACCCGTCACCCCGCCAACATTCGAGAACTCGCTGTTCGCCTCGGCAACGCAACGGGTCTACCTCTCGGCGACGCTCGGAACCTCTGGCGAGTTGGAGCGCGCCTTCGGAAGGCCATCCGTCGCACGCTTGCACCGCCCCGAGGGAGCACCAACCCCCACCTCCGGACGTCGCTTCCTCGTATTCCCGCACTTGGTTCCTAATGCGGATCCAGACAAGCTCACCAAAGAACTCATCAAGTCGGTCGGGAAGTCCATCGTCATCACCCCGAGCGAGAAGGAGGCGGAGAACGCCAGCACAACGATCGTGCCCAAGAACTGGACTGTGTTCCGAAAAAGCGACGTCGAGGATTCGCTCGACGACTTTGCCGCGTCGACCAAGTCGGTCGCTTTGCTCGCCAACCGCTACGACGGCATCGATCTCCCCGGCAAGGCCTGCCGATCAGTAACGATGGCTGGATATCCCGGCGTCACCAACCTCCAGGAGCGGTTCTACGCTTCCCGTGCGCGCGCGGCCGCCGTCTCAGCCGAACGGGTACGGAGCCGCGTGGTTCAGGGCATCGGACGGTGCACCCGCGGCCCAAGGGACTGGGCACTCGTCATCGTCGCCGATAAAGAGACCACCACCTACCTTTCCCGCGAAGAAATGCGCGCAACACTGTCGCCTGACTTGCAGTCCGAAATCGAGTTCGGTCTGGACCAGTCCGATACGTCGCTCGGTCAAGTCCTTTTGAGTGGTGTATCTGATTCGTGATCCTTCGATGGTTTGGGGTCAGGCGGTGAGGGCTTGGAGATCGGGTTCGGTCACCTCCTCG
>QFPM01000012.1 GCA_003248655.1 Microbacterium sp.
TCGGCACTCGCGCCGACCCTGAACTCGAGGCCCGAGCGACCGCCATCCTGGAGCAGATCAGCCCGCCACTGGCCGCTTGACAGCAATAGGAGCATCCACCCCAGGGGACGTCACCGGCAACTCCTCCTCCACAGGGGTCGATCTGCCCGGGTTATTCACATTTGGGCCCACCTCGTCACCGTGACGGATGCCGAGGAGTCACCCTGTCTGCATGAGACGGGACTTCACGGGGTGGATGCGGGGTCGAGGTGGCGTCGCACACACGCGGGCCATCCGCCGTGCAGGATTCACCACACACGACATCCGGCAGGCGCTCGGTCACGGCGCGCGCTGGGTGCGCCGATCGTGGCTGGAACTGCCCGGGGCTGATCCCGAGCTCGCCCGCGCGGCGTCTCTCGGCGGCCGAGTCGCCTGCGTGAGTGGCGCGCGGCGCGCGGGACTCTGGACGCCGGCCGACCCGCTACTGCATGTCTCGGTCCCCGAGACGGCATCGCGGCTCAACGCTGCGGGCGTTCGGCTGCATTGGGGTCACGCCCCTGTTCTCGTGATGCAGGGCGAACTCATCGACCCGCTTCCGAACCTGCTGTTCCACGTGGCCGCCTGTCTGCCGCCCGCCGACGCGCTGTGCGTCTGGGAGTCAGCGCTGCGCAAGGGGCACGCTCACGCTGGGATGCTCGAGCAGATCGTCTGGCGAGGCGCCGCGCGCGAGCTCGCGTCCGTGGCATCCGATCTGTCCGATTCAGGCTTGGAAACGCGCTTCGTCGACCTGATGCGGGGTCTCGGCGTGACCGTGAGGCAACAGGTGTGGATCGACGGGCATCCCGTCGATGGACTCATCGGTGATCGCCTCGTCGTGCAGATCGACGGGTTCGCCCATCATCAGGCGGCGGATCGCCGTCGCGACCTGCGCGCAGACGCGCGGCTCGCGCTGCTCGGCTACACGGTGCTGCGTTTCGACTACGTGCAGATTCTGCTGCACCCGGATGAGGTCGTCGCGACCATCTCGCTCGCGCTCGCGCAGCACCGTCACCTCGCGCTCGCCCGTCGGTGAGTGTCACAGACACAGGGGATCTCACCGAAACAGGGCGTTCGGCCCGGGTTCAGTCCTGTGCTGGTGATTTCTCCTGTGCTGGAGCCCCCGCAACCCCGAGGACGTCGAGCAGCCACGCGAGCTCGAACGCGCGCTGGCGCCAGGCGTTGTAACGGCCCGAGACGCCGCCGTGGCCGGCGACCATCTCGCACTTGAGCAGGGCATCCGCCCCGACGGCGCGCAGGCGCGCGACCCACTTGGCAGGCTCGACGTAGTACACCCGGGTGTCGTTGAGCGAGGTCGTCGCCAGGATCCGCGGGTACGCGACACCGGAACGCACGTTCTCGTACGGGGTGTACGACTTCATGTAGGCGTACACCTCGGCGTTGTGCAGCGGGTCGCCCCACTCGTCCCACTCGATGACCGTGAGGGGGAGCGAGGGGTCGAGGATCGTCGTCAGAGCATCCACGAAGGGAACATCGGCGAGGATGCCGGCGAACAGCTCCGGCGCCAGGTTCGCCACGGCGCCCATCAACAGCCCGCCCGCCGATCCGCCTTCGGCGACGAGCTGCGACGGCGATGTCACCCCGGCCTCGACGAGGTGGCGAGCGACCGCGACGAAGTCGGTGAAGGTGTTGCGCTTGTGCTGCAGCTTGCCGTCCTCGTACCACTGCCGACCGAGCTCGCCGCCGCCGCGCACGTGCGCGATCGCGAAGACGACGCCGCGGTCGAGCATCGACAGTCGCATCGCCGAGAACCCAGGCTCGATCGAGTGCTCGTACGAGCCGTAGCCGTACAGGTGCACGGGCCGCGGCCCGGAACCGGACGCCCCCGGCTCCCCGAACGACCGCTTCCACACGAGCGACACCGGTACGCGGGTGCCGTCGGATGCCGTCGCCCACTCCCGCCGCTGCCCGTAGTCGCCCGGCGAGTACCCGCCGAGCACCGGCTGCCGCTTGCGCAGCAGGAACTCGCCGGTCGCGACGACGTAGTCATAGACCGTGCTCGGGGTGACGAACGACCCGTACCCGAGGCGCACGACCGGCGTCGCCCACTCGGGGTTGCCGCCCGCTCCCGCGGCGTACAGCTCTTCGTCGAAGGCGAGCTCGTCGACGTGCCCCGTCTCATACGAGAGGATGCCGAGGCGCGCGAGCCCGTCGCGGCGATACGACACGACCGCCCAGTCGCGGAACGCCGACACGTCCAGCAGCCGCCGCCCGGGCTCGTGCGGCAGCACGACCTCCCGCGCGCCGGGGTCCGAGACCGGCACGCGCACGAGCTCGAAATCGAGCGCCCCGTCGTTGTGCAGGATGTACAGCACGTCCTCGCCGCCGACGACCGCGTGGGTCGCGGAGTACTCGACGCCCTCGCGCCGCGGCCAGATCGAGCGGGGCTCGGCGCGGAGGTCGGATGCCGGCACGAGGTACTCCTCGGTCGTGATCGACGATCCGACCTCGATCACGAGGTAGCGCTCGCTACGGGTGAAGCCCGCGCCGACCCAGTACCGCTCGTCGCTTTCGTGGAAGAGTCGGGCGTCGGCCGCGGCATCCGTTCCCACCTCGTGCAGCCACACGGTGTCCGGCCGCCACGCGTCATCCACCGTCGTGTAGACGACGAAGCGCCCGTCGGGCGAGAACGAGGCGCCCGACGAGGTGTTCTCGATGACGTCGTCGAGGTCGAGGCCCGTGGCGAGGTCGCGGATGCGCAACGTGTAGCGCTCGTCGCCCTCATGGTCGACGCCATACAGCAGCCGCGCACCGTCGGCGGAGACATCGAAGCTCCCGAGCGAGAAGAACTCGTGTCCCTCGGCTTCGACGTTGCCGTCGAGGAGCACGACCTCGCCCGGCACGTCGACACCCGGCTCGAGCTGCGGCGGCGTCCAGTCGTCATCGGATGCCAGGGGCGCCCGACACTGGATGCCGTACTGCTTGCCCTCGACCGTGCGACCGTAGTACCACCATGACCCCTGGCGCGACGGCACGGACAGGTCGGTCTCCTGCGTCCGCGAGCGGATCTCGTCGAAGATGCGCTCGCGCAGGCGCTCGAGGTGCGCCGTGCGCTCTTCGGTGTAGGCGTTCTCGGCCTCGAGGTGCGCGATGACGTCGGGGTCTTCCTTGGCGCGCAGCCATTCATAGTCGTCGACGACGTCGTCGCCGTGATGCGTGCGGGTGGTCGGGCGGGCGGCCGCGAGGGGGCCGCCGGATCGGGCGCTGCTCACGCGTCAACGGTAGTCGACGCGTGACACGTCGTTACCTCGCGTCGCGTCGGGCCCATCCTGGTTGAGATCTGGCTGCCGAGGACACGTGTCAGGGCACCCGGAGTTCTCGAATCGGTTCTCGCCTACTGGCGATGAGGGCCGGGACAAGGGCGGCCAGCATCGCGGCTGCCACCGCGATGACGCCGAGCGCGGTTGTGAACGCTACTCCCGGCAGGCGCTCCTGGGAGTGGACTACTGACAGGTATTTCGAGCAGTTCGGATCGCTTGGTGAAGCGGATGTAGTGCGCGCTCATCGCCAGCGCGGCCGGGTTCTGTGTGGGCGCCTGATGTGCGAGGATGTGCGTTGTCCGGTTGCCGGAACATGAACCCACGGTGAACTTTTCGTTCGCACCGCCGATCACGTCGGCACATCTCCATCGATTCAGACGAAAGCGAACTGTGGAAACCGCTGCCCTCATCGTCGTGCTGGTGATCGCGCTCGCGCTGTTCTTCGACTTCACCAACGGCTTCCACGACACCGCCAACGCGATGGCGACGCCCATCGCCACGGGCGCGCTGAAACCCAAGGTCGCCGTCATGCTCGCGGCGGGTTTGAACCTCGTCGGCGCGTTCTTGTCGACGGAGGTGTCGAAGACGATCTCGCACGGGATCATCCGCGAAGACGGCATCGAAGGCACCACGATGCTGCCGATCATCTTCGCGGGCCTCATCGGCGCGATCACGTGGAACATGCTGACGTGGCTGCTGGGCCTTCCTTCGAGCTCGTCGCACGCCCTTTTCGGCGGCCTCATCGGCGCGACCCTGGTGGGGGCGAGCGCCGCGGCGATCGATTTCGGCCAGGTGCTCGGCAAGGTCGTGTTGCCGGCGCTCATCGCCCCGTTCACGGCCGGCGTCATCGCGTTCCTCGTGACGCGCCTCGCCTATGCCCTCACCCGCCGCTACGACAACAAGCCCGACGGGCGCGACGGCTTTCGCTGGGGCCAGATCTTCACGTCGTCGCTCGTCGCGCTCTCGCACGGCACGAATGACGCGCAGAAGACGATGGGCGTCATCACGCTGACTCTCATCGTCGCGGGATGGCAGGACGGCGCGGCCCACCCTGACCCGTACTGGGAGGTCGTCGTGGCCTGCGCGCTCGCCATCGCCCTCGGCACGTACATGGGTGGCTGGCGCATCATCCGCACCCTCGGCAAGGGCCTGACCGACGTGAAGCCCGCTCAGGGGTTCTCGGCCGAGACTTCGACGGCGGCGACGATCCTGGCATCAAGCGCCCTCGGCTTCGCCCTGTCGACGACCCAGGTCGCCTCCGGGTCGGTCATCGGCTCGGGCCTCGGCCGGCGCGGCTCGAAGGTCCGGTGGCGAACGGTGGGGCGCATCGCCGTCGGGTGGGTGCTGACCCTCCCGGCATCCGGCGCGGTGGGCGCTTTCGCGGCGCTCGTGGTCGTGTGGTTCGGTTCGTGGGGCATCGTCATCGACGCGGTGCTGGCGCTCGCCGTCATCCTCTACCTGTTCTGGCGCTCGCGCCGCAACGCCGTGCACGCGGGCAACGCGATGAGCGAGGTCGCCGATTCGGGCCTCGCGGTGAAGGTCAAGCGCAACCCGCCGCCCACGCGTCGACAGCGCGCGAAGGCCGAAGCCATCGAGAAGGAGCACAAGCGATGAGCCTCGAGATCGACTGGCTCGCCTTCGCGCAGGTGTTCGCCGCCGCGCTCACCGGCGCAGTTCTGGTCGTCGGCTTCTACGCCCTCGGCCTGCGCCTGCTCGTGCGCGCCGGGCGGGCGCCGATCGTCGCGCCCGCCGACTTCACCGACGCGATCACCGTGATCAGCGAGAAGGATGCCCGCCGCGCCGAGAAGGCCGCCGCGAAGGCCGCGAAGAAGAGCCCGCTGACGGATGTCCAGAAGCGCGTCGCGCTCGTCGGCGCCTACGGCTCGTTTGCGCTGTGCGCCCTCGCCGTGCTCGGTGGCCTGTTGCTCATCGTCCTAAAGTGATCGCCTGGGCTCCGTCGACGATCAGGCCGGCGACCCGCCTTAGGCTGAGCGCATGGTCTCCGTTTCGTTCGGCCAGCATCCGCCCGCGCGGCGCGTGATCGTGCACGTGAGCGACACCCACTTGCTCGCCGGCAACCGCCCCCTGGGCGGGCGCTACGACACGGCCGCGAATCTGACCGCGACCCTTGCCGCGGTCGAGCGCACCGGCGTCCGTCCCGACGCGATCGTCTTCACGGGAGACCTCACCGACCTCGGCGAACCGGAGGCGTATGCCGCTTTGCGCGAGGCGGTCGAGCCGGTCGCCGCGCGCCTGGGCGCCCCGATCGTCTGGGTCGCGGGCAACCACGACGAGCGCCCGGCGCTGCGGGCGGGCCTGCTCGACGCCCCGCCGACCCCCGACCCGGTCACGAGCGTCCATGACCTCGGCGGCCTGCGGCTGATCGCGCTCGATTCGACCGTGCCGGGCTGGCATCACGGCGACCTCGACCTGGCACAGCTCGACTGGCTGCGCGGGGTGCTCGCCGAGCCGGCGCCCCTCGGCACGATCCTGGCGCTCCACCACCCGCCGCTGCCGAGCCACATCCCGTTCTTCGACATCCTCGAGCTGCGCAGTCAGCCCGCGCTCGCTGCCGTCATCGCTGGCACCGACGTGCGTGCGATCCTCGCCGGTCACCTCCACTATTCGACCTCGGGCACGTTCGCCGGGGTTCCCGTGAGCGTGGCATCCGCCACCTGCTACACGATGAACCTGCAGCGGCCTCCCGCGGAGGTCAACGGCATGGATGCCGGGCAGTCGTTCCACCTCGTGCACGTCTACGACGACACCATCACGCACTCGGTCGTGCCCGTCGGTGAGGCCGAGACGGCCGACCACTTCACGGAGGCGTGGCTCGCGGGCATGGCCGCGCTCACGCCAGAGGAGCGCCTCGAGGCCTTCTCGCGCAAGCGCTGACGCCCGACCTCGGCACCGCCGCCGGGGCGGATGCCGCTGCATCCCTGTACGCGGCGTACAGCCAGATCATCGACGGCCGCGGGTAGGGTCGAAGGGACCGAGTAAGCGAACCCACAAGGACTGCACTCATGGCACAGGACGCGAAGACGCGCACCGAATCTGACTCCCTCGGATCGATGGAGATTCCCGCAGACGCGTACTGGGGCATCCACACCGCCCGAGCGCTCGAGAACTTCCCGATCTCGATGCGGCCCATCTCTGTCTATCGTGACCTCGTGACGGCGCTCGCGATGGTCAAGCAGGCGTCGGCGCGCGCCAACCTCGAGATCGGTGTGCTGGATGCCGAGCGCGCCGACCTCATCGACCGCGCCGCGCAGCGGGTCATCGACGGCGAGTTCCACGATCAGTTCGTGGTCGGCGTGGTGCAGGGCGGGGCCGGCACCTCGACCAACATGAACGCGAACGAGGTGATCACGAACATCGCGCTCGAGCTCGCCGGCCGCGCGAAGGGCGACTACGCCTTCCTGTCGCCGATCGATCACACGAACCGCTCGCAGTCGACCAACGACGTCTATCCGACCGCCGTGAAGATCGGGCTCAGCCTCGACCTCGTCACGCTCCTCGAAGAGCTCGACCTCTTGAAGCAATCGTTCCTGCACAAGGCGGTGGAGTTCCATGACATCCTGAAGATCGGGCGGACGCAGCTGCAGGATGCCGTGCCGATGACCCTCGGCCAGGAGTTCCACGGCTTCGCGACGACCCTCGGCTACGACCACCAGCGCCTGACCGAGAACGCGCACCTGCTCTTCGAGATCAACATGGGGGCGACCGCGATCGGCACGGGCATCACGACCCACCCCGACTACGCCCGCGCCGTCGTCGCGCACCTGCGCGACATCACGGGCCTCGACCTCGTGACGGCCGACGACCTCGTGGAGGCGACGAGTGACACGGGATCGTTCATGTCGTTCTCGTCAACCCTCAAGCGGAATGCGATGAAGCTGTCGAAGATCTGCAACGACCTGCGGCTGCTCTCGTCGGGCCCGCAGGCGGGCCTCGGCGAGATCAACCTGCCCGCGCAGCAGGCGGGCTCGTCGATCATGCCGGGCAAGGTGAACCCGGTCATCCCCGAGGTCGTCAATCAGGTCGCGTTCTCGGTCGCGGGCGCCGACCTCACCGTCACGATGGCGTCGGAGGCGGGGCAGCTACAGCTGAACGCCTTCGAGCCGATCATCGCCCACTCGATCTTCCAGTCGATCACCTGGATGCGGCGCGCGATGCGCACCCTTCGCGTCAACTGCGTCGACGGGATCACGGCGAACCGCGAGCGGCTCGGCGCGATGGTCGGATCGTCGGTCGGTGTCGTCACGGCGTTGACGCCGTTCATCGGGTATGCGGCATCCGCCGCCCTGGCGAAGACCGCGCTGCTGACGCACCGTAACGTCGGCGACCTCGTCGTCGAGGCGGGGCTCATGTCGCGCGAAGAGGTCGACAAGCAGCTCTCGCCGGCGCGGCTGTCGGGCCTCGAGGCCATCACGCAGGCGATTCCGCTGGTGGTGCCGGCCGTGCAGCCGGTCGAAAACCTCGTCGAAAGCTGACGGCGCGGGGACTGGCTCTTCGCCGCGAGGGCCGATAGCGTCGGATGCGCCGGGACCACCGGCGCGATCCCCGCATCACAGGAGACCGACATGACCGATCCCAACACCCCCGACGTGCCGCAGACGCCGCCCGCACCCCCGGCCGCTCCCGCGTACGGTGAGTATGCGCCGACGCCCCCGCAGGCAGCGCCGCCCGCGTACCAGCAGCCGGCCGCGCCCGCGTACCAGCAGCCCGCGGCGCCCGCGTACCAGCAGCCCGCGGCGCCCGCCTATCAGCAGCCCGCATACGCCGAGGCACCCGCCTACCCTGCAGCCGCGACCGGCGGCCCCGTTCCGGGAAAGACGCTCGGCATCGTCGCGTTTATCCTCGCGCTCCTTCCGATCGGACTTCAGCTGATCGGCCTCATCCTCGGCATCGTCGCGCTCGTACAGAGCAAGAAGGCGGGCCGCAGCAACGGCTTCGCGATCGCCGCGATCATCCTCGGCGCGCTCGCGGTGATCATCGGGCTCATCGCCATCTTCGCGTTCGTCGTGCCGTCGGTGAATGCGGCCCAGGCCTGCCTCAACGACCCGACCGCGATCGTCACCGTCTGGGGTGTCGACGTTCCCTGCACGCAGGTGCTGGAGCAGTCCGGCCGCTGAGCATCGCTCATCGAAGGCGCGGGGCCCGTCGGGGTTCCGCGCCTTCGCCGTCCTCGGGGAGTTCGCCGGCCGCGCCTGTCAGCCGATGATGCGGCAGTGGGTCGTGAGCGCGCCGATGCCGTCGACCCCGACCGTCACCGTCGAACGGTCGCGGAGGAAGATCTGCGGATCGCGCGAATACCCCGCCCCACCCGGGCTTCCGGTCGAGATGAGCGTGCCCGGTAGCAGCGTCGCCGAGTTCGACAGGTGCGACACGAGCGTCGCCACCGACCGGATCATCTGGCCTGTCGAGGCATCCTGCACTGTCTGCCCGTCGACGACTGCCCAGATGTGCAGGTCCTGCGGGTCGGCGATCTCGTCGGCCGTGACGATGAACGGACCGTTCGGCGTGAATCCGTCGAACGACTTGCACCGTGACCACTGCGCCTCGGAGAACTGGATGTCGCGCGCTGTGATGTCGTTGACGACGGTGTAGCCCCAGACGTGGCCGAGCGCGGCATCCGGCGTCACGTTCTTCGCGGGGCGGCCGATGACGACCCCGAGCTCCGCCTCGTAGTCGACCGACTGGCTGAGGGTCCGCGGCCACGTCGTCGTCTCTTCGTGGGCGGAAAGCGAGTTCGGCCACAGGACGAAGACGGTCGGCGCGGTGTCGGCCTCCAGCCCCAGCTCACTCGAGTGCGCCGCGTAGTTCAGCCCGATCGCGAGCACCACCGGGGGAGTGGGAACGGCCGGGCCGTAGGAAAGTCCCTCCAGAGGGATGCCGTCGGCATCCGCCGAGGCATCCCGCACGCGAGCGAGCAGGTCGTCGCCGCCCTCGATGAGCGCCTGCAGCTCGCGCGGTGCGCCGTCGAACAGGCCGCCGACGGGGATCGCGAGGTCACCACGGATCACCGCGAGCTCGGGGGCCGCGATGCCGGGGTCGTGCGGTCCGGGGAGGCGGACGTGGGCGAAACGCATTCGTCCAGGCTAACGTGCGGCCTCGCCCTAGGCTGATGCGCATGAGCTCACTGCCTCCGCTGGCGCAGCCGGCCACGGCCGCCGCCGCGCCGATCACGCCGCCCGCCGCACCGCCCGTGCCGGTCGCTCTCCCGGCCCCGCCGCGGAGCGGGCGCACCGCACCTATCTGGATCTTCGCCGTCCTCGCGGTGCTGCTGCTGGGGATCGCGGCGTACATCCTCACGTTCCTCGGCGTCGTGGCATCCGTCGTCGGGATGGTGCTCGCGCTCATCCCGCTGACGGTCGTGTTGCTGGCGGTGCGGCTCGCCGACCGCTGGGAGCCCGAGCCCGCCTCGCTCGTCATCTTCGCGCTCGCGTGGGGAGCTATCGCGTCGGTGGCGATCGCCCTCGGAGTCGACATCATGCTGAGCATCGCCGTGCCGGGGTCGCCCGATGACCCCGTGCGTGACGCGCTGTCGTCGGTCGTGCAGGCGCCGCTCGTCGAGGAGTTCGCGAAGGGCCTCGGCGTCTTCCTCGTGTTCGCGTTCGGGCGACGCGCGTTCGACGGCCCGGTCGACGGGGTCGTGTACGGCGCGCTCGTCGGCGCCGGGTTCGCGTTCACCGAGAACATCCTCTACTTTGCGACGAGCCTGATCGAAGGCGGCGTGCCCGAGACGGCGTTCACGTTCTTCCTCCGCGGCATTCTCTCGCCCTTCGCGCACGTCATGTTCACGGCCGTCACCGGCTACGCGATCGGGCGGGCCGCGCGGGCGGGCGCGAGCGTCGGAACCGCCGCGGGAGTGGGCCTGCTGGGGATGCTGTGCGCCGCCGCCCTGCACGCGCTGTGGAACGGGTCGGCGATGTTCGCCGACTTCTTCCAGCTGTACATCACCCTTCAGGTGCCGCTGTTCATCGGCTTCGTCCTCGGGTTCGTCGCGCTGCGGCGCGAAGAGGCGCGGCTCACGCGGGAACGACTGGGCGAGTACGCCGCCGCGGGGTGGTTCACCCCCGCAGAGGTCGAGATGCTCGCGACCCCCGCCGGCCGGCGCCGGGCGATCGAGTGGGCGCGGACGCTGCCCGGCGACCGCTCGCCGGTGATGAAGCAGTTCATCAGGGAAGCGACCTCGCTCGCCGCGGCCCGCCAGCGCGTGCGGACCGGTCGCGACCCGCACGCCGCCGCGGACGAGCACCTCTACCTCGCGCGCGCCACGACCGCTCGCGCGGCGCTGCTCGCGCGGTGACCCGGGTTACGCCGCCGGGCGCGGAAAGAGGGTGACCCCGGCGGCACTGTCGGCCGCGGAAAGACTCAGCGCCACCCGTTCTCGTCGGGCGCTGAGAGTAGGTTCCCGGCGCTACGTCGCCGGCCGCGGAAAGACTCAGCGCCCGGTGCCGCGGCGATGCCGGCGTGTCTCCCGAGCGCTGAGTTGGTTCTCCTCCCATTGTCGCCACGTCCCGCGCAGGGTGTCAAGACCACGGGTGCGGCGCCGGCATCCGTGCTTGGATGGATGCCATGACTGCAGACCGTACCAAGCCCGAGTTCGACGCCCCCGACGGCCCCGCCCCCGAGGATCTGGTCATCCGCGACCTCATCGTGGGTGAGGGCGACGAGGCAAAGCCCGGCGACACCGTGACCGTCCACTACGCGGGCGTCGAGTACGACTCCGGCGAAGAGTTCGATTCGTCGTGGGGTCGCGGCGAGTCCATTCAGTTCCCGCTGCGCGGCCTGATCCAGGGCTGGCAGGAAGGTATCCCGGGCATGAAGGTCGGCGGACGCCGCGAGCTCGTCATCCCGCCGCACCTGGCCTACGGCCCCGCCGGCGGGCACTTCCTCGGTGGCAAGACGCTCATCTTCATCATCGATCTGCTCAAGGTTGGCTGACCGCTCAGAAGATTTTTCCATTCATGGGAATAGATGGTCTGTGGGGGTCGGTTTGACCCTGCAGACCATCTCCCATCTCTGTGAAGGATCTGACATGACCGACTCCACCACCACCGTCGACATCCCCGGCTACAAGGCGGGCACCTGGGTGCTCGACCCCTCGCACAGCGAGGTCACCTTCTCCGTTCGCCACATGATGATCTCGAAGGTGCGCGGCGTCTTCGGCGTCAAGAGCGCCACGATCGAGGCGGGCGAGAACCCGCTCGAGACCACCGTCACCGCGACGGTCGACGCCGCGTCGATCGACACGAAGGACGAGAATCGCGACGCGCACCTGCGCTCGGCCGACTTCTTCGACGTCGAGACCTACCCGACGATCGACTTCGTCTCGACCGGCGTCCGCTACGAGGGCGGCGACTTCCTCGTCGACGGCGACCTCACGATGCACGGCGTCACGAAGCCCGTCACGTTTGAGGTCGAGTTCGGCGGCTTCGGCACCGACCCGTGGGGCAACTTCAAGGCAGGCGCGACGGCGACCACGGTCGTCAACCGCGAGGACTTCGGCCTCACCTGGAACGCGGCGCTCGAGACGGGCGGCGTCCTCGTGGGCAAGGACGTCACGATCACGCTCGACCTGCAGGGTTCGATCCAGGCCTGATCGGGCGGAGTCGTCGGAGGGGCGGGTGCTGCGGCACCCGCCCCTCCGACGTTCGTCCCGCGCGGGCGCGCGCCCGCGCGGCGCATAACTCAGGCAGAAACCCTGTGGCCGGCCCGGCCGGGGGTCCCGGCGGGCGATTTTGCCTGAGTTATGCGCCCGGGTCTCCGGGTCGCAGGCGGGTGAGGCGGGGCGAGGCAGGCGGCGGAGCCGCGGCGCACAACTCAGGCAGAAACCCTGTGGCCGGCCCGGCCGGGGGTCCCGGCGGGCGATTTTGCCTGAGTTATGCGCCCGGGTCTGCGCCGCGGGGAGGAGCGGCGCAAAGAGGAGCGGCGCGGGGAGGAGCGGCGCGGGGCGGCAGAGCGGCGGCCGCGCGGCGGAGCGGCCGCGGC
Source organism: Microbacterium sp. (assembly GCA_003248655.1). GTDB lineage: Bacteria > Actinomycetota > Actinomycetes > Actinomycetales > Microbacteriaceae > Microbacterium. The sequence continues at coordinate 12,294 of QFPM01000012.1, forward strand.
ACAGGGCGGCGCAACGGCGGTTCTGGGGTGCGGCGGGCCCGGGGCCCGGGTCAGGGGACGGGGTCGGTACCGTCGTACGCGAGGAAGCGCGGGTGCTGCCGCACGAGAGCCGCGACGACACCGATGATGACGAGCCCGCCGACGAGCGGCGGGAAGCACAGCGCCGTGATCGTGGCGAGGGTTCCCGCATAAAGCGCGCCCACGCGCGGGCCGCCGGCGACGACGACGATGAAGATGCCCTGCAGGCGCCCGCGCATCGCGTCGGGCACAGCGGCCTGCAGCATCGTCGAGCGGTAGATCGCGCTGACGTTGTCGGCGGCGCCCGCCCCCGCGAGGAACACGCACGCGAGCCCGATCATCGCGACGTTGGCGTGCTCGGCGTCGACGACCGAGGGCGCCGCGACGCCGAGCGCCCCGAGCAGCACCGCAACGGCGAACAGCGAGATGAGCGTGCCGTAGGCCTGCACCGACCGGGCGATGCCACGCCCGTGCCAGCGGTATCCGCCGAGGCGCCCCGAAAACAGGCTCGACACGAACGCCCCGACCGCGATCGACGCCGTCAGCGCGCCCGCGGTGAGCGCACCGCCGCCCAGCAGCACCGCCCCGATCGCGGGGAACAGGGCGAGCGGCTGACCGAACGTCATCGCCGCGATGTCCACGATGAACTGCATCCGGATGTTCGGCGCGCGCTTCAGGAATGCGACGCCGTCGCGCAGCGACTCGAGCCCCGGTCGCACAGTCTCGCCCTCCGGCCGCATCGACGGCAGCGTCCAGAGCCCGAGGAACAGGCTCAGCATCAGCACGACGTCGATCGTGTAGGTCCACGCGTAGTCGGTCGTCGCCACCAGGATGCCGGCGAGCGCCGGCCCTGCCATGACCATGATCCCGACCGTGATCCCCTGCAGGGCGGCCGCCGCGGGCAGCTCGCGGGGGAGCAGCCGCGGAACGATCGCCGAGCGGGATGCCATGACGACCGAGTTCGCGGCGGAGTTGATGACGCTCAGCACGTACAGCGACCACACCGACTCCTGCTGCGACCAGGCGAGGATCGCGAGGGCGAGCGTCGAGGCGAACGTCACGGTCGCGGCGAGGAGGGCGACGGTGCGGCGGTCGAAGGCATCCGCCAGCATTCCGCCGTAGATGCCGGCGAGGATCATCGGCACGAGCCCCACGACCGCGATCATCGCGACGGCGAACGTCGACTGGGTGAGGTCGTACATGTGCAGCATGACGGCCATGATCGTGAGCTGCCCGCCGAGGCCGGCGAGGGTCGATCCGATCCACAGGCGGTCGAACGGCGGACTCACCCGGAAGGGGATGAGGTCGATCAGGTGCCCGCCGCTCACTCGTCGACCTCGACGCGCTTGATCCGCGATGTGTGGCCGCGGAGGATCGTCACGTCGCGCGGCGCGACCCCGAAGTGCGCCGCGAGCGCCTTCACGACGCCGTCGTTCGCGGCGCCGTCGACCGCGCGCTCCCGCACGTGTACGACGAGGCCGTCGGCATCCGTCTCGACGAGCGGGCCATTGCGGTTGCCGGGCTTGACGCGGATCGTGTACTGCACCCGTCGAGCCTATGAGTTCCGAAGGATGCCGCGGCGCTGGTAGACTCTAAAGGTTGCCGTTGGATCGGCCGCGGATAAAGAGAGCCCTCGCATCAGGCGTCGGGCGCCGCGCAACAAAGAGGAAGGGGATCACCTATGGCACTGGAAGCAGACGTCAAGAAGGCGATCATCGAAGAGTACGCGACGCACCCCGGTGACACCGGATCCCCCGAGGTGCAGGTCGCGATGCTGACGCAGCGCATCAAGGACCTCACCGAGCACCTCAAGGAGCACAAGCACGACCACCACTCGCGTCGTGGCCTGTTCCTGCTCGTCGGTCAGCGCCGTCGCCTGCTGGGTTACCTGCAGGATGTCGACATCAACCGTTACCGCTCGCTCATCGAGCGTCTCGGTCTGCGTCGCTGAGCATCAGCGTCTAGCGTTCAATCGCGCAGAACATTCTTGAGAAGGCCGCCCCAGGTGTGGGGCGGCCTTCGTCGTGTGTGCGGGCATCCGCCTCACGGACACAGGAGATCTCACCGACGCAGGATGCCCGGCGGGCCGTTGGTCCTGTGTCGGTGAGATGTCCTGTGTCGGCGAGACGAATCCCGTGGATGCCGGGGGCTCAGGCGCGCGCGGCGAGCAGGTCGGCGTGCCAGCGCTCGGCGACGTCGGGGTGCGCGCGCAGGCGCGACTTGAGCGCGTTCTCGCCGTAGAGGGCGTGGATCGGGTTCGTCGGGTCCTGCGTGACGCCCCGCGCCTGCGCGGCGAGGTCTTCGGGCAGCTCGATGAGCGGCAGCTTTGAGTCGAGCGCGGGGTTGAAGAAGTACGGGACCGAGATGCGGTCGTCCGGGTAGCGGGGCGAGACGACGCGGTGGTTCGTCGCGATGAGGTAGCCGTCGGTGGCGTACTCGAGGAGCTCCCCGATGTTGACGACGAAGGCTCCCGGCACGGACGGGGCATCCACCCACTCGCCGTCCCGCTCGACCTGCAACCCGCCCTTGCCCGGCTCGACCCACAGCAGCGTCAGGACGCCCGAGTCCTTGTGCGCGCCGACGCCCTGCTGGGGCTCGGGCTCGTGCGAGCCGGGGTAGCGGACGATCTTCAGCAGCGTCGAGGGCTCGCCGAAGTGCTCGTCGAAGTAGCTCTCGGGGGCGCCGAGGGCGAGCGCCCACGCGCGCAGGAGCTTGCGCGAGACACCCGCGAGGTGCTCCTGCCATTCCGTTGCGACCTCGCGCAGCTCGGGCTGGGCCTCGGGCCACAGGTTCGGGCCGATGAGACGGGCGAAGTCGGGGGCATCCGGGTCGTCCACGGCATCCCGCTCGGGGCCGATGTCGATCTGCTCGCGCCAGTCGACCTTGCCCTGCGTGCGCTCGCCGCCCACGCGCGTGTAGCCGCGGAACTGCGGGCTGCCCACGTTCTCGATCGCGAGCTTGTCGGCCTCGGGCAGCTCGAAGAACTCGCGCGCCACGCGGTGCAGTCGCGCCTCGAGCTCGGGCGTGACGCCCGTGCCAGTGAGGTAGAAGAACCCGACATCGTGGGTCGCCGCGCGCAGCTGGTCGCGGAAGGATGCCGCGGCATCCGGACCCTGGTCGAGAAGGGACAGGTCAAGAATCGGCAGGTTCAGCTCGCTCATGAAGCGAGACTAGGCCGGATGCCGGGGCACGCGCCCGAGTGTTGCGCCCGGTTACCGCTCGCGCGCCCGAAAACTGCTCGCGCCCCCGAAAAGTGGACAGCGCGTGCGGCTTTCGACAGCGCGAGCCCCTACGCGCGGCCAGCGCGAGCCCCTACGCGCGGCCAGCGCGAGCCGCTATGCGCGCGGCCGCCGCGAGCCCGTCGGGTCCGACCGGCGACCCTCGCGCGCGGCGAGGGTGGGGTCGGCGAACAGCCACGCCGGCCGGGGCTCGACGAGGGGTCGGAACACCGTGCGCACGGGCTTCGTCGCAAGGCCCAGCGCGATGAGGACGGATGCCACGATCACCGCTGGCAGCCAGAGCCAGGTCGGCTCGGCGTTTCGGAGGATCCCCGACTCGCGGAACGGATACAGCACGAACGAGTGCAGCAGGTAGACGTACATCGTGTACTGGCCGAAGTGGCTCCACCAGTACGTGCCGCGGGGGACGAGCGCGAAGAACGCGACCGACAGCACGAGTGCGATCGCCATGAGCGCGAGCCGGACCGCACCCGACCACCAGGGGCCGCCGAGGTCGGCGTAGCTGTCGTCGTAGAAGAGCCAGAGCCGCAGGTCGACCGCGCGCCAGAGGTCGACGAAGTACCAGGCGACGAACCCGGCGACCGCGAACAGCGCGATCGCGCCGGCGCGCACCCACCGCCGGCGCCGGCGGATGAGGTCGAAGCGGGCGACGATGTCGTGGTGGGCGAGCCACCAGCCGAGCGTGAAGAATGGCAGCAGGCCGAGCGTTCGCGAGAGCGACAGGGTCGAGTCGACGTTCGGCCAGTATCCCGCTGCGATCGAGATGACGACGGTCCAGGCGAGGGGCCAGCGCACGAGCGCCAGATACGGCAGCACGAGCCGGAAGATCGCGAGGGCGAGCAGGAACCACAGCGTCCAGGAGGGCTGTGTGATGTTCGGGTTCGCCTGCCCTTCGACGAGCCACTTCGTCACGGTCCAGAGGGTTTCGAAGATGACGTACGGGACGACGATGTCGGTGATCACCCGCGCCATCTGGCGGCGGCTCGGCGAATCCGACTTCGAGAAGTACCCCGAGATGATCGCAAACGCGGGCATGTGGAACGCGTAGATCAGCAGGTACAGGCCGAGCGCGATGTCGCTGTCGTGGGTGAGGCGCTGCACGGCGTGGCCGAGCACGACGAGCACGATGCAGGCGAATCGGGCGCTGTCCCACAGCGGCACCCGGCGTTTCGGCCGCGGCGCTGCGGTCTGGGTGGGTCCGGTCGGCTGACTCATCGCGAGCCACCCTACCCGCCGGGAATACCCTGGCATCCGATGCGTTGCACCAGATACATTCAAACGCATGGATAATGGATGCCACGGCATCCGAAAGGCAGGCAATCGTGAGCGAGCAGAGCGTTCCCGGCGACACCATCACCGCGGCCGCGCCCCAGATGCAGTTCGGCATCATGACGGTCAGCGACATCACGCAGGACCCGACGACCGGCCACACGCCCAGCGAGGCCGAGCGGATCCAGGCATCCGTCACGATCGCGAAGCACGCGGAGGAGGTCGGCCTCGACGTCTTCGCGCTGGGCGAGCACCACAACCCGCCGTTCTGGTCGTCCTCGCCCACCACGACCCTCGCGTACCTCGCCGCGCAGACCGAGAAGCTCATCCTCTCGACCTCGACGACGCTCATCACCACGAACGACCCGGTGAAGATTGCCGAGGACTACGCCATGCTGCAGCACCTGTCGGGCGGCCGCATGGACCTCATGATGGGTCGCGGCAACACAGGCCCCGTCTATCCGTGGTTCGGCAAGGACATCCGCCAGGGCCTTCCCCTCGCGATCGAGAACTACTCCCTGCTGCACACGCTGTGGCGTGAGGATGTCGTCGACTGGGAGGGGAAGTTCCGCACGTCCCTGCAGGGCTTCACGGCGACGCCGCGCCCGCTCGACGGCGTGCCGCCGTTCGTGTGGCACGGCTCGATCCGCACGCCCGAGATCGCCGAACAGGCCGCCTACTACGGTGACGGATTCTTCGCGAACAACATCTTCTGGCCCGCCGAGCACTACCAGCGTCTCATCGGTCTCTACCGCCAGCGCTGGGAGCACTACGGCCACGGCGCCCCCGAGACGGCGATCGTGGGCCTCGGCGGCCAGGCGTTCATGGCGAAGAACTCGCAGGATGCCGTCACCCAGTTCCGCCCGTACTTCGACAACGCGCCCGTCTACGGGCACGGCCCTAGCCTGGAGGACTTCAGCGAGATGACGCCGCTGACCGTCGGCTCGCCGCAGCAGGTCATCGACCGGTACGCCGGCATGCGGAACCTCTTCGGCGACTACCAGCGGCAGCTGTTCCTCATGGACCACGCGGGCCTGCCTCTGAAGACCGTGCTCGAGCAGCTGGACTTCCTCGGCGGCGAGGTTGTGCCGGTGCTACGCCGCGAGCTCGCGCAGAACCGCCCGGCGAACGTCCCGGATGCCCCGACGCACGCCGCCCGCGTGAAGGCGGTCTACGGCGACGGGCCGTCGCGCCAGGCGACCCCGCGCGCGAACCGCGGCGACAACCTGTCGGGTCCCTCGCCGTATCAGGACCAGCCCGCGCCCGCGGGCGCCGCATTCGGCGTGCGCGCCGGCGCCGCTGCGGGAGGTGCGCGATGAGCGCCGCGCACGTGCAGAAGCGTCGCATCGCCGTCGTCTCGGCCGGCCTGTCGAACCCGTCGTCGACGCGCATGCTCGCCGACCGGCTCGCCGCGGCGACCGTCACGGCGCTCGAGGCCGAGGGTCTCGAGGCTACGGTCGACACGATCGAGCTCCGCGACCTCGCGCACGACATCACGAACAACCTGCTGACCGGCTTCGCGCCGCCGGCGCTCGAGTCGGCCATCAACACCGTGGTCTCGGCGGACGCGCTGATCGTCGTGACGCCGATCTTCTCGACGAGCTACTCGGGACTGTTCAAGTCGTTCATCGACGTGCTCGATCCGGATGCCCTCACCGGCATGCCCGTCCTCATCGGCGCGAACGCCGGCACCGCGCGGCACTCGCTCGCGATCGACTACGCGATCCGGCCGCTGTTCGCCTACCTGCACGCGGATGCCGTGTCGACGGGCGTCTTCGCGGCATCCAGCGACTGGGGCGCGACCGCCGATCAGGTCGCTCCGCTGAGCGCCCGCGTCGAGAAGGGCGCCCGTGAGCTGGCGGCGGCGGTCGCTCGCCGCGACGCGGCATCCAGCGCCGACCCCTTCGACCCCGCGAACTACGCCGACGGCTTCCAGCGTCTGCTCGGTTCGTCCGGCGGCGGGCACCTGCTCGGCGGCCTCGCGGGGGAGTAGCCCCCCGCACCCTCGTCCCACTTCCTGCGGACGTTGTCCCACTTCGTGCGATGGTTGTCCCACTTAGGGCTGATTTCAGCTCCATGAACCAGCATGTATTGGGACATGGATGCGGGAGATGCGGGGATCAGGCGCGCCAGCGGTACTCGGTCTCGGGGCGCCCGGCGCCGCGGTAGCGGGGCGCGCGCTCGAGGCGACCGGCCGAGGCGAGGTGTTCGAGGTAGCGGCGCGCGGCGACGCGCGACATGCCGAGCTGCTGGGCGGCCTCGCTGGCCGACAGGGCGCCGTGTTCGCGCACGGCCCGGGTGACCCGGTCGAGGGTGTCGGGCGCGAGCCCCTTGGGCAGCCGGATCGTCCCGGTCGCGCGCGAGGCGGCCAGGAGCGCGTCGATCTCCTCCTGCGTGCTCGGGCCTGCCGACTCGGATGCCCGGGTGTGGAAGTCGCGGTACTGTTCGAGGCGCTCTCGGAACACCGCGAACGACACCGGCTTGACGAGGTACTGCACGACGCCGAGGCCGACCGTCTGCCGCACGGCGTCGGCGTCGCGGACGCCGGTGACGGCGATGACGTCGACGGCGCTGCCGCGCGCCCGGACGTGCCGCAGCACGTCGAGTCCCGTGCCGTCGGGCATCGTCATGTCGAGGAGGACGAGGTCGACGCGCGGCCCCTCGACAATCGCGGCGATCGCCGCGCGCGCCCCCGCGCACTCGGCGACAACGCGGAACCCGTCGAGCCGCCCGACGTAGTCGCGGTGGAGCTCGAGCGTCAGCGCCTCGTCGTCGACGAGAAGCACGTCGATCATGAGGCCTCCGTCGGCAGGACGACGCGGAATGTCGTCGGCAACTCGTCGCTCAGCACGAGCGATCCACCGACCTCGTCGACGACGGCGCGCACGAGCGCGAGGCCGACGCCGCGTCTCTCCGCACCGGCAGGTTTGGTCGAGAACCCACGCTCGAAGATCCGCTCGCGCAGCTCTGCCGCGACCCCCGCGCCGCTGTCGGCGACTTCGAGCAGTAGCTCGTCGTCGGCGGTGCGAGCCAGGCGCACGCGCACCCACCGCGGCGCGGGGGCCGCGGCCGCGGCATCCAGCGCATTGTCGAGCAGGTTCCCGACGAGTGCGACCTGGTCGATTGGCGACAGGAGCGAGCGCGGGGCATCCGGCGCGACCTCGACGTCGAGCTCGACCCCGCGCTCGGCGGCCTGGGCCGACTTTCCGAGCAGCAGCGCCCCGACGGTCGGATCGCCCTCGGCGCGCGCCGCGACCTGGTCGACGAGCGACTGGCTCTGATTCGCGGATGCCGTCAGCAGTTCGACCGCCTCGGACGTGCGGCCGAGTTCGAGCAGCGCGACGGCGGCGTGCATCCGGTTGCCGTGCTCGTGGGTCTGGGCGCGCAGCGCCTCGCCGAGCGTGCGCATCGACTCCGCCGACGCGAGCGTGTCGCGGATCGCGGCGGCGGGGCGGTCGCCGGCGACCCGCCGGGTCATGCGCCGCGCGACGAGAGCACCCACGATTCCCGCGGCGACGAGCGCGAGCCCGATGCCGACGGCGGCCAGCAGACGCGGCACGAGCGACGCGCCGACTGTGTCGAGGGTGACGCCGACCGACACCCACCCGACGAGTTCGCCCCCGGACAGCACGGGCACGATCGTCCGCAGCGACGGCCCGAGGGTGCCGGTGAACTGCTCGGTGAGGGTCTCGGGGCGCTCGGGGATCGTCCCGAGGTAGTGCGCACCGATCTCGGCGGGGTCACGGTGCGTGACGCGGATCTTTCAAGCTCCCCGGCTACAACTGGCGCAAGGGCAAGACCTCGTGGGACAAGCACACGTGGCTCTACGTCTCCGTCATCATCGCCGTCGTGCTCGGCGCGACCGTCGGCCTCATCTGGCCCGATTTCGCGAAGGAGCTCGAGCCGGTCGGCAAGGCGTTCGTCAACCTCATCAAGATGATGATCGCGCCGATCATCTTCTGCACGATCGTCGTGGGCGTTGGGTCGATCGCGAAGGCGGCGACCGTCGGCAAGATCGGCGGTCTCGCGCTCCTCTACTTCATGGTCATGACGACCTTCGCCCTGTTCATCGGGCTCGTGGTCGGCAACATCATCCACCCGGGTGAGGGCCTCAACATGACGGGCGTCGAATACGACACCTCGAACCTCGAGGCGAAGACGACGACCGAGTTCATCATGGGGATCATCCCGACGACGTTCTTCTCGGCCTTCACCGGCGAGAGCGTCCTGCAGGTCCTCTTCATCGCACTGCTCGTCGGCTTCGCGCTGCAGGGGCTCGGCAAGAAGGGCGAGCCGATCATGTTCGCCGTCAAGCAGCTGCAGGTGCTCGTCTTCCGCATCCTCGGGATGATCCTCTGGCTCGCCCCGATCGGCGCGTTCGGCGCGATCGCGGCCGTCGTCGGCAAGACCGGGTTCGCGGCGATCGTGAGCCTCGGCATCCTGATGATCGCCTTCTACATCACATGCGCCGTGTTCATCTTCGGTGTCCTCGGGGTCATGCTCTACGCGGTCGCGCGGATCAACATCCTGAGCCTCATGAAGTACCTCGGCCGCGAGTACCTGCTGATCGTCGGCACGTCCTCGTCGGAGTCGGCGCTGCCGCGCCTGATCGCGAAGATGGAGCACCTCGGCGTCTCGAAGCCGGTCGTCGGCATCACCGTTCCGACCGGATACTCGTTCAACCTCGACGGCACGGCGATCTACCTGACGATGGCGTCGCTGTTCATCGCGGCGGGCATGGGCACCCCGATGTCGATCCCCGAGCAGATCGGTCTGCTGGTGTTCATGGTCATCGCCTCGAAGGGCGCCGCGGGCGTCACGGGAGCGGGCCTGGCGACCCTCGCCGGCGGCCTGCAGGCGTTCCGCCCCGACCTCGTCAACGGCGTCGGCGTCATCGTCGGCATCGACCGGTTCATGTCGGAGGGGCGCGCCGTCACGAACTTCACCGGCAACGCGGTCGCGACGATCCTCATCGGCACCTGGACGAAGCAGTTCGATCGCGAGCGCGCGCTCGGCGTGCTGGGTGGCGCCAACCCGTTCGACGAGTCCACGCTCACGGGCGACGGACACGACGGCATGTCTGAGAAGGCGGATGCCGTGGGCTCGCAGGACCTCGAAGCCGCCGCCATCGACGAGGCAGCCGCGAAGGAAGAGCGCGCCCGCGAGCGCGCGGCCGCGCTCACTCGCTGAGCGGCGGTACCCGGGTTCGGCGTCGACGCGCGAGAAGCGCGTCGACGCCGAACCCTATCGCGAGCGCGACCGCGACCGACACGACGACGGCGGCGGCCGTGCCCCCGGGCACGACCGCCGCCACGAGCGCCCCGAGCAGCGCCTGGTACGCGGCCCAGACGAGGGCGGCGGGGGCGGCGAGGGGCAGGTAGCGGGTCGCGGGCATCCGAGAGGCGCCGGCGACGAGGTTGACGGCGAGCCGCGCGAACGGGATGAACCGGGCCGTGAACATGACGGAGGCGCCGCGGCGCTCGAGCGAGGACCCGGCCCACGCGAAGGCGGAGCGCACGCGCGGCCCGCGCATCCAGCGCCAGCGCTCGAGGCCGACCGTCCGCCCGACGATGTAGCAGCCGACGTCGCCCGTGAGCGCCGCGAGCGCGGCGACGACGATGACGGCGAGAAGCGGGGGAGACCCCTCGGCCAGAGCGAGCGCCCCGAACGCGGTGACGGCCGCCTCACCCGGGATGACGACGAGGAACGCGTCGCCGACGACGAGAGCCGCCATCGCGGGCAGTGCCCAGGGGCTGTGCGCCAGCGCCTCCAGCCACCCGTCGCTCACCCGGAATGGATACCACGCCGCGGTGAACGTGCGGCGAACGCCCGGCCCCACTGTGACCGCCCGGTGACGTGCCGGGGAGCGTTCGGCGAACATCGTGTGCGAGGCGCCCGTCGGTGCGTCGCGGGCCGCGCCGAGCCGCGACGCTGGAGTCATGAGAGTCGCGTTCGTCGCAGAGTCGTTCCTGCCTCACATGAACGGCGTCACCGGATCCGTCCTGCAGTCGGTCGGTCGCCTGACCGACGCCGGCCACGAAGCCATCGTCGTCGCCCCGGGCGCTCCCGGCGCGCAGGGCGATGAGCGCACCACCCTCCTTCCCTCGATCCCGCTCCCCGGCTACCCGCAGGTGCGTTTCTCGCTCGCCCCGACCGGCGCGCTCGCCGGCGTCATCCGCGATTTCGAGCCGGATGTCGTGCACCTCGCGTCGCCGTTCGTTCTGGGCTGGCGGGCCATTGCGGCCGCGCGCGCCCTGGACCTGCCGACCGTCGCTGTCTATCAGACGGATGTCATCGCCTACACGCGCAAGTACGCCGTGCCGTACGCGACCGCGTTCACGGCATCCCATGTCTCGCGCCTGCACCGCGCGGCGACCCTCACTCTCGCGCCCTCGTCGGCGGCGATGGCGCAGCTGCGAGACCTCGGCGTCGAGGAGATGCGCCTGTGGGGCCGCGGCGTCGACACGGAGCGCTTCCGCCCCGAGCGGCGCAGCGACGCGTGGCGCGAGTGGATCGCGCCGGGCGACGTGATCGTCGGCTACGTCGGCCGCCTCGCGCCCGAGAAGCAGGTCGAAGACCTGGCCGCGCTGTCGGGCATCCCCGGCATCCGTCTCGTGATCATCGGCGACGGTCCCGCGCGAGCGCGCCTCGAGCGGATACTGCCGGATGCCGTGTTCCTCGGCCACCTCTCCGGCCTCGAGCTCGCGCAGGCCGTTGCGAGCTTCGACGTGTTCGTGCACCCGGGCGAGAGCGAGACGTTCGGGCAGACGCTGCAGGAGGCGCACGCGAGCGGCGTGCCGGTCGTCGCGACGGGGCGCGGGGGCCCCGTGGACCTCGTTCGTTCGAGCGTCGACGGATGGCTGTATCGTCCGGGCGACCTCGACGACCTCCGCGAGCGCGTGCGCGACCTCGCGGGCGATGCCGCCAAGCGTCAGGCGTTCGGCGCCGCGGCACGCGAGGGCGTGCAGGGGCGCACGTGGCCCGCGCTCGTCGACAAGCTCGTCGGGTACTACGGCGAGGCGCAGGAGTTGCACGCGCGCTCGTCGCGGTCGTTCGTGGGTGCGGTTGGTGCGGCGGATGCCGTGGGTGTCGCACCGTTGGCGCCGGCCGCGCCGCCCGTGTCGCCCGCGCGCGACTGGCAGCGGGTCGTCGCCCTCGGCGACTCGATCACCGAGGGGCTCTGCGACACCTCGCGGATGCCGGAGGGTCAGTACCGCGGATGGGCCGACCGCCTCGCGATGCTGCTCGCCCAGCGCTCGTCGACGCCGATCCGCTACGCGAACCTCGCGGTCCGCAGCCGCCGCGTGGCCGACCTCGTGACCGAGCAGCTGCCGACCGCGCTCGCGCTGCGACCCGACCTGGCATCCATCCTCATCGGCGCGAACGACCTGGTGCGCCTGCACGTCGATCCCGACGAGCTCGCGGCGCAGGTAGACGGGGTCGTCGCGGCGCTCCGCGATGCGGGCAGCGATGTGCTGCTCGTGACGCCGTTCCTCCCGAGCCGCTATGCGTCGGTGCTCCTGCAGCGCCGGTTCGCGCGGTTCGCCGCGCTCCTGCGCGAGATCGCCGAGCGCCGCGGCGCACGGCTGCTCGACCTCGCGCGCGACGAGGCCATCGGCGAACTCGACAAGTGGGCGCCCGACAAAGTCCACTTGAGCTCACGCGGGCACCGCTTCGTCGCGTACCGCGCCGCCGAAGCCATCGGGATGCCCGATGCCGAGGCCGTCGGTGAACTCGACGCCGCCCTCCACGCCGACGACGACCGCCCGGTCGAGGGCTCGTGGTTCGTCCGCGACGTGCTGCCCTGGGCCTGGCGGCGCGTCCGCGGCCGCACGGCGGGCGACGGGGTCATCGCGAAGCACGCCGAGTACGTCGAGCTTCCCGCTGGGGGAGCGCCCGAGCGCGTCTCGTCGGCGCGCGATTGATGCGGCTCGCCGGAGGCGGGTCAGCCGCTCTTGCGGCGGAACTCGCGCTTCGTGACGGCGCCGTGGGTGCCGTGGATCGCCGAGTCGCCGTCGAGGTGAGCCTCGCCCTTGCGGTGCTGCGCGTTCTTCTTGTCGAGCGCCTCTTTGAACTTGCGCTTCATCTCGTCGGCGGTGTTCGTGTCGTCGGTGCTCATGGGTCCAGCCTACGCGGCGTCAGACCCGCCTGATAGGCTGTGAAAGGATGCCGTGGACCTTACGCGGCATCTGGAGCAGGCCGGCAGGAAGCTGGTCCCCTGTGGTGGGTTCCTCTTCGGTGATCGAGTGCCGCGGCGCAGCCGCGGTGTATCGAGATCACGCGCAGAGTGACCTTCGACTGGTGGCCAGTGCTGAACGCCGCGGCGGCACCGATCGGTGCTGGCGTGCGTCTGGATCTGCCTGTTCCTGCTCCTTCGCATGATCTCGCTCGCGAAACGCGCGTGCGAGTCTAAACAAAGAAGGAGAGACCTCTTGGAAGGTCCTGAAATCACCGCCGCTGAAGCCGTCCTCGACAACGGACGCTTCGGCACCCGCACCATCCGCTTCGAGACCGGACGCCTCGCCCAGCAGGCGCAGGGTGCGGTCGCCGCTTACCTCGACGAAGAAACGATGCTCCTGTCGGCCACCAGCGCCGGCAAGCACCCCCGTGAGGGCTTCGACTTCTTCCCGCTGACCGTCGACGTCGAAGAGCGTTCGTACGCCGCGGGCAAGATCCCCGGCTCGTTCTTCCGTCGCGAGGGCCGCCCCTCGACCGAGGCGATCCTCGTCTGCCGCCTCATCGACCGCCCGCTGCGTCCGTCGTTCGTCGACGGCCTGCGCAACGAGGTCCAGATCGTCGTGACCGTCCTGTCGATCGCCCCGGGCGAGTTCTACGACGCGCTCGCGATCAACGCGGCCTCCCTCTCGACCCAGATCTCCGGCCTGCCGTTCTCGGGCCCGATCGCGGGTGTGCGCCTCGCGCTCATCCCGGGTCACGGCGAGCACGCCGACCAGTGGGTCGCGTTCCCGACCGCCGCGCAGGTCGAAGAGGCCGTGTTCGACCTCATGGTCGCGGGCCGCGTGCTCGATGACGGCGACGTCGCGATCATGATGGTCGAGGCCGAGGCCACCGAGAACAGCTGGAACCTCATCAAGGCAGGCGCCACGAAGCCCTCCGAGGAGATCGTCGCGCAGGGCCTCGAGGCATCCAAGCCCTTCATCAAGGAGCTCGTCGCGGCGCAGAACGTCGTCGCGAACACCGCCGCGAAGGAGATCCAGCCGTACCCGGTCTTCCCCGCGTACAGCCAGGAGGTCTACGACTTCGTCGCCGGCCGCGCCTACGACCGCCTCGTGCCGGTGTACCAGATCGCCGACAAGGTCGAGCGTCAGAACGCCGACGACGCCATCAAGGATGACGTCAAGGCGCAGCTGCTTGCCGCCGTCGAGGCGGGGGAGCTGCCCGCCGTCGCGACGCTTGAGTTCTCCGCCGCGTACAAGTCGGTCACCAAGACGATCGTCCGCGGACGCATCCTCGCCGAGGGTGTCCGCATCGACGGCCGTGGCCTTGCCGACATCCGACCGTTGGATGCCGAGGTGCAGGTCATCCCGCGCGTGCACGGCTCCGCGATCTTCCAGCGCGGCGAGACCCAGATCCTGGGTGTCACCACGCTGAACATGCTCAAGATGGAGCAGCAGATCGACTCGCTGTCGCCGACCACGTCGAAGCGTTACATGCACCACTACAACTTCCCGCCGTACTCGACCGGTGAGACCGGCCGCGTCGGTTCGCCGAAGCGTCGCGAGATCGGGCACGGCTTCCTCGCCGAGCGCGCCCTCGTTCCGGTGCTGCCCTCGCGCGAGGAGTTCCCGTACGCGATCCGTCAGGTCTCCGAGGCGCTCGGCTCGAACGGCTCGACGTCGATGGGCTCGGTCTGCGCCTCGACTCTGTCGCTGCTGAACGCGGGTGTGCCGCTGCGCGCCCCCGTTGCCGGTATCGCGATGGGTCTCGTCTCCGACCAGGTCGACGGCCAGACCCGCTACGCGGCGCTGACCGACATCCTCGGCGCCGAAGACGCGCTCGGCGACATGGACTTCAAGGTCGCTGGCACCTCGGAGTTCGTCACGGCGATCCAGCTCGACACGAAGCTCGACGGCATCCCGTCGTCGGTCCTCACCGCCGCGCTCACGCAGGCCAAGGAGGCCCGCATGACGATCCTCGGCGTGCTGAACGCCGCGATCGACGGCCCCGACGAGATGGCGCCGACCGCGCCGCGAGTGATCAGCGTGCAGATCCCGGTCGACAAGATCGGCGAGCTGATCGGCCCCAAGGGCAAGACGATCAACGCGATCCAGGACGAGACCGGCGCGCAGATCTCCATCGAGGAGGACGGCACCGTCTACATCGGCGCGACCGACGGCCCCTCGGCCGAGGCCGCCCGCGCGCAGGTCAACGCGATCGCGAACCCGACGAACCCGGAGGTCGGCGAGCAGTTCCTCGGAACCGTCGTCAAGATCGCCACGTTCGGTGCGTTCGTCTCGCTCCTGCCCGGCAAGGACGGCCTGCTGCACGTCAGCGAGGTCCGCAAGCTCGCCGGCGGCAAGCGCGTCGAAAACGTCGAGGACGTCCTCGGTGTCGGCCAGAAGATCCTCGTGAAGATCACGAAGATCGACGACCGCGGCAAGCTGTCGCTCGAGCCCGTGCTCGACGAGGGCGCCGACGCTGCCGACCAGGAGGGCTCCGCTGCCGCCAGCGAGGGCCCCGGAGACGCGCCCGCCGAGGGCTGAGCCCCGGCACCAGACCACGGATGCCCGCCCCTTCCCGACTCGGAGGGGGCGGGCATCCGTCATGTGTGGGTGGTGGGGTGGGGGCTGGCGGCGCGGGTTCATCCGTCGCGTGTTGCGTTCATTTGCGCCGGATGCCGCGGTTTGCGCCGGATGAACGGATGCCGGGCCGCGGGCAGCGGGCACGAGACGGCCTGACACGCCCGGATTGTCCACCGTTCGGGGGACAAAATCGCGCCGCGACGGGGCCTGAGATCAAAGCGTTATGGAAAGTTCACCGCCTCGTCGCCGCAATGGGCCGCTATGTCGCCGGGCTGTCCTATCTTCGGTACTACGCATCGGGGGATGCGCCGCCTCAGACGGTCACCTCGGATTCGCAAGGGGTGTGACATGGGATTCTTCGGCGTAGGCACGACGCCTTCGTCGGCGCGGGCGGATGCCGGGGCGGGATCCTCGGTCACGACCGCGACTCATCCGTCGGCTCCGATCCCCGTGCAGGGAACGCCTGTCGGCGAGGGCGTCCGCGTGCCGCTCGGCGAGACCGGGTTCGATGTCTTTCCCCTCATCGTCGGCGGCGGCGAGTTCGGCTGGCACGTCGACCTCGCCACCTCGCACGCGATCCTCGACGCCTACCGAGAGCGGGGCGGCAACGCGATCAAGACGTCTGACGCCTACTCCGGCGGCCGTAGCGAGCACATCATCGGCGAATGGATGTCGCGGCGCCAGGCGCGCGACTCGGCCGTCCTGAGTGTGCGGATCGGTACGCACCCCGACCACCCGGGCCTCGGGTCGGTCAACCTCATCCGCTCGGTCGAGGCGTCGCTGACCCGGTTGCAGACCGATCGCATCGACGTGCTGTACCTCGACACAACCGGCCCGACCAAGGCTGCCCTCGAAGACACCCTCGCGACCGCGGAGTGGCTCATCGAGTCCGGCAAGGTCCGCGCGCTGGGGTCGCTCGGGCACACCGCGTCCCAGCTCGTCGAAGCGCGCATCCTCGCATCCGCCGGCTACCCGCGCATCACCGCGCTCGATGTGCCGTACAACGTGCTACGGCAGTCGGAGTTCGACGACGACCTGCGTCTCGTCGCGACAGCGCAGGGCATCGCGGTGACGCCGTCGCAGGCGCTCGAGCACGGGTACCTGTCGGGCGTCTACCGCGAGCGGGCGAAGGTGACGGCATCCGTTCGGGGCGCGCAGCTCGCGGCGGCGATGAACCGGCGTGGCACGCGGACTCTCCGCGCGATGGACAAGATCGGCGCCGAACTGTCGATTCCGACGTCGGCGGTCGCGATCGCGTGGCTGCTCGCGCAGCGCGCGGTCGTCGCCCCGATCGTGAACGTGTACGCCGTCGCGCACGTCGACGAGCTCGTGCAGGGTGTCGGCGCGAGACTCAGTCGCGCGCATCTCGCCGAGATGGCGAAGGCTGCGCAGTAGGCGCCTGCCCGCGTGTCGGCGGGCTGACGTAGGGTGGAAGGACCGAGTCCCCCCACGAGACGAGCGATCTGTGACGCACTACCTGTACCTGGTGCGGCATGGCGAGCATCTCGATGCCGAGCACGGCCTCGAAGACGGCCCGCTGTCGCCGCGGGGCCGGCGCCAGGCAGAGCTCCTGGCCGACCGATTGTCGGGGGTGCCGTTGGATGCCGTGTGGCATTCGCCCCTCGAGCGCGCGGCCGAGACTGCCCGCGCGGTGGCCGAGCGGCTGCCTGCGGTGACCCCGGAGCCGTCGTCGCTGCTGTTTGACTGTATTCCGACCGGGCCGGAGCCTGACATGCCCCAGGCGTACGCGCCGTTCTTCGGGTCGTTCACCCCGGCGGATATCGAGGCCGGGCGCGCGCAGATGGCGGATGCCGTCGCGGAGTATCTCGTCCGCAAACCCGGCAACCACGAACTGCTGATCACCCACAACTTCGTGATCGCCTGGTTCGTGCGCGAGGTGCTCGAGGCCCCTGACTGGCGGTGGATGACCCTCAACCAGGCGCACTGCGGCCTCACCGTGCTCGCTCAACGTCCCGGCCGCCCGTGGACCCTCGTCTCGCACAACGACCTCGCCCACCTCCCGATGGAGCTGCGCACCGGCCTCCCCGAGGTGCCCCCGGTTTGAGTTGCGGCGGCCGGCAGGCCCGGCATCCGCACCGTACTGCAAGGTCGCGCGCGCGACACGCCGTGCGGCCGCGGCCTCGCGCGGCGTGTCGGCGCCTGACGCCTTGCAGTTGCGTTCGGGCTCCTCAGTCCAACGATTTCCCGTACCAGCGCGTCGCGTTCGGGTTGTCGTTGTACGGCGGGATCGCGACGAAGCCGCTGCGCGCGTAGAGGGCGCCGGCGGCCTCGAGGGTGTGGTGGGTGTCGAGGACGAGCTCCGCGGCATCCCACTCGCGCGCCCGCTGCTCGAGGCCCCCCAGCAGCACCCGACCCCAGCCGCGGCCGCGCGTGGTCGGGTCGACGTACAGGTGCTTCACCTCGTACCTGACTCCGGTGGGGCCGTCGTCGATTCGGCGAATGCCGCCGCACCCGGCATCCTGTCCGTCATCGTCGACCAGCACGAGGAAGATCCCCGCCGGAGGCTCGAAGACGGATGCCGAGGGGAAGACCGGCCGGTAGACCTGGCCCTTCGGGAACGCCTCGCCGCGCATCGCGAAATACGCCGTGAGGAGCGCCTGCGCGCGGGGGTGGTCGGCGGCAACCGGCTCGAGTCGGACCATGCATCGAGCGTACGCCCGCCGCCTCCGCACCCTTGTCCCACTCTGTGCAGTGTGTGTCCTACTTTGTGCAGCGCGTGTCCCGAAAGTGGTCCGTTACCGCCGCTGAAATGGACCACTATTGGGACATTCAGGGTCGCACCTTGTGGGACATTCAGGGCGCCGCCGATGCCGACGTCCAGGGATGCCGGCGCACAACCGCCTACGCTGGGAGCATGACCACCAGAGTGGCCCTCGTGGGCGGCACCGGCAAGCTCGGCGGGATCATCCGCGAGGTGATCGACGCCGAGCCGGAGTTCGAGGTCGTCGCGGTGCTCGGCTCGCGGAGCGATCTCGGCGAGATCGCCGGGGCCGACCTCGTCGTCGACGCGTCGACCCCGGGCGTGTCGATCGACGTCGTGCGGGCCGCGATCGAGCGCGGGATCAACGTGCTCGTGGGGACGTCGGGATGGTCGATGGAGCGCATTGCGCTCGTCCGCCCCCTCGTCGAAGCCGCCGGCACTGGTGCCGTGTTCATCCCCAACTTCTCGCTCGGATCGGTCATCGGCACGGCGCTCGCCGCCGCGGCCGCGCCGCACTTCCCGTCGATCGAGATCATCGAGGCCCACCGCGAGACGAAGGTCGACTCGCCGAGCGGCACCGCCGTGCGCACCGCCGAGCTGATCGCCGCAGCGCGCGACAGCGCTGGTCCGGTCGAGTCGCCGCACGTCGATCAGCGCGCACGCGGACAGCAGGTCGCGAGTGTGCCGGTCCATTCGCTCCGACGCCCGGGCGTCGTCGCGAAGCAGGAGACGATCCTGTCCGGCCCGGGGGAGTCGCTCACGATCGTCCACGACACGATCGAGCCTGCCCTCGCTTACGCCCCCGGCATCCGGGTTGCGCTCGCCGCTGCGCGGGATGCCCGCGGCGTCACCGTCGGCCTCGATGCTCTCATCGACCTGGAGCTCGGGCCGCGCCGCGCCGCCGCACAGCCGGAGCCCGCGCCGATCGACGAGGGCGACGTGCCGGGGCAGGTCGCTCGGACCACCGGCGCATGACGGCGCGCATCGGCGCGCTGATCATGGCGGCGCTGCTCGCGCTGTACATCGCGCTCGTCGCGCAGCGCGCGTGGCTGCTGCTGACCTCGGGCGAGCCGATCGGCATCGGCATGGGCGTCGCCCTCATCATCCTTCCGGCGATCGCAGCGTGGGCGCTGTGGCGCGAAGTCTCGTTCGGACTCGGCACCCAGCGCCTCGCGCGTCAGCTGGAGGCGGACGGCGATCTGCCCGCGGAACAGCTCGACGTGCGCCCGAGCGGGCGGCCCGACCGCGACCAGGCCGACGCGCTGTTTCCCGCGTATCGGGATGCCGTCGAGCAGAGCCCCGACGACTGGCGGGCGTGGTTCCGGTTGGGGCTCGCGTACGACGGCGCGGGCGACCGGACGCGGGCACGCGCGGCGCTGCGCACGGCGATTCGACTCGAGAAGGCGGATCGTTCAGGGCGGTCGGGGCGCGACTGAGGGCCCCCGCGGCGCGAGCCAGCGAGCCAGTGCCGTGCGAGCCCGCCCGCCCCGTCGCGCGAACCGGCGTCGCGGTTAACCGCGACGCGCCGAGCCCCTGCGCTCGAACGGTCGTCGCCACACCCCCGGGTCTCACCCCGCCGCAGGAACCGCCGCCGCCACGGCATCCTCGACCCGCGGATGCGTGAACTCGAACCCGGATGCCGTCAGCCGCTCTGGCACG
Organism: Microbacterium sp.; assembly: GCA_003248655.1. Classification (GTDB taxonomy): domain Bacteria; phylum Actinomycetota; class Actinomycetes; order Actinomycetales; family Microbacteriaceae; genus Microbacterium. The sequence continues at coordinate 31,964 of QFPM01000012.1, forward strand.
ACATCCATGTCGCTCGTGAGGAGTGCCTCGGTGGCATCCTTTCCGAGGACGAGCTTCATGCCCCACGCGGGCGCGCGCACGACGAAGGGTCGGTTCATGCGGCGCGCGAGCGCGAAACCGAGGTCGTTCGCCGTCGCACGCTCGGGCCCGGTGAGGTTGACCGGTCCGTCGAGGTCGCCGTCGATGATGTGTCGGATGGCGCGGATCTCGTCGTCGAGCGAGATCCACGGCCACACCTGCGTCCCGCGGCCGATCGGGCCCGAAACCCCGAGGCGGGTGAGGAGGATCAGCGGTTTCAGCACGCCGTCGGCGTGGACGATGGGCGCCGTCCGCAGCATCGCCACGCGCGCTTTCGAGCCGGCGCCGCGCGCGGCGGCCTCCCACTCGTCGCAGAGGTCGGCGAGGAACGTCTCGCCCCGCGGCGAGTCCTCGGTCAGCCGCACGCCCGGCGCAGACGGGTAGTACCCGACGGCGGATGCTGACACGAACGCGGGCGCGTCGTCGCCGAGTTCGCGCACCGCCGCCGCGATCGCCTGCGTCGGCGCGAGCCGCGACCAGACGAGCTCGTGCTTGTACCGCTTCGTCCACGGAAAGCGCCCGATGCTCGCGCCGCCGAGCGACACGACCGCCCGCGCCCCCGCGAGCACCGACGGGTCGAGGCGCGTGCGCTTCGGATCCCACGACACTTCATCGGGCGCCGACGCCTCGCGGCGGACGAGCCGCGTCACCTCCACGCCGTCGGCGCGGAGCGACTCCACGAGTGCGCCGCCGATCAGGCCGGACGAGCCGGCCACGACGACGCGCTGCGGAGTATCAGGCAAGCGTCGCCTCGAGGGTGATCTCGATGCCCGCCAGGGCCGCAGACACCGGGCATCCGGTCTTCGCTTCGGCCGCGATGCGCGCGAAGTCCTCAGCGGACAGGCCCGGGACGACGGCCGAGACGTTCAGGTGCGAGCCGGTGATGCCCGTACCCGGGATGAAGGTGACGGATGCCGTCGTCTCGACGCTCTCCGGCGGCGTGCCGTTGCCCGCGAGCGCGTGCGACAGCGCCATCGAGAAGCACGACGAGTGTGCGGCGGCGAGCAGCTCTTCCGGAGTGGTGACCGACGTGGAACCTTCGCTCCGGGCCTTGCAGTTGACCGCGAAAGGCCCCTGGTTCGAGCTCTCCAGCGCGATCTCGCCGGAGCCTTCCATGAGGCTGCCCTTCCAGCTGGTGCTCGCTTCGCTCGTCACGCTCATTGCTGTCTCCTCCAGTAGTCGGATGCGGCGCGGAGGCGCCTGCGCACGAGCCTAGACGGCCCCGCCGACATGGGGGAGGGGGTGGGCTGATCAGGCGGTGGCGGCGCGCCCGACGAGGCCGACGCGCTGCAGGAGCAGGTACAGCTGGCATCCGAGGCAGAGCCCGAAGACCGCGTTGAGGAACGCGGCGACGAACGCTGCGGCGGCCGCGATCGGCAGTGCCCAGGGCACGCCCGCGAGGTGCAGGACGAGCCCGACGCCGGTCACGAAGAGTCCGACGCCCTGCGCGAAGCGCGGCGGACGCGGGTCTTCGAGCTCGGTCGGCGGGGCGAGCTTCGGCTGCACGAACCGGCGGAAGAGCGCGCCCCACGGCGCCGTGCGCGGCGACAGCACGCTCCACAGGAACAGCAGCGCGATCACAAGCAGCAGGAGGAAGCCAGGGTCGGCGGCACGCTGAGCGATGCTCAGGGCGGGCAGGAGCCAGTCGGTCGGCGCGAAGGCAGTGCCGCTCAGCGGCTGGTAGGCGAACCAGCCGAAGCTCGCCCCGCCCACCCGGGCCGTCGAGGTGCCGACGAGCGCGAGGAAGGTCGCCACGAGCAACAGGACGGCCGTGATGGATGCCGCGAAGCGCGGCCCGCGGGGATCGATGCCCTTCGGGGCGCGGGGAGCGGTGGTCTCAGACACGGGCATCCTCCGCGGTGACTCGGGCGAGTTCGAGCTCGACGGCGCGACGGTTCGGCGTCCCACCGAAGCGGGTCTGGATCACGCCGTCGCGGTCGAGGATCAGGGTGGTCGGGGTCTGCAGCACGTTGAAGTGCTTCGCGATATCGGGGCGATGGGTCAGGTCGACATCAAGGTGCAGCACGCCGGTGTGTTCGCCCGCGATCGCGCCGAGCGTGCGGTGCACGCCGGGGCAGCGGCTGCACATCTCGGTGCTGAACTGCAGGAGCGTCGCGCGCTCGCCCAGCGTGTCTGCGCCGAGGCGAGACGGCTCGACGACCTCGGTCGGGTCGAGCCGGCGGGGGCGGCCCTGCCGCCATTTCAGGAGCACACCGATGCCGACGGTCACCACCAGGAGGGCGGCGAGTAACGCGGCAGCGGTCGGGAGTTCCACAGCCCTTGAGTTTACGGGCCTGCCGCTGGGCGAGCGCCGACAGCGGCGAGTATGACGACGCGGCGTAACACAGCGGCATCCGCCCCGGTGTCGGTGGGCGCCGCTATCCTCGAAAGCGTGACCGCGGCATCCATTCCCACGCCCTATGAAGACCTCCTGCGCGAGGTGCTCGACACGGGCGTGCACAAGGACGATCGCACCGGCACGGGCACGACGAGCGTGTTCGGGCGGCAGATCCGGTTCGACCTGTCGCAGGGCTTCCCGCTCATCACGACCAAGCGCGTGCATCTGAAGTCGATCGTGTACGAACTGCTGTGGTTCCTGCGCGGCGAGTCGAATGTGGCGTGGCTGCAGGAGCATGGCGTCACGATCTGGGACGAATGGGCGAATGCCGCAGGCGAACTCGGCCCGGTCTACGGCGTGCAGTGGCGGTCGTGGCCGACGCCCTCGGGTGGTCAGATCGACCAGATCTCCCAGGTCATCGAGCAGATCCGCACGAACCCCGACTCGCGCCGGCTCATCGTGTCGGCGTGGAACCCCGCCGACATCCCCGACATGGCGCTCGCGCCCTGCCACGCGCTGTTCCAGTTCTACGTCGCCGACGGCAAGCTCTCATGTCAGCTGTATCAGCGGTCGGCCGACATGTTCCTCGGGGTGCCGTTCAACATCGCCTCGTACGCCCTGCTGACGCTCATGATCGCGCAGCAGACCGGTCTCGAGCCCGGCGATTTCGTCTGGACGGGCGGCGACTGCCACGTCTACGACAACCACGTCGAGCAGGTGCGCGAGCAGCTCTCGCGCGACCCGTATCCGTATCCGACCCTGTCGTTCGCACGCAAGCCCGAGTCGATCTTCGACTACACCTTCGACGACATCGTGCTCGAGAACTACCAGCACCACCCGGCCATCCGCGCCGCGGTTGCGGTCTAACGTGCGGCTCGGGCTCATCTGGGCCGAGGCCCGCGGCGGAGTCATCGGCAACGACGGCGGGATGCCGTGGCACGTGCCCGAAGACCTCGCGCACTTCCGCGAAAAGACGGTCGGCGCGCCCGTGATCATGGGCAGGCGCACGTGGGAGTCGTTCCCGCCGCGGTTCCGGCCCTTGCCGGACAGGCGCAACATCGTCGTGACGTCGAACCCAGAGTGGGGGGACGACGGCGCGGAGCGCGCGTCATCGCTCGACGTAGCCCTCGCCCTCGCGGCGGGCGCGCCGACCCCCGCACCGCTCGCCTGGGTGATCGGCGGCGCGCGCCTCTTCGCCGAGGCGATCGTTCTCGCCGACGTGCTCGAGGTCACCGAACTCGACCTCGAGGTCGCCGGCGACACCTTCGCGCCCGCGCGCGACGGGTGGGCTGTCGCCCGCGTCGAGCCTGCGGGCGAGGACGGCAGCGAGTGGGCGGTCTCGCGCACCGGCATCCCCTACCGTTTCCTCACGCTCCTGCGCCCCTGACGCGACCGCCCGCGCGCTTACTAGGCTGTCTGCATGGCGAGAGCAAGGACGGCACTCATCACCGGCGCGAGCTCCGGGCTTGGTGCCGAGTTCGCACGGCAACTCGCCACGCGCGGCGCTGACGTCGTGCTGGTCGCGCGCGATCGATCCGCGCTCGAAGCCGTTGCGAACACCATCCGCCGCGACAGCGGGGTGCAGGTCGAGATCCTCCCAGCCGACCTCCTCGATGAGGCTGCGCTGGATGCCGTCGCCGCGCGCCTGGCCGACCCCGATCGCCCGATCGACGTGCTCGTCAACAACGCGGGTTTCGGCCTCGGCCTCGAGTTCGCCGAGAACACTCTCGCCGATGAAGAGCGCCACCTCGACCTGCACGTGCGTGTGACGATGCGCCTCACACACGCGGCGCTGACCCCGATGCTGGCGCGAGGTGGCGGGCGGATCATCAACGTGGCATCCGTCGCCGCATTCATGCCCCGCGGCACCTACGGCGCAGTCAAGGCGTGGGTCGTCGCGTTCAGCGGGTGGGCGAACGCTCACTACGGCCCACTCGGAGTCACGGTCACGGCCGTCTGCCCGGGATTCACGCACACGAACTTCCACGAACGTCTCGGGCTCGCGCCGGGTGAAGAGGGCGTGCCGACGATGCTGTGGCTGGACGCGAAGGATGTCGTGCGCGAAGGGCTCCGCGACGCTGCCCGCGGCAAGGCGGTGTCGATCCCGTCGATTCGCTACAAGGTGCTCGTCGGCGTGGTTCGCATCCTTCCGGCGCCGCTCGCGGCGCGGATCGCCAAGACAGGCCGCTGAGCGGGTCCCACGAACCGATAGCCTGGGAGCATGACGCACACGGGCAACCCCTTCGGACAGGTTCTCGTCGCGCTCGTCACTCCGATGACGGCCGACGGCGAAGTCGACTGGCCCGCCGTCGAGAAGCACATCGACGATGTCATCACCGCGGGCGCGGACGGCATCGTCGTCACGGGCACGACCGGCGAGACATCCACCCTCACCGACCCCGAGAAGCTGAAGCTCGTCGAGGTCGGCAAGGATGTCGCCGCCGGCCGCGCGAAGATCATCACGGGCGGCGGCTCGAACGAGACCGCGCACGCGATCGAGCTCTACAAGGCGAGCGAAAAGGCCGGCGCCGACGGCATCATGATCGTCACGCCGTACTACAACAAGCCGACGCAGGCGGGCATCCTGACCCACTTCCGGCTCGTCGCCGATGCGACCGATCTGCCGGTCATCCTTTACGACATCCCGGGGCGCACGGGCGTGCCCATCAAGTACGAGACGATCCTGCGCCTCGCGAAGCACCCCAACATCCTCGCCATCAAGGATGCCAAGGGTGACTTCAGCGAGGTCAGTCGCGTCCTCAACCAGACCGACCTCATGTACTTCTCGGGCGACGACGCGAACGTGCTGCCGCACCTCGCGATCGGCGCGACGGGCCTCATCGGCGTCACCGCGAACATCACCGCGACGCCGTATCGCGTGATCGTGGATGCCGTGAACCGCGGCGATCTGGCCGCAGCGACCGCGGCGCACCAGCGCGTCGAACCGCTCGTGCGCGCCGTCATGACGCACGTTCCCGGCACCGTGAGCGCGAAGTACATCCTCCACGGCCTTGGCCGCATCGGCAGCCCGCGCGTGCGCCTGCCGCTCGTCGGTCCGGAGGAGTGGGAGGCCGCGATCATCGAAGACGAGCTCGCGCTCGTCCGCGGCGTCGAAGGCGCCGACTTCTCCAACTTCCGCCCCGACCGCAACGCGGCCGCCGGCGGAGCGCTCCCCAAGGTGCACGGCACGACCCGCTGACACCGCACGAACACGACCGGGGATGCCGCGCACGAACGCGCCGTCCCGAGGAGGCATCGGATGCCCACGAACGTCTACGAACCGCCCGCGCTCGAGAAGGGCACGGTCCGGGTGATCCCGCTCGGCGGCCTCGGCGAGGTCGGCCGCAACATGACCGTGTTCGAGTACGAGGGCAAGCTCCTCATCGTCGACTGCGGAGTGCTGTTCCCCGAGGAGCACCAGCCCGGTGTCGACCTGATCCTGCCCGATTTCGAGCCGATCAAGGGGCGGCTCGATGACGTCGTCGGTCTCGTGCTGACACACGGCCACGAGGACCACATCGGCGCGGTGCCGTATCTGCTGCGTCTGAAGCGCGACATCCCGCTGATCGGCTCGCAGCTGACCCTCGCGCTCGTCGAGGCGAAGCTCAAGGAGCACCGGATCGCCCCGTACTCGCTGACGGTCACGGAGGGTCAGCGCGAGCAGATCGGCCCGTTCGACCTCGAGTTCGTCGCGGTGAACCACTCGATCCCGGATGCCCTCGCCGTTGCGATCACGACCCCCGCCGGGCGCGTGCTCGCCACGGGCGACTTCAAGATGGACCAGTTGCCGCTCGATGACCGGCTCACGGACCTCCGCGCCTTCGCGCGGCTGGGGGAGGAGGGTGTCGACCTCTTCCTCGTCGACTCGACGAACGCCGACGTCCCCGGCTTCACGCCGCTCGAGCGCTCGATTGGTCCGGTGCTCGACCAGGTCATCGGCAAGGCGCCGCGCCGTGTCATCGTCGCGAGCTTCTCGAGTCACGTCCACCGCGTGCAACAGGTCATCGACGCCGCCGCGGCGCACGGACGCCGGGTCGCGTTTCTCGGCCGCTCGATGGTGCGCAACATGACGATCGCCGAAGAGCTCGGCTACCTGCACGTGCCCGACGGCGTCCTGATTGACTATAAGAAGGCGCAGGACCTCCCCGACGACCGCATCGTCTACATGTCGACCGGGTCGCAGGGCGAGCCGATGGCGGTGCTGTCGCGCATGGCGAATCTCGACCACGCGATCGAGGTGGGCGAGGGCGACACCGTGATCCTGGCATCCAGCCTCATCCCCGGAAACGAGAACGCGGTCTACCGCGTCATCGACGGGCTGACGAAGCTCGGCGCGAACGTCGTACACAAGGGCAACGCGAAGGTGCACGTCTCAGGCCACGCCGCGGCGGGCGAGCTGCTGTACTGCTACAACATCTTGAAGCCGCGCAACGTCATGCCCGTCCACGGCGAGTACCGCCACCTCATCGCGAACGCCAAGCTCGCGCAGGACACCGGCATCCCCGCCGAGAACACGATCGTCGCCGAGAACGGAACGGTCGTCGACCTGCGCGACGGCGTCGCGAAAGTCGTCGGGCAGCTCGACCTCGGCTTCGTCTACGTCGACGGGTCGACGGTCGGCGAGATCACGGATGCCGACCTGAAAGACCGTCGCATCCTCGGTGAAGAGGGCTTCATCTCGGTCATCGTCGTCGTGGATGCCGCGACCGGTCGCATCATCACCGGCCCCGAGATCCACGCGCGCGGTTTCGCGGAGGATGACGCGGTCTTCGAGGACGTGAAGCCCAAGATCGCCGCGGCGCTCACCGAGGCCGCGCAGTCGGGCGTGCGCGACACGCACGCACTGTCGCAGGTCGTGCGCCGCACGATCGGCCGCTGGGTGAACCAGCGCCTGCGCCGGCGCCCCATGATCGTTCCCCTCGTGATCGAGGCGTAGCACCGGTTTCGGTAGCATCGGGGCATGCCCGCCGCGTTCCGCATCCGACCAGCCGTGCAGGCGGACGGGGCGTTCCTCGGTGACATGGTCGTCGAGGCGGCGAACTGGCGGCAGGGCGGGCTCCGCCCGCGGCATGAGATCATCGCGCACCCCGATCATCACCGCTATCTCGCCGGATGGATGCGACCGGGGGATGCCGGGTTCATCGCCGTCGACGAGCACGATCAGCCCATCGGCGCGGCCTGGTATCGGATGCTGCCGCGCACCGACCCGGGCTTCGGCTACGTCGGCACGGGCGTTCCCGAGCTCATCATCGGGGTGCGCCCGATCTGGCGCGCGCACGGCGTCGGGCGGGCGCTGCTGCAGCGCCTGTGCGACCACGCCCGCGCGCAGAGGTTCGGCCGCATCAGCCTGTCGGTCGAGCGCGGCAACTTCGCCCGCACTCTCTACCGCAGCGAGGGTTTCGCCGTGACCCAGGCCGGCCACGGCCGCGACACCATGGTCAAGCGCCTGCGCTAGCCCCAGGCCCCAGCCCCAGGCCCCAGCCCCAGCCCCCAGCATCCGCCGTTCAGTGGGCGCAAACGCCGGGAACCCGCCCGGGATACCCGGCGTTTGCGCCCATCGAACGGGCGCGAATGCCCGCGGGGGCCGCGTCAATCCGGGGAATGTGGGCCCCATGCACCTACCGTGGAGTGATGGCCAGGAGCACCACGCCGCCCACGAGCGCCCGCGCGTCCGCGAAGGGCTCCTCGTCGCGCGCCCGCAAGCCCGATCCCGCCCCCAAGCGCTACGTCGACGACGTCGAGAAGCCCCCCGCACTCGTGCGGATGTGGCTCGGCCTCGCGCATGCCACCGGCGGGATGTTCCGGGCCTTCGGCCCCGAGACGCTCGAGAAGGACCAGCGCCGCGACGGCTTCCCGTTCCTGCTCGTGCTGCTCGCCGCGGCGGGCGCGGTCGTCGAGTGGTTCCTGATCGGCACCGACCTCGGCACGAACATCAGCGCGTTCACGGTTGGGGCCCTCATCGGGCGGATGGCGTTCATCATGCCCGTCCTGCTCCTGATCCTCGCGGGGTGGCTGTTTCGGCATCCGTCGTCCGTGCACGACAACGGCCGCATCGGCATCGGATTCGGCCTGTTCGTCCTGTCGATCGCGGGCTTCTGCCATGTCGCGGGCGGGCGCCCGCAGCCGCGCGACGGCCTGCCCGGCCTGAGCGGCGCCGGAGGACTCTTCGGTTGGATGCTGGGCGAACCGCTCAGTTTCTTGACGCCGATCGGGGCATATGCCGTTCTCGGCATGCTCACGTTCCTGAGCGTGCTGATCATCACGAAGACGCCCCCGAACCGCATCGGGCAGCGCCTCGGCCACCTGTACGCATGGATGTTCGGCGCGGAGCACTCGGCGGATGCCGGGGCGCCGGCCAACGGCTCCACCGTCGCCTTCCAGCCGGGCGGGGCTGACCAGGCCGAGCAGGACGACAAGGACAACACCCCCTGGTGGCGGCGCAACAAGACCGGCCGTGAAGACGATGCCGACGGCCACCTCGGCTCCGACGATCTGACCGCCCTGCTCGCCCCGAGTGGCGCGGGCGGCTTCGATCAGGCGACGGTCGCGATGCCGGCCGTGCCGCCGATCCCGCCTCTGCCGGATGCTGCGACCGAGGTCATCGACCCGGCGGTCATCGCGAACGCCCGCCGCGCGGCGAAGAAGGCCGACACCGGCATCCGCGAGGACAGCGGCGAGATCGTCCTCGACGACGGCACCCTCCCGGGGATTTCGGCCCTCGGTGACGACCACGACGGTCGCCCTCCGGCACCCCCGTACCGCCTGCCCGCGGTGACGGCGCTCGCGCAGGGCACGCCGCCGAAGGCGCGTTCCGAGGCGAACGACCGGGTCGTCGCGGCGATCATGGGTGTGTTCGAGCAGTTCTCCCTGGATGCCCGGGTCACCGGCTTCTCGCGCGGCCCGACAGTCACGCAGTACGAGATCTCGCTCGGTCCGGGCGTCAAGGTCGAGCGCATCACGGCGCTGACCAACAACATCGCGTACGCCGTGGCATCCAACGAGGTGCGCATCCTCGCGCCAATCCCGGGCAAGAGCGCGATCGGCGTCGAGATCCCCAACGCCGACCGCGAGATCGTGACGCTCGGCGACGTGCTTCGCTCGCAGGCCGCGACGAGCCAGACGCACCCCATGACGATCGGCGTCGGCAAGGACGTCGGCGGCGGCTACGTCGTCGCGAACCTCGCGAAGATGCCCCACCTGCTCGTCGCGGGGTCCACCGGCTCGGGCAAATCGAGCTTCGTGAACTCGATGATCACGAGCCTTCTGATGCGCGCGAAGCCGTCCGAGGTGCGGATGGTGCTCATCGACCCGAAACGCGTCGAGCTGACGAGCTACGCGGGCGTGCCGCACCTCATCACCCCCATCATCACGAACCCCAAGAAGGCCGCCGAGGCGCTGCAGTGGGTCGTGAAAGAGATGGACATGCGCTACGACGACCTCGCGTCGTTCGGGTTCCGTCACATCGACGACTTCAACCGTGCGGTCGTCGCGGGGGAGATCACCCTGCCCTCGGGCAGCGAGCGGGTGCTGAAGCCGTACCCGTACCTCCTGGTCGTCGTCGACGAGCTCGCCGACCTCATGATGGTCGCCCCGCGCGACGTCGAGGACTCGATCGTGCGCATCACGCAGCTCGCGCGCGCCTCCGGCATCCACCTCGTCCTCGCGACGCAGCGGCCCTCGGTCGACGTCGTCACGGGCCTCATCAAGGCGAACGTGCCGTCGCGCCTCGCGTTCGCGGTGACGAGCGTCACCGACTCGCGCGTCATCCTCGACCAGCCCGGCGCCGACCGCTTGATCGGCCAGGGCGACGGCCTGTTCCTGCCGATGGGTGCGTCGAAGGCGATCCGCGTGCAGGGCGCGTGGGTCGCCGAGAGCGAGATCGAGAAGGTCGTCCACCACGTCAAGAACCAGGCCCGGCCCGAGTACCGCGCCGACGTCGCCGCGGTCGCCGAGAAGAAGGAGATCGACGCCGACATCGGTGACGACCTCGAGCTGCTGCTGGCGGCGGCGGAGCAGATCATCTCGACGCAGTTCGGGTCGACCTCGATGCTGCAGCGCAAGCTCCGCGTCGGGTTCGCCAAGGCGGGGCGCCTGATGGACCTGCTCGAGTCGCGCGAAATCGTCGGCCCGTCCGAGGGCTCGAAGGCCCGCGACGTGCTCGTGACCCCCGAGCAGCTGCCCGAAGTGCTCGCGCGCCTGCGCGGCGACGACCCGCCGGCATCCGCTGCCGCGACGCCTGCGCCCGCCGCCGATCCGTACGGGCAGGATGCCGTGGATGCCCAGCACGACGGCTACGAGGTCGTCGACGGGGACGAGGGCTCCGAAGACGCGTGGGGGCTCACCGGCCGCGATTGACGGGCCGCGGGGCGCCGTGCGGATAGGCTCAGCACGTGGCCATCCCCCGGCAGCTACCGAACGCGATTACGATCGTGCGCATCCTTTGCGCGCCCGTGTTCCTGTGGATGCTGCTCACGGATGCTGGCGCCAACGGCCCCCTGCGCTGGTGGGCTGCGGTGCTGTTCATCGTCGCGATCGCGACCGACGGAATCGACGGCTACCTCGCGCGCAAGTACGAGATCGTCACAGACCTCGGCAAACTCCTCGACCCGATCGCCGACAAAGCTCTCACCGGCTGCGCGTTCGTCGGGTTGTCGATCCTGACCGAGCTGCCCTGGTGGATCACGATCGTCGTGCTCGTGCGCGAGATCGGCATCACGGTGCACCGGCTCGTCGTCGCGAGCACCCACGTCGTCGCGGCGGCGTGGATGGGCAAGCTCAAGACGGTCGCGCAGGCCATCGCACTCTCCCTCGCCCTGCTGCCGCTGTGGACGATCGTGGGGGACTGGATCCACGTCGTGAACACCGTCGCGATGACGATCGCCGTCATCCTCACGGTGGCAAGCGGCATCGACTACGTCATCACCGAGGTGCGCGGGGCGCGCGCCAGCGCGAAGGAGCGCCGATGAGCACCTTTCAGCCCGTGCCGGACCTCCCCGACGACCTTGAGAGCACGCAGGTCTCGATGGGGCGTCGCAACGACCCCGAGCGGCTTGTGGAGCGCCTGACCGAGCTCGGCTGGACCCTCGGCGTCGCCGAGTCGCTCACGGGCGGCCTCGTCGTCGCGTCGATCGTGTCGGTGGCGGGCTCGTCGAACGTGCTGCGCGGCGGGATCGTCGCGTACGCGACCGACCTCAAGGCATCCCTCCTCGGCGTCGACGAGACGCTGCTGGCCGCGCAGGGGCCCGTGCATCCGCGGGTCGCTCGGCAGATGGCCGAGGGCGTGCGCCGCGCGGTGCGAAAGGATGGGGCGCCGGCGGATGTCGGCATCGCCACGACGGGCATCGCCGGACCGGTCTCGCCAGACGGTCAGCCGGTCGGCACCGTGCACGTCGCCGTCTCGACGCCGCTGGGTTCCCGGGTCGAATCCGTACTGCTCGCGGGTGACCGCGCCGGCATCCGCGCCGAAGCGACTGCCCTCGCCGTGCGCATCGCGCTGGAGGCGCTGTGACCGCTCGGGGAATACGTCGTGTGACATCCCCGTTACGTATGAGCGATTCCCACCCATTCCCCAGCGCCCGGGGTCTAGGGTGACCAGCAAGTGATGTACCGTTGTGCACCCGAGAACACAATCGACGATTACGAGGAGGAGGCCCGAGATGATCCTGGTTCGTCATGAGATCGGCGAAGTCCTGCGCGACTTCCGCCTGCAGAAGGGCCGTACCCTCCGCCAGGTCGCGGGGCGTGCAAGTGTCGCCCTCGGCTACCTGAGCGAGGTCGAGCGCGGCCAGAAAGAGGCCTCGAGCGAGATCCTCGCGTCTGTCGCCGAAGCGCTCGACGTGCCCATCTCGACCATCATGCGCGAGGTCGGCGACCGCATCTCCGTGCTCGAGGGCCTGCAGGTCTTCCCGGATGTCGTCCCCGACGACCTCGTCGCACTCGACCGCGACATCGAGTCGCAGCTCTCGCTGCGCTGACGTGCGACGGAGCGAGTTCGCTCGCGCCGTCGACACCGAGTTCGGCGCGCGCGCGGCATCCCTGATCCGCGATCTCGCCCTGCGCGGCGTCGACTATCGCACCGCCGCACAGGCGCTCGACGAGGGAGTGCCGCCGCGCGAGGTGTGGCTTGCGCTGTGCGCAGAGACCGACGTGCCCGAGTCGCGCCGCCACGGCGCGGGGCGCGTCGATCCGCGTCGGCGCTGAGTCTCTTTTCGGCTCGGCGCTTCTTTCGGCGCGGGGGTTCTTTCGGCTCGGGTTTCGATCGCCGTCCGGCGTGTCGTCGTATTTTTGTTCGATACGTGCGTAGCCTCCTCCACAAGAGGGATCGCCGAGAGGTTGTCCACCGTTTCGCAGGATTCGCCGATGGATGTCGGAGGCCCTTCGTAACGTAGGCAGCGTCAACACGACACCTCCGCCTTGTCGCACGATCCTCCCGCCGGGAGGGGGCGCGACAGCCTACAGGCGACGGACACCCCGACGCGGCGCAGCCGCCGACGGCACATCACGAAGGAGCACGTCATGCCATCACCCGCAGACCGCGAGAAGGCCCTCGAATCGGCCCTCGCCCAGATCGACCGGCAGTTCGGAAAGGGCTCGGTGATGCGACTCGGCAGCGACGAGCGCGCTCCCGTCGCCGTCATCCCCACGGGCTCCATCGCCCTCGACGTCGCCCTCGGTGTGGGTGGCCTGCCGCGTGGCCGCATCGTCGAGATCTACGGCCCGGAGTCCTCGGGTAAGACCACGCTGACCCTCCACGCGATCGCCAACGTGCAGCGCGCGGGCGGCATCGCCGCGTTCATCGACGCCGAGCACGCGCTCGACCCCGACTACGCGCAGAAGCTCGGCGTCGACATCGATCAGCTGCTCGTCTCGCAGCCCGACACGGGCGAGCAGGCGCTCGAGATCGCCGACATGCTCGTGCGCTCGGGCGCGATCGACCTCGTCGTCATCGACTCGGTCGCGGCCCTCGTGCCGAAGGCCGAGATCGAGGGTGAGATGGGCGACTCGCACGTCGGTCTTCAGGCTCGCCTCATGTCGCAGGCCCTCCGCAAGCTCACGGGTGGCCTCAACCAGACCGGCACGACGATGATCTTCATCAATCAGCTGCGCGAGAAGATCGGCGTGTTCTTCGGCTCTCCCGAGACCACCGCGGGCGGCAAGGCGCTGAAGTTCTACGCGTCGGTGCGCCTCGACATCCGTCGCATCGAGACGCTGAAAGACGGCACGGATGCCGTGGGCAACCGCACGCGCGTCAAGGTCGTGAAAAACAAGATGGCGCCGCCGTTCAAGCAGGCCGAGTTCGACATCCTGTACGGCACCGGCATCTCGCGCGAGGGGTCGCTCATCGACTTTGGCGTCGATCACGGCATCGTCAAGAAGTCCGGCGCGTGGTACACCTACGACGGCGAGCAGCTCGGCCAGGGCAAGGAGAACGCGCGCAACTTCCTGCTCAAGAACGAGGACATCGCCGCCGACATCGAGCAGAAGATCAAGCAGAAGCTCGGCATCGGCCAGCCGAAGGCGGTCGATCTGCCGGCATCCGAGCAGGCGGCCCCGGTCGCCGAGCTCGCCGAGCGCCGCCCGGCGTAATGCCCGCTGACAAGCTCGCACCGGTGATTCCGCTGTTCGGCGGGGCGGCTTCGGCCGCGCCCGCCGAACACGGCCGGGGTGCTGCTGCAGCCACCGCTGGGCGGATGCCTGCGGATGCCGCCGTGGTCTCCGCGCCGCAGGCCGACGACGACGCCTCGCTCTGGAACAACACCTGGGGCCAGAGCGACCCTGCGGCTGTCACAGAGTACGAGCGCGATGCGCACGAGCGTGATGCGTCGGCTGGCGACATCGCCGAGGCGGGTGAGGCGGCGCTGCTGCGCAAGCTCCGCACGCGATCCCTCTCGGTGCGTGAGGCCCGGGCTACCCTCATCGAGCGTGAGCTCGACGAGGGAGCGGTCGATGCGATCATCGGGCGCTTTCTCGGCAACGGGTACCTCGACGACGCGAAGCTCGCCGAGCAGCTCGTCTACAGCGCGGTCGAGCGCAAGGGACAGGGGCGCATGGCCGTGTCGCAGACGCTCGCGGCGCGTGGCATCCCTCGAGAGGTGATCGACGCCGCGCTTGCTGAGCTGCCGGGCGACGAGCGCGAGCGCGCACTCGCGTTCGCGCGAACGAAGGTCCGCGCGATGAGCGGGCTCGATCGCGAAGTGGCGCTACGGCGTCTCTCCGGCCAGCTGGCCCGCCGCGGGTACGGGGCGTTCGCGCTCGACGCGGCGCGGACGGCGCTCGACGAGCAGAGCCGCCCGCGGGCGGGTGTCCGCTTCGAGCCCTGAGCATTCACGGCCACTCGATCCGCGGCGCGGGTGCATCTCTGACAGACTCGGCTCACGTGCACGGCGAGAACGCGGGGGAGTGACGGTGGCCATCGAGGTCGAGAATCTCGTCAAGTCGTACCGCGCGGTGCGCGCCGTCGACGGCGTCTCCTTTTCTGTCCCCGATGGCCAGCTGTTCGCCTTCCTGGGGGCGAACGGCGCGGGCAAGTCCACGACGATCGGCTGCCTCACAACCCTCCTGCACGCCGACAGCGGAACCATGCGCGTCGCAGGCTTCGACGTGCGGACGGAGGCAGAGAAGGTTCGCGCAGCGATCGGCGTCGTCTTCCAAGGCTCCCTCATGGATGCCGCGCTCACCGTCCGCGAGAACCTACGCCTGCGCGCGACGCTCTCGCGCGTGCCCCGCGGGGTGTTCGGGTCGCGGCTGGCAGAGCTTTCGGCGCTCATCGAGCTCGACGACGTGCTCGACCGTCCCTACGGGCGGCTCTCCGGCGGCCAGCGGCGGCGCGCCGACATCGCCCGAGCACTATTGCACGATCCCGCGATCCTGTTCCTCGACGAACCGACCGCGGGGCTCGACCCGGCAAGCCGCGTCGCCGTGTGGTCCGCGATCGGGCGACTTCGCCGCGATCACGGCCTCACGGTCTTCCTCACGACGCACTACATGGAAGAGACCGAAGAAGCCGACGAAGTCTGCATCATCGACTCCGGCCGGCTTGTCGCCAGCGGCACACCGACCGCCCTCCGCGCGAGGCACAGCCGCAGCATCCTGAGCATCACGGCGGACGACCCCGCAGCGCTGATCCGGTCGCTCGGCGGCGGCATCGGCGGCGCCGTCGAGATCGACGGCGACGTCATCCGCGTGGCCGTCACAGATGCCCACGACGCGCGCCGGATCCTCGCGGCGCACGGCGACGCGATCCGCGACTTCGAGTTTCGCCACGGCCGCATGGACGACGTCTTCCTCGCTCTCACGGGGCGCACGGAGGAGGCGGCGTGAACATCGTCACCGCGATCGTCGGTCGGAGTCTGCAGCTGTTCTTCCGCGACCGAATGAACGTGTTCTTCTCGCTCCTGAGCGGAATCATCCTGTTCGTGCTCTACACGCTGTTCCTCGCGCGACTGCAGACCGACGGACTGTCTCAGCAGTTCCCCGACGCGACGACCGGCGAGATCCAGGTGTTCATCGACAGCTGGATGTTCTCCGGCATCGTGTTGCTCACGACCGTCACAGCGGGCATCGGCGCGATGTCTGTCCTCGTCGAAGACGGCCACACGGGCAGGTTCGCCGACTTCCTCGTCGCCCCGATCTCCCGCAGCCACCTCGTGCTCGGCTACTTGATCTCGTCCGCGCTCGTCACGGTGATCATGTCGACCGTCGTCCTCGCGCTGTCGGTCGTCTACCTCGGTCTCTTCGACGGGCTGTGGCTCGAGCCGAAACGCATCCTCGTCAGCGCCGGGGTCATGGTGCTGTGTTGCTTCGCGTTCACGGCGCTCAGCGCGTTCGCCGTCTCGTTCGTCCGGACGCCGGGCGCATTCTCGGCCTTCGCCACGATCGTCGGCACGGTGCTTGGCTTCGTGGCCGGCGCCTACATCCCGATCGGGTCGTTGCCGACGACCGTCGGCAACGTCATCAACGCGCTGCCGTTCGCGCAGGGAGGAATGCTGCTGCGGCGCCAGTTCACCGCCGAGAGCCTGGGAGCGCTCACCGACCAGCCCGAGGCGATCGACTCCATCCGCGAGTTCTACGGCATCGACGCGTTCGTCGGCGACACGCTCGTGCGTCCGTGGGTGGCGGTCGGTGTGCTCGTCGCCTTCGCGGTCGGGTTCACGGCGCTCTCGGCGGGCCGCATCCGTTCGCGCATCCGCTGACGGGCGTCGCCGGCATCCGTTCGCGCACACGTCGAGCGGCGTCGCCGGCATCTGTCAGCGATCTCGTCATCGTGTACCGCTCGGTCCGCCTTCGGGCTGCGGCTCGTAGAATGGCACGATCATGACCACCCCTGTCTCCACGCCGACGCTCATCGCGCCCTCGCCCGCCGCGGTCACTGCTGACGGCCGCGCGCGCACGTATGAGGTGCGCACGTTCGGCTGCCAGATGAACGTGCACGACTCCGAGCGCCTCTCCGGCTCGCTCGAGAGCGCCGGCTACATCCGAGCGGATGCCGGCGACGAGGCCGACGTCATCGTCATCAACACGTGCGCCGTCCGCGACAACGCCGCAGGCAAGCTCTACGGCACGCTTGGGCACCTGAAGTCGCGCAAAGACAAGCACGACGGCATGCAGATCGCCGTCGGCGGGTGCATGGCGCAGATGGACAAGGATGCCGTCCAGCAGAAGGCCCCGTGGGTCGACGTCGTCTTCGGCACCCACAACATGGGGTCGCTGCCGGCGCTCCTCGAGCGCGCGCGCCACAACGGCGACGCCGAGCTCGAGATCCTCGAGTCGCTCGAGGTGTTCCCCTCGACGCTTCCGACCAAACGCGACTCGGTCTACAGCGGGTGGGTGTCGATCTCGGTCGGCTGCAACAACACCTGCACGTTCTGCATCGTGCCGCACCTGCGCGGCAAGGAGAAGGATCGCAGGCCTGGCGACATCCTGAACGAGATCCGCCTGCTGGCCGACGACGGCGCGATCGAGGTCACCCTGCTCGGGCAGAACGTCAATAGTTACGGCGTTGAGTTCGGCGACCGGCAGGCGTTCGGCAAGCTCCTGCGAGCCGCGGGCGAGATCCCGGGCATCGAGCGCATCCGCTTCACGAGCCCGCACCCCGCCGCCTTCACCGACGACGTCATCGACGCGATGGCCGATACTCCCGCCGTCATGCCGCAGCTCCACATGCCGCTGCAGTCGGGGTCCGACCGCATCCTGCGCACGATGCGTCGGTCATATCGCAGCGAGAAGTTCCTCGGCATCCTCGATCGCGTGCGCGAACGCATTCCGCACGCCGCGATCTCGACCGACATCATCGTCGGGTTCCCGGGCGAGACCGACGAGGACTTCGAGGACACTCTGCGCGTCGTCGAGCAGGCGCGGTTCGCGAGCGCGTTCACCTTCCAGTATTCGATCCGCGAGGGGACCCCCGCCGCGACGATGCCCGATCAGGTGCCGAAAGCGGTCGTGCAGGAGCGCTACGAGCGCCTCGTCGCGCTACAGGATCGCATCTCGCTCGAAGAGAACCAGGCGCAGGTCGGCCGCGAGTTGCACGTGCTCGTGTCGACCGGCGAGGGCAAGAAGGATGCGGAGACGCACCGTCTCACCGGGCGCGCCGAGGACAACCGCCTCGTGCACTTCGAACTGCCCGCGGGGTCGGAGGTTCCGCGCCCCGGAGACGTGGTGACGGTGACCGTCACGCACGCGGCACCCTTCCACCTGCTCGCCGACAGCCCCGACGGTGCGCCGTTGCGCATCCGGCGCACGCGCGCCGGAGACGCGTGGGATCGTACGCAGGCCGAATCGTGCGGCGTGCCCGCGCCGGCGGCGACGCTGACCGCGGACGGACGCCGGGCCGTGGGCCTCGGCATCCCCTCGCTCCGCGTCGGTCCGTGACCGCGGCGGTGCCCGTGAGCGCGGCCTCGACCTCGAGGGCGCCGTCACCCTCGCGGGCGCCACTTTCCTGCGCGGGCGCTACAGATCTGTGGCGCCCGAACAGCGAACTGGCGCCTGACAGGTGATGGCGCGTCGCGAGGGCAGCACTCTGCGGCTGTGGGCGGTGGTCGGAGCGACCGGCACGGGCAAGACCGACCTCTCGCTCCGGCTCGCCGGGGCGCTCGCGGCGCGCGGACGCCCCGCCGAGATCGTCAACGCGGATGCCATGCAGCTCTATCGCGGCATGGATGTCGGTACGGCGAAGCTCCCGGAGGCCGAGCGCCGCGGCATCCCGCATCATCTGTTCGACGCACTGGAGGTCACGGATGAGGCCGCGGTCGCCTGGTATCAGGATGCCGCGCGCGAGGCGATCGGGCAGATCTTCGCGCGGGATGCCGACGCGATCCTCGTCGGCGGCTCGGGGCTGTATGTGTCGAGCGTGATCTACGACTTCCGGTTTCCGCCGCACGACGACGAGCTGCGCGCGACCCTCGAGGGCGAGCTCGCGCGCGACGGCGCAGCGGCGCTCTTCGCGCGGCTGACGGCGCTCGACCCCGCGACCGCGGCGCGCGTCGACCCGCGCAACGGCCGGCGCATCGTCCGCGCGCTCGAAGTGCTGGCACAGGGCGCCGACACGCACGGTGCGGCGCTGCCCGACGCGCCGACTCTCTGGCACGAGCCCACGACGATCATCGGGGTCGAGCTCGACCGGGCCACGCTCGTCGAGCGGCTCGATCGCCGGGTCGAGGGGATGTGGCGCGGGGGACTCCTCGACGAGGTGGCGGCGCTGCGCGAGCGCGGCCTCGAACAGGGGGTCACGGCATCCCGCGCGATCGGCTATGCCCAGGCGCTCGCCCAGCTCGATGGCCTGATCGACGAGGGCGAGGCGATCGCCCAGACGCAGTCGCTCACCCGCCGCTACGCCCGCCGTCAGGTCTCGTGGTTCCGCCGGTACCCCGGCATCCGCTGGGTGAGGCCCGATGCGGATGCCCGCGCACTGGCAGGCGCCGTCGACTAACTCGCGCCTCAGCCCGCATGTCCCAGAAGTGGTTGCCTTCGGGGCCTAGGACCAACCGTTTATGGGACGCGGGGCCCTCAAAGTGGGACAAGGCTCGTGCGAAACGGGACGAATAGACTGGGCGCATGGCCCGGACCGTCGCGTTCACGAAGGGGCACGGCACGGGCAACGACTTCGTGATCGTGCCCGATGTCGACGGCGCACTGGAGCTGAGCAACAACCAGGTCGCGGCGCTCACCGACCGCCGGTTCGGCATCGGGGCTGACGGCATCCTGCGTGTCGTGCGCTCGGCGGCGCTGCCGGAAGGCGCCGCGACGCCGGATGCCGAGTGGTTCATGGACTACCGCAACGCCGACGGCTCGGCCGCCGAGATGTGCGGCAACGGCATCCGCGTGTTCGCGAAGTACCTCGTCGAGGCTGGGCTCGCGTCGCTCGATGACGCGCCGCTGCCGATCGGGACGCGCGCCGGCACCAAGATGCTGACCCGCAGTGACCTCGGCTTCGAGGCGGATCTCGGCCTGTTCGCCGTCGACGAGTCGGATGTCGTGGTGCGCGCTCGCGGGCTCGAGGTGCCGCGTCCGGGGCTCGGCATCGATGTCGGGAATCCGCACGTCGTCGTCGCGCTCGGTTCGAACGATGAGCTCGAGGCGCTTGATCTCGGCGTGCAGCCGTCGCTGAACCCGCTGCCGCCGCACGGCGCGAACGTCGAGTTCGTCGTACCGGCCGATCCGCTCGTGCGCGGCGGCGTGGGCGCTATTCGGATGCGCGTTTACGAGCGCGGCGTCGGGGAGACCCTGTCGTGCGGCACGGGCGTCGCGGCATCCGCACTCGCCGTGCGGCACTGGGCCGGCGCTGCTGCGCCGAACGACTGGACCGTCGAGGTGCCTGGCGGCACCCTCGGCGTGCGGGTCGTGCCACATCCCGACGGCGACCACGTGCTGCTGTCCGGCCCCGCGACCCTGGTTTACTCCGGCGAGGTCGCGCTCGCCTGACCCGCGCGTCGCCTCGCCCTCCGCGAGACCCGGTTCCTGCGTCGAGATACGCGTTCATGGACGTCCGTCTCGACGCGCAAACCGGGTCTCGCGGGGGTGCGGAGGTGCGGGGGAGTGGGGGCGGATGCCGGGGGGGGTCAGGCGGCGGGAGTCGCATGGCGACGGACCTTCAGCACGCGGAAGCCGCGGCCGGTCGCCGCGCGGGTGACGGTGTAGCCCGCGTCGAACGTCGCGGCGAGCCAGCGCTGCAGCGAGTCCGAGCCGAGATTGCGCTGCACGACGAGCCAGGCGTCGCTGCGCTCGTCGAGGCGCGGAATCCAGCGCTCGAGAAGCCCGTGCAGCTCGTTCTTGCCGACGCGGATCGGCGGGTTCGAGCGGATCGTGCGAAACGACACGTCATCCGGAACATCGTCAGGCAGCACGGCGTTGACGTTACCGAGGCCCCACTCGTCGGCGTTCCGGCGTACGAGATCGAGTGCGCGCTGGTTGACATCGACAGCCCAGACGGTCGCGTGCGGCGAAGCGACCGCGAGGCTCAGCGCGATCGGACCCCACCCGCATCCGAGGTCGAGCAGGTGCCCGCCGGCGGGCGCGGGCGGCGTATTGGCGAGAAGGACGGACGTCCCGACGTCGACGTGGTCGGGGCTGAACACGCCTCCCGCGGTCGTCACCTCGGCGCTCCGCCCGGCGAGGGTCACGGAGATACGCCGCAACTGCTCCGCGCTCGACGGCGAGGCGCTGAAGTAGTGATCGCCGACCATGCATGTGAGAGTACCCGAGCCGCGCGACGACCCGTGCGGCTAGACTGCAAGGCTCAGCAGGAAAAGGAACGAATGACAGACACCACCGGCACCACCGGTCACACGGATCTCACAGACCCCATCGACCCCGTCGATCGGGTGCTTTCGCGCGCCTCGACGCGCTCCGGCATCCATGTCTTCGGCGCCGCGCAGGCGCTGCAGGATGCCGCGACGGTCGAGTACGCCGACACGGACGGCGAGCAGTGGGACCGCGAGGAGCGTGCGGCGCTGCGACGCGTGCCGGGGCTCTCGACCGAGCTCGAAGACGTCACCGAGGTCGAGTATCGGCAGCTGCGGCTCGAGAACGTCGTGCTCGTCGGTGTCTATCCGCAGGGTTCGCAGGAGGATGCCGAGAACAGCCTGCGCGAGCTCGCTGCGCTCGCCGAGACGGCCGGTGCGGTCGTCCTCGACGGCGTGCTGCAGCGGCGCCCGCATCCCGATCCTGCGACCTACATCGGGCGCGGCAAGGCGGCGGAGTTGCGCGACCTGGTCGCCGCCGTCGGCGCCGATACCGTCATCGCCGACACCGAGCTTGCGCCCAGCCAGCGGCGCGCGCTCGAAGATGTCGTGAAGGTCAAGGTCATCGACAGGACCACGGTCATCCTCGACATCTTCAGCCAGCACGCGAAGAGCCGCGAGGGCAAGGCCCAGGTCGAACTGGCGCAGCTCGAGTACCTCCTGCCGCGACTGCGCGGTTGGGGTGACTCGATGAGTCGCCAGGCCGGTGGTCAGGTCGGCGCGGGCGGCGCGGGCATGGGCTCGCGCGGACCGGGTGAGACGAAGATCGAGCTCGATCGCCGCCGCATCCGCACCAAGATGGCGCTGCTGCGTCGGCAGTTGCGCGATTTCGCGCCCGCCCGCGAGGCGAAGCGGGCCGAGCGCAAGCGCAACACGATCCCCGCCGTCGCGATCGCGGGGTACACGAACGCAGGCAAGTCGAGCTTGCTCAACCGCCTCACCCGCGCGGGCGTGCTCGTCGAGAACGCGCTGTTCGCGACCCTCGACACCTCGGTGCGCCGCGCCGAGACCGCCGACGGGCGCGTGTACACCCTCACCGACACGGTCGGATTCGTGCGGAACCTGCCGCATCAGCTCGTCGAGGCGTTCCGTTCGACGCTCGAAGAGGTCGGGGATGCCGACGTCATCGTGCACGTCGTCGACGGCTCGCACCCCGACCCCGCGGCGCAACTCGCCACGGTGCGCGACGTCATCGGGGACGTCGGCGCGCGCGACATCCCCGAGATCGTCGTGTTCAACAAGGCCGATCTCGTCGACGACGACGCGCGGCTCGTGCTGCGCGGCCTCGCGCCGCAGGCGCTGTTCGTCTCTTCGCGCACCGGCGAGGGCATCGACGAGCTGCGCGAGACGATCGAGCGCACGCTGCCGCTACCGGCAGTGGAGATTCGCGCCGTCGTTCCCTACGACCGCGGCGACCTCGTCTCGGCGGTGCACGAGCACGGCATCATCCTCTCGCAGGAGCACGGTGCCGACGGCACGATCCTGCACGCGCACGTCCCCGCGATCCTGGGCGGCCGCCTCGCGCCCTTCGCGGTCTAGCCCCGCGGCATCCGCCCCTCATCCTTCCGCGAAACTGCGCTTGTGCACGGTTTTGGGGTCCTTATGCGTGCACAGTTGCAGTTTCGCGAAACCGCGCTTGCCCAGGCGGGGCTGCGCTTCGGCGCGACCCTTCGCGAGACTGCGCTTGTGCACGCTTTCGCGCCCGTTTTGCGTGCACAGGTGCGGTTTCGCGAAACTGAGCTTGCTCACGCGGGGCGGCGGTTCGGTGCACCCTCACGCGAAACTGCGTTTGTGTACGCTTTCGCGCCCGTTTTGCGTGCACAGGTGCGGTTTCGCGAAACTGCGGTTGTGCACGCTTTTGCGGCCGGTTCGCGTGCACAGGTGCGGTTTCGCGAGAGGTGGGGGCCAGCGGCGGGGCCGGGGCGGGCAGGGTCAGGCGAGGGAGAGGGGCGGGATGCCGGGGGGATCGAACCCGAACACGGCGCCGAGGAAGGCGAGTTCCTTCTCGAGCGCATCGACCATCGTCTCCGCGCGGCGGAAGCCGTGGCCCTCGCCCTCGTACAGCACGTAGGCGTGCGGCACCCCGCGGGCCGCCAGCGCATCGCGGATGGCTTCGGCCTGCGACGGCGGTACGACGGCATCCTCGGATCCCTGTAGCAGGAGCGTCGGCGCGCGGAACCGGTCGGAGTGACCGAGGGGCGAGCGGTCGAGGTACAGCTCCTCGGCCTCGGGGAGCGGACCGATCAGCCCGTCCAGGTAGCGCGATTCGAAGTCGTGCGTGTCCGCCGCGAGCGCGCGGGCATCGCCGACGCCGTAGCGCGAGATCCCGGCTGCGAACACGTCGGTGCGCACGAGCGCGCCGAGCACCGTCCAGCCTCCGGCCGAGCCTCCCTCGATCGCGATCCGGGCGGGGTCCGCCAGGCCCGCATCGATCAGGCCGGATGCCGCGGCGGCGACATCGTCGACATCGACGATGCCCCACTGTCCGCGCAGGCGCTCGCGGTACGCGCGCCCGTATCCGGTCGATCCGCCGTAGTTGACATCGAGCACGCCGATGCCGCGGCTCGTGAGGAACGCAGTCTTTGCATCAGCGACGCCGCCCACGTGTGCCGTCGGCCCACCGTGGACGAACACCACGTACGGGGGCAGTTCGCCTGCGGGGCCGGATGCGCCCGGGTTCGTCGGTGCATAGTCGAAGGCGTGCACGTCGCCGTGCGGGCCGGCGAAGGTGACGGCGCGCCCGACCGGCATCCACTCGGCATCCGGCGCCGCGCCGACCACGACAGGGTCGATGACGCCGTCCGCTGTCACAAGCCAGAGCCCGCTGCCGCCCGTTCCGGCGCCTGACACGAGCACGCGATCGCCACGGGCATCCTCGATCAGCAGTCGCGAGGTCGCCGGGAGGTCTACTTTCCGCTCGCCCTCCGGCCCGATGATGACGAGTTCGTCTGCGCCGTTCGTACAAATCGCGGCAATGTCGCCGCCGAGCAGCGCGTACCACCGGCTCCCGAGGTTCCACAGCGGTCCGCCGGTGTCGGCATCGGCGGGGGCGATCGCCGACCGGTTGCCGTCCGGGTCGACGCGCCACAGGTTCCACCGATCGGTCGGGTCGTCGGCGACCACCAGGTCCGAGCCGAGCCAGGACGGCTGCAGCGCCGCGGTCTCGCCCGACGTGACGGCTCGCCACGAGGCCACGCGTCCGTCCGCGAGCTCGCCGACGCGCACTTCGGTGCGATCCCACGGCATGGCCGGGTGGTTCCACGCGACCCACGCGAGGCGCGCGCCGTCGTCCGACAGGGCAGGCTGCGCGACGAAATCGCTGCCCGCCACGAGCTCGGTGACGCCCGCTCCACCCGGGTCGATGCGAACGATCGCGCGCGCCGGCACGCGCCCCTCGCCCGCGCGCTCCCGGATGCCGAGGAGTACCCCGTGCTGCCAGCTCAGGCCCCCGTAGGCCGCGGCCGGCTCCGACGGTGTGAGCGGTTGCGGCTCGCCGCCGGGCGCGAGCGTCCACACCCGCTGATCGGACTTCTCCACGAAGAAGAGTCGGCCGTCATCGGATGCCGTCCACGCGCCGCCCCCGTACTCGTGCACGCGCGAGCGCGCGTTCCACGGCGCGGGGAGGACCGTTTCGATGTCGCCGGCCGCAGCACGGCGACGGATCGCCGTGCGACCGCCCTCGCGCGGCAGCGACTCGCCCCACCAGATCTCGTCGCCGACGAACGCGGCGCCTTCGAGGCGCGTCGAGGCGCCCGTGGCCCACGCGGCGGACAGGGGCGACGGCCAAGAGCCGAAGGGTGCGACGATGACCATGCGTTCACGCTAGCCGCTACGCCCTCTCGTCACATCGCGTCACATCGCGTCACACTCCGCATCCGGCGATGCGAGCCGTGCGCCGCCGTCGCTAGAGTGTTCGCATCGACACCGCGTCGGAGATCTACGGGTCCGCCGACCGGCAGGAGCGACAGCCGAGCCCGGCACCCGCCCGCGATGACAGCCCACGGCATCCGTGGTGCACGTCCGCGGCCGCCCGGCCTCCACCGCTGTTCCCTGTGAGTGACATGACTTCCCCGACTCCGATCTCGTTCGAGATCTACCCGCCGCGATCCGATGACGGGCTGGCCGCGCTGTACGACACGATCGGCGAGCTGGCCTCCGCCGACCCGCAGTTCATCTCGGTGACCTTCGGCGCGGGCGGGTCCACGCGCGGCCGGTCGCTTGACGTGCTGACGCACATCCTGCGCGAGACGAACGTTCCGCCGGTCGCCCATCTGACCTGTGTCGGCAGCAGCTACGCCGAGGCCACGGCGATCATCCGCGAGTTCCTGGATGCCGGGATCACGCGTTTCCTGGCGCTTCGCGGCGACCCGCCCGCGGGTGTCTCCGAGGACGACGTGTTCCTCGGCGACCTCGGCTCGGCGGCTGAGCTCGTGCAGTTGATCGGCCGCGTGCAGGCTGAGCGCGAGCCCTACGCGGAGGAGCCGGTTCCCGGTGTGCCCGGCGCCGCGCGCGTCGGGCGCCGCGAGCGGGTGCAGGTCGCCGTCGCCGCATTCCCGAACGGGCATCCGCGCTCCGCGCGCGAGGGCGACGACCTCGACGCGCTGCTCGCCAAGCAGGCGGCCGGGGCAACGAGCGCGATCACGCAGCTCTTCTTCCACCCCGACGACTACCTCGGGTTCGTCGACCGGGCGCGTGCGGCGGGGGTCATCATCCCGATCCTGCCCGGCATCATGCCGATCACCTCCCCGTCTCGGCTTCGCCGCGTGCTCGAGCTGACCGGCGATCCGGTGCCGACCGAGCTCGCCGCAGCGCTCGACAGCGCGCCT
This sequence comes from Microbacterium sp., assembly GCA_003248655.1. Taxonomy (GTDB): domain Bacteria; phylum Actinomycetota; class Actinomycetes; order Actinomycetales; family Microbacteriaceae; genus Microbacterium. The sequence continues at coordinate 57,943 of QFPM01000012.1, forward strand.
ACTCCGGATGCCCAGCGCGAGGTCGGCATCGCACACGCCGCGGCCCTCGCAACCGAGGTTCGCGCGGGCGGCGCCCCCGGCATCCATCTCTACGCCTTCAACAACCACGCCACCGTGCTGGCCGTGCTCCGCAGAGCCGGACTGATCGACGCACGGACCACCTCGACGCAAGGAGCACCCGCATGACCGCCGCCTTCCCGACCGGGACCATCCTCGGCTACCCCCGCATCGGCCGAGATCGCGAACTCAAGCGTGCTCTCGAGCGCCACTGGCGCGGTGACCTCGATGAGGCGGGTCTGGAATCCGCTGCGGCGCAGGTACGCCGCGCGACGCGATCACGGCTCGTCGAGCTGGGGCTGGGCGCCGCGGACTCGTCCATCCCGGAGTCGTTCTCGTACTACGACCAGGTGCTCGACGCGGCCGTCGCGGTCGGCGCGATACCCGACCGTTTCGCGGACCTGCGCGGCGCAGACGGAAGCATTCCGCTGTCGGCATACTTCGCGGCGGCGCGCGGCGAGGGAGAGCGCGCGCCCCTCGAGATGACGAAGTGGTTCGACACGAACTATCACTACCTCGTGCCTGAGATCGGACCCGAGACCGAGTTCTCGCCGCGGGTCGACCGGATCGTCGCGCAGGTCGCCGAAGCGGCCGCCGACGGCATCGTCGTGCGGCCCGTGCTCGTCGGCCCGGTCACGCTTCTCGCTCTCGCAAAGGCATCGGATGCCGCACCCGAAGGCTATGCGCCCCTCGACAGACTCGACGACGTCGTGGAGGTCTACGCGCGGCTGCTCGAGGAACTCGCCGCAGCCGGGGCGCAGTGGGTGCAGTTCGACGAGCCCGCACTCGTGTCGGAGAGCCTGCCGAACAGCCCGGAGGAGCTTGCCGTTGCCGCCGCGCGCGCCTACGGCGTGCTCGGTGCGAGCCCGAGCGTGACCCGACCGTCCATCTTGGTTGCCGCGGGCTACGCGCAGCTGACGGATGCCGCATGGGCGGCCCTGGCATCCGCGCCGATCGAGGCGATCGCCCTCGATCTGCACCGGGGTGCGGTCCCGCCGAAGGTCCCCGGCCTGGAAGGGAAGTCCCTCGTGGGCGGTGTCATCGACGGGCGCAACGTCTGGCGGGGAGACCTCACGGCCGCGTGGGAGCGTCTCGAGGCGCTCCGCGGCCTCGGCGCCGCGTCGGTCTCGGTCGGCACGTCGACCTCGCTGCAGCACGTGCCCTACGACGTCGACCGCGAGAGCGTGCTCCCCGAGCGTCTGCGCTCCTGGCTCGCGTTCGCAGACCAGAAGGTCGGGCAGGTCGTGACCCTCGCGCGAGGCGTGGCGCAGGGCGCCGACGCCATTCGGGCAGAGCTTGCCGCGGCATCCGCTGCCCTCGCCGACCGGCACGCGGCACCGGGCGTTCGCGACGGTGCCGTCCGTGAGCGCCTCGCCCGCGTCACCGACGCCGACCGCGACCGCGGCGATTACGCGGCCCGCGTCGCCGCGCAGGATGCCGCGATCGAGCTCCCCGTCCTGCCCACCACCACCATCGGATCGTTCCCGCAGACTGGCGACATCCGTCGTGCCCGTGCCCGGCACGGGGCAGGCGAGCTCGACACGGCCGATTACGAGCAGTTCCTGCGCGAGGAGATCGCGCGGGTCATCGACCTGCAGGAGGACCTCGGCCTCGACGTGCTCGTCCACGGCGAGCCCGAGCGCAACGACATGGTGCAGTACTTCGCCGAGAACCTCGACGGGTTCGCGGTCACCCAGCACGGCTGGGTGCAGTCGTACGGCTCCCGGGCGACGCGCCCCTCGATCCTGTGGGGTGATGTGTCGCGCCCCGCGCCCATCACGGTGGACTGGACCGTCTACGCGCAGTCGCTGACCTCGAAGCCCGTCAAGGGAATGCTGACCGGGCCGGTCACGATCCTCGCGTGGTCGTTCGTGCGCGACGACCAGCCGCTCGGCGAGACTGCCGATCAGGTCGCGCTGGCGCTCCGCGACGAGATCGCCGACCTCGAGGCTGCCGGGACGGCGATCGTGCAGGTCGACGAGCCCGCGCTGCGAGAGCTTCTGCCCCTGAAGCGCGCCGATCAGCCGACGTACCTCGACTGGTCGGTCGGGTCGTTCCGGCTCGCGACCGGGGGCGCCGATGCTGCGACGCAGGTGCATACGCACCTGTGCTATTCGGAGTTCGATGTCGTCATCGACGCGATCGCCGCGCTCGATGCCGACGTCACCTCGATCGAGGCGGCGCGCAGCCGCGGCGAGGTCATCGACGACATCCGCGCCTCGGGCTTCACCCACGGCGTCGGGCCGGGCGTCTACGACATCCACTCGCCCCGCGTGCCGTCGGTCGACGAAGTCGCCGGCTTGCTCGACCGGGCCGCGAGCGCCCTGCCGACGAGGCAGGTCTGGGTCAACCCCGACTGCGGGCTGAAGACCCGCGGCTACGACGAGACGGTGGCGTCGCTGCGGAACCTCGTCACCGCGACGCGCGAGGTGCGGGAGCGGATCACGGACTGAACCCCGCCGCCGAGACGGACGCTCAGTGGGCGACCGTCTCGGCGGGTCTGCGCTGCAGCAGTTCGGTGACCCACCAGGCGATCAGGGAGACCGTCAGCACCAGCGCGATATCCCCGATCGTGAGTGGACGCAGGAGCGCCAGCCACACGACGGCAAGGACGGCGATCACCGCACGCACGATCCTTCGGCGCGCGTACAGACCCGCGCCGAAGGCTCCCGTGTCGACGCCCCTGTACGCAAGGGCACCACGGATGCCGGTGTTGATCGCGGCGACGGACGTGCGGACGGCCACGGCCGCCCGCGACCGCGTCTGCACCCAGGCGAGCAGAGCGACCACGGCGCCCAGTACCGCCGTGACCGCGGCGGTTCGCGCCATGGCATCCGAGATCTGCCGATAGATGACATCGAGCGCCGACGGCGGCAGATCTGTCTGCGCGGCCACCGTACCGACGGCGACAGCGCCGATCGCGATGCCGACAGCGAGCGACGATGCGCCGATGAAGACTCCGACGCCCGTCCCGACGAGCGCGCTCGCCCGCCGCCTGGCGACGAGCACGCCGATCGCGAAGAGCGCGAGGGTGAGGACAGGGAGCCAGTAGCCCACCGCCGTCGCAAGTGCGTAGCCGGTGCGTAGCGCGCGCAGCCTTTCGCCGTCGGTGAGGATGATGACCCGGTCGACCGTCGGAATGAGGCCCGCGATCCCGACGCCCTGCTCCGTGAGATTCGCTTTGACCCGTTCGACGATCGCGCCGAGCTGGATGCCGACACCGTCATCCGTTCGCACGACGAGCCCGCCGCCGTCGGAGGTCGAGACCGTCGTGAGCGTGCGGTGCGCCGCGCGCGTCGTCGTCGCCCAGACGTCGGCGAAAGAGTCGGACTCGACAACGCGTGTCACCGAACGCTCGACGAGGCTCTCGAGCCCTTCTGCGGCGGGCTGCTGGAGCAGCCGCAGGGCCGAGGCGGCGGCAGGCGGAAGACCGAGCCCCGCGACCCCGTCGAACGCGCTCGAGGTGATCTCGCCGAAGTCGACCTTCGCGGTGATCGCGGCCATCGTCTGACCGGTGATCATGGCCTGCACCTCGGCATCCGAGGCGAGGGGAGCGAGGGTCGCGACAAACCTGTCTTCGTCGACGAGCTGTACGCGCGCCCAGCCGGCGACGATCGACACCGGCACGAGGATCGCCGCCGCGGCGATGCACACCGCCGAGACCCAGGCCCGCCAGGCGGCGCCTTCGGGCTTCGCCGCGGCATCCTCCGCCTGCGCTCGCAGCCGGGCGTTCTCGGTTTCGAGCGCCTCGATCCGCGCGTCGCGCGCCTCGAGGACTGCCGGTTCGGCGTTGTCGGTCATGGCGCTATTGTGGCGCACACCGCCGACATGCTCCGCGCGCGGATGCGGACTGCGCCCACTCAGACGGCGCGGAGGACCGCGACGACCTTGCCGAGTACCGCCGCGTCATCGCCGAGGATCGGCTCGAACGCCGTGTTGCGCGGCAGCAACCACGTGTGACCGTCGCGCTGGCGGAAGGTCTTGACCGTCGCCTCACCGTCGAGCATCGCCGCGACGATGTCGCCGTTGTCCGCCGTCGGCTGGGAGCGCACCACGACCCAGTCGCCGTCGCAGATCGCGGCGTCGATCATCGACTCGCCGCTCACCTTGAGCATGAACAGCTCGCCCTTGCCGACGAGCTGGCGGGGAAGGGGGAAGATCTCCTCGACCTGCTGGTCGGCAGTGATCGGCACACCGGCCGCAATGCGCCCGACGAGCGGCACGAGCGCGGCATCGCCGACCGACGGCGCCTCATCGGCGGGGTTCTCGGTCGACGCGTCGGGCAGATCGATCAGAACCTCCATCGCGCGTGTCTTGCCGGGGTCGCGCCGCAGGTATCCGCTCAGCTCGAGCTGGCCGAGCTGGTGCGTCACGCTCGACAGCGACTTGAGGCCGACCGCGTCGCCGATCTCGCGCATGCTCGGCGGGTAGCCGTAGCGCGCGATGGAGCGCTGGATGACCTCCAGGATCGCCAGCTGCTTGTCGCTCAGGCTCTTGCGCCGTCGCGTCTGCGGCTTGTCCATGACGCACTCCTTCTGATCGGCCTCTCCGACGCTCTGTCTTCGAATGTCGGAGGTTGGTGATGGGGTCCAGATATCGAAACCGTATCCGGTTCGGAGGACATCGACAGGCAAGCCATCGCGTGTCGCGTTCGATTGCTTTCCGATTCGGATGCCGCTTGACAAACCCACTATATCGAAGATAGCTTCGGAAGAGAACTTCGCACCCGGCTCTCCCGGCCGAGAGTCGGGTGCGAAGATCTCGACATCCGAGGCAGCGTCCTGAGGAGGAACCGTGACCACCATCGACATCGCCGGCACCCCGGTCTTCGCACCCCGTGTCGCCCAGACGCGCCTGCGACTGACGGCGCGCGGTCGTCGCGTGCTCGCCGGCCTCGCGGCCGTGCCCGCCATCGTCGCGCTGAGCATCGCGATCCTGTCCGGCGGGGGAGCGCTCGCGTCCGGCGAGGGCAACGCACCTGCGGGCACCTACGAGCAGCTCACCGTCCTGCCGGGCGACACGCTGTGGTCGATCGCCCAGTCGATCGCGCCCGACGCTGACCCCCGCGACGTCGTCGGCGAGCTCATGCGCCTGAACGCGCTTCCGTCCGGCGAGCTCGTCGCAGGCCAGAGCATCGCCGTGCCGCTCGAGTACTCGACGCAGCGCTGAGCGGTCCTTCGCGGAGACGCAGGCGAGCGCGGCTCTACGATGGATGCCGTGAGTGCGAGTCTCGACGACCTACCCCTGCGGGCTGACCTCCGCGGTCTCAAGCCCTATGGCGCCCCGCAGGCTCCGCTGCCGGTTGCGCTGAACGTCAACGAGAACACCCACCCGGTGCCCGAAGAGGTTGCCGACGACATCCTGGACGCCGTCGCGCACGCCCTACGCGACGTCAACCGCTACCCCGATCGCGAGTTCACGTCACTACGGGCGGGTTTCGCCGATTATCTCGGCCACGGTCTCGATGCCGATCACATCTGGGCCGCGAACGGCTCCAACGAAGTGCTGCAGCATCTGCTGCAGGCATTCGGCGGACCCGGACGCACGGCGTTCGGCTTCGCCCCGACGTATTCGATGTACCCGCTGCTGACGCGAGCGACCGGAGCCGAGTACGTCGCCGGCACGCGTGGCGTCGACTACACGCTCAGCGCAGAGGATGCCGTCGAGCAGATCGAGCGCGCTTCGCCCGACATCGTCTTCCTGTGTTCGCCGAACAACCCGACCGGGACGCCGCTCGGCATCGGCGTCATCGAGGCCGTCTACGACGCCGCGCCGGGCATCGTGATCGTCGATGAGGCGTATCAGGAGTTCGCGCCGCGCGACGCCCCCTCCGCGCTCTCGTTGCTGCCCGGCCGCGAGCGGCTCGTCGTGTCGCGCACGATGAGCAAGGCGTTCGCCTTCGCCGGGGCGCGTGTCGGCTATCTCGCGGCAGACCCCGCGGTGATTGACGCGCTACGGCTCGTCCGACTGCCGTACCACCTGTCCGCGCTCACGCAGGCAGCCGCCACGGCGGCGCTTCGCCACGCGCCCGCGATGCTCGCGATGGTCGACGAGATCGTCACGCAGCGCGACCGCATCTCGGCGACCCTCGACGCGCTCGGCTACGAACCGTTCGAGAGCTGGACGAACTTCGTGCTGTTCTCCGGCGTGGACGACCCCGCCGCGACCTGGGAGGGCCTCTACGACCAGGGCGTGCTGATTCGTGACGTCGGCATCCCGCGGAGCCTCCGTGTCACGGCCGGCACCGAGGCCGAGTCGACCGCCTTCCTCGACGCGCTCGCCTCGCTCGGCCCCGGTGGCGCGTAGCCCCCGGCATCCGCTCGCCGGTTCATCCGTCGCAAAGCGCGTTTGCGCGGACGGATGCCGACAGTTTGCGCCGGATGAACGGGCGCGGGCGCGCTCCTTCGGGTTGATCCGTCGCAAAGTGCGCGTGCGCGGACGGATGGCGACGGTTTGCGTCGGATGAACGGGATGGGCCGGTCCGCCGGGCCGCATCCCGGCCGCGGCCGCAGCCCCACCGCCGCCGCAGCCCGCGCCGCGGGCTCTCGCTAGACTCGGGGCCATGAGCACCCCCGCGCCCCGCACGGCATCGATCCGTCGCGCGACGAGCGAATCGACCGTCGAACTCGATCTCAATCTCGACGGCACCGGCCAGAGCCACATCGACACGACGGTGCCGTTCTTCGACCACCTGCTCACCGCGTTCGCGAAGCACTCGCTGACCGACCTCACCGTCCGCGCGTCGGGCGACACCGACATCGACGCGCACCACACCGTCGAAGACGTCGCGATCGTGCTCGGGCAGGCGATCCGTGAGGCGCTCGGCGACAAGGCCGGGATCTCGCGCTACGGCGACGCGCTCGTGCCGCTCGACGAGGCTCTCGCGCAGGCGGTGGTCGACATCAGCGGACGGCCGTACCTCGTGCACTCCGGCGAGCCCGCGGGCTACGAGCACCACCTCATCGGCGGGCACTTCACGGGCTCGCTCGTGCGCCACACGTTCGAGGCGATCGCCTTCAACGGCGGCCTCACGGTGCACGTGACGGTGCTCGGCGGTCGCGATCCGCACCACATCGCCGAGGCCGAATACAAGGCGTTCGCGCGCGCGTTCCGGCAGGCGAAGGCGCTCGATCCGCTTGTCCACGGCATCCCGAGCACAAAGGGCGCCCTGTGACGACACCGCTGGTCGCGGTCCTCGACTACGGCTCCGGCAACGTCCACTCCGCGGTCAAGGCGCTCGCCGCGGCGGGCGCCGACGCGCGCCTGACGGCCGACCGCGGACTCATCCAGGATGCCGCGGGCCTTGTCGTCCCCGGCGTCGGCGCGTTCAGCGCGGTCATGGAGGCGCTCCGCGCCAGCCGCGGCGACGAGCTCATCGAGCGCCGCCTCGCGGGCGGGCTGCCGGTCCTTGGAATCTGCGTCGGCATGCAGGTGCTGTTCGAGCACGGCGTCGAGCGCGGCGTCGAGACCGACGGCCTCGGCGAGTGGCCGGGCACCGTGACCGAGCTCGATGCGCCGGTGCTGCCGCACATGGGCTGGAACACCGTGTCGGCGGGTGAAGGATCGGTGCTGTTCGACGGCATCCGGGAGGAGCGGTTTTACTTCGTGCATTCCTACGGTGCGCAGCACTGGAGCCTCGAGGTCATGAAGCCGTTTCGCGAGCCGGTGCTCACGTGGTGTGACTACGGCGCACCCTTCCTCGCGGCGGTAGAGAACGGTCCGCTCTCGGCGACGCAGTTCCACCCCGAGAAGAGCGGGGCGGCCGGCATCCGCCTGCTCGCCAACTGGGTCTCGTCGCTGCCGCAGGACAGGTAGTCTCTTCCACTGTGCCTTCTTCGCGCACGCGAGGACGACCCGGCACAGAGCCCACCCCACCTGGAGCCATGAACGATTTCGCGTCGATCCCCGAACTGATCCTGCTGCCCGCCGTCGATGTCGCGGGGGGCAAGGCCGTTCGCCTCACGCAGGGCGAGGCCGGCACCGAGACGAGCTACGGCGACCCGGTCGACGCGGCGCTCGCGTGGGCGAAGGAGGGCGCCGAGTGGTTGCACCTCGTCGACCTCGACGCGGCGTTCGGTCGCGGCACGAACACGGGCGTCATTCGCAAGGTGATCAAGCAGCTGCGCGGCGTGCAGGTTGAGCTCTCCGGCGGCATCCGTGACGACGCGACGCTCGAAGCGGCGCTCGAATCCGGCGCAACCCGCATCAACCTGGGCACCGCCGCGCTCGAGAACCCGGAGTGGGCAGCCGACGTCATCGGCCGTTACGGCGAGGCGATCGCGGTCGGCCTCGACGTCCGCGGGACGACGCTCGCCGCGCGCGGCTGGACGCGCGATGGCGGCGACCTGTGGGACGTTCTGCAACGACTCGAGGATGCCGGGTGCAGCCGCTACGTCGTCACGGACGTCACGAAGGACGGCACGCTGAAGGGCCCGAACCTCGATCTCCTGCGCGAAGTGACCGCGCGCACGACCCGCCCGGTCGTCGCCTCGGGCGGCATCTCGAGCCTCGACGACATCGCGGCGCTGCGCGAGCTCGTGCCGTTGGGCGTCGAAGGCGCGATCGTCGGCAAGGCTCTGTACGCGGGCGCGTTCACGCTCGCCGAGGCGCTGGATGTCGCCGCAGGCTGACGACGCTCCGGTGGATGCCGGGCATGCCGCGGCCCACGCGTGCGGCCCGGCCGACTCCGCCGGCATCCCGTGGGAGGGTCGCAGCTTCGAGCCGAACCCGCACGCGGGCGACGACGGCTCCGCCGACCCGGCGCTTCTCGCCGCGCTCACCGCGTTTCGCGCTGGCACGGGGAGCGCCGTCGAGGTCGTCGAGGCCTATCGCGCCGCGCGGCTGCTGATTCCGCTCCTGGCTGAGGCGGGGGATGTCGGCATCGCACCCTCCGGGCTCGCCGTCGACAAGACGCAGGAACTGTCGATCGTGACGGTCGCCGCCCCCGATGGGCGCCGGGTGCTCCCCGTGTTCACTTCGGTCGCGACCCTCGCCACGTGGGATGCCGGTGCCCGCCCCGTGCCGGTGCCGGGCGTGCGAACCGCCCTGTCGGCGGTCGCCGACGACACCGACCTGATCGTCATCGACCCGGCATCCGATACCGAGTTCGTGTTGCGGCGCCCCGCCGTGTGGGCGATCGGCCAGGGTGAGCCGTGGGAGCCCGCCCCCCTGTCGCCCCAGGTTTTCGCGGGCCTGCAGGAGTCGATCGGGGGAGAGCTCGGCGTGCTCGACCTCTCCGTCGCCGCGGGCGACCCCGACGCGCGCCTGCGCGGGCCCGAGCTCATCGTCAGGCTTCACCTCGTCGACGGCCTCGAGCAGGCCGAGCTCGACGCGATCCTGCAGCGGCTCGCGGCCCGCTGGGCAGCGGATGACCGCGTGGCCGTGCTGGTCGACTCGCTCACGGTCAAGCTCGTCCGCGCCTGACCGTCCGCCCGCTCGTCCCACTTCTGGCAGCCCTCGTCCCACTTCGGGCAGCGGTTGTCCCAGAATTGGCTGATGTCGGGACGCCGCGTCAGCCCTTTTTGGGGACGCGGTGCCTGGGGCGCGCGGCGCGGGTCTCAGGCGCCGGCGACCGACGCTGACCAGGTCAGGTGACCGGCCCGGTCCACTTCTCGCCGGGGCCCTGGCCGATCGGGTCGGGGATGACGGATGCCTCGCGGAACGCGAGCTGCACCGAGCGCAGCCCGTCGCGCAACGACCGGGCGTGCATATCGCTGATCTCGGGGGCGCCGGCGGTGATGAGCCCCGCAAGGGCGTTGATGAGCTTGCGCGCCTCGTCGAGGTCGGTCTGCGTCTCGGGGGCGTCGGCGAGGCCCACCTTGACGGCGGCCGCGCTCATGAGGTGGACGGCCGCGGTCGTGATGACTTCGACCGCGGGCACCTCGGCGATGTCGCGGGATGCCGCGGCCGCCGCACGCTCCTGCTCCTCCCAGCGGGCGAGCCGCTCGTCGTCACGGGTGGGGGAGTCGGGGGCGTTCGTGTCCACGGGTCGCTTTCTGCTAGACTTACCGCGCACCGGAGTGTTCTGCTCCGGATCGAAAGTGGATCACATCCCACCCGCGCTTGCCGCTCCAGGCTACCGGGTCTCGCACTCCGCCCGGCCCGCCAGCGATATCGGCACCGGGTAGCCACGCAGGAAACGTCCTGTGCGGATCAGGGTGCAGAACTTCCAGCAGGCGTTCGCGTCGTGCGGGGTGGATGTGTGAGCCTTCCGCCCGCGACATCCATATGTCGCGGAGGCACCCACCGCACGACAGAGGAGTTCCGCATCAGCGATCCCCGCACGAATGACCGCATCCGCGTCCCCGAGGTCCGCCTCGTCGGACCCGCGGGTGAGCAGGTCGGCGTCGTCCGCATCGAGGTGGCGCTCCGCCTCGCACAGGAAGCAGATCTCGACCTCGTCGAGGTCGCCCCGAACTCGAAGCCGCCCGTGGTCAAGATCATGGACTTCGGCAAGTTCAAGTACGAGACGGCGCAGAAGGCCAAGGAAGCGCGTCGCAATCAGGCCAACACGGTCCTCAAAGAGGTCCGCTTCCGCCTGAAGATCGAGGCGCACGACTACACGACCAAGCTCAAGCGCGCCGAGGGCTTCCTGCAGTCCGGCGACAAGGTCAAAGCCATGATCCTCTTCCGCGGTCGCGAGCAGTCGCGTCCCGAGCAGGGCGTGCGCCTGCTCCGCAAGTTCGCCGAGGATGTCGCCGAGTTCGGCACCGTGGAATCCAATCCCACGATCGACGGACGCAACATGGTCATGGTGATCGCCCCGCACAAGAACAAGTCCGAGGTCAAGACCGAGCAGAACGCCCAGCGCGCTGCGAACAAGGAGGCCGCGCGCCAGGCGCGCACCGGCGCGGGAGACACCCCCGCACCCGCCCCCGCCGCCGAACCCGCCACCGCGGAGTAACGGCCCCACGAACTCCCGCCCCGCGGGAACCACAACGAAGGATAAAGACATGCCGAAGCAGAAGACCCACTCGGGTGCCAAGAAGCGCTTCAAGGTCACCGGTAGCGGAAAGATCAAGAAGCAGCAGGCGAACCTCCGCCACAACTTCGAGGGCAAGCCCACCAAGCGCACGCGCCGCCTGTCGGCCGACAAGATCCTGGCTCCGGGCGATGCCAAGGTCGCCAAGAAGCTCCTCGGCATCTGATCGCCGACGCACGTAAGGAAAAGTAGAAATGGCTAGAGTCAAGCGGGCTGTCAACGCCCACAAGAAGCGTCGCGTCATCCTCGAGCGCGCCTCCGGTTACCGCGGACAGCGTTCGCGCCTGTACCGCAAGGCGAAGGAGCAGGTCACCCACTCCCTCGTCTACTCGTACCGCGACCGTCGCAAGCGCAAGGGCGACTTCCGTCGCCTGTGGATCCAGCGCATCAACGCGGCGAGCCGCGCCAACGGCATGACCTACAACCGCTTCATCCAGGGCCTCGGCCTCGCGGGTGTGCAGGTCGACCGTCGCATGCTCGCCGAGCTGGCCGTGAACGAGCCGGGGACGTTCGCCTCGCTCGTCGAGACGGCGAAGAAGGCGCTTCCGGCAGACGTGAACGCGCCCAAGGCCTGATCGCATCCACCACAGCACGTGAAGGGGTGTCCTCCGTTCGGAGGACACCCCTTCTCCGTAGGATGATGCCGTGCTCGAAAACCCCCGGTCCCCGCGTGTGCGGGCTGTCGCCAAGCTGACCAAGCGCAGCGCCCGTCAAGAGACGGGGCTGTTTCTGCTCGAGGGGCCGCAGGCAGCGCGCGAAGCGCTCGCGTTCCGTCCGGACACGGTGGTCGAGGTGTTCGCGACGCCGACCGCGATGGAGCGCCACCAGGATGTCCGCGACGCGGCGCGCGATGCCGGCCTCGAGATCGTCTTCACGACCGAGGCCGTGCTGGATGCCATGGCCGACACCGTGACCCCGCAGGGGATCGTCGCCGTCGCCCGTCAGTCGCCGACCGCGCTCAAAGATGTGTTTGCGGCATCCCCTCGCCTCGTCGCGATCTGCGAGGAAGTGCGCGATCCCGGCAACCTCGGCACGATTATCCGAGCGGCGGATGCCGCGGGCGCCGACGCCGTCGTGCTCACCGGTCGCACGGTCGACCCGTACAACCCGAAGGTCGTTCGCGCGACGACCGGGTCGCTCTTCCACGTGCCCGTCGCCGTGGGTGCCGACCTCGCCGACACTGTCGAGCGCGCGCATGCGGCGGGCCTTCGCGTCATCGCCGCGGACGTCGGGGGAGAGGACTTCCTCGCCCGCCGGGCGCTGCTTTCCGAGCCCACCGCGTGGCTGTTCGGCAACGAGGCGCGGGGCCTCGAAGAGTCGGCGGTCGCCCACGCCGACCTCGCGCTGCGGCTGCCGATCTACGGGCGCGCCGAGTCCCTCAACCTCGCGACGGCAGCGAGCGTCTGCCTCTACGAAACGGCCTTCGCGCAGCGCGCCGGAGGCTGACGCCCGCGTTACGGGCTGATCACGACTCGGTCAAGATCTTGTACAGAACTTGTACCGACGCTGGGGGTTCTGCCTAGGCTGACCCCCATGGCCACTCCGGAACCCGTTCCAGCGACCTCGAACATCACCGTTCGGCGCGGCGACCCGCTCGTGGTCGTCAGCCACGTCGAGAAGCATTACGGCGACTTCCACGCACTCAAGGACATTGACCTGACGGTGAACCGCGGCGAGGTCGTCGTCGTGATCGGTCCGTCCGGTTCGGGCAAGTCGACGCTGTGCCGCACGATCAATCGCCTCGAGACGATCACGAGCGGGACGATCACGATCGACGGCAAGGAGCTTCCCAAAGAGGGGAAGGCGCTGGCGGCATTGCGGGCCGACGTCGGAATGGTGTTCCAGTCGTTCAACCTGTTCTCGCACCTGACGATCCTCGAGAACGTCACGCTCGGCCCCATCAAGGTCAAGAAGATGAAGAAGGCGGATGCCGAGGCCGAGGCGAAGGTCCTGCTCGAGCGGGTGGGGGTAGGCCACCAGGCATCCAAGCTTCCCGCGCAGCTTTCCGGTGGTCAGCAGCAGCGCGTCGCAATCGCCCGTGCGCTCGCCATGAAGCCGAAGGTGATGCTCTTCGACGAACCCACGAGCGCCCTCGACCCCGAGATGATCAACGAGGTCCTCGACGTCATGGTCGGCCTCGCGCAGGACGGAATGACGATGATCGTCGTCACCCACGAGATGGGATTCGCGCGCAAGGCGGCGGACCGGGTCGTGTTCATGGCGGACGGGCAGATCGTCGAGGAGTCGGCTCCCGACCAGTTCTTCACGAACCCGCAAAGTGACCGCGCGAAGGACTTCCTCTCGAAGCTCATCACGCACTGAAGACGTCCGCACCATGCACCGTGCGGCACCACGAAGAGATACACGAAACCAGGAGGACCACATGCGCAAGACACGGATCGCCGGCGTCTTTGCCGGCATCGCCATCGCAGCCCTCGCCCTCACGGCGTGCAACAGCGGCACCCCGGGCGCTGAGCCCAGCGGCTCGGGCGACGCGGGGGAGACGCCGGCCGGAAACCCGTGGACCGTCGCAACCGACGTCACGATCGACGGCAGCCCGACGTTCGAGCGGATCGAATCGGCAGGCAAGGTGAAGGTGGGCGTCAAGGAAGACCAGCCCGGGCTCGGTTACCTCGACCCCGCCACCAACACCCGTACCGGATTCGACGTCGACGTCGCGCGCTGGATCGCGGCCTCGCTCGGCTTCGACGAGGAGGACATCGAGTTCACCGCGATTCCTTCCGCGAACCGTGAACAGGCGCTCGTGAACGGCGACATCGACTACTACGTCGGCACCTACTCGATCACCGACAAGCGTAAGGAGCAGATCTCCTTCGCCGGACCGTACTTCATCACCGGCCAGGGCCTGCTGGTCGCCGCTGACAACGACAGCATCACGGGCAAGGACTCGCTTACTGCCGATGACGTCGTGTGCTCGGCGACGGGATCGACGTCGATCCAGCGGATCAAGGAGCAGACGCCCGCGCAGACGAAGGAGTACGACACGTACTCCGCGTGTGTCGAGGACCTGAAGAACGGCCAGGTGGATGCGGTGACCACCGACGAGGCGATCCTCATCGGCTACGCGGCTCAGAGCCCTGACGAGATCAAGGTCGTGGGCGACGTCTTCAGCGAAGAGCGCTACGGCGTCGGCATCGCGAAGGGTGACACGGCGCTGCAGGAGTACATCAACACGATGTTCACCGACGGCGGCGACGTCTGGCAGGCGATCTTCGACAAGAACCTGGGCGCATCCGGGGTCAAGGGCACGCAGCCCGAGGTCGACCCGGTCGGCTGACCCGGCTCGCGGCGGCGCCTGCAGGGAGATCCTTGCGGGCGCCGCCGCGACACTCACATCTTCGACACCACCACCCTTCGACGGCACGAGAAGAAAGGCAGAGCATGGGCGTCATCACCGACAACCTCGACCTCTGGGGCGATGCGTTGCGCGGCACGCTGCTGCTGTTCTTCGGCGGCGGCGCGATTGCGGTCGTGCTCGGCCTGATCGTCGGGGCTATGCGGCTGTCGCCCGTGCCGATCGCGCGCTCGGTCGGCGCCGTCTACGTGAACTGGATCCGCAATACACCGCTCACGCTGGTGATGTTCTTCTTCGCCTTTTGTCTGCCGATCCTTCTGCGCGAGCGCATCGACTCGCTGCTGCTCGCAACGCTGGCGCTGGGGGTGTACACGGCCACCTACGTGGCGGAGACGATTCGGTCGGGGGTCAACACCGTCCCGGTCGGACAGGCTGAGGCGGCCCGTGCACTCGGGCTCACGTTCGGCCAGGTGATGTCACTCGTCGTGTTGCCGCAGGCGACGCGCTCGGTCATCCCGCCGATGATGAGCGTGCTCATCGCTTTGCTGAAGAACACGACCGTCGCCGCCGGCTTCTCGGTGCTGAACCTCGGATCGGTGCGATACAACCTGAGCGAGCGCGGCGAGAACCAGCTGGTCGTGCTCGTCTGGGTCATGGTGATCTTCGTTGTCCTCGTGCTTCTGCTGGCCTGGCTGCAGCGCGCGATGGAGCGCAAGTGGAAGGTGGCGCGATGACCTCCGTCCTCTACGACGTCCCCGGCCCGAAGGCCGTCGCACGCAACCGGGCGATCGGCGTCGCGACGATCCTTGTCGTGCTCGCGATCGTCGGATGGGTGATCTGGCGCTTCGCCGACACGGGGCAGTTCACCGCCGACAAGTGGGAGATCTTCACCTACTCGGCCATCTGGGTGCGCCTCCTCAACGGGATGCTGGCGACGCTCTCGGCATTCGCGGTCGCGGCAGTGGGCGCGCTCGCCCTCGGATTCATCCTCTCCATCGGGCGACTGTCGGACCACGCGTGGATCCGCGTTCCGGTCGGCTGGGTCACCGAGGTGCTGCGCGCAATCCCGGTGCTCGTCTTCATGATGCTGCTGTACTACGGTCTGCCGGTCATCGGCGTCCGCATGGAGCCGTATTGGGCAGTCGTGATCGCCCTCGTCGCGTACAACGGATCGGTGCTCGCCGAGGTGATCCGCGCGGGCGTCGAGTCGTTGCCGCGAGGGCAGAGCGAGGCGGGATACGCGATCGGGCTGCGCAAGGCCGGCGTCCTCCGGCTCATCCTTCTTCCGCAGGCTGTTCGGGCCATGATGCCCGTCATCGTCGCACAGCTCGTCGTCACGCTGAAAGACACCGCGCTCGGCTCGATCATCACGTACCAGGAGCTCCTGTACGTCATCAAGCTGCTCGGCTCGAACGCCGTGTACCACTCGCCGCTCATCCCGACGGCGATGGTCGGCGGCACCATCTATGTCGCACTGTGCCTCGCGCTCAGCTATGTCGCGTACCGCCTGGAACAGCGCACGAAGCGGCGTCAGCGTCAGAACGCGATCATCGGCGGGGGAGTCCACCACCCTGTCGGAGCGACGACCGACACCGAGCTGATCGGTCTCCAAAAGCACGCGGGCAAGTACGACAGCAACGCGTTGTGAACCTGGTCGGGCGCCCGCCTGCGCTCGGTAGACTCGTTCCTCGTGTCCGAGTCACCCGAAATCACGCCTGACGCGGTGGATGCCGCCGTCCGAGACGCCCTCGCGGCGATCGCCGCGGCATCCTCGACCGCCGAGCTCAAGGCCGCGCGTGCCGCGCACTCCGGCGAGACGTCGCCGCTCGCGTTGCTGAACGCGCAGCTGCGGAACGTCCCGAACGAGAAGAAGGCCGAGTTCGGCAAGCTCGTGGGTCAGGCGCGCGGGCAGGTGAACCAGGCGCTCGCCGCCCGCGAAGCGGCGCTCGCCGAAGCGGAGACCGCCGCCCAGCTCGAGGCCGAGCGCGTCGACATCACGGCGATCGCGCCGCGCGGCCGGGTGGGCGCCCGGCATCCGATCTCGCTCCTCCAGGAGGAGATCGCCGACCTCTTCGTCGGGATGGGCTGGGAGATCGCGGAGGGCCCCGAGCTCGAGCACGAGTGGTTCAACTTCGACGCACTGAACTTCGACGTCGACCACCCCGCGCGCCAGATGCAGGACACGTTCTTCGTCGACCCCGCCGAGCGTCACCTCGTGATGCGCACGCACACGAGTCCGGTGCAGGTGCGCTCGATGCTCGAACGCGGCGCCGCGCTCACCGAGGATGGCCGCGGCATCTACGTGCTGTGCCCCGGCCGCGTCTACCGCACCGACGAGTTCGACGCGACGCACCTGCCCGCCTTCACGCAGTTCGAGGGGCTCGTGGTCGATAAGGGCATCACGATGGCGAACCTCAAGGGCACGCTCGACCACGCCGCGAAGGTGCTGTTCGGCGACGAGGCGAAGACCCGGTTCCGCACGAACTTCTTCCCGTTCACCGAGCCGTCGGCGGAGCTCGATCTCTGGCATCCGACGTTCACGGGCGGGGCGCGCTGGATCGAGTGGGGCGGCTGCGGCATGGTCAACCCCAACGTGTTGCGCGCCGCGGGGATCGACCCCGAGGTGTACTCCGGGTTCGCGTTCGGAATGGGCATCGAGCGCACGCTCATGTTCCGCTCCGACGTGCAGGACATGCGCGACATGGCCGAGGGTGATGTCCGCTTCAGCGAGCAGTTCGGGATGGTGGTCTGATGCGCGTCCCGCTGTCGTGGTTGCGTGAGTACGTCGATGTGCCGGCGGATGCCGGGGTCGACGACATCTTCGCGGCGCTCGTGTCGGTCGGGTTCGAAGAGGAGGAGTCGATCTCGTTCGACATCTCCGGCCCGGTCGTCGTCGGGCAGGTCGTCTCGTTCGAGGCCGAGCCGCAGTCCAACGGCAAGACGATCCGGTGGTGCCAGGTCGACGTCGGTGAGGCCGAGCCCCGCGGCATCGTCTGCGGCGCGTCGAACTTCTTCGCGGGCGACAAGGTCGTGGTGTCGCTCCCCGGCGCCGTGCTGCCGGGCCCGTTCCCGATCGCGGCGCGCAAGACCTACGGCCACGTCTCCGACGGGATGATCGCCTCGGCGCGCGAGCTGGGTCTGGGTGACGAGCACTCCGGCATCCTGCGGCTGACCGAGCTCGGGCTCGACCCCGAGGTCGGCGTCGACGCGATCGCGCTCCTCGGCCTCGACGATGTCGCGGTCGATGTCAACGTCACGCCCGACCGCGGGTACGCGCTGTCGATCCGCGGCATCGCGCGCGAATACGCGCACGCGACGGGGGCGGCCTTCCGCGACCCCGCCGCGCACGAGTGGGCAGACGTCCAGCCCGGCAGTGGGTTCGAGATCGCCGTCGACGACGCAGCGCCCATCCGTGGGCGCGTCGGCGCGAGCGAGTTCGTCGCGCGCGTCGTGCGCGGAGTCGACCCGTCGCGGCCGACGCCGCCGTGGATGGTCGCGCGGCTCACGCTCGCCGGCATCCGCTCGCTCGGCATCCTCATCGACATCACGAACTACGTCATGCTCGAGCTCGGCAACCCCGTCCACGGGTACGACCTCGATCTGCTCCGCGGCGGCATCACCGTGCGCCGCGCCGCCGAGGGAGAGAAGCTCACGACCCTCGACGGCAAGGAGCGCACGCTCAGCGGCGAGGACCTGCTGATCACCGACGAGTCGGGGCCGATCGGCCTCGCCGGCGTCATGGGCGGCGGCACGACCGAGATGACGGATGCCACGCGCAACGTGCTCGTCGAGGCGGCGAACTTCGACCCCGTGACGATCGCGCGCAGCGCTCGCCGCCACAAGCTACCCTCGGAGGCGTCGCGGCGCTTCGAGCGCGGCGTCGACCCGCTGATCCCGTTCGTCGCGGCGCGCCGCGTCGCCGACCTCATGGTCGAGCTCGCCGGCGGCACCCTCGACCCCGAGTACGGCGGGGCGCTGTACGGCGAGGTGTTCCTCGCGAGCATCGAGCTGCCGAAGACGTTCGTGCCCGAGATCATCGGCGTCGACTACACGGATGCCGAGATCACCGGCGCGCTCGAGACGATCGGCTGCGAGGTCGCGCCGCTCGATGACGCGGATGCCGGCTGGACCGTCATCCCGCCGTCGTGGCGCCCCGACCTGACCGACCGGTGGACGCTCGCGGAGGAGGTTGCGCGCATCCACGGCCTCGACCGCATCCCGTCGATCCTGCCGACGCCGCCGTCGGGTCGGGGCCTGACGGCGCTGCAGAAGGGTCGTCGCCGTGTCGCGAACGCGCTCGTGGGCGCCGGGTTCGTCGAGACCCCGTCGTTCCCGTTCGCGACGGCCGAGGCCAACGCGCTGCACGGCTCCGCCTCCGGCGGCGATGCGCCCAGCGTGCGACTTGCCAACCCGCTCGACGGGCAGGCGCCGTACCTGCGCCGCTCGCTCGTTCCGGGGTTGCTGCAGGTCGCGCACCGGAACCTCTCGCGCGGCTTCACCGACCTCGCGCTCTTCGAGACGGGGCTCGTGTTCACGCCCGAGCCGGGCGTCCAGTACGGCACGGCGACCGTGCCGCCGCTCGCGGTGCGGCCGTCCGACGAGACGCTCGCGGAGCTGAACGCCTCGATCCCGCCTCAGCCGCGGCGAGTCGCCGTGCTCCTCACGGGAGCGCTCGCGCCGAAGCAGCCGGGCCACGCGGCCGTCGCGGTGGAGCTTGCCGACGCACTGGCGGCCGTGCAGGTCATCGCCGCCGCGGCGGGCGTGCGCATCGGCGTCGCCCAGGGGCAGCGCGCGGCGCTGCATCCCGGGCGCACCGGCATCCTCTCGGTGGGAGCGGTCGAAGTCGGCTACGTCGGCGAAGTACTGCCCGCCGTGTCAGCCGAGGCTGACCTGCCCGGCCGCGTATACGTCGCCGAGCTCGATCTCGACCTCGCGCTCTCGCTCGCCGGTGCGCCCGACGCTGCGCCGTCGCTGTCGGGCTACCCCGCCGCGACGCAGGACGTCTCACTCGTCGTCGGCTCTGACGTCGTCGCGGGCGATGTCGCCGCGGCCTTCGCGGAGGGTGCGGGGGAGCTGCTCGAGTCGCTCCGGCTCGTCGACGACTATCGCGGGTCGGGAGTCTCGGACGGCACGAAGGGGCTCACGTTCGCGCTGCGCTTCCGCGCCCCCGACCGCACGCTGACGGCCGCCGAGGCGACCGAGGCGAAGCTCCGGGGCGTCGCCGCGGCATCCGAGCGCTTCGGCGCGACCCTGCGGGAGTGAGCCGGGCCGCATCACGGTGACAGGGGATCTCACCGACACAGGACGAAACTGCTCCGAACAGTCCTGTGTTCGTGAGATCCCCTGCGCTCGCGCGCGACGGCACGCGCCCACGGGTGTCAGCGCGAGCCCCAGTTCCACGCCGGCACGTCCATGAAGCCCTGACCGTCGACCGCGGTGCCCGATGGATCCTTGCGCAGCGAGACTCGGGCGGCGGCGGGCAGCGTGTCGACGAACGCCGCCGCGTGCGAGACCACGATGACCTGCGTCCGCTCGGATGCCGTGCGCACGAGCTGGGCGAGCGGCCCCAGCAGCGAGGCATGCAGGCTCGATTCGGGCTCGTTGAGGACGAGGAGCGGCGCCGGCCGAGCGGGGAGGAGCGCGGCGCACAGCAGCAGGTAGCGGAGCGTCCCGTCGGAGAGCTCCGCGGCATCCAGCGGCCGGAGAAGCCCGTGCTGCCGGACCGTGAGGCGGAAGAGTCCGTCGGAGGACGCTATCTCGACCCGCGACCCCGGGAACGCCTCGTCAACCGCGCGGTCCAGGGCCGCGCCGTGCCCCGCATCGACGATCGTCGCCCACGTCGCCGCGAGGTTCGCGCCATCGTGGGCGAGCGTGTGCGAACGCGTCCCGACCTGCGGATGCCGGGCCGGCGCCGCACCGTCGACGCGGAAGTGGTCGTAGAACCGCCACCCCGTCATGACACGCCGGAGCGCGAGCAGCTCGGGCCCGGTGTCTCCGTCGGCGAGGTCGGTCACGATGCTCTCGTACGGCGCGAGCGGTTGATCGAGGTCGACCCACCGCCCGTCGCGCACGCGCGTGCGCTGGCGCAGCCGGTCAATCAGCAGCGTCGCGGGCTTCGCGACCGCGCCGGCGAACACCTGCTCACGCTTGATTTCGGGGTCGCGGGCGAAGGGGTTACGCACCCCCGGGTCGGGTTGCGGGATGCCGAGGTCGATGAGGTAGCCGAGCTCGTCCGACGCGAACCCGAGCTGCACGGCAATCGGCTTCTTCCGGATCGTGCCCTGCGTGCCGCCGTTCTCCGGGCCCGCCCACAGCACCGACGGCAGGCCGCCCTCACGCGCGATTGCCCCCACCACGTCGCCGCGCGCCGCCGAGGAGAGCAGCCGCAGCGCGCGGTACAGGTTCGATTTGCCGGCGCCGTTCGGGCCGGTCACGACGGTGAGCGGGGCGAGCGGCACGACGACGTCGCGCAGGGATCGGTAGCCGGCCACGGCGAGAGTACGGAGCATTCCTGCACTCTGCCACTCTGTCCCGACACTGCGCGCGTGGGTAGGCTCGACCGAGATGACTGACACGCCCGCCACGCCCGCCCTCCACCTCGCCGGTCTCGTCAAGAGCTTCGGCGACAAGCACGCTGTCGCAGGCCTCGACCTCGTCGTACCGCCCGGATCGTTCTATGGCCTCGTTGGCCCGAACGGCGCCGGAAAGACGACCACCCTCTCGATGGCGACGGGCCTTCTGCGCCCGGATGCCGGCACGGCGTGGGTCCACGGTGTGAACGTGTGGGCCGACCCCGTGCGCGCGAAGGCCATGATCGGCAACCTCGCCGACGGCGTCCGGCTGTTCGACCGACTGACCGGCGAGCAGCTGATCACCTACACGGCGATGATGTTCTCGTTGCCGCGCCCCGAAATCGCCGGCCGGGTCTCGGACCTTCTCGACCTCATGGACCTGCGCGGCGCCGCGGGGACAATGGTCGCCGACTACTCCGCCGGCATGACGAAGAAGGTCGCGCTCGCCTGCGCTCTCGTCCACGCCCCCCGGCTCCTCGTCCTCGACGAGCCGTTCGAGTCGGTCGACCCCGTCTCTGCCGCCAACATCGAAGACGTGCTGCGCTCGTACACGGCATCCGGGGGCACTGTCATCGTCTCGAGCCACTCGATGGATCTCGTGCAGCGCATGTGCGACCACGTCGCGGTGATCGCCGCGGGGCGCGTGCTGGCGGCAGGCACGATCGACGAGGTGCGCGCAGGCGAGTCGCTGCAGGACCGTTTCCTCGCGCTCGTCGGCGGACGTCACACCTCGGAGGGGCCGCAGTGGTTGCGACAGTCCTGAGGCTTCGCTACCGCATCCTCGGCAACAACCTCGCGCGCAGCCCCTGGCAGCTCGTCGGGTTCTGCTTCGGGGTGCTGTGGGCGCTGTCGATCCTCGCGATGCTCGTCACCGCGCTGGTGGCGCTCGGAGCGAGCGGCGCGCTGGCGCCGATCCGGGTCGTCGCCGTCCTCGGCGGCTCGCTGTTGCTGGTCGGATGGATCGTCGGCCCGCTCCTGATCGCGGGCGTCGATACGACGGTGGATGCCGGGAGGCTCGCCCCCTTCCCCCTCGCCACACGGCAGGTGATGACGATCCTCACCGCGACCGGGCTCACCGGCATCCCGGGCATCGTCACCTCGATCGCAGCCCTCGCGTCGGTGATGCTCTGGGTGCAGTGGCCGGTTGCGGCGATCGCGGCCGTGCCGTGCGCGGCGATCGCGGTGCTGACGTGCGTCATCGCCACACGCCTCGCCGCGGCACTGTCGACCGGTCTCGGCGGCAGCCGCCGTGGCCGCGAGGTCATCGGCACGATCGTGCTCGCGCTCATCGTCTTCACGGGGCCGATCCTCACGGGCGTGGTCGCGGTCTTCTCCAGCGCGGGTGACATCGGCGCGCGCCTCGGCGGTGCCGCCGCGATCCTCGGCTGGACGCCGTTCGGCGCCGCCTGGGCCGTCCCCGGCGACCTCGCCGCGGGAGATTACGGCACGGCGGCGGCGAAGCTGCTCATCGCGCTCGCGACGGTCGCGGTGCTGTGGTTCGCGTGGGGCCGCGCCCTCGAGCGCGCGAGCGTCGCGCCCTCGCGGCAGACGACGCGTTCCGCGCGCCCCGGCGCGCTCGGCCTGTTCGGCTCGCTCCCGACGGGAGGCGTCGGCGCGACATGGGCGCGCTCGCTCACCGGGTGGCTACGGGACCCCAGGTACCTGCGGCAGCTGATCGTGGCGCCGCTGTTCCCGATCCTGTTCGCCTTCACGGGCGGAATCGACGGGTTCCTCTTCGTCGCGTCGCCCGTCTTCGTCGCGCTCGTCCTGTGCATCGCCGGCTATACCGACGTGTCTTACGACGGCACCGCGTACGCCTCGGTCCTCTCGACCGGCATCCGCGGCTGGGCCGACAGGTGGGGTCGCGCACTGGGAGCGGCGTGCGTCGGCGTGCCGCTCACGGTGCTCGTCGCCGTGGTCGTGGCGGCCGTTTCGGGTCGGATCGCCCTCCTGCCGGCGACCCTCGGTGGCTCGCTCGGGCTGCTGCTGGTCGGCTACGGCGTCACCGCGGTCTCGTCTGCGCTCATCGTCACGCCCGTCGCATCGGCGGGCGACAGCCCGTTCAAGACCGTGCCCGGGCAGACCTTCCTGAGCGGACTGCTCGTCTTCGTGGTCCTCGCCGCGTGCGGGCTGCTCGCGCTGCCAGCGTTGATCGTCAGCGGGATTGCGCTCGGCTCCGGTGACCCCGTTGCGGGCTGGTCCGCGCTCGCCGTCGGCGTCCTCGTCGGCGCCGGCGTCATCGCCCTCGGCGTCGTCATCGGCGGGCGCACGATCGAGCGGACCGGGCCGAGTCTGCTGCTGCGGATCAAGGCGTTCCCGGCGGGCTGAGCGGCGCCGATTTGCCTCCGCGGCGCCCGGCGCGCTAACGTCGCGGCATGCTCTCGGCCCCGATCACCGCCTCGACGGTGGTTCGCGCGCGCCGACGCCGTCTGGGCGACCGCCGACTCTAGGCGACCCTGCACGCCCCCGCGAGGGGTGGCGGTGTCGCCGTCGTCGGCCCCTGCCGTCCTCGTTCGAGGCGGCGCCATCCCAGACAATAAGGTTGAGCAATGACCTATTCGGTCGCCGTTTCCGGCGCATCCGGCTACGCCGGCGGCGAGATCCTGCGCCTGCTCGCGGCACATCCCGACATCGAGATCCGCACCGTCACGGCGCACGCGAACGCGGGCCAGCCGCTGGCCCTGCACCAGCCGCACCTGCGCTCGCTCGCGCATCTGACCCTCGCGGACACGACCCCCGAGGTCCTCGCGGGCCACGACATCGTCTTCCTCGCGCTCCCGCACGGCCAGTCGGTGCAGTACACGGATGCCCTGGGCTCTGTCCCGCTCGTGATCGACGCCGGCGCGGACCACCGCCTCACGTCTTCGGATGCCTGGGCGCAGTTCTACGGCGGCGAGCACCCCGAACCGTGGGCCTACGGCGTGCCGGAGCTTCCCCTCGGCGGCGATCTCGCGGCCAAGCAGCGCGCGAACCTCGTGGGCGCGAGGCGCATCGCCGCCCCCGGATGCAACGCGTCGACCGTGAGCCTGAGTCTCGCGCCGGGCGTCGCGGCGGGCGTCATCGACCCATCCGACATCGTGACGGTTCTCGCCGTCGGGCCGTCGGGGGCGGGCAAGAGCCTCAAGACGAACCTCCTGGCATCCGAGATTCTGGGTTCGGCCAACCCGTATGCCGTCGGCGGCACACACCGGCATATCCCCGAGATCCGGCAGGCGCTCGAGGCCGCGGGGGCGACCGGCGACGTGCGCATCTCGTTCACGCCCGTGATTGTGCCGATGGCTCGTGGCATCCTCGCGACCTCGACCGCGCCGATCGCCCCCGGAGTGAGTGACGCCGAGATTCGGGATGCCTGGGCGAGCGCCTACGCCGACGAGACCTTCGTGCAGCTGCTGCCCGAGGGCCAGCTCCCGCGGACGGCCGACGTACTGGGCGCCAACACCGCGCTTCTGGGGCTCGCGATCGATCGCGCCGCGGGCCGAGTCGTCATCGTCGCCGCCGTCGACAACCTCGTCAAGGGCACGGCGGGCGCCGCCATCCAATCGATGAACATCGCTCTGGGCCTTCCCGAAGGCCGGGGCCTGACCGTGGACGGAGTTGCGCCGTGAGCGTCACCGCAGCCGCAGGATTCGAGGCGGCCGGAGTCGCCGTCGGGCTCAAGTCGACGGGAAACAAGGACGTCGCGGTCGTCGTCAACCGCGGCCCGCTCAAGGCGGGAGCCGCCGTCTTCACGAGCAATCGTGCGAAGGCGAACCCGATCCTGTGGTCGCAGCAGGCGATTCAGGACGGCGTCGTCGAGGCGGTCGTGTTGAACTCCGGCGGGGCCAACTGCTTCACGGGGAGCTTCGGTTTCCAGACCACGCACCAGACCGCCGAGCGCGCCGCCGAGCTCCTCGCCGTGAGCCCGGGCGATGTCATCGTCTGCTCCACGGGCCTCATCGGCACGGGCGACGAGACCTTCCGCGCGAAGGTGCTCGCGGGCGTCGAGCAGGGCGTTGCCGCGCTCAGCGCGGACGGCGGCATCGCGGCATCCGAAGCCATCATGACGACCGACTCGAAGCCCAAGCGCTCCGTCGTGACGCGCGACGGCTGGACGATCGGCGGCATGGCGAAGGGTGCGGGCATGCTCGCGCCGGGGCTCGCGACGATGCTCGTCGTCCTCACGACGGATGCCGTGCTCGACGCCGCGGAGCTCGATGCGGCCCTGCGCGCAGCGACCGCGCTCACCTTCGACCGGCTCGACTCCGACGGGTGCATGTCGACGAACGACCAGGTGACGCTCCTCGCGAGCGGGGCGAGCGGCATCCGCCCCGACCTCTCGGCCTTCGGCCTCGCGCTCACCGAGGTGTGCCAGGATCTCGCCCAGCAGCTGCAGGCCGACGCCGAGGGCGCGAGCCACGACATCACGATCCAGGTCGTGCACGCGGCATCCGTCGCCGACGCCGTCGCCGTCGGGCGGTCGGTCGCCCGCAACAACCTCTTCAAGGCGGCGATCTTCGGGAACGACCCGAACTGGGGGCGCGTCCTTGCGGCGATCGGCACGACCGATGCGGCGTTCGACCCGTACGACGTCGACGTGTGGATGAACGGCGTGCGCGTGTGCACGGCGGGCGGTCCCGACGCTCCGCGCGAGGCGGTCGACCTGACGCCGCGCGCGACGCTCCTCGTGATCGACCTCAGAGTGGGCGACGACGAGGCGACGATCCTGACGAACGACCTGACGCACGACTACGTCCACGAGAACAGCGCGTACTCGTCATGACCGACAACGTCCAGCACACGACGCCCGAGCAGGCCGCCGAGAAGGCGGCCGTGCTCATCGAGTCGCTGCCGTGGCTGCAGCGGTTCCGCGACCAGATCATCGTCATCAAGTACGGCGGCAATGCGATGGTCTCCGAAGAGCTGCAGGATGCCTTCGCGCAGGACATCGCGTACCTGCGTTTCGTCGGAGTCAAACCCGTCGTCGTGCACGGCGGGGGCCCGCAGATCTCGCAGATGCTCGACCGCCTCTCGATCCCGAGCGAGTTCAAGGGCGGCTACCGAGTGACCTCGACCGAGGCGATGAGCGTCGTGCGGATGGTCCTCACCGGCCAGGTCAACCCGCAGCTCGTCGCGCGCATCAACGCGTACGGCCCGTTCGCTGCGGGCCTGTCGGGGGAGGACGCGGGGCTGTTCCACGGACGACGCCGCGGCGTCGTGATCGACGGCACCGAGCACGACTTGGGCGCCGTCGGAGACGTCGTTGCGGTCGATCCGCAGGCGGTGCTCGATCACCTTGCGGCGGGGCGCATCCCGGTCGTCTCCTCGATCGCGCCCGATCTCGACCACCCGGGACACTCGCTCAACGTCAACGCGGATGCCGCGGCGGCGGCCCTCGCGATCGCGCTCGGCGCGTCGAAGCTCGTCGTGCTGACCGACGTGCCGGGGCTCTACGCCAACTGGCCCGACCGCGATTCGCTCGTGTCGCACCTGACGGCATCCGAGCTGCGCGACATGCTGCCGACGCTCGAGTCGGGCATGATCCCCAAGATGCAGGCGTGTCTGGACGCGGTCGAGGCGGGGGTCGACACGGCGGCGATCATCGACGGGCGTCAGCCCCACTCGGTGCTCGTGGAGATCTTCACGGAACACGGAATCGGAACAGAGGTGGTGGCGCGGTGAACGGCGCACAGACGCAGGCGACGGCATCCGTCGAGACGGCCGCGTGGAAGGACGACGTCGCGCGCGACCTCGTGCGCAACGCGGGAGAGCGCTACGCGCTGTTCGTGCGCGGCGAGGGATCGTCACTGTGGGATGCCGACGGCCGCCGCTACCTCGACTTCCTCGCGGGCATCGCGGTGACCTCGCTCGGGCACGCGCATCCGGTGTTCGTCGAGGCGGTCGCGACGCAGGCGGCGACCCTCGCGCACGTGTCGAACTTCTTCGCGACGCCGCCGCAGCTCGCACTCGCCGCCCTCCTCAAGCGACTCGCGGGCACGGGGGAGTCGGGGAGGGTCTACTTCGGCAACTCCGGCGCCGAGGCGAACGAGGCCGCGTTCAAGCTCGCGCGCCTGCACGGCGGGGCGGAGCGGCCCCGCATCCTGGCCTTGGAGAACGCGTTCCACGGGCGCACGATGGGAACCCTCGCCCTCACCGGCAAGTCGTACATGCGGCAGCCGTTCGAGCCGATGATCCCGGGCGTCGAGTTCCTCGATTCGACCATCGAAGCCCTCGAAGCCGCGATGGACGACCGCGTCGCGGCGCTGTTCGTCGAGCCGATCAAGGGTGAGGCGGGCGTCGTGCCGCTACCGGACGGGTACCTCGCCGCGGCGCGCGAGCTCACGGCGCGCCACGGGGCGCTGCTGATCGTCGACGAGATCCAGACCGGCGCCGGGCGCACCGGCGCGTGGTTCGCGTTCCAGCACGCGGGCATCGTGCCCGACGCGATCACCGTCGCGAAGGGCATCGGCGGGGGCTTCCCGATCGGCGCGCTCGTCACCTTCGGCGCGGCGAGCGAGCTGTTCTACCCCGGCACGCACGGCTCGACCTTCGGCGGCAACGCGCTCGCGACGGCCGTGTCGGCCGCGGTGCTCGGCGAGATCGAGCGCGCGGGACTCGTCGAGAACGCGGCGGTCCGCGGCGAGCAGTTGCGCGCGGCGGTCGAGGCGATCGACTCGAGCCTCGTCGAAGGATGCCGGGGGCGGGGGCTGCTGGTGGGCGTATCGCTCACGCATCCGGTCGCTGCGGCCGTCGTCGCGGCCGCGCAGGAGCACGGACTCATCGTCAACGCGGCGAACGACTCCACCATCCGCATCGCACCCGCCCTCACGATCGGCGACGTCGAGATCGACGAGTTCGTGGGCCTCTTCGCCCGCGCGCTGCACACCGTGCAGGACGCGCTGCTACTCGAATCGACCCCGGAGGCATCCGCATGACCCGCCACCTGCTGCGCGACGACGACCTGACTCCCGCCGAGCAGGCCGAGATCCTCGACCTCGCCGTCTCGCTCAAGAAGGACCGCTGGAAGCTCAAGCCCCTCGAGGGCCCGCAGACGGTCGCCGTCATCTTCGACAAGTCGTCGACCCGCACGCGCGTGTCGTTCGCCGTGGGCATCGCCGACCTCGGCGGATCGCCGCTCATCATCTCGACGGCCAACAGCCAGCTCGGCGGCAAGGAGACACCCTCCGACACCGCCCGTGTGCTCGAGCGGCAGGTCGCCGCGATCGTCTGGCGTACGTACGCGCAGGCGGGGCTCGAAGAGATGGCGCGCGGCACGTCGGTGCCCGTCATCAACGCGCTGTCCGACGACTTTCACCCGTGCCAGCTGCTGGCGGACCTCCTGACGATCCGCGAGCACAAGGGCGACCTGAAGGGACTGACGCTGGCGTTCTTCGGCGACGGCACGTCGAACATGGGTCACTCGTATGTCCTCGCGGGGGTCACGGCGGGCATGCACGTGCGCGTCGCCTCGCCCGAGGCCTATGCGCCGCGGGCGGATGTCGTCGCCGATGCCGACCGCATCGCCGCGCAGACCGGGGGATCGGTGACGCTTCTCACCGATCCCGCTGAAGCCGCCGCCGGGGCGGATGTCATCGTCACCGACACCTGGGTGTCGATGGGCAAGGAAGAGGAGAAGATCCAGCGCGTCCACGACCTCGGCGCCTACAAGGTGACGCAGGAGACGATGTCGCTCGCGGCACCCGACGCGATCTTCATCCACTGCTTGCCCGCCGACCGCGGCTACGAGGTGGATGCGGAGGTCATCGACGGCCCGCAGTCGGTCGTCTGGGACGAGGCCGAAAACCGCCTCCACGCCCAGAAGGCGCTGCTCGTCTGGCTGCTGCGCCAGCCGTAGGCCGGGGATGGCGATCGGTAGGCTGGTGCGGTGAGCGACACAAGCGACACGGACGGCGTAAGCGACACGGGCACCACGGGCGGCACGACCCACGACGGCACCAACGAGGGCGCTCTGTGGGGTGCGCGCTTCGCGTCGGGGCCGTCGCCCGAGCTTGCCGCGCTCAGCCGCTCGACCCACTTCGACTGGGCGCTCGCGCCGTATGACCTCGCGGGCTCGCACGCGCACGCCGCGGCGCTCGCCGCCGCCGGTTACCTGACGGCCGACGAAGAGCGCCGGATGCACGCGGGCCTCGACGCGCTCCTGGCCGCGTGGAGCGACGGCAGCCTCGCGCCGCAGCCGACCGACGAGGATGTCCACGGCGCGCTCGAGGCCGCCCTCATCGCCGAGGTGGGGCCCGAGCTCGGCGGAAAGCTCCGCGCCGGCCGCAGCCGCAACGACCAGATCGCGACGCTCGTCCGCCTCTACCTGCTCGATCACGCGGGGGTCATCGCCCGCGACATCCTGCGCGTCATCGACGCGATCGTGTCGCAGGCCGAGGCGCACGCGGATGCCGTGATGCCCGGTCGCACGCACCTGCAGCACGCGCAGCCGGTGCTGCTCGCCCACCACCTGCAAGCGCACGCGTGGCCGCTCGTCCGCGACCTCGAGCGCTTGCGCGACTGGTCGGCGCGTGCGCGCGTGAGCCCCTACGGCGGCGGCGCGCTCGCCGGCGCGACGCTCGGACTCGACCCGCAGCTCGTCGCCGATCGGCTCGGCCTCGCCCGCCCGGCCGAGAACTCGATCGACGGCACCGCCTCTCGCGATGTCGTCGCCGAGTTCGCGTTCATCACGGCGATGATCGGCGTCGACCTGTCGAGATTCGCCGAGGACATCATCATCTGGAACACGCGGGAGTTCTCGTTCGTCACGCTCGACGACGGGTACTCGACCGGGTCGAGCATCATGCCGCAGAAGAAGAACCCCGACATCGCCGAGCTTGCGCGCGGCAAGGCGGGGCGCCTCATCGGCAACCTGTCGGGACTGCTCGCGACCCTGAAGGCGCTTCCCCTCGCGTACAACCGCGACCTGCAGGAAGACAAGGAGCCCGTCTTCGACTCCGTCGCGACGCTCGAAGTCGTGCTGCCGGCCTTCGCCGGGATGGTCGCGACGGCGCGTTTCGACACGGAGCGGATGGCCGAGCTCGCCCCGGCGGGCTTCTCGCTCGCGACCGACGTCGCCGAGTGGCTCGTGAAGCAGGGCGTGCCGTTCCGCGACGCGCACGAGATCTCGGGCTCGCTCGTGCGCGCCTGCGAGACCCGCGGAATCGGACTCGAGGATGCCGACGACGCACTCCTCGCCGAGGTCTCCCCCCACCTCGCGCCGGCGGTGCGCGAGGTGCTCACGGTGGAGGGGTCGGTCGCGAGCCGCACCGGCGCGGGCGGCACCGCCGGCATCCGCGTCGCCGAGCAGCGGGCAGAACTCATCGCGCGGGCCCAGGGCGCCGCGCAGGAACTGATCAATCCGTAATATCAATCAATCGCTTATCATTTGAAAAGATAAGTGATAATCTGCTTTCATGGACGTCGCCGTGATCGCAGACATCGTCGGGTCGCGCTCCCTTCCGGACCGCGCCGCCGCTCAGCGTGCCCTCGACGACGCGATCCTGCGGGTCGAGCGCGACGCTCCCTCCGCGAAGCGCCCGCTCGAGCCGGTCGTCGGCGACGAACTGCAGGGCGTGTATTCGTCGTTGCCCGACGCGATGGCATCCCTGCTGCTCCTGCGGCTCGCGCTGCCCGACATCGTCGAGTGCCGCTACGGACTGGGTGTGGGCGAGACGGGCGATGTCCCCTCGCGGGTCGGCGACCTCGCCGAGGGACCGGCCTGGTGGGCGGCGCGCGAGGCGATCGAGTTCGTGCACGCGAAGCAGGCGCGGACGATCCCCGGTGCGCGCACCTGGATCGTCACGGCGGATGCCGAGCGCCGCCCCGAGGTCGCTGTCGCGAACGCGTACCTCCTCGCGCGCGACGAACTCGTGAGCGCGATGTCGGCGCGCACGCGCCGCCTCGCCTACGGGCGCTTGCTCGGTCGCACCCAGCGGGAGCTTGCCCGCGACGAGGGCATCACGCAGTCCGCCGTGTCGCAGGCGCTCGCCGCGGCCGGGGTCGGAGCCCTCGCCGAGGGCTTCGCCCAGCTACGCGCGTAGCGCCGCGGTCGCACACGCTGCGACCGGCGCCACCGTCAGACGACGGCGAGCGGGACGATCGCCGCGACGACGCTCGCCCACAGCAGGCTCGCGAGCGTCCCGACGATGAAGCGCTCGCGCGCGGCCGGCGTCGCGAGCTCGGTGAACCGCCCGACGCCCTTGAGTGCGACGATCACGGCGAGCGCCGCCGGAAACCCGGCGACGATGCTCAGTGCCGCAGCCAGTCGCTCGAGATAGCCGATCGTGGTCCCACCGCGAAGGATCTCTTCCTCCTTCGGCGTTCCGGCGTGCTCGGCCATCAGCTCCACCAGGATGCCGCCGCGCTCACCCTCGCGCGTCCGGCCGCCTTCTGCAACGGACAGCACCCAGCGCACCACCGGGTTGCCACCGAAGGTGGCGAGGGCGACGGCGGGAAGCGCCAGCAGGGCGCCGAGGAGCCGCGGCACCTCGAACGGCGCGACCGCCACGACGACGAGCGCGAGCACGACGAGCCCCGCCGCGACGAGGATCGGCACGGTCTTGGGCCTCCGCATCGACACCGTCACGAGGACGAGCGACGCGAGCAGCGCGAGGAACAGGAAGATCGTCAGCGCAGCGGTGATCAGTGCGGCAGCGGAGATTTCCATGCCGTCAGTGTCGCACGGGGAGTCGACACTGCCTCTTGCCGCACCACCCGGCCGCCGGCATCCGGCCCTCTCTGCGGGCGCTGATAACCTGGGGCGCGTGTCTGAACCCGCCGTGACTGCCGCCGTCAGCGCGCTCGATCCTGCCAACGACCCGACGTTCGAGAACGTCTGGGACGAGATCGTCTGGCGTGGCCTCGTGCACGTTTCCACCGACCAGGATGCCCTGCGCACCCTCCTCGCGGGTGACCCGATCACGTACTACTGCGGCTTCGACCCGACGGCGCCGAGCCTGCACCTGGGAAACCTCGTGCAGTTGCTCACGATGCGACGCCTGCAGCTCGCGGGCCACAAGCCGCTCGGGCTCGTCGGCGGCTCGACCGGGCTCATCGGCGACCCGCGGCCGACCGCCGAGCGCACCCTCAACGATGAAGCCGTCGTCGGCGAGTGGGTCGGATACCTGCGCTCTCAGGTGCAGCAGTACCTCAGCTTCGAGGGTGAGAACGCCGCTCGTCTCGTCAACAACCTCGACTGGACCGCGCCGATGAGCGCGATCACGTTCCTGCGCGAGATCGGCAAGCACTTCCGCGTGGGAACGATGCTGAAGAAGGATGCCGTCAGCGCGCGCCTGAACTCGGAAGAAGGCATCAGCTACACCGAGTTCAGCTACCAGATCCTGCAGGGGCTCGACTACCGCGAGCTCTACCTGCAGTACGGCTGCGTGCTGCAGACCGGCGGCAGCGATCAGTGGGGCAACCTCACGAGCGGTGTCGACCTGTTGCGCAAGGCCGAGGGAGCCTCCGTCCACGCGATCGGCACCCCGCTCATCACGAACAGCGACGGCACGAAGTTCGGCAAGAGCGAGGGCAACGCGATCTGGCTGGATGCCGCGATGTGCAGCCCGTACCGCATGTACCAGTTCTGGCTGTCGACGGCGGATGCCGACGTCATCGAGCGGCTGAAGATCTTCACGTTCCTCACGCGCGCCGAGATCGAGGAGCACGCGGCGCTCGTCGAGGCGGAACCGTTCCGCCGCGCGGCGCAGAAGCGTCTCGCCCTCGAGGTCGTCACGACGGTGCATGGGCTGGATGCCGCCGAGGCCGTCATCGCGGCATCCGAGGCTCTCTTCGGCTCGGGAGATCTGCACGCGCTCGACGCGGCGACCCTCCGCAGCGCACTCGAGGAGCTTCCGCATGCGACCGTCGCGCCGGAAACCCCTGTCATCCAGGCGCTCGTGGACACCGGGCTCGTCACGAGCCTGTCCGAGGCGCGCCGTGCGATCGGGCAGGGCGGCGTATCGCTCGATGGCGTCAAGGTGGAGGCTGAGGATGCGGTCGTGACCGGTGCTCTGCCCGGGGGAGTGTCGGTGCTCCGCCGCGGCAAGAAGACCCTCGCCGGGCTGTTCGTCGGCTGACGCGAGTAATTCGACGTGCCGTTCACCCCGTCGCACGCGGTCGTCGCGCTGCCGTTCGTGCGCACGCCGCTCCTGCCCGCGGCGATCGCGGTGGGCGCGATGACGCCCGACCTGCCGTTGTTCGTGCGCGGGACGCCCGTGACGTACCAGACGACGCATACGAACCTCGTGCTGTCTACGGCGATCGCTCTCGTGCTGCTCGCGCTCTGGTGCGCGGTGCTCCGCCCCGCTGTTCGCGAGCTGTCGCCGCTCTGGCTTGCGCGGCGGCTGCCCGCCGAGTGGGACCGCGGCGCCCTCGTCGCGCCGGAATGGTGGTCGCGCCGCGGCGTCGCCGTCTCGGCGGCGATCCTCGTGCTGTCGCTCCTGCTCGGCGTGCTCAGCCACATCGTGTGGGATGCCTTCACCCACGAGGGCCGCTGGGGCGTGGCGCTCGTCCCCGCCCTCGAATCGTCGTGGGGGCCGCTGCCCGGGTACAAATGGATGCAGTACGCCTCGAGCGTAGGCGGACTCGCGATCCTCGCGATCTGCGCCGCGCTCTGGCTGCGTCGCCGCACGCCCGCGCCCGCGCAGGGCAGGGTGTTTCCGGGCGCCGTGCGATGGGTCTGGTGGCTGTCGTTGCCGGTCGCTCTCGTCGCCGCGCTCGCGATCGGCTACGTCATCTATGGCCCGTTCGGCCCCACTTGGACGTTCCAGCACCTCGCGTATCGCGTGCTTCCGCCGACGTGCGCGGCATGGGGTGTCGTGACGATCGCCCTGGCAGCCACCATCGCGGTTATCGTCACGCGTCGCGGTCGCGCCGACCGCTGACCTGCCCGGAAAACGGCGCCGGCTCGTGGGGCGGTAATGTGAACGTGCACATCGAAGGCGAGGGCAACGTTGTCACCAGACGAGGGTCGCGTGCGCACGGCGAGCATCCGCGACGTCGCGCGCGTCGCCGACGTGTCGTACCAGACGGTGTCGCGCGTGCTCAACGGGCATCCCTCGATCCGCCCCGCGACGAAGCAGCGAGTGCTCGACGCGATGGCAGACCTGCGCTACCGGCCGAATCAAGCCGCGCGCGCGCTCGTGACCAGTCGCTCGCACACGATCGGCGTCATCCTCGGCTCGCGAGGGGAGTACGGCCCGACCTCGAGCGTCGCGGCGCTCGAGGATGCCGCGCGCGAGCGCGGGTACTGGGTCAACTCTGCCTACCTCGCTGACACGCGGCCCGAGACGATCACCGCGGCCGTCGAACACCTCCGCCGCCAGGCGGTCGAGGGAATCATCGTCCACGCGCCGCAGGTGCGCGTCTTCGACGTCCTCGCGGAGCTTGACGTCGGCATCCCTCATCTCGGTTTGCACACCGCCGAGCGCGGCATCGCCGAGATCGCCGACGACCAGCTGCGCGGGGCGCGACTCGCGACCGAGCACCTCATCTCGCTCGGGCACTCCGAGATCGTGCATCTCGCCGGCCCGCAGGACTGGATCGAGGCGGAGAGCCGGATGCAGGGCTACCTGCACGCGCTCTCGGATGCCGACCTGCCGACCCGTCCGCCGATCCTCGGCGACTGGACGGCCGACTTCGGCTATCGGGCGGCGATCGAACTCTCGCACCGGCTCGACTTCACCGCAGTGTTCGCCGCGAGCGACGCGATGGCGCTCGGCCTGATGCACGGTTTCCGGGATGCCGGCGTCGATGTCCCCGGCCACGTCAGCATCGTCGGATTCGACGACATCCCGCTCGCCGCGCACGGCTGGCCGCCCCTCACCACGGTGCACCAGCACTTCGCCGGGCTGGGGGAGCGCGCGGTGGCGGCGCTGCTCCGTGCGATCGATGCCTCCGATCCCGCACGCACGCAGGATGCCGTTGCCGCAGGCCCCGCGCAGCCATCCGTCGAGCCCGCGCTGGTCGTCCGTCGGTCCACGGCGGCCCCTCGCGCGCACGCAAGATGACACTTCGATAACGCACACCTCGGGTGTTTGACATCGCCCGGCTCAGGGTGCACGATGTTCAAGCGATGTGAACGGTCACATTCGCAACAGGTCGACGAAGAGCTACGAGCAGACGACGAGGAGGTCGCGCACATGACGGCTACTGTCCCGATTCTCGAGATGCGCTCGATCGCGCCGTCATCACCTCGGTGAAGCAGGCCGGCAAGGACATCTCGACGTTCACCGTCACCGGTCAGGACTCCGAGGTCGAGTCGGTGAAGTCGATCATGGCCGGCGAGCAGTACTCGACGATCAACAAGGACACGACGCTCCTCGTCGAGCAGACGATCAAGATGATCGGCCAGCTCCAGAAGGGCGAAGAGGTCGACGTCAACGACACCGAGCAGTACGACAACGGTGTGAAGGTCGTCCCCGCGTACCTGCTGAAGCCGGTCATCGTCACGAAGGCCAACGCGGCTGAGGCGTACGCCAACAACCCGAGCCTCCTCGAGATCGTGAAGGCCGCGCAGTAACACCAGGCGCACAGCACGACGGCGGCCCTCGCTCTGCGGAGCGGGGGCCGCCGTCGTCCGCGGGCGAGGCGCGCGCGAGGCGCGCGGGAGGCGCGCGAACCGATCAACTCGGGGTCCTCATGTGCCCACCTGGGCGCGAGAACAGGGCACATGGCGCCCCCGACATCGTCGCCCTGCGGCGCGACACGCCCGGGATGCGGCTGCGATTTGGCCGAAGCGCCGACGCCGCGTAAGTTATTACCTGTTCGCCCCACAGGGAAGAGCGCAGAGCCGGAAGGCCTCGCCCCCTCAAGCGGAGAACCACCCCAACCCAAACCTCTCTACTAGAGAGAACAGGACCTTCGGGTCTAGGATGGGATATCCACTCCGTGGACCGCGGTCACCGGCGGTCGTCGAGGGTCTCAGAACCCCGGCGCGTCGGTTTGACAGACGGAACGAGACGGATAAGATAGAGAAGTTGCCCTGGTGGCGAGGTCGAGAGGCCGAGCGTCAGGAGCATCCGATCCTTGAGAACTCAACAGCGTGCACTTGTCAAATGCCAAATAACCTCGTGCCGGCCTGGCCGGCAGAGATTCCTTTGGATCAAAGTCGGGTACTTCGGTGCCCGCAACGGATAGTCAGCAATGACATCCCTTTGGTCAGATCAAACTCGCTGCTTCAGTCAATTTCCGGCTGATCGCAGCAACATTTCTTTACGGAGAGTTTGATCCTGGCTCAGGATGAACGCTGGCGGCGTGCTTAACACATGCAAGTCGAACGGTGAAGCAGAGCTTGCTCTGTGGATCAGTGGCGAACGGGTGAGTAACACGTGAGCAATCTGCCCCTGACTCTGGGATAAGCGCTGGAAACGGCGTCTAATACCGGATACGAGCTGCGAAGGCATCTTCAGCAGCTGGAAAGAATTTCGGTCAGGGATGAGCTCGCGGCCTATCAGCTTGTTGGTGAGGTAACGGCTCACCAAGGCGTCGACGGGTAGCCGGCCTGAGAGGGTGACCGGCCACACTGGGACTGAGACACGGCCCAGACTCCTACGGGAGGCAGCAGTGGGGAATATTGCACAATGGGCGCAAGCCTGATGCAGCAACGCCGCGTGAGGGACGACGGCCTTCGGGTTGTAAACCTCTTTTAGCAGGGAAGAAGCGAAAGTGACGGTACCTGCAGAAAAAGCGCCGGCTAACTACGTGCCAGCAGCCGCGGTAATACGTAGGGCGCAAGCGTTATCCGGAATTATTGGGCGTAAAGAGCTCGTAGGCGGTTTGTCGCGTCTGCTGTGAAAACCCGAGGCTCAACCTCGGGCCTGCAGTGGGTACGGGCAGACTAGAGTGCGGTAGGGGAGATTGGAATTCCTGGTGTAGCGGTGGAATGCGCAGATATCAGGAGGAACACCGATGGCGAAGGCAGATCTCTGGGCCGTAACTGACGCTGAGGAGCGAAAGGGTGGGGAGCAAACAGGCTTAGATACCCTGGTAGTCCACCCCGTAAACGTTGGGAACTAGTTGTGGGGTCCATTCCACGGATTCCGTGACGCAGCTAACGCATTAAGTTCCCCGCCTGGGGAGTACGGCCGCAAGGCTAAAACTCAAAGGAATTGACGGGGACCCGCACAAGCGGCGGAGCATGCGGATTAATTCGATGCAACGCGAAGAACCTTACCAAGGCTTGACATATACGAGAACGCTGCAGAAATGTAGAACTCTTTGGACACTCGTAAACAGGTGGTGCATGGTTGTCGTCAGCTCGTGTCGTGAGATGTTGGGTTAAGTCCCGCAACGAGCGCAACCCTCGTTCTATGTTGCCAGCACGTAATGGTGGGAACTCATGGGATACTGCCGGGGTCAACTCGGAGGAAGGTGGGGATGACGTCAAATCATCATGCCCCTTATGTCTTGGGCTTCACGCATGCTACAATGGCCGGTACAAAGGGCTGCAATACCGCAAGGTGGAGCGAATCCCAAAAAGCCGGTCCCAGTTCGGATTGAGGTCTGCAACTCGACCTCATGAAGTCGGAGTCGCTAGTAATCGCAGATCAGCAACGCTGCGGTGAATACGTTCCCGGGTCTTGTACACACCGCCCGTCAAGTCAT
This sequence comes from Microbacterium sp., assembly GCA_003248655.1. Taxonomy (GTDB): domain Bacteria; phylum Actinomycetota; class Actinomycetes; order Actinomycetales; family Microbacteriaceae; genus Microbacterium. Next base: position 95,450 of record QFPM01000012.1, read on the forward strand.
GAAAGTCGGTAACACCTGAAGCCGGTGGCCCAACCCTTGTGGAGGGAGCCGTCGAAGGTGGGATCGGTAATTAGGACTAAGTCGTAACAAGGTAGCCGTACCGGAAGGTGCGGCTGGATCACCTCCTTTCTAAGGAGCATCTGGCACCCTCGGGTGTCCAGGCGCCGGATCGAGACAAACGTTCTCGCCGGTTAGCTCATGGGTGGAACATTTGACGAGGTGCCGAGGATCGAATCCTCGAGTCAGTACGACCTTCAGGTCTGGAACGCTTGGGACGAGAGAGTCGGCACATGCACGCTGTTGGGTCCTGAGGGACCGGATGCCTCTTCGGAGGCGACCAACCTCAGGACCTTTTCTGATGCCGGCAGCGCCGGTAGCGGGGAAGGTACCGCCCGTACTTTGAGAACTACACAGTGGACGCGAGCATCTTTGAGCTGACTTCGGTCAGTTCAGAAAGATGATCCTAAAGATCATTAGTCAATTTCAAATTGACGATTCAAACTCATGTGATTTCAAGTCTTTAAGAGCAAACGGTGGATGCCTTGGCATCTGGAGCCGAAGAAGGACGTAGCAATCTGCGATAAGCCTCGGGGAGTGGATAAGCACACTTTGATCCGAGGATCTCCGAATGGGGAAACCCCGCTGGGCGGCGTGCCGACCCAGTGACTCCCGCCTGAATATATAGGGCGGGTAGAGGGAACGTGGGGAAGTGAAACATCTCAGTACCCACAGGAAGAGAAAGCAACCGCGATTCCGTTAGTAGTGGCGAGCGAAACCGGAACAGGCTAAACCGAGTACGTGTGATATCCGGCAGGAGTTGCGTATTCGGGGTTGTGGGACTTTTCAGGCTGTTCTGCCGAGCAGCCGGCGTTACAAGAAGGTATAGACGAACTGGATTGAAAGCCAGGTCATAGAGGGTGCCAACCCCGTAGTCGAAATGCCTCCCTTGGCGCGAAGAGTATCCCAAGTAGCACGGGGCCCGAGAAATCCCGTGTGAATCTGTCAGGACCACCTGATAAGCCTAAATACTCCCAGATGACCGATAGCGGACAAGTACCGTGAGGGAAAGGTGAAAAGTACCCCGGGAGGGGAGTGAAATAGTACCTGAAACCGTTTGCTTACAAACCGTTGGAGCCTCCCTAGCAGGGGTGACAGCGTGCCTTTTGAAGAATGAGCCTGCGAGTTAGCGATACGTGGCGAGGTTAACCCGTGAGGGGTAGCCGTAGCGAAAGCGAGTCTGAATAGGGCGATTCAGTCGCGTGTCCTAGACCCGAAGCGAAGTGATCTATCCATGGCCAGGCTGAAGCGACGGTAAGACGTCGTGGAGGGCCGAACCCACTTAGGTTGAAAACTGAGGGGATGAGCTGTGGATAGGGGTGAAAGGCCAATCAAACTTCGTGATAGCTGGTTCTCTCCGAAATGCATTTAGGTGCAGCGTTGCGTGTTTCTTGCCGGAGGTAGAGCTACTGGATGGCCGATGGGCCCTACAAGGTTACTGACGTCAGCCAAACTCCGAATGCCGGTAAGTGAGAGCGCAGCAGTGAGACTGTGGGGGATAAGCTTCATAGTCGAGAGGGAAACAACCCAGACCACCAACTAAGGTCCCAAAGCGCGTGCTAAGTGGGAAAGGATGTGGAGTTGCCTTGACAACCAGGAGGTTGGCTTAGAAGCAGCCACCCTTGAAAGAGTGCGTAATAGCTCACTGGTCAAGTGATTCCGCGCCGACAATGTAACGGGGCTCAAGCACGCCACCGAAGTTGTGGCATTGACATTATTGGTAGGCCTTCGTGGTCCAGCCGTGTTGATGGGTAGGAGAGCGTCGTGTGGCCAGCGAAGCGGCGGTGTGAACCAGCCGTGGAGGCCACACGAGTGAGAATGCAGGCATGAGTAGCGAAAGACGTGTGAGAAACACGTCCTCCGAAAGACCAAGGGTTCCAGGGTCAAGCTAATCTTCCCTGGGTAAGTCGGGACCTAAGGCGAGGCCGACAGGCGTAGTCGATGGACAACGGGTTGATATTCCCGTACCGGCGAAGAACCGCCCAAGCTAATCCAGTGGTGCTAAGTGCCCGAATTCCTCTGTATCGATCCCTTCGGGGTGAGAACGTTGGAGCTAGCGCACGACCCCATGCTGGTGCGGTTAGCGTATTAACAGGTGTGACGCAGGAAGGTAGCCCAACCCGGGCGATGGTTGTCCCGGGGCAAGTGCGTAGGCCGAGAGATAGGCAAATCCGTCTCTTACATAGGCTGAGACACGATGCGGATAAAAAGTGGGTGATCCTATGCTGCCAAGAAAAGCATCGACGCGAGGTTCTAGCCGCCCGTACCCCAAACCGACTCAGGTGGTCAGGTAGAGAATACCAAGGAGATCGAGAGAATCGTGGTTAAGGAACTCGGCAAAATGCCCCCGTAACTTCGGGAGAAGGGGGGCCTTCGGCGTATTAGGACTTGCTCCGAAAGCGTTTGAAGGCCGCAGAGACTAGTGGGTAGCGACTGTTTATTAAAAACACAGGTCCGTGCCAAGTCGCAAGACGATGTATACGGACTGACGCCTGCCCGGTGCTGGAAGGTTAAGAGGACCGGTTAGCCGCAAGGCGAAGCTGAGAATTTAAGCCCCAGTAAACGGCGGTGGTAACTATAACCATCCTAAGGTAGCGAAATTCCTTGTCGGGTAAGTTCCGACCTGCACGAATGGCGTAACGACTTCCCCGTTACGCGCAGCAGGACGGAAAGACCCCGTGACCTTTACTACAGCTTGGTATTGGTGTTCGGTGTGGCTTGTGTAGGATAGGTGGGAGACTTTGAAGCGGTGACGCCAGTTACCGTGGAGTCATTGTTGAAATACCACTCTGGTCACTCTGGATATCTAACTTCGAACCGTAATCCGGTTCAGGGACAGTGCCTGGTGGGTAGTTTAACTGGGGCGGTTGCCTCCCAAAAAGTAACGGAGGCGCCCAAAGGTTCCCTCAACCTGGTTGGCAATCAGGTGGCGAGTGTAAGTGCACAAGGGAGCTTGACTGTGAGACTGACAGGTCGAGCAGGGACGAAAGTCGGGACTAGTGATCCGGCAGTGGCTTGTGGAAGCGCTGTCGCTCAACGGATAAAAGGTACCTCGGGGATAACAGGCTGATCTTGCCCAAGAGTCCATATCGACGGCATGGTTTGGCACCTCGATGTCGGCTCGTCGCATCCTGGGGCTGGAGTAGGTCCCAAGGGTTGGGCTGTTCGCCCATTAAAGCGGTACGCGAGCTGGGTTTAGAACGTCGTGAGACAGTTCGGTCCCTATCC
>QFPM01000013.1 GCA_003248655.1 Microbacterium sp.
GACGATCTCCGCGAGCACGGCGATGTCTGCATCGCTACCCGCTCCGGGAAGATCGGACCATTCGTTCATACCTTCGATTATGAACAGGGGGTCCGACATTGTGATCGGAACCCTGGTCTCGATACACCCGCGGCTCCGCCGCGGGCACTCGACCACCGGGGGTGCGGCTCCGCCGCGGGCACTCGACCACCGGGGGCGGGGGCATACCTACGGCTACGCGCGCGCACTCGACCAGCGGAGGTGCAACCGGGCGGCTCCACCGACGGGCCCTTGACGACAGGGCACAGGCCGCACCCGGGGACCGGGTCAGCCGCGCTCAGCTCGCGAGCGGGGCGGCGACACGCGGGCGCGCATGGGGATGATGGTCGCGGCCATCCAGCCGTTCACCGTGAACCGGAAGGTCGCGGGAACGATCCTTCCCGTGCTGGGGCGCGAGGGCGACAATCTCGCGATCCACGCCGCGCTCGACCACGCCGAGCCGGGCGACGTGCTCGTCGTCAACGCGAACAGCGACGTGAACCGCTCGGTGTTCGGCGACATCCTCGCCGAGATCTGCCTGCACAAGGGTGTCCGCGGCGTCATCGTCGACGGCTCGGTGCGCGACATCGACGCGATCGACGAGTTCGGGTTCCCGGTGTTCGCGCGCGGGGTCTGCCCGGCCGGCCCGTCCAAGTACGGCCCCGGGGTCGTCGGAGCTCCCGTCGCCTGCGGAAACGTCGTCTGCTACCCGGGCGACGCGATCTTCGGCGACACGGACGGCCTGATCGCCGTGCCCGCCGCCGAGCTGCAGCAGACGCTCGAGGCCGTCGTCCGCCAGGACGAGCTCGAGAACTCGATCCGCGCCAAGGTCCGCGCCGACACACCCGCCCTCGTCTGACCGCCCCCCGGCATCCCCCCGCCCCTTCCGCGAGACCCGGTTTTTGCGTCGAGATGCGCGTTCACGAACGTACCTCTCGACGCGCACACCGGGTCTCGCGAGATGCACGCGCGCGGATGCCGGGGCGTCAGGCGCGGGAGTGGCCCAGCACCTTCACGATGATGCCGCGGTGGCGGAGTTCGGCGATCGCGTGGGTCTCTTCGTCGACGGTGCGTCCGAGGGCGTGCTTGTCGGCGACGACCACGACGTCGCCGGACGCGAGGCGGCCGAACAAGCGGTGGAGCCGTTCCGACCAGCTCTCGCCCGTCTCGGGGGCGGGGTGGCGGAAGCCCTCGATCGGCACGCCGAACTCGGCGAGCGCGTCGCGCTGCGCGATGACGGAGGGCAGGTCGTCGCGTGCGACGACGAGGCCCACCAGGCGCGAGCCGGCCGGGCGTGCCGCCCACCAGTCCGTGCCCGACACAATGACGGGGACCGCCTCGGTCGTCGCGGGCAGCGCGATGGACTCGGCGTAGTCGGCCGGCGCGCGATCGACGCTCCCGCCGTCCACGGAATCCGTCTGATCGGTCATCCCACTCCCGTCGGCGTCTGGGCGCATCCGCGCCGTAACCATTGTCGGCCATGACGGCCGCCGCCGTCAGGCGTCGAGCCGCAGTTGCAGGCTGATCTGTTCGGCGTCGAGGCGGCCGAGCGCTTCGCGCAGCGCCTCGGTTGAGTATGAGCCCTCGTGAGAGAGTTCACCGAGCCGCTCCCGCTGGATCTCGAGCATCTGGATGCGCAGGGCCGACCTGTCCGACTCGGTCAGCGCCCACCGGTCCGCGGGCGGCTCCGACATCCGCTTGCTGATCTCGCGCAGCAGCGTCGGGTCGTAGGGAGTTCCGTCGGGCTTCGCGATATCGCCGCGCGCGAGGCGGTCGGATGCCGCGAGCTGCAACTCGTCGGCGAGCCGCTCGCGCTCCGCGGATGCCGCAGCGGAATCGTCGACGGCGGCGGAATCCGCAGCCACCGGATGACGAGGGGAAGCGTCAGCCCCTGCAGCAGCAGGCTGATGAGCGCGACGAGGAACGCGATCAGCACGAGCAGTGGCCGCAACTCGGTGTCGTCGGTCGTCAGGGTCTGTGCCGCCGCGAGCGTGACGACGCCTCGCATGCCCGCCCAGACGATGACCACACCCTGCTTCCAGCCGAGGGGCGACGCCTGGTAGTCGTCGAGGTCGTTGAGGCCGCGCGTCACCCGCGAACGGAACATCGAGAGCCGGCGCGCCCGCTTCTCGGGATCGGGGTCGGGCTCCGCGCCGCGCGTGCGCGTGACGAGTTCGCCGGAGGCATCCATCTGATCGATCCGCTCGCCGATCGCGATCAGCCGCTCGCGCCGACTCGACCGTGCGCGCCTGCCGAGCAGCGCGACCAGCCCGCTCACATACACGGCGCGCACGACCAGCACGATGCCGAGCGCGGCGAGCGCGAGCAGGACGGGGCGGCCGAGACCGGCGTGCTCCTGGGCGTTGGCGGTGACGATGTCGCGCAGCTCGAGCCCCATGATGAGGAAGACCGCTCCCTCGAGCAACAGCTCGATCGTGCGCCAGTTGACCTGGTCCGACATCCGCTGCTCGGGCGTCAGCCAGCGGGTCGCGCCCTGCGAGGCGACGAGGCCGGCGGCGACCGCGGCGACGAGACCCGATCCGCCGAGCTCCTCGGTGGGCAGGTACGCGACGAACGGGATGATGAAACTCACCGCCGTGTTCGCCGCGGGGTCGGCGATCCAGCGCCGCACGCGCAGTTGCAGCAGGCCGACCGCGACCCCGATGACGACAGCGACCAGGACGCCCCACGCGAACTGCCCGACCGTTCCCCAGAACGAGAAGCCGAGCGCCGCCGCGGCGACCGTCGAACGCAGCAGCACGAGGGCGGTCGCGTCGTTGAGGAGGCTCTCGCCCTCGAGCATCGTGATGACGCGCGGCGAGATGCCGAGCTTCTTCGCGATCGAGGTGGCCACGGCATCCGTCGGACTCAGGATCGCGCCGAGCGCGACCGCCAGCGGAAACCCGAGCCCCGGGATCGCGACACGTAGAAGAGCGCGCCGAGCGCGAGCGCGGTGACGACGACGAGGAGCACCGCAAGCCCCGCGATCGGCAGCGCGTCGCGGCGGAACTCCACCGCCGGCAGGCGCACCGCTGCGGCATAGAGAAGGGGCGGCAGGATGCCGACGAGGATGAGCTCGGGCGGCACCGAGAACGACGGTAATACGAGCGACGCACCCAGACCGATCGCGACGAGGATGAGCGGCCCCGCGACCCCGAGCCACCGCGCGAGCACCGTCGAGACGGTGATCACGAGCACGCCACCGATCAGCCAGAGCAGAGCGTGCGTGGCATCCATGCCCTGAGCCTAGAACGCCTCGGGTCACGCGGGCCTCCCGCGGCGGGGTATCCGGGCGCGGGCGATCGCAGAGGGTACGGTGAAACCCATGACGTTCAACAGCAACGCCGACGTGAGCGGCAGCGGCGCGAAGAGGCGCGGGCCGGGCGGCGGCGCGATCGTCGGCGGCGTCGGCGGCCTCGGCGCGATCGCCGTGCTGCTGCTCAGTATCTTCACCGGCGGCGACTTCACGAGCCTGCTCGGCACGGGCGGCGGTGGCGGCGGCCAGGAGTCCGAACTCACGCAGTGCGAGACCGGCGCCGACGCGAACGCGAACGTCGACTGCCGCCTCGCGGCCGGGTCGAAGGCGATCAACGCGTACTGGGCCACTCAGGTGCAGGGCTACCGCGCGCCGCAGCTGATCATCGTCGACGGGTCGACGCCGACGCAGTGCGGCACGGCATCCAACGCCACGGGCCCGTTCTACTGCCCGCCGGAGGAGACCGTCTACATCGACCCGACGTTCTTCGACGTCCTCGAGCAGCAGTTCGGCGATCGTGCCGGCGACCTCGCGCAGCTGTACGTGCTCGCGCACGAGTACGGCCACCACATCCAGCAGATCACGGGCGTGTTCGACCGGTACCCGAACAACGGCACCGGCCCCGAGAGCAACGGCGTGCGCACCGAGCTGCAGGCCGACTGCTACGCAGGTTCGTGGGTCGCGGCGATGGCTAACCCGAAGGACGCAAATGGCGTCTCGTACCTCAAGCCGCCGACCGAGGCGCAGATCCGCGACGCGCTGGATGCCGCGGCCGCCGTCGGCGACGACCACATCCAGGCGCAGTCGGGCAGCGTCAACCCCGAGAGCTGGACTCACGGCTCGAGCGAGCAGCGCCAGCGCTGGTTCGCGACGGGGTACAAGGGTGGGCCGCTCTCGTGCGACACGTTCGCGGTGGGGACCCCGTGAACGGCCCCGCGCACCTCGACGACATCCTCTACCCCGCGATCGAGCCGTACGAGACGGGGTTCCTGCTCGCGGGCGAGGGCCAGCGCGTCTACTGGGAGCAATCGGGCAACCCCGACGGCAAGCCGGTCGTGTTCCTGCACGGCGGCCCCGGTTCGGGAACCTCGCCCTGGCAGCGGCGGTTCTTCGACCCGGACGTGTACCGCATCATCCTGTTCGACCAGCGCGGATGCGGAAAGTCGACCCCGCACATGAGCGCGCCGGATGCCGACCTCCGCCACAACACGACGTGGCACCTCGTCGCCGACATCGAGCTGCTGCGCAAGAACTTCGGCATCGACCGGTGGCAGGTCTTCGGCGGATCGTGGGGATCGGCTCTCGCGCTCGCCTACGCCGAGTCGCACCCCGAGGCGGTGACCGAGCTCGTTCTGCGCGGCATCTTCACCCTGCGCCGACACGAGCTGGAGTGGTTCTACGAAGGCGGCGCGTCGGCGCTCTACCCCGACCTGTGGGAGGACTACCTCGCGCAGATCCCCGTCCTCGAGCGCTCGCGCCTCATCGACGCGTACCACCGGCGCCTGTCCGACCCTGACCCGGCCGTGCACGTGCCGGCCGCCGTCGCATGGACGACGTGGGAGGCATCCACCCTCACACTCCTGCCCGATGAGGACCTCGTGGCATCCATGACAGGCGTCGAAGAGGCCGTCGCCTTCGCGCGCATCGAGAACCACTACTTCGTGCACGGCGGGTGGTTCCGCGAGGGGCAGCTGATCGAGGATGTCGGGGCGGTCCGCGGCATCCCCGCCGTCATCGTGCAGGGCCGCTACGACGTGTGCACCCCGATCATGACCGCGTGGGACCTGCACCGGGCCTGGCCCGAGGCGGAGTTCGTCGTCGTGCCGGACGCCTCGCACTCCGCGACCGAGCCGGGCATCGCCCGCGCCCTGCGCGCCGCGACCGACCGCTTCGCCCGCGCCTGACCGCGTCCGTGCAGGCCTCGTCCCCTTTCTGGCGCGGTATGTCCCGAAAGTGGCTGACTTTGGTCCCGTCAAACGACACGTTTTGGGACGAGGATGGGCCGAAACCCCACCCTGCTAGACTGGTCTTACTTGCCGCACCGAATCCGGTGCGCTCGCGTCGTAGAACGCTATCCGCTGCCGACTTCCCATGGTCGGTCCCTGAGTAGCGGACCGAAGGTCCGCGTATCGAAGGGTCGTACGGCGACCCTGTGCGCATACCGCGCAGAGGCCACCGATCCGGGCATCCCTGCCCAGAAACATCCCATGACTGATACTTCTTTCCGCACGCTCGGCGTGCCCGCGCCGCTGCTTGACGTCCTCGCGAAGGACGGCAAGACCGAGGCGTTCCCCATTCAGGTCGATACCCTGCCCGACACCCTCGCCGGCCGCGACGTGCTCGGCCGGGGTAAGACCGGCTCGGGCAAGACCCTCGCCTTCTCGATCCCGATGGTCGCGCGCCTCGGCGGCGCGCTCGCGGGCGGATCGCGCCGTGCGGGCCGCATCCTCGGCCTCGTCCTCGCGCCCACGCGCGAGCTCGCGACGCAGATCAACGCGACGCTCGAGCCCCTGGCATCCGCCTACGGCATGACCACGACGACGATCTTTGGCGGCGTCACGCAGACCCGCCAGGTCGCGGCGCTCAAGGCCGGCGTCGACATCGTCGTCGCGTGCCCCGGGCGGCTCGAAGACCTCATGCAGCAGGGCTTCGTGAAGCTGGATGCCGTGGAGATCACCGTCATCGACGAGGCCGATCACATGGCTGACCTGGGCTTTCTGCCTGCGGTCACGCGCATCCTCGCGGCGACCCCGACGGGCGGCCAGCGCATGCTCTTCTCGGCGACGCTGGACAACGGCGTCGACAAGCTCGTGAACCGGTTCCTGCAGAACGAGGTGCTGCACTCGGTCGACGAGGCGAACTCGCCCGTCGCGGCGATGACCCACCATGTGTTCCACGTCGAGGGCACGGATGCCAAGAAGGAGCTCGTGCGCACGCTCGCGTCGGGCACCTCGCGCCGCATCCTGTTCATGCGCACGAAGCACCACGCGAAGAAGCTCGCGCAGCAGCTGACCGCGCAGGGTATCCCGTCGGTCGACCTGCACGGCAACCTCTCGCAGCCGCAGCGCGACCGCAACCTCGCCGCGTTCTCGTCGGGCGCCGCGAAGGTGCTCGTCGCGACCGATGTCGCCGCGCGCGGCGTGCACGTGGATGACGTGGAGCTTGTCATCCACGTCGACCCGCCGATGGAGCACAAGGCGTACCTGCACCGCTCCGGCCGCACCGCGCGCGCCGGGGCCGAGGGCTCGGTCGTCACGGTCGTGCTGCCCGGTCAGGAGCGCGACGTGAAGGACCTGCTGCGCAAGGCTGCGATCGTGGTCGCGCCTGTGCGGGTCTCGGCGACGTCGCCCGAGGTGACCGAGCTCGTCGGCGAGGTCGCGGCCTACGTCAAGCCCGAGCCGAAGGTCGAGCAGCCGCGCCGCGGTCAGGGCGGCGGCGGTCGCAGCCAGGGCGCCAACGCGCAGCGCAAGCGCGCGGCGCGCGAGGCGGGCCAGGGCGCCGGCGGCGCGGGCGGCGGTCAGGGCCAGGCCGGGCGCGGCGGTCAGGGTGCCGGTCGCGGCGGTCAGGGTGCCGGGCGCGGCCAGGGCGGCGCGGTTCGCGACGGTCAGGCCCAGGGTGGTCGTGGTGGTCAGGCCCAGGGTGGCCGCGGCGGCCAGCCGCGCACCGAGCGGTCGGGCGACGCGTCGCGCGGTCAGCGCGAGCAGCGCCCGGCGGCTCAGTCTCCGGCATCCGGCAACCCCCGCACCTCGGGGCGTCGCGCCTCGCACGCCGGCGGCGCCGGCGGCAACGGCGGCAAGCTCATGGTCGGCTCGGTCGTGCGTCAGAACGGCGGTCAGCGCCGCTCCGGACGCTGACCCCCGCCCTCACCCGCGTCGGACCAGCGTCCGGACGCGTTGTGCGCGCCCGCGCGCCCGCGTGCCTTCCCGTTGTCTGCGCCCGCCCGTGTTGGTAACTCCGCCAATCCGGCCCGCCCGGGGCCGGTGGGCCCCGGAATCCCGCGGCGCCCGCGCCGGCGCTCGCCCAGATCTGCGGAGTTGCCAACCGCCACCGGCCGGTACGTGACCGCGCCGCGGGGCGTCAGCCCCCGCGGATCAGGTCGGCGGCGCGCTCGCCGATCACGATCGCGGGGGCGTTCGTGTGGCCGCGGATGACCGTGGGCATGACCGAGGCATCCGCGACGCGAAGCCCAGAGACCCCGCGCACCTGTAGCGAGGGGTCGACGACCGAAGCCTGGTCGAGCCCCATGCGGGCGGTGCCGACGGGGTGGTAGAGGGTGTGCGAGTAGCGGCGCATCGACACTTCGGCGCGCTCGGCGGCGGTCATCGTCTCGCCGCCGACGGGCTGCACCCAGCCGCCGGTCGTGACGGCGCCGAGCGCCCGGGTCGCGATCAGCCGCTCGCACTCGGCGAGCCCGGCGAGAAGCGTGCGCGCGTCGACGCCGTCCGGGTCGCTCAGATAGCCGGGGTCGATGACGGCGGCGTTCGTGGGGTCGGCCGACGCGAGCCGGATCGTCCCGCGACTGCGCGGGCGCAGCAGGATCGCGCCGACCGTGATGCCCTCCGCGGGCAGCGGTACGAGGCCCTCGCCGACGTACGGCGCCGCCGCGAAGATGATCTCGATGTCGGGCAGTCCTTCCGGTGCGCCGGCGGCCTCGGCGACCGGCGTGCGCACGAACCCGTAGGCCTCGGCGACGTTCGAGGTGAGCATCCCGCGCCGCTGCGTGAGGTAGCGCACGAGCTCCGCCGGCTTCTCGGCGCCATAGAGAGTGCCCCCGGATGCCGCCGGCGCCAGCCCCGCGACGAGGTGATCCTGCAGGTTCGAGCCCACGCCCGGCGCATCCACGACAACCGGGATGCCGTGCTCGGCGAGGTGCGCCGCGGGGCCTATTCCGCTCAGCATGAGCAGCTGCGGCGTGTTGATCGCGCCGCCGCACAGGATGACTTCGCGTCGGGCGCGCGCGTGGCGCGTGATGCCCGCAAGGTCGACGTAGACACCCGTCGCGCGCGGGGACCCGTCGCCGCCTTCCGCGAACGTCACCCGTCGCACGAGCGCGCCCGTGACGACCCGCAGGTTCGCACGCCGGCTCGCGGGGCGCAGGTACGCATCTGCCGTCGAGGCGCGGCCGCCGCGGTGCTGCGTCACCATCGTCTGCGAGAACCCCTGCCCGCTCGGCAGGTTCGCGGTCGTGACGGGGTGGCCGAGCTCGCGCGCGGCGTCCAGGAACGCCGCCGTGTGCGGCCGGGGATCGCGCTGACGCTCGACGCGCTGCGGACCGTCGGTGCCGAGCGAGGGGTCCGCGGCATCCTGCGTCCCCTCGACGCGCAGAAAGTACGGCGCGAGGGATGCCCACGACCACCCTTCGCCCGCAACCGAAGCCCACTCGTCGTAGTCCGCCGCGAAGCCGCGCACCCACATCATCGCGTTGAGCGACGACGACCCGCCGAGCGTCCGCCCGCGCGGCCAGTACACCGTGCGCCCCTCGAGCGCCGGCTGCGGCACAGTGTCGTAGTTCCAGTCATGGATGCCGCGGAACAGCTTCGAGAACGCGGCGGGCACGTGCAGCTCGAGCGCCTTATCGACCGGGCCCGCCTCCAGCAGCAGCACCGACACCGCCGGGTCGTCGCTCAGCCGGGCCGCGATCGCGGCACCCGCGGAGCCCGCCCCGACGACAATGTAGTCCGCCTCGAGCTCCGCGCGTCGACCCGCGAGTCCGGCCCGGCCACCCCGCCCCGTGCGAGCACCCCGCCCGTTCATGCGGCGAACGCCTTCACGAGGGTGGCGCTCATCGCCGCCCAGTTGCCGTCGATGCGAAAGCGCGTGAACCCCTCGCACACGGCCGCGCCGGTGCGCGAGGTGACGAACCACGGCGGCTTCGGCAGCACCGACAGCCCTTGACCGTGCAGGGCAGACGAGGGCGATCGCGGGAACGGCCGGAACGGCCCGCGCACGACCGTCCGCTCGACCCGGTCGAGCAGGAACGCGTTGTGCACGACACCTATGCCGCTCGGGGCATGTTCGACGGTTCCGCCGGGGAACGCGCCCCACGTCGCGGTCGGCGTCAGGAATCCGAAGGCCGTCCAGGCGTTAACCGCGACCGTTCCGTAATGCAGCTGTGCGATCGCGCGCTCGAAGCCCGACCCCAGGGCATCCTGCGTGACGGGATCGATCAGCACGTTGGCGCCGAGCGTGCCGACCAGCCGGTCGTTGGCGTGCGCGACAGCGGCGTCGAGGAACTCCTGCCCCGTGCCGCGCAGCGTCACGACCCCGAGCACGGGAGCGAAGTACTCGGTGCTCTCGAGCTCCGCCGCGTCGGAGACCTCCGTCTCGACGAGCGCCCGCGTGCCCCCGCCGCACCAGGCGGCGTCCGGGTACGACGAGCGCGCGGCATCCAGCCGGCTCTGGCTGTTCGGGTACCAGACGGGCCGTGCGGGAGCGCGGTCGTAGGCGACGCGCAGCTCGTGCAGGAACGCCTCACGCTGCGGCCAATCCTGCGAGAGCAGCACGACCTGCCCGGCGATGCAGTTGTGTCCGCTGTTGTGCAGGCGCATCGTCACGACGTGCTCCGCCTGGAAGCGCAGGTCGGCCCGCGACCACTCGCCCGGCACCACGATGATCGGCGAAACGCCACCGAGTTCGGCCGTGATGGGCACCGAGAGCCCGGGCACGATCGCCCGGAAGGTCGCTTCGGAGCCGGTGATGTGCACGTGCGCGATCGACGTATGCCGCGTGAGGAATGCGCCCACCTCACCCCCGCCCGTGACAATCCGCAGGAACCCCGCGTCGATCAGCGGCGCGAGAGCGCGCGCGAAGACCGGCACCAGGGCATCCTGTGTCGGGTTCACCTTCAGGATCACGACGCGGTTGGATGCCAGCAGCTCATACAGCACGTCGAGGAACGGGATCGAGGTGATGTTCCCCGCGCCTAGCACGAGCCCGACGCCGCCTGATTCTCCGGGCCGGCGCTGCCCGAGCCCCGCCTCGCGGGTGGCCTCGGCGGCAGTGACCCCCGGCTGCAGCCACACCTCGGTGCGATAGCCCGACAGCAGCAGCGCATCGACGGCGGTCAGCGGCGAGGTATGCACGATGGTGCGGTCGCCCGGCGCCTCGCCGAACCGCACACCGTCGAGGGGGCTGCGGCCCGCCGCGAGCGCGCCGAGCGTGTCGGCGTAGGCGTCGAGGGCGACGAGGGCGGCATACGGCCCCGACAGCCACTCCTCACCCCGCAGCGGATGCCCGGGGGCGAGCCCCTTCGACACCGAGGCGACGTCGGCCCACTCCGCGGCGACGGCGGCGGTCGCCGAGCGCACCTGCCGCAACACGGCCTGACGCTCAGCGAGGGTGATCCTCGCCCACGCCTGGGCGCCCGTCTCGAGCTCGGCGATCGCCGTATCGAGCGCGGCAGCAACCGCGGCCTTCACCGTCGTAGGGCTCGTGGTTTTCGTCATGGCACACACTCCTTCGTGGGGCCGTCATCGGGCGGAGCGGGCATCCCGCCCCGTCCGTGTCAGATGAGCGAGAGTTCGCGCAGCTTCGCCTCGACGTCGGCGTTCGACGGCTCGACGTGGTGGCTCGCATCGGGGTAGACCACGACGGGGATGTTCGTGCGCCCCGAGATCTCGCGCGCGACATCCGCGGCCGAAGGATCTGCCTCGAGGTCGACGTAGGTGTACTCGATGCCGAGCCCGTCGAGCTGGGCCTTGGTGCGTCGGCAATCGCGGCACCAGTCGGCGCCGAACATCGTGATGGTGCTGTCGGTGGAGGTCACCCCTCCAGCGTACCACCTGCACCGCCCACCGGCTCCGGCCTGCGTCGCGCAGTCGCACCGACCTCCGTGCGCTTGGGCGCGTACACCCACAGCGCGTGGAACACGAAGCGCACGATGAAGGCGGCGACGAGCGTGATGGCGGCGGCCAGGACGCTCGGGATGTGCGTCCGCTGCACGAGCAACGCCAGCACCGGGATGCGCACGAGCGCCTCGAGGTTGTTGAACGTGAACGACTTGATGAAGCGCGTGCGCATCAACCCCGAATCGGCGCGCATATCGGCGAAGACGAGGTATTCGAGCAGCAGGAAGTTCCCGATGATCGTCACCTCGCTCGCGATGATCGCGGCCGGCAGGTAGCTCATGCCGAGGTGGATGAGCGCCCACATGATCGCGAGGTTCGCGACCGCGCCGACGCCGCCGACGAGCGCGAACGCCGACATCCGGCCGAAGCGCAGCATCGTCAGCTGCGTGAGGAACCGGATGCCCTGGGTGACACTCGCCTTCGACTCGCCCGCGTGCCGCGTCGCGAACGCGAACGGGATCTCTCCGACGCGCAGCTGGCGGCGCGCGAGGATCTCGAGGAGGATCTTGAACCCGCGAGGACGCAACGCATCGAGGTCGACGGCGTCACGGTCGACGAGGAAGAAACCGGTCATCGGGTCGGTGCAGCCGTGGAGCTTCCGCGGGAACATCGACTTCGTCAGCGCCGTCGACGCGCGCGAGACGGCCGTCCGGGTCGCGCCCGCGAGCCCGCCCGCCGTGCCGCCCTTGACGTAGCGCGACGCCACGACGATGTCGACGTCGCCTGTGGCCGCGCGCTCCAGCATCCGCGGGATGTCCTCGGGCGGATGCTGCAGATCGCCGTCCATCACGAGGCACCAGCGGGACTGCGCGGCGCGGATGCCGTCGACGACGGCCCCGCCGAGCCCCGCGACCGGCTCGTCGCGGTGGATCAGGCGCACCGGCAGGGTCGCGCTCGCTGCGACCTCGCGGACGATGTCGGGTGTGTCGTCGGTCGAGTCGTCGACGAAGAGGATCTCGGCATCGTGCCCGTCCAGCGCCGCGCCGACGCGGCGTACGAGCTCGGCGACGTTCGGTCCTTCGTTGAAGGTCGGAACGATGACGGTCAGGTCCATGCGGGGGAGCTCGCGAATCGTCGGCGGAACAGGACCGTCTCAGCGTAACGGCCTCGTTCCGCCGCTACCCTGTGCGGACTCTGTCAGTTGGTTATGCGACAGCAGATGCTCACCGGACGTTCACCCGATCAGCTTTCGGACGTCGGCGACACCCATGCCGAAGCTGATGCGCACGCAGGGGAGGGCGAGCTTGTCGCCGCCGACGCTGACATAGCCCTGCTCGATCGTGCGGGCGAGGTCGAATCCCGCCAGGCGCAAGCCCTCTTTCGCGCGGTCGTCGTAGTGCCCGTACGGGTACGCCATGACCTCGTGGGCATCCGCTGCCCCGACGCCGATGCCCTCGAGCGCGGTGGCCGAGGCCTGCATGTCGGCGGCGATTTCGTCGGGCGTGAGGTTCACCGTCTGGCCCTTCCCGTTCGCGCCGGCGGTGTGCATGTTGTTCGTGTGTGAGCGCGCCAGGATGAACGGATTCTGCGGGGAGGCCCCGTCACCGGTGATGTCGAATGACGTCGCCATCACCTGCAGCTGTTCGTTGATCGGGGATGCCATGGTCAGCCACGTCGGGTCGGCGTCGTCGTCGGTGACGATCACCGAGTGGTCGGGAAGGTACAGGGCGCCGTCGATGAAGGCGCTCAGCTCATCCCACGTTGGCAGATAGAAGGACGAGTCCTTGATGTACTGCATCACCCCCCGGTAGTCCTCGATGTACGAGTAGTTGCCGCGCAGCCACCCGCTTTCACCGCCGGGCTTGTCGGTGAACTGGTGGTACATCATGATCGGCACGCGTGCATTGGTCGCCGTCACGAGCTCGGGTGTCGTCCACGTTCCGTACAGCGTGAGTTGGTGGTCGGTGCAGGCGACGACGTCGGCGCCGTTGACGCGCGTCGCGGGGTTTCCCGCGTTCGCCGCGGGGTCGGCGGATGCCGCGGCGGCCGTTCCGGCATCCGCGTACCAGCCGGCGAACGCGCGCCCGTCGGCGCGGGGAATCGGCAGGCGGTCGAACAGGTGACCGACGACCTGGAGCTGCGGGTCGAGCGGCGCGCCGTCGAGTTGGAACGACACCGCGCACGCACCCGCGACGTGCGTGTTGTCGGCGAGCAGTTGCTCGGCGGGAGTGAGCGGTGTCGGTGTCGGACTCGGCGAGGCGCTGGCGGGAGAGCTCTGATGCGTCGCGCCGTGCGAGGGCTCGGCGATGCACGCGGCGAGCGTGCCGAGCGAGATGACCAGCGCCGTCGCGGCGCCCGCCCGCGTCATCCGCCGAACAACGCCTTTGTCGTGCATCTCGGTGTCGCCCCTCACCCGGCGCCGTGCCGGGATCGGTGGCGATCCTACGCGCCCGAGCCGGGCGCGGCGGTCAGGCTCAGGCGGAGATATCCCCTTCGGGCACACCGCGCACGCTCAGCGTGCGTCCGGACATCGCGACGACCTGGAACGCAGTCGCCTCGGCGGGTGCGAAGACATCGAGCGGCAGCACGACCACGGGGATCTCAGTGCCACCGGCCGTCAGCACCGCATCGGCGTCGCCGCCCGTCGTGAGCGAGTACACGCGGGGGCGCAGCGGCTTGTTCGCTGCCCGCACCACGCCGCCGAGCAGCCGAGGGAACAGCACCCTCATCTGGTACCTCTCGACCTCGCCCACCTCGTCCGGATGACGCGTCGGAAGGAGTGCGACGAACTGCCCGACGAACAGCTCCACGGGAGCGGAGATCACGTTCGCGATGGACATCAGGCGCTCCCGCGCTCGCTGTAGTCGTGCAGCGTCTCGGCGGTGACGACCTCGAGGGCACGCCGCAACCGGGTGCTCGAGGTGTGCGCCGTGTACGGGAAGTACACGACCTCGACGCCGACGGCGCTGAACTCGCGCTCGAGGCGTTCGCCCTTCTCGGTGCCGCGCCAGTCGTCACCCTTGAAGAAGTGGGTGAAGCCCACCTGCCTCCAGGTGTCGAGCTTCTCGGGCACCGTCTCGATGTGCACGTGATCGACATAGCGGATGCCGCGGACGATCTCCGCGCGCTCGGCCGTCGGGATGACGGGATCGACGCCCTTCACGGCGCGCAGCATCTCGTCGCTCACGACCCCCGCGATGAGCACGTCACACTGGTCCTTCGCGTGGCGAAGGATGTTGAGATGGCCGACGTGGAAGAGATCGAACGCTCCCGCGGCATAGCCGATTCGCACTGTCATGTTGCCCCCCAGCAGATGACATGATCACCGAGCCCCCCGGCACGGTGTGGTGCAGGCCCCCACAGCCTGCCCGACCACTCTAGCGCACCGCGGCGACCGGTCGCGACCGCAGCCGGGGCCTCTCAGCGCGGGCCGATCAGCGCTTGCCGAGCCCCCGGTAGGTCCACCCGGCCGCGCGCCACCGCGCCGGGTCGTAGCTGTTGCGTCCGTCGATGACGTTGCGCTCCGCGACGAGCGGCCCGACGACCTCGGGATCGAGGTAGCGGTACTCGTCCCATTCGGTGACGAGGACCACGGCATCCGCCCCGGCGACGGTCTCATCGAAGCTCTCGCGGTAATCGAGCTGCGGATGCCGGGCGCGCGCGTTCTCGATCGCGGCCGGGTCGGTCGCACGCACAGTGGCGCCGAGGCCCCTCAGGCGCACCGCGACATCGAGAGCGGGCGAGTCGCGCACATCGTCCGAATGCGGCTTGAACGCGAGGCCCAGGACGGCGACCGTCTTGCCGAACGGCTCGTCGCCGAGCGCTTCGACCACGAGCGCCACGACGCGGTCACGGCGACGCAGGTTGATCTTGTCGACCTCTTTGAGGAACGCGACCGAGTCGCCCCGGCCGAGCTCCTCGGCGCGCGCGGTGAACGCGCGGATGTCCTTGGGCAGGCATCCGCCGCCGAACCCGACGCCGGCGCCCAGGAAGCGGCGTCCGATGCGCACGTCGTGGCCGATGGCATCCGCGAGCTGGGTCACGTCGGCGCCGGTGACCTCGGCGATCTCGGCCATCGCGTTGATGAACGAGATCTTCGTCGCGAGGAACGCGTTCGCCGCGACCTTCACGAGCTCCGCCGTCGCGTAGTCGGTGACCACGAGCGGGGTGTCGTCTGCGAGCGGAGTCGCGTACACCTCGCGCAGCGCCGCGTCGGCGATGGATGCCTGATCCTCCTGCGGCGGCAGGCCGAAGACGAGCCGATCGGGCGTGAGCGAGTCCTTCACCGCGAAGCCCTCGCGCAGGAACTCCGGGTTCCAGGCGAGCACGGCGCCGGTCGGCGCGATGACCTCGGCCAGGCGCGCCGCCGTGCCCACGGGCACGGTCGACTTCCCCGCCAGCACGTCGCCGGGGGCCAGGTGCGGCACGAGGGCGTCGACGGCGCCGTCGACGTAGCTCAGATCGGCGCCCGCGCCTCCGCGCTGCTGCGGAGTGCCCACCGCGAGGAAGTGGACTCTCGCGCCGCCGGCATCCGCCATATCGGTCGAGAATCGCAGGCGCCCGGACGCGACCGCGCGCGAGAGGAGCTCTGGGAGTCCCGGCTCGAAGAACGGCGCCTCACCGCGGCTGAGCGCCTCGACCTTCGCCGCGTCGACGTCGATGCCGACGACGTCGTGGCCGAGCTCGGCCATCGCGGCCGCGTGTACGGCACCGAGGTACCCGCATCCGATGACGGAGACCCGCATGCTCAGGCCGCCCCGGTCGCGGCGAACCGCGTCTCGGTCGTGACGAGACCCGTCCCGCCATCCGTGGCGTGATCCGTGCGTTCAGACATGTGCAAGCCCCCCCAGCTGCCGTCGTGCTGTCCCCACCCTCCCCAGGGATGAGACATTGGTCATGCTACCTGCATTCTGTTTCCCGCATGTGAAGAGCTTTCCCGAGAGAGGATCCGAGGATGTCGTCGGACTCCGTGTCGTTCGTCACCGTCACTTATCGTGCCGAGGACTCTCTGCTGCGGCTGCAGGCCAGGTCGTTCGCTCTGTTCGTGCCGGTCGAGGCGGTCGCCGAGATCGTCGTGATCGACAACGGCAGGCCGCTGCTGTCGGAGCGTCGGCGTGCGGAGCTGCTCCGTGCGTACGGACCGCACGCCGATCGCGTGCGCTTCGTGCCCAGCGACGAGCTCGCGGCGACCGGCGCCATGTCGGGGTGGGTCGGTCAGCAGGTGCTCAAGCTCTCGATCGCCGCGTACGTGCGTGCCGACTGGTATGTGCTGTTGGATGCCAAGAACCACGCCGTGCGCCCTCTTCGGCCCGACGATCTGCTGAACGGCGACGGCCGCGCGCGGGGTGGCTTCCACAGCTACGCGGCCCACCCCCTCCGAGACCGCCTGCTCACGACCCTCGACTATCTCGGTCTCGACCGCGCGGCCGCAGACCACTATCCGCCGACGTCGACACCCTTCGTGCTGCAGACCCAGGCGGCGCGAGAGGTCCTCGCCGGCTTCGGGGATGACTTCGCGGGATCGTTCCATCGGGCGGGGCTGTCGGAGTTCTTCCTCTACTCGGGGTGGATTCTGCGCCGGGACGGAGATTGGGATGCCGTCTACGACGGCGTCGCGCTGCAGTCCCCGACCCTCTGGGGCGGGACGACCTCCGCCGCCGCGATCGGCTCGGTGCTCGCTGAGGTCGAACGCACCGACGCTCCGTTCTTCGGCGTCCACCGTCGTGCATTACGGCGGATGACGGGCGCCGATCTCGCGCCGCTGGCGCACTTCTGGATCGCGCGCGGACTGTTCTCGAGCGTGCGAGAGGTTCGTCGATTCCGCGCTCGATTCCTGCGTGAGCATGCGATCTCGGCCGCTCGGAGCCGCCTTTCGAGACGGTGAGACGGGCTCACGGAGAACATGCATGCGGATGAGAGAATCCGAGTTTTTCTAGTTTCATCGGTCGAATCTGCTTATGCTGTTCACACGACGTTCAGACGCGCCACCCGAACATGACCCCCCGCATGTACGCGCCTAACCGAGGCAGGAACTCCAGTGCGACCCATTTCCCCAGCCCCACTGTCCCTTCGCAAAGTACGTCGCCGCACCGCGCGGCGCCGCAAGCGGACCATCATGACGGCCGCCGTGGCCGTGCTCGCGCTCTTCGCGGGCGTCACCGCGACCGCCGTTTCGGCGAGCACGGCGCTCACGGTCAAGCCGGGCTCGACCCGCGTGATCGAACTGAGCAGCGCGACCGGCACCGACGGCAACGCGAGCGTGTCCTACTCGCTCCCCAGCCTGCCGGCATCCGGCAGCGGCTTCTACGGCGCGCTGCGGCTGAGGTCGACGTCGAACTCGTCCTACGCCCTGCAGACGCGCATCTACCCGAGCGGTGCCGTGCAGGTCTCGGTGAAGCGCTGGAGCGCCGGCGTCGCGTCGGTGATCTACGGCGCCACCTACCTCAGCGGCAAGCTACCCGCTGACCGTCAGGTCACCCTGACGCTCGGCACGACCGGGTCGACCAGCGTCGCGATCACCGGCCAGGTGTCGGTCGCCGGCGTGAAGCCGATCTCGTTCGCGGTCGCCGACACCTCGAGCACGAGGGTCGTCGCCGCCGGAAAGGCTGACTTCTCGGCCTACGTCTCGAGTTCCACACCCGCGCTCGCCGTCGCCGTCGGCGGCTCTTCGGTATCGCTGCAGGCTCCTGCGGCGGCGAAGCCCGCGCCCACGACGCCGACCCCGGCCCCGAAGCCGTCGACGGCTCCGGCGCCCTCGCCGTCCGCGACGCCGACTCCCACTCCGACGCCGTCCGCGACGCCGACTCCCACTCCGACGCCGACCGCGACGCCTACCCCGACGCCGACGACTCCTGCACCCGCGCCTGCGCCCGCTCCGGTCCCGGACCCGGCGGTAGGCCCGGCGAGCACGGTCTTCCCGGGAGCATCGAACACCGGAGTGCCCAAGGGCGTTGTCCTCAAGGTGCATGAAGGCGACATCGTGATCACCCAGCCGAACACGGTGATCGACGGACTCGAGGTTCGCGGCACGATCACGGTCAACGCGCCCGGCGCGATCATCAAGAACTCCCGCATCATCGGCGGCGCGAAGGCGTCGTCCACCGGACTCGTCAACAACGTGGTCTCCGGAGCGAAGTTCACGATCATCGACTCCGAGCTCGCCGCGGCCACCGAGAACACGCTGTGGAACGGCATCTTCGGCAGCAACTTCACGGCCGAACGCGTGAACGTGCACCGGGTCGTCGATCCCGTGCGGGTGCTGGGCGGCAACGTGGTGGTGCGCGACTCGTGGCTGCACGACAACACCTACCTCGAGGCCGACCCGCTGCGCGGCGGCACCCCCACCCACGACGACTCGATCCAGATCCAGGCCGGTGCCGGCATCCTCATCGAGGGCAATCGCCTCGAAGACGCCCACAACGCCGGCATCCAGATCACTCAGGACGTCTCGCGCGCGACGCTTTCGAACATCGTCATCCGCGACAACTATCTGCAGGGTGGTGCGTGCACCGTGAACATCGCCCGCACGCCCTCGACGATCAACCCGGCGCTGACGGGCAACGTGTTCGGCCCCGAGCGGCGCAGCAAGCCGTGTGCGGTCATCGCGCCGGCGGTCAACGCCCCGAAGCTCACGGGCAACCTCTGGGGTGCGACGGGAGCCCTCATGAACTCCTACATCCCGCTCCCCTGAGCTGATCCGGGTCGACCCCGGTCGACCACAGAAATGACGAGGCCGCGGGCCGGACGACGAGATCGCCCGGCCCGCGGTTCGTCATGAGTGGGCTTTGCGGCGGCGTCCGTACTCGTCGTGGGCGTAGCCCGTCGCGCCGGCGATCATTCCGGCGCCGCGGTACACGGTGCGCATCGACCGTGCGCGGCGGGGCAGCGAGCCTGTCGCCGCGCCGACCAGCCAGCCCGCCGCGCCGGCGCCGACCCGCACGAGCCCGCGGCCGAACGCCGTGGCCCGGGCGCCGAGCCGCGCTGCCGACGACCCGGCGGTGGCGATGCCCACGCGAGCCGAGGTGTTTCCGAACCGGAAGGTGCGCATCAGCACCCACGCGCGCGTGAAGCGTGCGGGATCCTCCTGCTCGACGACGACGGCATCCTGAGCCCACCGGATCGTCCCACCGCGGCGGGTGAGTTCGCGGGTGAACATGCTGTCGCTGCCTCCGGTGAGACCGAAACGCTCGTCGAAGGTCAGGCCCAGCGCGCGGATGCGATGGAGGTCGATCAGCAGATTGTTCGTCGCCGCCTCGGACATCGACTGCCGATCGGTGCGTACCGGCCGGATGAACGCGCCGCTCGCCGCGACCCACGGCTCGACATCGTCGGGAAAGCGGGTCAGCACGCGTCCGGCCACGGCCGTCGCGCCGGTCTCGACGAACGCCGAGACGAGGGCGTCGAGCCAACCCGGCTCAGGCACCTCGTCGTCGTCGATGAACACCAGGGCGTCGACGCCGGGGCTCTCGGTGATCGATCGGTTGCGCACGGCGGCGATGCCGGGGCGTTCCTCCACGACGTAGCGCACGCCGAATCTCTCCGTGATCTCTCGTCCCGACCCGCTCGGGTCGTTGTCGACCACGAGCACCGACGCCGCGTATCCCGCATGGCGGTCGCCGAGCCGCTCGGTCTGCGGAAGTGTCGCGGTCAGTGCTGCGGTGAGCGCAGCCGGCCGACGGAAGGTGGGTACTGCGACGACGAGCTCAGGCATGGCCAAGCGCCTTCCGGTAGGCATCCACGTGACGCGCGGCGGTTTCGGACCAGTCCCGCGCAGACAGGTCAGGCCCCTCGATCGGCGGTTCGGCGACGCGCGCGAGCGCCGTGCGGAGGGTCGCGGCGGTCAGTTCTCCGGTGAAGGTCAGCACCCAGTCCGCGCCGACCTCGTCCGCGAGCGCCCGCGTCGTGTCGTTGTCGGGAACGAGCACCGGTCGGTCGAGCGAGAGCGCCGCCAGTGCCGCCCCGGAGTTGTGCAGTTCCCGATACGGCAGCACGACGAGCGCGGACTCCGTGACCGCCGCGACGAACTCCTCCTCGTCGAGGTAGCGCAGAGTGAGGGAGAGCCCGGGAATGCGGTCGGCCGCGGCGCGCAGCCACGACGCGACCTGATCGTCGGCTGGTCGGCCCTGCACGCGCAGGCTCACGCCGGGCTGAGCGGCGACCGCCTCTTCGAACGCGGCGACGAGGTTCTCGACCCCCTTGTAGGGCTTGATGAGCCCGACATAGCCGAGGTGATCGGTCGTGCGCTCGCGCCGAGGCATCGGCGCGTACCAGTTCCGGTAATGCCCGTGCGGAGCGAGGACCGACGGGATGCCGGCGACCTCGGGGGTCGCGGCGTTGATGCGGATGCGCATCCGGATGCGACGGTTCAGCGCCGCCACGAGTCGGCGATCGATCGCGCCGCCGCGGGGCTCGGTGAGATTGTGCACGGTCCGCACGACGGGGGTGCCGCGCAGGCGCAGCCGCACCAGCAGCCCCGCGAACGCGAGCCGCTTCGCCATCCGCCGCGCGGGCGAGCGTGCGTCGAGAAGGGTGTCGGGCCAGTGCACGTGGAACACGTCGTACGAGCCGGTGAGCGCCGTTCGCCACGAGAACGGCACGTGCTCGACCTCGGGTGAGGCGACGAGGCTGTCGCGCAGCATGACGATGTACGGGTTGGTCGTCGGGCGGGGTGCGCCGAAGCTCTGCATGACTCGGATCGTCCGCACGCCCGCCACCCCCGTTCCCCACCCCGAGGGTACCCGTTCCGAACGCGGCGCGGACACGCGCGCGCAGGGTGCCGCGCTCGGCACGGCATACTAGGGATCTGCAAGATATAGGGAGCTGCGGGGCTCCGTCGAGACGGAGGTCGGACGTGAGCGAGTCGATTCGCGACACACTGCGGCGGCTGGGGTCGGCGCAGAAGGGACGCGCCCGCGGCGCGCCCGCGTACTCCGTCTACGTCAACCGTCCGGTCGGTCGCGTGCTCGCCGCCCTCGCGTATCGAATCGGACTCACGCCCAACCAGGTCACGATCGTCAGCGCCGTCTTCACCTTCGCGGCGATCGCGCTGATCGCGCTCGCGCCGATCTCGTGGCCCGTCGGCATCCTGATCTGGCTGCTGCTCGCGCTCGGCTACGCGTGGGATTCCGCAGACGGACAGGTCGCGCGGCTGCGCGGTGGCGGGTCGCTCGCGGGCGAATGGCTCGACCATTTCGTAGACGCGCTGAAGATCTCGTCGCTGCATCTCGCCGTGCTGATCGCCCTCAGCCGCGTCGAGGGGCTGGCGGATGCCTGGCTGCTCGTCCCGATGGGCTTCACGATCGTGGCCAACACGACCTTCTTCGCGATGATCCTCAACGACCTGCTGAAGGGCAAGCGCGGGATCGTATCGGCGCACTCCAGCGGCGGCAGCAGCCCGCTGCGCTCGCTGCTGCTGCTGCCCACCGATTACGGCGTGCTGCTGCTCGCGTTCCTCGTGTGGGGCTGGACGCCCGTCTTCCTCGTCGTCTACACCCTGCTGTTCGCGGCGGCGGCGGCGTTCCTCGTGCTCGCGGCGGCGAAGTGGTTCATCGACATGAAGCGCATCGACCGCGAGGTCGCCGCGCCATGAGTCTCGCCGCGAGCGGGCGTACCGCCGTGCTCGTCGTGAACTACGGCTCGCACGTCCTCGTCGAAGAGAACCTCGCTCTCACGGCGATGCCGGAGGGTGCCGTCGTGGTCGTCGTCGACAACTTCTCGTCGGATGCCGAGCGCGAGAGCATCGGGATCCTCGCCGCGCGCGAAGGGTGGGAGCTTCTCCTCCCGAGGGAGAACCTCGGATTCGGGGGCGGGATGAACCTCGCCGCCGCGCGGGCGATCGAGCTCGGCGCGACCTGTCTCGTGCTGCTCAACCCCGACGCGCACCTCGTCGGCGACGGCGTCGCGGCGCTCGCCGCCCAGGTGGACGCCGATGCATCGGCGGTCGTCGCACCGGTCGTGGAACGTCCCGACGGACGGCACTTCGCGTCGGAGATGGAGCTCGATCTCGACACGGGCGACGTCCGACGCGTTCGCGAGGGCCGGCGATACGACCGCTCCGCTCCGTGGCTGAGCGGGGCGTGCCTCGCGATCAGCAGTACGCTGTGGCAGCGCATCGGCGGGTTCGACGACGACTACTTCCTCTACTGGGAGGACATCGACCTCTCCGTGCGCGCCGTGCAGGCCGGTGGGCGTCTCGTCGTCGACGCGGGCATCCGCGCCGTCCACAGCGCCGGCGGAACGCAGGTGGAGCACACCGAGCAGCGGGGGAAGTCGCCGATCTACTACTTCTACAACGTGCGCAACCGGCTCGTGTTCGCCGCGCAGCACCTCGACGCCGCGTCCCAGCGACGCTGGCGGCGCCGGTCGGTGCAGGCCGCGTGGTCGATCCTCCTGCGGGGCGGTCGCCGCCAGCTGCTGCACCCGTCGCGCACGCTCGTCCCCGCCTGGCGCGGAACGCGGGACGGACTCGCCTACATGCGCCGTCGCGCCGCGGGAGCCGTGCGATGAGCGCTCCTCGGGTCATCGCCGTCACCGGCACGTATCACGGCCTCGGAAACCGCCTGCGCGTGACGCTCGGCACGCGTTCGCTCGCCGAGTGGGCCGGGCGCGACTTCGCCTACACCTGGCCGACCGGTCGGCACTTCGGCGCGAGCTTCGAAGAGATGTGGACCTTCGGCGAGCGCCGCATCGCACCGCTGCAGTCACGACTGCTGTCGCTGCGGCATCCCTATCGTGCGGCGGATCTCGAGTGGATGCCGGGCGCGGCCGCGGATCGCATCTGGCAGGTGCGCACCGCGCACGCCCTGCATCTGCCCCCCGGCGCGACGCCGTGGGGGGAGCGGCTGCGCGCACTGCGGCCCGTCGAGGGGATCGCCGACCGCATCCGCGCGTTCCACGCGCGGCACCTGTCCGGCCGGCCGTATGTGGGAGTCATGGTGCGCGCCCATGCCGTCTCGAACGCGAAGACCCTCGAGCACTCTCCGCTCGAGTGGTACCTCGATCGGATGCGGATCATCCGCGCGGAGCATCCGGAGATCGCGTTCTTCCTCTCGTGCGACTCGGAGGACGCCCAGCAGCGCGTGATCGCGGAGATTCCGGGAACGGTCGCGTTGACCGACAAGGGCGCCTACAACTCGAAGGCGGCGCTGCTGTCGTCGGTCGTCGATCTGTATCTCCTCGCGGGGGCGGCGCATCTTGTGGCGCCGCATTACTCGAGCTTTCCCGAGATCGCCCAGCAGCTGGCGGGACCCGGCATCC
Organism: Microbacterium sp.; assembly: GCA_003248655.1. Classification (GTDB taxonomy): domain Bacteria; phylum Actinomycetota; class Actinomycetes; order Actinomycetales; family Microbacteriaceae; genus Microbacterium. Next base: position 23,317 of record QFPM01000013.1, read on the forward strand.
GCCTCGAGACCTCGATGACCGACGAACGCACGCGCCTGTCCGAGGGCGACCGGCTCGCCGTCGCGGCCGACCCGCTGCATCCCGCGGAACGTCGCCCGGCCTGACGGCCGAAAAACCGGCTGGACAGCGACGGTTCGTCTGCTATAGTCAGCGGCGGGGCATTCAGACTCATCGGCGGGGGCCGAACTCTGAATGTGATTGGGGAATCGTCGAGGCCTGCTGCGCAGGCCGTCGACTGCATCATCTGGGGAGATGAGAAGTTGGGGCAGCGAACGACGCTGGGGCGTCTTCTAGTACGCGCACACATGACTGTGGTGGGGGCCACGCTGTGTGCTGTGGTGTTCGCCGGTTGCACGGCGACGGCAAGCGACCCCGGGTCGCAGAACACCACCCCACTCCCCACCGCCACGGTGCCGGCACCGAACGGCGGGTCGACGGAAGAGACCGTCGCGCCCGCCGAGCCGGCGCCGACGCAGGAGGCGGACCTCGGCTCGACGGCGCAGCTCGCCGGTGGTGTCGATGTGACCGTGAGCGATGTCGAACTGCTCGACGTCACGGCGCAGACGCCCGGTGAGATCGCCGGTCCGGCCGTCGCACTGACGATCACGATCGACAACACCTCGGCTGAGGCGGTGGACCTGAGCACCGCGATGGTCACCGTCACGGGGTCGGCCGGATCGTACGGTCAGGCGACGACGTCCGAGCCCTACAGCCCGTTCGCGGGCACGGTGGCAGCGGGGCAGACGGCATCCGCCGTCTACGTCTTCCGCCTGCCCGCCGACGAGCGGTCAGCTCTGCAGGTGACCGTCGAATACATCGCCGGAGCGCCGATCGCGCTCTTCGTGGGCTCGGTGTGACCGAGATGGATCTGGGGGAGATCAGCATGAACATCGGCACATCGAAGCTGCGGAAGGTCATCGTCGGCATGACGGTGTCGGCCGTGGTCGCGGCGGGGGTCGTCGTCGGAGTCGGGGCCCCGGCCTCGGCCGCCACGGGACCCGCGCCGATCGAACAGCGCAACGCCGCGACCGTCACGGCCGATCCGCTGCCGACGGTGCAGATCGACTCGGGCATCGTCTGGGCGCAGGTCATCAACGGCGACACGGTGTATGCCGGTGGCAGCTTCTCGAACGCCCGCCCGGCCGGTGCCGCCGAGGGCACGAACCTCATGCCGCGCAGCAACCTGCTCGCGTACAACATCAACACGGGCGTCGCGACCTCGTTCGCTCCCGTCATCAACGGCACGGTGAAGGCGCTCGCGCTCTCGCCGGACGGGTCCCGACTGTACGTCGGCGGATCGTTCAACCAGGTCGACGGACAGGCGCGCTGGAACTTCGCGGCCTTCGACACCGCGACCGGCGCGCTCATCGCCAACGTCAAACCGGCCGTGGGCGGCTCGTACGTCAACGCGATCGTCGCGACGAACACGACCGTGTACCTCGGCGGCCTCATCGGCGCCGTCGCCGGCGTGACGCGCAAGAACCTCGCGGCCGTCTCGGCGACCAACGGCGCCCTGCTCGGCTGGGCGCCGACGACCGACCTGCAGGTCGACTCCATGGTCGTGAACGACTCGGGCAGCAAGGTCATCGCGGCGGGGCGGTTCGAGAAGGTCAACGACACGACATCGCGCGGCATGGCCGCGCTCGACCCGACCACCGGCGCGCTCGTGCCGTGGGATGTCAACGCCACGATCCGCAACGGACTCGCGACGGGGAGTCTCGCCGGTCGCGCGGGCATCTGGTCGCTGAACAAGGATGCCACGGGAGCGGTCTACGGCACGGCGTGGGTGTACTCCAACGTGACCGTCGGCAACCTCGAGGGCCTGTTCGCCGTCGAGGGCGAGTCGGGTGCGGTGCGCTGGATCGCGGACTGCCACGGCGACCACTACGGCATCTACTCCGACGGCACCAACGTGTACAGCACCGGCCACGAGCACGACTGCCAGACCGCGGGTGGTTACCCGCAGGCGAGCGGCAAGCCCGGCAACATGCGCAACGCGACCGTCTACACGGCGGCCGTGAAGGGCACGCTCTCGCGCACGCCTTCGGCGGGATCCACGTACACCGACTGGAGCGGATACCCCGCCCCGGCCGCGGTCAACTGGTACCCGGACTGGACGACGGGCACGGCCTCGGGCTCCGGCCAGGCGGGCTGGACCGTCACGGGCAACGGCCAGTTCATGGTCGTCGGTGGGGAGTTCCCCTACGTCAACGGGCAGCGCAGCCAGGGCATCGCGCGCTTCGCGGTGAACCCGACCGGCGGCGCGAAGCAGGCTCCTCGCGTCAGCGGTGCGGACTGGGTGCCCACGGCGAAGTCTGTCGAGAGCGGGTCGGCACGCGTGCAGATCGCGACGAACTGGGACCGTGACGACCTCGATCTCACGTATGAGCTGTGGAACCAGGGGGGCACTCAGCCGCTCGCGATCGCGCAGGCCCAGTCGACGTTCTGGAACCGTCCGACGCAGGTGCTGTCGGCGAGCGGGTTCGCGCCGGGTTCCACGCAGACGTTCTACGTCATCGCCAGGGACGGCGACGGCAACACGGCGCGCAGCGCGGATGTCTCGCTCACGATCAGCGGCGCGACGGCATCGGCCTACGCGACCAGCGTGCTCGACGACAATGCGAGCCTCTACTGGCGCCTCGGCGGCAGCAACTCGCAGGGCGGCACCGATCTCGCCGGTGGCAACAACGCCGTCATGAGCGGCGGCGTCGGAGTCAACAGCGACGACGCGCTCGTCAATGAGGCGAACGGCTCGGCGACCTTCAACGGAACGACCTCGGGTCTCGCGCGCACGACGTCCACCGCCACCGTCGGCAACTCGTTCGCCGTCGAGCTGTGGTTCCGCACCAGCACCTCGGCCGGCGGCAAGCTCGTCGGGTACGGCAGCGCGACCTCCGGCAACTCGTCCAACCCGGATCGCCACCTCTACATGCGCAATGACGGCTCGCTCGTCTTCGGCGTGTGGCAGGGCGCCAACAAGACCATCACGAGCCCCGGGACGTATCGCGACAACTCGTGGCACCACGCCGTCGGGCAGCTCAGCCCGACCGCCGGCCTCCAGCTCTACGTCGACGGCGCACTCGTGGCATCCGACAACACCGCCACCGCGTCCGCGCGGCCCATCACGGGATACTGGCGTGTCGGCGGCGACACCATGAGCGGATGGCCGGGCGCACCGAGCTCGAGCTACTTCAACGGCCGCATCGACGAGTTCGCGGTGTACCCGAACGCGCTGACGAGCGCACAGGTCTCGGAGCACTACGCGCTCGGAGCGGGCCTGTCGATGCCGACGTCCTCGTTCACCGTGTCGGGAGCCGAGCAGACCAAGTCCTTCGACGGCACGGGATCGTCCGCGCCCGCCGGGCGCAGCATCACGTCATACACGTGGAGCTTCGGCGACGGAGCGACCGCCACGGGTGCCACGGCGACTCACACCTACGCGACGCCCGGGACGTACTCGGTCGTGCTCACGGTGCGCGACAGCGCGGGATTCTCCGCATCGTCGACCCAGTCGGTGCTGGCCAGTGCGCCGCATCAGGCCCCCGTCGCCGACTTCACCTCGACCGTGAGCGGACTGACGACGGCCCTCGACGCGTCCGCATCGACGGCGTCGGGCGGCGCGACTGTCGCCCAGTACGCGTGGACCTTCGGCGACGGTCAGACGTCGACCCTTCCGGCTCCGTCGCACACGTACGCGGCGGCCGGCAGCTACGTCGTGACCCTGACCGTCACGGACAGCCTGGGATCCGCGGGCGCGCCCGTCACCCAGACCGTCGTCGTCTCGCACGCCGACCCGGTCGCGGCGTTCAGCACCTCGGTCGCGGGCCTCAGCGCCTCGGTCGACGGAACCGCATCGACGGCCTCGGACAGCGCGACGCTGACGTACTCGTGGAACTGGGGCGACGGCACCCCCGCGGGGACGGGCCCGACCGCGACGCACACCTACGCCGCGGCGGGGGTCTACTCGGTTGTCCTCACCGTGACCGACAGCCTCGGTGCGACCGCGACCAAGAGCGCCACCGTCTCGGTCGCCGCGCAGGTGTTCGCCGCGCGCGACGACTTCGAGCGGACCGTGGGAACGGGCTGGGGTCAGGCGCAGGTCGGCGGATCGTGGAACGGAACGACGGGCTTCTCCGTGTCCGACGGCGCCGGCAAGATCACTCTGTCGTCCGGCCAGACCCGCGCGAGCACCCTCACGGGCGTCTCGGTGCGCGACGTCGATGCGGCGGCCCTCGTCTCGGCCGACAAGCTCGCCAACGGTGGAGGCCTTCACCTGAACCTCGCCGCCCACAAGTCGGCGGCCGGTGAGTACCGACTGAAGGTGCGCACCCTCGCGACCGGTGTCGTAGGCGTGAGCCTGACGAAGCTCGTCGGCACGACGGAGACGACTCTCCAGACGAAGAACCTGCCCGGGTTCACGTACACCGACGGCGCCAAGCTGCGCTTGCGTCTCACAACGGTCACCACCGCGGGGTCGACGGCCCTCACGGCGAATGTGTGGGCGGATGGCACGGCAGAGCCGTCGACGTGGCTGCTCTCGGCGAGCGACGCGCAGGCAGAGCTGCAGGGCGCGGGTCAGGTCGGCGTGCTGTCCTACCTGTCCGGGTCGACCACCAACACCCCTGTCACGGCGGCGATCGCCGACTTCTCGGTCATCGACACGGCGGCATCCGCGCCGCCCGTGCATGCCGCGCCGGTGGCCGCCTTCACGGCGACGCCCGCGGATCTCGTGCTGGGCGTCGACGGCTCGGCCTCGACGGCGTCGGATGGCGCAACGCTGTCGTACGCGTGGAACTGGGGCGATGGCACCCCGGCGGGTTCGGGGGCGGCCGCGTCGCACACGTACGCCGCGGCCGGCACGTACACGGTGACGTTGACGCTCACCGACAGCCTCGGCGCGACCTCGAGCACTTCGCAGTCGGTCACCGTGGCCGCGCACGTGCATGCCGCGCCGGTGGCCGCCTTCACGGCGACGCCCGCGGGCCTCGTGCTGGGCGTCGACGGCTCGGCCTCGACGGCGTCGGATGGCGCGACGCTGTCGTACGCGTGGAACTGGGGCGATGGCACCCCGGCGGGTTCGGGGGCGACCGCGTCGCACACGTACGCCGCGGCCGGCACGTACACGGTGACGTTGACGCTCACCGACAGCCTCGGCGCGACCTCGAGCACCTCGCAGTCGGTGACCGTGACGACCGCTCCCGTGGTCTTCATCGCACAGGACGACTTCGAGCGCACCGTCGCGGCGGGCTGGGGCTCGGCGATTGTCGGCGGGGCCTGGGGCACCACGACGGGCTTCTCGGTGGCGGACGGCGTCGGCAAGGCGACCCTCAACCCGGGGCAGACGCGCAGCAATGTCTTGACGGGCGTCTCCGCTCAGAACGTGGACGCGACTCTGCTGTTCAGCTCTGACGTCGTCGCCAGCGGCGGCGGACTGCACATGAACTACCTCGTGCACAAGACCGCTGCCGGCGACTACCGGCTGAAGCTGCGGATCTCGTCCGCGGGCGTCGTGACCGTGTCGATCGCCAAGGTCGTCGGGACGACCGAGACGCTCATCGTCAACCGCACGCTGAGCGGCTACACCCACACGGCGGGTGGAAAGCTGCGGCTGCGACTGCAGGCGGTGACCACCGGGGGATCGACGACGCTGAACGGCAAGGTGTGGGCCGAGGGGACCGCCGAGCCCGCCGACTGGTTCGTGACCACGACGGATGCCCAGGCGGAGCTGCAGGGCGCCGGGCAGATCGGCATCCTGACGTATCTGTCGGGTTCCGCAACGAATGCGCCCGTGACGGTCGCGATCGACGACATCGCAGTGAAGTAGGCACCACCCGCCCGCCGCACGGCGGACCGTCGAGCCGGATCACAATCGAACACGACATCCGGCAATCACCGATCGCAATGGCTGCGGTCGACACAGGGGAGAACAACATGACGGGGAAGCGTTTCGCGGCGGCGTGGGGACCGCTGCTTCGCAAGGCGTTGGTCGGCACGACCGTCGGCGCGGTGGTCGCGACCGGCCTGGTCGTCGGCGTGGGTGCACCCGCGTTCGCCGATCCGCTGCTGCCCGGCCCGGCGCCCATCGAGCAGCGCAACGCCGCCACGGTGACCGCCGATCCGCTGCCGACGGTGCAGATCGATTCGGGCATCGTGTGGGCGCAGGTGATCGCGGGCAGCACGGTGTTCGCCGGCGGCAGCTTCTCGAACGCGCGCCCCGCGGGTGCCACCCCGGGGCAGAGCCTCATGCCGCGCAGCAACCTGCTCGCGTACAACATCGACACCGGCGTCGCGACGTCCTTCGCGCCCACCATCAACGGCACGGTCAAGTCGCTCGCCGTCTCGCCCGACGGCAAGACGCTCTACGTGGGTGGGTCGTTCAACCAGGTCAACGGGCAGACGCGGTTCAACGTCGCCGCGTTCGACATCGCGACAGGTGCGCTCTCGACGACCTTCCGTCCGGCCATCGGCGGATCGTATGTCAACGCGATCGTCGCGACCGGTTCGACCGTCTACTTCGGCGGTCTGATCGGCGCCGCCGGGGGCATCACGCGCAAGAACCTGGCAGCCGTGAACGCGTCGAACGGCGCGATCCTCGGCTGGGCACCCACCGCCGACCTCCAGGTCGACGCGATGGTGATGGATCCCGGTGGCGCGAAGCTCATCATCGGCGGTCGCTTCGGCACCGTCAACGGCGCACCGCAGCGCGGTCTTGCCGCACTCGACCTCACGAGCGGCGCCTCGCTGCCGTGGGCGGCATCGGCGACGGTCGTCAACGGCGTCGCCGCGGGCGACGCGAATGCCAACAAGGCGGGCATCTGGTCGCTCACGGCCGACAGCGGTGCCGTCTACGGCACCGGCTGGGTGTTCGCGAACAAGTGGGTCGGTAATCTCGAGGGCCTGTTCGCCGCCGAGGCCGACAGCGGGCAGATCCGCTGGATCGCCGACTGCCACGGCGACCACTACGGCGTCTACTCCGACGGCACCAACGTGTACAGCACCGGCCACGAGCACGACTGCCAGACCGCGGGCGGTCTGCCGCAGGCCTACCCGGCTCCGGGCAACCTCCGTCACGCGACGGTGTACACCGCGGCGGCCAAGGGCACGCTCACGCGCTCGCCCAGTGTCAGCGACATCTATGCCGACTGGGGCGGCTACCCCGCTCCCGCCGCGGTCAACTGGTACCCCGACTGGACGACGGGCACGGCATCCGGCTCGGGTCAGGCCGGATGGACCGCCACGGGCAACGGGCAGTACGTCCTCATCGGCGGCGAGCAGACGTTCGTCAACGGCCAGCGCAGTCAGGGCATCACCCGGTTCTCGCGCACGCCTGCGACGGGGGCGAAGTCGGCCCCGCGTCTGTCCGGTGCGAACTGGACGCCGACGGCGCGCTCGGTGAGCGCGGGAACGGCCCGTGTGTCGATCCCGGCGAACTGGGATCGCGACGACCTCGACCTCACGTACGAGCTGTACGAGCAGGGGACGGCGACTCCCGTCGCGACCACGACGAAGCAGTCCACCTTCTGGAACACGCCGACCGTGGTCCTCACGGCGACCGGGCTCACCGCAGGCGCCGTGAAGAACTACCGCGTCGTGGCGCGCGACGGTGACGGCAACACCGCCACCAGCGCGTGGACGACCGTGACCGTCAGCGCGGCGGCGGCCTCGCCGTACGCCGAGGCCGTCCTCGCTGACGGCGCGAACCTGCTGTGGCGCCTCGGCGGAACCGACGGCGGAGCGGACTGGGCCGGGACCAACGACGCCGTCTTCACGAGCGGCGTCGGCACGACCGACGACGATGCACTCGCCACCGAGACCAACGGCTCGGCGACGTTCCCCGGAGGCGGCGAGTTCGCACGGACCACGTCGACCGCCGCTGTCGGCGGTGCCTTCGCGACGGAGGTGTGGTTCAAGACCAACACCACGACGGGCGGCAAGATCTTCGGATACGGCAACGCCGACACGGGCGATTCCAACAACTACGATCGTCACCTGTACATGCAGAACGACGGGCGACTCGTCTTCGGCGTCTACCCGGGGTGGGCGGCCACGGTAGCCAGCCCGCACGCGTACAACGACAACAAGTGGCACCACGTCGTCGCGCAGCAGAGCGCTGCGGGCATCGAGCTGTACGTCGACGGCACGCTGATCGGTTCGGACCCGGCAGTGACCAGCGCGCAGAGCTACACGGGCTACTGGCGCGTCGGCGGGGACAACATCAACGGGTGGCCGGGGCAGCCGAGCTCGTCGTACTTCCGCGGCTCGGTCGACGAGTTCGCCGTGTACGACGCACCGCTGAGCGCGCAGCAGGTGGCCTCGCACTATGAGATCGGGAAGGGGCCGCACCTGCCGCCCACGGCCGCGATCGCGCAGGAGGCGGCGGGCCAGACGGTGACCTTCTCGGCGGCCGCGTCGGCAGCCTCGGGCGACGCGTCGGTGTCGACCTACGCGTGGTCGTTCGGTGATGGCGCGACCTCGAGCGAGCTCAACCCGACACACGTGTACGCGGCGCCGGGTGACTACACCGTCACTCTCACCGTCACCGATTCGCTCGGATCGACCAGCGCGGCGGTGACGTCGCCGGTGACGGCCGGAGTCGCCTCCACCGACGCGGCGAAGTACACCCAGCGGGTGCTCGACGACGGCGCCCAGCTGTTCTGGGGCCTCGGCGGGGCGGTCGGGTCGGTCGACTGGGCCGGCGACCGTGACGCGGTGTTCACGCAGGGCGTGGGCTCGTCGGACGACGACGTGTTCGGCGGTGACGCCGCGGGCTCGACGACGTTCAACGGCAGCGCGGCCTTCGGTCGCACCTCGCAGACCATGCCCGCCGGTACGCCGTTCGCTGCGGAGGTCTGGTTCAAGACGACCTCGAACCGAGGCGGCAAGATCTTCGGCTACGGCGGATCTGCCGACGGCGACTCCGGCAACTACGACCGCCATCTCTACATGGCGGACGACGGTCGACTCGTCTTCGGCGTGTGGCTCGGATTCCCGGGCATCGTCCAGACGAGCCAGTCCTACAACGACGGGCAGTGGCACCACGCGCTCGCGCAGATCGGCACGAATGGCGAGCAGCTCTTCGTCGACGGCGTCCTGGTGGCATCCGACGCGGGCATCATCGGAGCGCAGGACTACGACGGGTACTGGCGCATCGGTGGCGACAACCTCGGCGGGTGGCCGTCGCAGCCGTCGTCGTACTACTTCGATGGCAGCCTGGACGACTTCGCGGTCTACGGGCGCACGCTCTCGGCCACCGAGGTCGACGACCACTACCGTCTCGCCAAGGGGCTCGCGACCACTCAGGCGCAGATCTCCGTGGACGGCACGGGCATGTCTCGCACGTTCGACGGGTCGGGCTCGACGGCCACGCCCGGTCGCACGATCACGGCGTACGCCTGGGAGTTCGGCGACGGTCAGACGGCCTCGTCGGAGACGGCGACGCACACCTACGACGCACCGGGCACCTACGTCGCGACGCTCACCGTCACGGACTCGGCGGGGCACACCGCGACGGCCTCCGCGACGGTCGTCATCGCAGCGCCGCACTCCGCTCCCGTGGCCCAGTTCACGCACACGCCGGCCGGTCTGACGACGTCGTTCGATTCGACGGGCTCGTCCGCATCGGGCGCGGCGACGATCACCGGGTACGCCTGGGACTTCGGCGACGGGGAGACCTCGACGCAGGCATCGCCCACGCACCGCTACGCCGCGGCCGGCACCTACACGGTGTCGCTGACCGTGACCGACAGCGAGGGTGCGGCCAGCACGCCGTACACCGCCCAGGTGACGGCGGCGCACACCGCTCCGGCGGCCGACTTCACGAGCGAGGTCACGGGCCTGTCGGTCGCGGTCGACGCGTCGGCATCGACCGCGTCGGATGACGCGACGATGTCGTACTCGTGGAACTGGGGCGACGGCACGGATGCCGGCACCGGCAAGACGGCGACGCACCGGTATGCCGGTGCGGGCGACTACACCGTGACCCTGACGGTCACCGACAGCCTCGGCGCGAGCTCTACGACGTCGGCGTCGGTCTCGGCGACGCACGCCGACCCGTCGGTGTCGTTCACGGCGCAGACGAGCGCACTCCAGGTATCCGTCGACGCCACGGCGTCGTCGGCCGCCGACGGGGCGACGCTGTCGTACTCGTGGAACTGGGGCGACGGATCGCCCGCGGGCACGGGCGCCACCGCCACGCACACGTACGGCGCCTCCGGCACGTTCGACGTCACGCTCACCGCGACCGACAGCGTCGGCTCGTCGGCCTCGGCGACGAAGACCGTCACCGTCGCCGCGCAGACGGTGGTCGCCAGCGACGACTTCGCGCGCACGGTGGCCAGCGGCTGGGGAACTGCCCCGGTCGGCGGATCGTGGACCTCGCTGAGCTCGACGTCCGTCTCGGGCGGTGCGGGCAAGATCACGCTCGTCGCCGGGCAGACGCGTGCGCCCGCGCTGTCGACGACCTCGGTGGATGACCTCTCCGCGAGCCTCGTGGTCTCGGTCGACAAGGTCGCCAACGGGGGTGGACTGCACTTCAGCTACGTCGTGCACAAGTCGTCGGCGGGCGAGTACCGCCTGAAGATCCGCACCCTGTCGACGGGAGTCGTGCAGACGAGCCTCACGAAGGTCGTCGGCACCACCGAGACGACGTTCGCGACGCAGACGCTGACCGGCTACACGTACACCGCCGGCGCCAAGCTGCAGGTGCGGATCGAGACGGAAGGCACGGGCGCGGGCACGGCCCTGCGTGGCAAGGTCTGGCCCGACGGCACCACCGAGCCGGCGTCGTGGACGATCACCGGCACCGACGCGGTCGCCGCGCTCCAGGGCGCCGGACAGATCGGAATCGTCGCGTACGCGACCGGCAGCGTCACCAACGGTCCCGTCACGATCTCGGTCGACGACCTGCGTGTGACGACGCTCGGCGCTCCCGCGCCGCACGCCGCACCCGTCGCGGTCATCGCGTCGAGCGCGGCAGGCCTGACGGCATCCTTCGACGGGGCGGGTTCGACCGCATCGGACGGAGCGACGGTGACCGGCTTCGCGTGGAGCTTCGGCGACGGAGCGACATCGACGCAGGCCCAGCCCGTGCACCCCTACACCGCTGCGGGCACCTACCCGGTGACCCTCACGGTGACCGACAGCACCGGTGCCACCTCGGCCCCGGCGTCTGCCACCGTCACCGTGGCGCACGCGAACCCGGTGGCCGCGTTCACGCTCGCCCCGTCGGGACTCGCCGTCTCGGCGAACGCCGGCACGTCGACGGCCTCGGACGGCGCCACGCTGGCCTACACCTGGGACTGGGGCGATGGCTCGCCCGCAGGAAGCGGCGTCACTGCTGCTCACACCTACGCGCAGCCCGGCTCGTACAGCGTCACGCTGACGGTCACCGACAGCCTCGGCGCCTCGGCGACGGCGGTGCAGACGGCGACGGTCTCGACGGTCACGGTCATCGCAAAGGATGACTTCGAGCGGGCCGTTCCGGCCGGTTGGGGAACAGCGGTCACGGGAGGCGCGTGGGGCACCACCGCCGGATTCTCGGTCGCCGACGGCGCGGGCAAGATCGCGCTCACCGCGGGTCAGACCCGATCCAACCTGCTCACCGGTGTGTCCGCGCAGAACGTGGATGCCCGGCTGTCGGTCAGCTCCGACAAGGTGGCAAGCGGGGGCGGGCTGCACGTCAACTACCTCGTGCACAAGACGGCGGCGGGCGACTATCGCATGAAGCTGCGCGTCTCGTCCACGGGGGTCGTGCAGGTCTCGGTCTCGAAGGTCGTCGGCACGACCGAGACGATCCTCGCCAACCGCGTGCTGTCCGGCTACACGAGCACGCCCGGCGCCAAGCTGCAGCTGCGTCTGCAGGCGGTGACGACCGGCGGCTCGACCGTCCTCAGCGCGAAGGCGTGGGCCGACGGCACGGCGGAACCGGCCGACTGGTTCGTCTCCGCCACCGACGCGCAGGCAGAACTCCAGGCTGCGGGGCAGGTGGGCGTGCTCGCCTACCTGTCCGGCTCTGCAACGAACGCTCCGGTCACCGTGAGCGTCGATGATCTCGAGGTGCGCTGAACCCCTCCCCGATCTTCAGCGGGATCTCGAGTATCCGATCGCCCGCCCCGGCACCGCCGGGGCGGGCGGTCTCTTTCGTCAGGCCGGAGAGTTGCGCTTCAGCATGAGTCGCAGGAATCCGGTAAGGCTCTGCCAGTCCTTCCGGTAGGTCGGGAGCGCGAGCAGCGCCGCCGCGGCCGCGGCGCCCGCGACGAGCCCGACGATCAGGGCCGCCCAGATGCCCCACGTGCCCGCGAGCAGGCTCGCTCCCCACGCGGCGGCACCCGTCCAGGCACACGCCGCCAGGATCCGTCCGGCACCCGCGTAGAGGCGCGCGGTGGGCATCGGTGTGATGCGGGAGAGCCAGAACAGCGACAGGGGCCACGAGATGGCCGGCGCGATCGTGAACGCGATGGCGACACCCAGCACGCCGTGGAACGAGCCGATCACGATGCACGTCACCTTGATGAGCGTCGTGACGATCGTGTAGCGGAAGAGCTGCTTTCCGAGCCCGCGTGCGAGGTAGACCCAGTAGCCGACGAACGCGAGCGTCGTGAGAAGCCCCGCAACGGCGAACAGCGCGACGATCGGGATGGCCTCGACCCATCGCTGTCCGAGCATGATGCGCACGATCGGGTCCGACAGCGCGGTGACGAGGATGAGCGGAAGCCCCAGCCCGTACCCCAGCAGCAGCTGGGCCGACGTGACGTAGTTGTTGAAGCGGGGTGGATCCTCCTGCACGCGCGAGAGCACCGGAAGAGCGACGTTCTTCGTGGGGGAGCGCACCTGGCTGAGCGGCGTCATGACGAGCTGATACGCGCGGTTGTAGAGACCGAGCGGGGTCGTGCCGAACTTCAGGCCGACGAGGATCGTGTCGATCTGCGAGCCGCCGTACACGAGCAGGTTCGTGGCGACGATGTTCCAGCCGAAGCCGAGCAGCTCCTTCACCGAGTCGGCTCGCGAGTACCATCGCGGCAGCCAGCGGCCGGCGATCACGCATCCTGCGAGGACGACGACACCGCTCGTCAGCTGCTGCAGCACGAGCGCGCCGTAGGCGGCTCCCATCAGCGCCGCGACGACGGCCACCGCGAGCGCGACGGCGGCCGCGGCGATGTCGATCACCGCGAGAGCCTTGAACTTCAGCTCGCGGGCGAGGTTCGCGCGATGCTGCGTGGCCAGACCGTTCAGCAGGAACAGCAGCGACAGCCACTGGACCATGCCGAGGATCTCGGGCTCGCCCGTGATCTGCTGGAGCGGCCACGCGAGGCCGAACATCACGCCCGTGAGGACGACGCCGATCGCCGCGTTGATCCAGAAGAGGTTGTCACGCTGACCGTCGGAGAGCTCCGGCGCCTGGATGGATGCCGTCGTGAGACCGAAGTCGCGGAAGATCTCGCCCACGCCGACGATCACGAGGACGATGGCGAGCAGCCCGTAGTCGTGGGGAGTGAGCAGTCGCGCGAGGACGATCACCGAGAGGAACTGCAGGACGATCTTGATGACCTGCGCGGCGAGCGTGAAGAACGCGCCGCGCGCGGCGGAATGCGCGAGCCCCGAGCTCATCGCGCGTCTCGCTGCGCGCGTCGCACACGACGATGGGTGCCGCGGAGGACGTTGACGAAGGTCCGGGGGCCGTGCAGGCCGATGCGCACGAGGGAGAAGCCGGGGAAGCGCGGAGGTCTGCGACCGGCGAGGAGCGACCCCCACAGACGCGCCAGCAGATGCCTGCGTCGCGCTGTCTGCAACGGTTGAGCAGACGCGAGGTCCGCCATCGACAGCGGGCGCACCTCGATCACACCGGCATCGATCGCGGCCTCGATGACCGCGAGGCCACGGCGTGTGCGTGCGATGAGCGCGCTCACCCCCGCACCTTCGGCGAAGAGCGGGTAGCCGCGCTCGTCGGTCGCCCACGAATCGGCCGCGACGATGTCGGCGGACTCGCCGACCCCATCCGGGCAGACCTTGCACCGCCATTGGGTCGTCGGCCCGAGGGTCGACCCCCACGACTCCTCGTAGTCGGCGTCGACCGACACGTCGCCCGCGCGCGCCGTGAAGCGGCCGGGCCAGCCGTTGCCGCGATAGCGCAGTTCGTCGACCGTGGCATCCGGGGCGATGCCGAGATCGTCGAGCAGCCGGTCGGTCGCCTTCTGGCTGGGCGTGCCGGCGCAGAAGAACGAGAGCAGCAGGGGTCGCGATTCGTCGCTGCCGGCGCCGGGCAGCGCCCGCATCGCCGCCGCTTCGCACGGCTTGCCGGTGACGGCGGATCCGGGCAGGAACGCGTCGGTGTTGGCGAGGGCGGCCACCGGCGCGTAGCGCGAGCCCGCTGCGGCGACGGCCTCGGCGCGGGTGAGGATCGTCACCGGGACGCTCCGGCGCGGATGGTCGTGGTCCGCGGCTGCCCCGGTGACCCGGGCGGCCTGTCCGCTCTCGAGCAGCCAGGTGTTGAGCGCGGTGAGCACGCCGCCGCTGCTTCCCGCGTGTCGCAGCTCGGGGTCGGATGCCCACGCCTCCCAGACGGCGAAGTACGAGCCGAGCAGCGGATGCCGCTCTGCGCCGTCGGGATGCTGTGCGGCGACCCGCATGCCGGGGCACGCCCGCTCGAAGCTCTGCAGGGCATCGGGGGCCTGCGTCGGAGGCCGCACCACGACGGGCCGGAGATACCCGCGCGCATCCAGCTGCATCTCCAGACCGCCGTCGAGATGCGCGCACAATCCGCACCCGCTGCAGGCATCCCGCTCGACGACGCCCCGCACCCGCTCGCGCAGGGCGTTCATACGATGCCCGCCAGGTGCGGCCGTACGCGGGAAAGAAGCTCCTGACCGCGTGCGCGGGCGGCGGTCGCCCGGTCGGCGAGGCCGGTCGAGGCGGCGGCGCTGAGCACGTCGCTCGCCGCGTCGTCCGACTCGGCGAGCGAGACGACGTGCGGCCAGTCGAGCTCGGCCATGAGCGGCAGGAACTTGCGCGAATAGGCCATCGCGACGGCGGGGACGCCGGTCGACAGCGCGTTCAGGCAGGCGTGCATCCGTGCGCCGATCAACAGCGACGAGGCCGCGATGGTCGCCCGGGCATCCTCGAGGCTCTCCGGGATGTGCAGGTCGACGCGCCCCTCGAACTCGTCGTGCAGCGCCCGTGAGACGGGCACATCGTTGTCGGGGTCGCCCGAGTCGAGGACGTGCGGCAGAAGCGTCACGGACCGCCCGTCGTCGAGCAGGCGCGAGACGATGGCCCGCACCGATCGGCGGTACGCGTCGGCGTCGACGTGGTCGCTCGCACGCCACAGCAGACCCGACACGTTCAGCAGCACGTCACGGCGACGATCCGGGGTCGGCTGCGCGATCCCGAAGACCAGGTCGGTCGTCGTCTCGTCGACGGGCCGGCCGAGGGATGCCGCGGCGCCGGCGCTGATCGGGTCGCGGGCGAACACCAGTCGAGACCGGCGCAGGTTGCGCCGGGCGAGCAGACGCCCGCGGGTCGTGGCGAACGGCCCGATCGTCTGTGGCGCCAAGACGGCGGGGACGCCCGCCTGGGCGGCGAACTCGTGGACCAGTGACATCTTGGCGTGGCGGTCTGCGCCGTAGATGTCCGCGAAGCTGTCGCCGGAGCGCGTGTCCCACAGCAGGTCGAATCCGCGCAGCCACTGCATCATCCCGTCGCGCCCGGTGACGCGTTCGCGCACGAGCGAGCGCGGCCGTCCCCAGGGCACTGCGGCAGGGCGGGCTCCGAAGTCCATGAACTCGAGGTGCGCGTCGGGCCACACCGATCGGAGGAGGTCCGCCGATCCCCGTCCGAGCGCGCGCACCCCCAGGTTCGGGGAGACATCGCCCGCCCACGCAACGAGTATCCGCACGCATCCCCCTCAGAGACGGGATCGCCCCGCCCCGATCCCCCCTCTTATCCTACGACGACCGCCGTGGAGAGCCGATCGGCGCAGGGACCGTAGAATCGGGCGACGGACTCGGAGGGTGTGACATGGGATCGAACCCCGTGCAGCTGATGGCGCTGGTCGCCGTCGCGCTGTGCGGCTCGTTCGCCCTGTTCCTGCTGATCCGCCGGCATCCGCGCTGGGCGATGGCGCTGTGGGCTGTCGCACTGTTCTTCACGCCGGTGTGGCTCGGCGTCAACCTCCCCGGGCTCTTCGTCACCTTTCTGACCGGAGTCACCCTCCTGTGCATCGCCGCGGGCATCGCGCCCGGGCTGCGGTGGAGCGTCGCCGACACCGTCATGGTGGTGCTGCTGGGCGTCCTCCTTCTCGCCTACGCGATCGGAGGCGCTGTCCCCGGTCATATCCAGCAGTCGCTGCTGACGTGGTTCCTCCCCTATCTCTGGGGGCGAATCGTGCTCGCGCGGACATCCGAGGACTGGGTGGCCGCCTGCATCTCCGCCGCCGCTCTCGTGGCCTCGATCCTCGCGATCGTCGAGTTCGTGACGGGCCACAACATCTTCCTGTCCGTCCCGGGCGACCCGGGCGTCTGGGGAACGCTGCAGATCCGTGGCGGCGAGCTGCGCGTGGAGGGCGCTTTCGGCCACTCGATCGCGCTCGGAGGGACCCTCGCGATGTCGGCCGCGTTCGTGCTCACCGTGCGCTGGCCGGCCTGGGTGCGCGCTTCGATCCTCGTCGTCGTCGGGATCGCGACCACGCTCACCTTCAGTCGCTTGGGGATCGTCGGTTTCGCGCTGACGGTTCTGCTCGGGCTCGCCCTGCTCGGCAGATACCTGACGACCACGTTCCGCATCACGCTCCTGAGCATCTTGGCGGTGGGATCGGCGGTCGCGGTGCCCCTGCTCCTCGATGTCTTCGGCGCGGCCGGCGCAGAAGCCGAGGGCAGCGCCGGGTACCGCCTCGACCTCACGAGCCTCCTCAGCTCGATGGTGCTGATCGGCGTCTCGCCCTCGCGCGAGGTTCTCGCGACCGGCGAGGACTACTGGGGGTCGTTCCGTTCCATCGACAGCGCGCTGATCCTCATCGGACTCCGGTTCGGAATCGTCTGTCTCGCCGTCGTGCTGCTGCTGCTCGTGCTGCTCGTCGCGTCCGCGTTCACCCGCAGCGCGACGCCCGCAGGGATCGCACTGGTGGCGCAGATCCCCGCGTTCGCGACGGTGGCGCTCATTACGCAGTATGCGTCGTTCGTCTGGTTCGCCGCTGGTCTGGCCGTGGCCTCATATACCCTAAGACGGGGACAAACAGACGAGGCGCGCCCGCAAGGAAGCGTCGCGCTCACGCCTGACGTGATAGGAGCGAAGTGACGGACGCCAAGACGCCCGTGTCGCCGGGAAGGATCTTCGGGGTCCTGCTGCGCGCATGGTGGATCCTCGCGCTGGCCGGAGTGGCCGGAGGCGCGCTCGCGTTCGCGTACTCGAGCACCATCGCGCCCGTGTACCAGTCCACGGCATCCACCTGGTTCTCGATGCGCTCGGGCACGAGCGGATCGGACATCAACCAGGGTTCGGCGTACACGCAGAACCAGATGCTGTCGTTCGCTCAGCTCGCGATGTCGGCGCGCGTGCTCGACCAGGTGCGCGAGGATCTCGAGCTGGATGACATGACCAACGCGCAGATCCGCAACATGACCTCGGTGTCGATCCCGCAGAACACGGTCATCCTCGACATCACGGCTGCCTCCACGCAGCCCCCGTTCGCCGCCGAGCTCGCGAACAGCATCGCGCAGAACCTCGCGACCGTCGTCGACGCGATCGCACCCAAGGACGAGGCGGGCACCACGACCATCGTCGCCGAGGTGATCGAGCCGGCGATCCCCGCGGTGTTCCAGTCCTCGCCCAACAAGCAGCGCGACGCCGCCCTCGGCGCCTTCACCGGCGTGCTTCTCGCCGCGCTCGCGCTCGCCGTCTGGGCGCTGCTGGACACCCGCGTGCGGTCGGAGGAGGTCCTGCGTCGCCTGACCGATCTGCCCGTGCTCGGTGCCATTCCGCTGCGCAAGGACAAGAGCCGACGTCCCATCGTCGTCTCGGAGCCCAACGGCACGAGCGCCGAGGCGTATCGTCGGCTGCGCACGAGTCTCCGCTTCGCCGCCGTCGAGCACGACATCGCCGCGATCGCGGTCACCTCCTCGATTCCTGGCGAAGGCAAGACGAGCACTGCCGTGAACCTGGCGCTGACGTATGCGGAGGCGGGACACCGCGTTCTGCTGGTCGATGCGGATCTGCGTCGACCGATGGTCGCCGAGACGCTCGGCGTCGAGAACGCGGTCGGCCTCACGACGATGCTCGTCGGCGCCGTGGACTTCGAAGAGGCGCGTCTGCCCTGGGGCGAGACCTCGTTCTGGGTGCTGCCGGCCGGTGAGGTGCCGCCGAACCCGGCCGAGCTGCTCGCGTCGGCCCGCATGTCGGAGCTGCTGCGTGAGCTTCGAGCGGAGTGCGACATCATGATCGTCGACACGGCGCCGCTGCTGAGCGTGTCGGACGCGGCGGTCATCTCCCAGTACGTCGATACGACGATCGTCGTCGCCGACGTCACGAAGATCCGCCTGGCTCAGTTGTCGCGGTCGCTCAGTGCACTCCAGCGAGGGCGGGCGCAGGTCGCCGGCATCCTGTTCAGTCGCGTGAAGCGCAGCCGGGGCGACGACTACAACTACTACTACAGCCCGGCGCGGGCGAAGCGTCGCCGGCCGGCCCTGCCGCCGCTGCGGCGCGAGCGCCCTCGCGACGAGGCCGCCGCGACGGAGGCCACGACGGTCGAGCGCACCGCGCCCGAAGCCGAGGTCGTCGCACGCAGCTCCGGAGACTAGCGATCCGAGCGGATGCCGACGGCGGGGACCTGATCAGGGCCTCGCCGAGAGCCCCGTGATCAGCTCGGCGACGCGCCGCTGGTACGCGGCGGGCGCGTGCCGTTCGGCGGCGAGTCGGCGCGACGCCTCGACTCGATCGCGCAGGTGCGGCCAGCGTTCGATCATCGAGAGGAGCGCGTCGGCGATCGCGGTCGCCGAGTCGGGCTGGACGCGCAGGGCGGTGTCGATCCCCGCGGTCGCCTCGCGCAGCCCGGAGGTATCGGAGACGACGACGGGGCGCGCCGCCAGCACGCCCTCGACGGCGGTGTTCCCGAACGGCTCGTCGAGGCGTGACGGCACGACGAGCACGTCATTGTCGGAGAGAAAGCCCCAGATGTCGGCGTGGAAGCCGCGCAGTGCCACGCGATCCTCGAGGTCTGCCGCCGCGATGGACTGCTCCATCGCCCGCACGTAGTCCTCGTAGCCCTCGAAGGCCGAGCCGACGATCTCGAGCGAAGCCGTCACGCCCCGCTCGGCGAGGAGGCGGACGGCATCGACGACGAGGTCGGGCCCCTTGCGCGGCGAGAGCCGACCGACGAAGAGCACGCGCAGCCCTCCGTCCAGCTCGGCGCGCGGCGGCGTCGGCCGGTCGGGTCCGGGAACCGCGTTGGCGACGACGACGGAGCGGCCGCCGAGCCGGCGATACGCAGAGGTCATGACGTTCAGGCTGAACGTGCTGTTGACGAGAATCCTCCGCGCGAACAGCGCCGGCGCATAGAGGACGGCTTTCGTCACCCGCCCGGCCGACGCCTCGCCCTCGTGCACATGGAGGGCGACGGGCACGCGCCGCAGCCGCGCGAGCACGGGCCACACGGGGAGTGTGATGGTGCTGACGTACACGACGTCGGGTCGCGTCTGTCCGATCAGGCGCCACGCCGACCGCAGGCCACGCCACCCGGTGCGCAGCAGCTCGCCCCAGCCGGACGGGCGCATGAGGCGCTTGCGCAGCACGAACGCGTCGGCGACGGTGACCGTCGCGCCGGAGGTCCGCAGGGCGTCGGCGAGCGGACCCTCTCCGGGGAGCGCGACGACGACGCGTGCTCCCGAACCGACGAGGCCGACGACGCTGTCCAGCAGCACCCGGTCCGACCCGTACATCTCGGCGCCCGGGTGCGCGACCAGAACCGTCGGCGAACTCATCGTCTCAGTCTGGCAGACCCCGCCGCTGCCGCGTTCAGGGGCACGTGCCTCGTGCGCCATACTGCTGTGAGGAGGACCATGTCACATCACCTGCTCTTCGTCTGCGCGGCCAACGTCTGCCGCTCCCCGCTGATGGAGCTGGCGTTCGCGTCGCTCGTCGCCGGAGCGGGTGAGGATGACGCGTGGACGCTGTCCAGCCGCGGGGTGTCCGTCGTGCAGGCCCACCGCATGTGTGCGATCGCCGCCGGTCTCACCGAGGGCACGGCCGCGCATGCATCCGTCGCCGACCACGTCTCGACGCAGCTCACCGATGTCGACGTGAAGGCGGGCGACCTCGTCATCGCCGCATCGCGCGATGAGCGGGCGGCGATCGCGCGCATGGTGCCGGCGTCGCGCACGTACACGTTCACCCTCAAGGAGGCGGTGTCTCTGGGCGCGCTCGCATTCGACCCTCAGGAGCGCGAGCGTGTCGCGGCGAACACGGCGGACGGTCTGACCCTCTCCGCCTATGCGGAGCTGCTCCACCAGCGCCGGGGACGCGTCGCGGTGGCCCCTCGCGGGCGGGCGAACGCGCCGCGTCTGCCGTGGGCGTCCTCCGATGACCCGCAGGACATCCCCGACGTCCATCACGGCAGTGTGCGCCGCCACCAGAAGACGCTCCGGAGCGTGCGCGATCTCGTCGGCACCCTGCACGAGCAGACGACGCGCTTCCTTCTGGCCGGAGGCTGAGCGGGCCCGGTTCTGTCGCTATGCGCGCGGGCGCCGACGCGCCCTGCGGGCGGCGGGGTGCACCGATTCGCCCCGCGCGAGGCGCTGGGCGAGGCTCTCGTAGCCGAGCGCCACGTCGGACCAGCGGAACTCGCGGGCCGCTCGCTCGCGCGCCGCATCGCCCAGCGCCCTCGCGTGCGCGGGATCGTCTTCGAGTTCGGAGTACTGCCGCGCGACGTCGTCGGAGGTCGTGAAGAACCAGCCGCTGTCGTCCAGGACCTCGCGGTTGAAGTTCACGTCGTACGCCGCGACCGCCGTTCCGGCGCCCATCGCGCGCAGCAGCGAAGGATTGGTGCCGCCCACCGAGTGCCCGTGCAGGTAGGTCAGGGCGTGCACGTACAGCGCGTCGAGGAGGCCCTGGTCGTAGATGCCCCCGACAAGGCGGATGCGGGGGTCGCCGTCCGCGGCGGCGGAGATCCGCTGGGTGTACTCGGCGGCGTACGGCGCTGAGCCGACGACGACCAGCGGCAGTCGGGCTGTGCTCGCGCGGAATCCCTCGACGATCTCCCGCACATGGTTCTCGGGCTCGAACCGCGCGACCACGAGATGATAGGCGCCGGGCTCGAGTCCCATCGCCTCGACTCCCGCCGTAGGCGCATCGTGCAGGAGGGGGGCTCCGTAGCGGAGCACCTCGGTCGCGACGTCGAACTCGTCCGTGTAGTAGTCGGCGATCCCCGGGGCATCCGCGATCAGCGCATCGGCGTTGCGCACGCCGAACTCCTCCGCCCATCGGTAGTACTCGCGACCGCGACGGCCCCACTTCGAGCGACGCCACTCCAATCCGTCCATGTGCAGAGCGGTCGGGATGCCCCGGGCTCGCAGCAGGGGCAGGAACGGCGAGTTCGCGGCGTTGAAGACGAGCGCGACGTCGGGCCGGGCGCGGGTGACCGCGTGGACCGTGGAGAGGGCGGAATGGCTGAGCGTTTCGAGCGCCTTCTGCCGCACTGCAGGGAGGGTGACGCGCCGCATCCCCAGGTGGTATGCGCTCCCGTCACCGGCCTCGCGGCCGTACACCAGCACGGAATGACCGCGCTCGACGAGCCTCCGTCCCACCTCCTCCACGGCGGTCTCGAATCCTCCGTACGCGGCGGGAACGCCGCGCGTGCCGATCATTGCGATGCGGAGGGGGCGGGGTTCCTCTCCGTTCGAGCGGCGGTCTCCCGTCTCCACAGTCATCGGTTCAGTATGCACCTTCGGGCTTGACCATGACCTTGACCGTGCGCCACATGATCCTGATGTCATCCCACGCCGACCAGTTCTCGACGTAGCGGAGGTCGAGGCGCACGCTCTCGTCCCAGGACAGGTCGCTGCGACCGCCCACCTGCCAGGGGCCGGTGATGCCCGGCTTGATGTAGAGCCGGCGGTACACGGATCCGTCGTAGGTCGTGACCTCGGCGGGCAGCGGCGGACGCGGACCGACGACGCTCATGTCGCCCCGGAGCACGTTCCAGAACTGCGGGACCTCATCGAGCGAGAAGCGGCGAAGGATCTGGCCGACACGAGTGACCCGCGGGTCGTGCTTGAGCTTGAACAGCGGACCCGAGCCCTCATTGGCCTCGAGGAGGGCGGCGAGCTGCTGCTCGGCATCCACTCGCATCGAGCGGAACTTGAGCATGCGGAACTCGCGTCCGTCACGGCCGACGCGCAGCTGGTGGAAGAACGCCGGACCCGGGTCGTCGATCTTGATGAGCGTCGCGATGACCAGCGCGAACGGCGCGAAGGCGAGCAGGGCGAGGCCCGAAACCAGGATGTCGAGCGCGCGCTTGAAGATGTAGGCGCTTCCGTCGAACCGCGGAATGCGAACGTGGATGAGCGGCATGCCCTCGACGGGGCGCAGCGACATGCGCGGACCGGCGACGTCGGCGATCCGGCTCGACAGCACGACCTCGGCCGAGGTTCCCTCGAGCGACCACGCGAGCCGCTTGACGAAGTCGGGGTCGCCGACCGGCTGGCTCGCGACCACGATCGTGTCGGCGCGCAGGGCAGTCGCGGTGAGGCTGGCCGAGTCGGCCCCGTGCGTCACGGGGTAGATGTGGCCGTCGACGACGAGGTGCGGCGGGGCCTCGTCGAGGATCGTGGTGCCGACGACGGCGTAGCCGAGCCGGCCCTCGTGGCCGAGCGTGCGCAGAGCGTACTCGACGTCGTCACGAGCGCCCACGACGACCGTGCGCGATGAGTAGCGCCCGAACGCCCGCTGGTGGACCAGCCAACGGCGCCACAGCCAGCGCGTCCAGGTGAGGGCGATGATTCCCGCGGGCAGCGCGATGTAGAGCTGCGTGCGGATGCCCTCCCACTCGAAGAGCACGAAGACGATCGCGAGGATGCCGAAGGAGAGCCCCGTCGCGTGCGCGACGCGCTTGTACTCCGTCGAGCCCGCGCCAAGGATGAGCGGGTCTCGCGTGTTGAACAGGCTCAGGGTGACGAGCCAGATGAGAGCGGTGCACAGCGGCACGCGCACGAGCAGCCACGGGTCGCCCGCGAGAACCCCTGGGGTCGTCGCCAGCAGCGAGAGCGTCGAGGCGAGCATGCACGAGAGCATGACCACCGCGATGTCGCTGGTGCGCAGAAGCGCACGAAAGCGTCGCTCCCACTGCTGACGACTTGCCAGTACTGCAGAACTGCGCGGCGACACCATCGTGTCGCCTCGCACTGCCCGAGAGCCGAAGCTCGGCAGTTGGAGAGCCGGCGCGACCTCGTCGATCGCGCTCATCGCGCTGCTCCACAGACAATACGTGTCCGCATGTATGCCCCCCAGCAGACTTGCGCATCACAGCAGACGCCGAAGCGCCTGCTTCCCCCAGAGAACGCCTGGATCCCCCCGGATCGCGCGACGTCCCCACACGTTTCGCGCTGCGTTCGTCAGTAACTCTAGCGCGTCGGGAGGGGCGGCGCGAGTTCCGTTTGTTAACTCGGCGTAAAACCGCGGTTCATCTCTCCGCTGGCCGCGGTCTCAGCGATCGGTGCGCACGTCGGGCTGTTCCCGGTCGGGGGTCACGCCGGCGGCGAGAGAACCACCAGCCAGCCGAACCGGCATCCGCTAGAGCCGTTTCGACTCGCTTCGCTCGCTCAACGACCGGGGGTCGGAGCCTCGCACCAGGGAAGAGCAAAACCCCCGCCATGTAGAAGCTAGGCGAGGGTTTCTGGGACCGTTGTAACGACGATCCGTGTGGCTCCGACGGGCGTCGATCCCGTGACCTCACGATTTTCAGTCGTGCGCTCTACCAACTGAGCTACAGAGCCGCGGGGCCGAATCGCGCCGCAAAGCGGCTTCTCGACCACCGGCTATCCGGGGCTGTCGCTCCGAATGAGCGACCCTGACGGGACTTGAACCCGCGACCTCCGCCGTGACAGGGCGGCACGCTAACCAACTGCGCTACAGGGCCATGCTTGTGAAGTTGTGTGCCGGAGAGTGACCCCAACGGGATTCGAACCCGTGCTACCGCCGTGAAAGGGCGGCGTCCTAGGCCGCTAAACGATGGGGCCGAGCGAACCCGAAGGCTCATTCTTACCGACGCCCAAGCATACGCAACACCCCATCAAATGGGAAATCGGTGGCGTGGGCTCCGGCGTCTCGCGCGACGCGCGGGAATGATGAGAAGAACCCCGGATGCCCAGAAGTCCTTCGACATCGGTGGTGATGTTGTTAGTGTGACAGATGGTGCCATTGTGAAACCCGGTGCCACCGCTCAAACCAACCCGACGAGAGGTGAAGCGCGGTGATGGACGAAGCCACCCCCGCGGAGGACTGCGGTTGCGCGCCGAGCCCGCGCGAACTTCAGCGCCTGCGCAACCCCCTCTCACGCCGGACGGCGCTCGGAATCGGTGGCCTCGGCATCCTGGGCATCGGTGCGCTCGCATCCGGTCTCGCTTCGGCGGCGTTCGCGGCGGACTACCCCTCGTGGGACGACGTGCAGCGCGCGAAGAACAACGAGGCGGCGAAGGCCCAAGAGGTCACGCGCATCGAGGGTCTCATCAACTCCCTGCAGGCGGATGTCGCGGCCAAGCAGGCGATCGCGGAGCAGCTCGCCGGCGAGTATGCCGCAGCCCAAGAGGCGTACGAGACGGCCGCCGCTCAAGCTGACGACCTGCAGGCACAGGCTGACGCCGAGCGCGTGCGAGCGGACGAGACGGCGCAGAAGCTCGGCCGCCTCGCGGCGCAGCAGTACCGCTCGGGCGGCGACGACGCCGCGCTCGAGCTCTTCTTCTCGGGCTCGGCGGCGACGGCCGACGACCTGCTCGCCAAGCTCGGCACCATGGACCGCCTCGTCGCGGCCAACCAGGGCGTCTACGCCGACGCGGTGAGCGCGCGCGACAACGCGCAGAACCTGCTCGACCAGGCGAGCGTCGCGCGCGAAGAGCGCGACCGCCTGCAGAAAGAAGCCGAGCAGAAGATGCTCGCCGCGCAGGATGCCGCGGCCGCAGCCCAAGTCGCCCTCGACGCGCAGACCGAGAACCTCGGCACGCTCCAGGCGCAGTTGGCCGCGCTCAAGGACACGACGGCCAAGACGATCGCCGACTACCAGGCCGGCGTCGAAGAGCGCCGCCGCCAGGAAGAGGCCCGCCGCAAGGCCGAAGAAGAGGCGCGACGCAAGGCCGCCGAAGAAGCCGCCGCAGCGGCCGGTAGCGGTGGCGGAGGCTCGGGCGGCCAGGCCGGCTCCGGCGGCTGGGTGCGCCCGGCATCCGGCTACATCAGCTCGTGGTACGGCAACCGCGGCACGATCTGCGGCAACGGATACTGCACGACCGGTCACCGCGGAATCGACTTCGCCACGAGTTGCTGGTCGCCGATCTACGCCGCTGCCTCGGGCCGTGTCATCCTCGCGCAGAAGCTCAGCTCGTGGGGCAACTACGTCAAAATCCAGCACGGCGACGGCACGGTCACCGCCTACGCGCACATCGCCGACGGCGGATACAACGTCGGCGTCGGCCAGTCGGTCGGCGCGGGCCAGGTCATCGCATACGTCGGCAACACCGGCGCATCCAGCGGATGCCACCTGCACTTCGAAGTCTGGATCGGCGCCGACCGCATCGACCCCGCGCCGTTCTTGCGCGCGCGGGGCATTTCAGTCTGACGCCCGCCCGGCGTAGCGTCAGCCCGTCGCTCAGATGGTCTTGGGGGAGTGACCCTCGCCCTGCGTCGCGGTCTCGCCGCCCTCATCCTGGAAGCGCACGATCGCCTCGGCGATGAGGCGCTCGGCCTCGGCGGCATCCGCCCACTCATCGACCTTGACCCACTTGCCGGGCTCGAGGTCCTTGTAGTGCTCGAAGAAGTGGCCGATCTCGCCCTTCGTCCACTCGTCGAGGTCGCCGACATCCTGGATGTGCGCCCAGCGCGGGTCCTTCGCGAGCACCGCCACGACCTTGTCGTCGCCGCCGGCTTCGTCGCTCATCTTGAGCACGCCGACGGGCCGGACCTTCGCGAGGATTCCCGGGTACAGGTCGCGGTCGAGGAGCACGAGCACATCGAGCGGGTCGCCGTCTTCGCCGAGCGTGTCTTCGAAGAAGCCGTAGTTGGCGGGGTAGCCCATCGGCGTGAACAGCACGCGGTCGAGGAAGACCCGGCCGGTGCCGTGGTCGACCTCGTACTTGACCCGGCTGCCGCGCGGGATCTCGATGACGGCGTCGTATGCGCCCATGGGGTGCTCCTTCGGAAAGTCTGCGGATTGCCGCGTCAAGCCTAGTCGGGGCGCGGTGCGCCCACAGAGCGGGCGCATAACTCAGGCAGAACCCGGTCGAACCGCGTGTCGCGAGCCTAGATCGCCCGATCTGCCTGAGTTATGCGCCGGGTAGCACGGCGCATGCCCCGGTACCGTGGATGCCGTGGAGCACCGACCGGGCCTCGATCCCGCCGTCGCCGAGATCCGGCGGGCGGTGCGCGGGGCGCTTGCGACCGTGACCGGGCCGGTCCTGGTCGGGCTGTCGGGCGGCGCCGACTCGCTCGCGCTCGCCGCCGCGGTCGCGTTCGAGGCGCCGAAGGCGGGCGCCATGGCCTCCGCCGTCGTGATCGATCACGGGCTGCAGGACGGATCCGACCGGGTCGCCGCGCGCGCCGCGGCAGCGGCCGAAGAGCTCGGGCTCCCGGCGCGGGTCATCCGGGTCGAGGTAGGCACCGAGGGCGGGCCCGAGGCCGCCGCCCGCGACGCCCGCCGGACCGCGCTCCTCGAAGCCGCCAAGGATGCCGGAGCGCAGGCGATCATGCTCGCGCACACCCTCGACGACCAGGCCGAGACGGTGCTCGTCGGCCTCGCGCGCGGCTCGGGCGCCGCGAGCCTCGGCGGGATGAGTCCCGACCGCGAGGAGGAGGGCATCCGCATCCTTCGCCCGCTGCTGGGTGTTCGCCGCGGGGCCACGCGCGCCGCGTGCGCCGCCGAGGGCCTTCCGGTGTGGGAGGACCCGCACAATCTCGACCGCCGGTTCCTGCGCGTCCGCGTCCGCCAGGACGTCATGCCGCTGCTCGAGAGCGAACTCGGACCGGGCGTCGCGGAGGCCCTCGCCCGCACAAGCGATCAACTGCGCGAGGATGCCGCGGCCTTCGCCGACATGATCGACGAGACCATCGAGGACATCGTCGAGCACGCCGAGGCGGGCATCGCCGTGTCCGTCCCGGCGCTCGCCGCGAACCCGCCCGCGCTTGCCCACCGCATCATCCGACACGTCGTCGGGAGCGAGTTCGGCGCGTCGCTCACGCGCGCGCAGACCCTCGAGGTCGCGCGCCTCGTGACCGACTGGCACGGTCAGGCAGGCGTCGACCTGCCCGGATGCCGGGCCACTCGAGTCGGCACGCGACTCGAGTTCACGGCGCGCTGACGGCGGCGGCTACTTGTTGCCGCCGAGCAGGCCGCCGAGAAGCCCGCCGATGTCGAAGCCGCCGCCCTGCTTCGAGCCGCCGCCACCGAGCAGGCCTCCGATGAGGTCGCCGATGCCGTCGCCAGCCCCGGCCGACTGCTGGGAGCCCTGGCTCTTCGCGAGCATCCCCATGACGATCGGTGCGAGCACGGGCAGAAGCTTGCCGAAGTCGATGCCCGCCGTCTGCGTGTCGTCGGTCAGCGTCTGCGCGACCTCCTGCTCTTTGCCGCCGAACACGTGCCCGAGGATCTTCTCGCCGTCGGCCGTGTCGACCTCGTCGACGGATGCCGGCGCGGACGAACCCGCGTGCTTTCCGAGCGCCGCCTCGATCGCCGCCGACCCCTCGGGGGTGGAGGCGTTCTTCTGCAGGCCGCTGAGGATGGCGCCTCCGCCCTGCTCGACGGCCGCCTGCGCGGTGCCCGGGTCAACCCCGAGCTTCGCGGCGATGTCGTCGATCGGAAGCATCTTCAGAATGTCGTCGAGTCCGGCCATGTCCGTGTTCCTCCGTTGGTTTCTCGGGCGACCGTCGCCCCTGTCGCACAGCCTAGGTGCGCGAGTGTGGGCACGTCATCCTCGACTGCCTAGACTCGCTGCATGCGCGCAGCCGACATCGCGGACCAGCTGACCACCGTCCTCGTCACCGAGGAGGAGATTCACGCGAAGCTCGACGCGCTGGCGCGGCAGGTCGAGATCGACTATGAGGGGCGCGAGCTGCTGCTGATCGGCGTGCTGAAGGGCGCCGTCATGGTCATGGCCGACTTCGCTCGGCGCCTGACCCGCGACATCACGATGGACTGGATGGCGGTCTCGTCCTATGGCGCGGGGACAAAGTCGAGCGGCGTCGTGCAGATCCGCAAAGACCTCGACACCGATCTCACCGGTACGCACGTGCTCATCGTCGAGGACATCATCGATTCGGGCCTCACCCTCAGCTGGCTGCTCGACAACTTCGCGTCGCGTGGCGCAGCATCCATCGAGATCCTGGCGCTTCTTCGCAAGCCGGATGCCGCGAAGGTCGAGTTGCACTCGAAGTATGTCGGCTTCGACATCCCGAACGACTTCGTCGTCGGCTATGGGCTCGATTTCGACGAGCGCTACCGGAACCTCCGGGATGTCGCGGTGCTCGCGCCGCACGTGTACAGCTGACCGCCGGCTGGACGAAAACCGTGCGCCGTGGGCGAAATCCACAGCCCCGGCATAGTGGTGCCGGGGTAGCCTGAGCGGACCATGGATTTCAAGAAGTTCGCGCGCAACCCGCTCCTGTACGTGTTGCTCGTCGTCGCGCTCCTGCTTATCGGCATGTCGCTCCTCTCGTCGCTGACCGGCGCGAAGCAGATCACCACGCAGGAGGGGCTCACGCTCCTGAAGGGCGGATCGGTCACCGAGGTCACCAACACCGACGGCGACCAGCGCGTCGACATGAAGCTGTCGAAGCCGTTCGAGGGCGCGACGCAGGTGCAGTTCTACTACGTCGGCGCGCGCTCCGAAGAGGTCGTCTCGGCGATCGACGCGGCCGACCCGAAGGACGGCTTCAACGATGTCGTGCCGCGCACGACCTTCTTCGAGAGCATGCTCTCGCTCCTGCTGCCGCTCCTGCTACTCGGCCTTCTGTTCTGGTTCTTCTTCTCGGCCGCGCAGGGCGGCAACTCGAAGGTGATGCAGTTCGGCAAGTCGCGCGCGAAGCTCGTGACGAAGGAGACGCCGACCGTCACCTTCGCGGATGTCGCGGGCGCCGACGAGGCGATCGAAGAGATGCAGGAGATCAAGGACTTCCTGAAGGACCCGGCGAAGTTCCAGGCCGTCGGCGCTCGCATCCCGAAGGGCGTGCTGCTGTACGGCCCTCCCGGAACGGGCAAGACCCTCCTCGCGCGCGCCGTCGCCGGCGAGGCAGGCGTACCGTTCTACTCGATCTCGGGTTCTGACTTCGTCGAGATGTTCGTCGGCGTCGGCGCGAGCCGCGTGCGTGACCTGTTCAACCAGGCGAAAGAGAATGCTCCGGCGATCATCTTCATCGACGAGATCGACGCCGTCGGCCGCCACCGTGGCGCCGGCATGGGCGGCGGCCACGACGAGCGCGAGCAGACGCTCAACCAGATGCTCGTCGAGATGGACGGCTTCGACCCGAAGGTGTCGGTGCTCGTCATCGCCGCGACGAACCGCCCCGACATCCTCGACCCCGCTCTCCTGCGCCCCGGCCGCTTCGACCGGCAGATCGGTGTGGACGCCCCCGACCTCAAGGGCCGACAGAAGATCCTCGAGGTGCACGGCCGCGGAAAGCCGCTGTCGGCATCCGTCGACCTCTCCGTCATCGCGCGGAAGACCCCCGGATTCACGGGCGCCGACCTCGCGAACGTGCTGAACGAAGCGGCGCTTCTGACCGCCCGATCGAACGCGCAGCTGATCGACATGCGTGCGCTCGACGAGGCGATCGACCGCGTGATCGCCGGCCCGCAGCGCCGCACGCGCGTCATGAAGGACCGCGAGAAGCTCATCACGGCGTACCACGAGGGCGGGCACGCGCTCGCCGCCGCCGCGATGAACAACACCGACCCGGTGACGAAGGTCACGATCCTGCCCCGCGGCAAGGCCCTCGGCTACACGATGGTGCTGCCGCTGGAAGACAAGTACTCCGTCACCCGCAACGAGCTGCAGGATCAGCTGACGTACGCGATGGGCGGTCGCGTCGCCGAAGAGATCGTCTTCCATGACCCCACGACCGGGGCATCCAACGACATCGAGAAGGCGACGAACATCGCCCGCAAGATGGTGACCGAGTACGGGATGACGACCGAAGTCGGCCCTGTCAAGCTCGGCTCGTCGTCGGGCGAGGTCTTCATGGGCCGCGACATGGGTCACGGCCGCGACTTCTCCGAGCGCATCGCAGAGCGGGTGGATGCCGAGGTGCGCCTGCTGATCGAGCAGGCCCACAACGAGGCCTACCAGGTGATCAACGACAACCGCGACGTGCTCGACAAGCTCGCGCTGGCGCTGCTGGAGAAAGAGACGCTCGACCACCTCGAGCTCGCCGAGATCTTCACCGACGTCAAGAAGCTGCCGCCGCGCCCGCAGTGGCTCTCGAGCCAGGAGCGCCCGGTGTCGACGCTGCCGCCCGTCGAGGTGCCGCGCCGTCAGGGCGAGGCGGGGCTCGCGGCATCGGTCGCCTCGGAGCCAGCGGCCGAGAAGGCTCCGGCTCGCCGCCCGAGCGGTCAGGCCCGCCCGGCGACCGCCTGAGCGATCACCTAGGCTCAAGACGTGGCCGTCGATCGTGAGCGCGTCGCCGCGGCGGTGCGCGACATCCTCGAGGCGATCGGGGAGGACCCCGATCGTCCGGGTCTGAAGGCGACCCCGCAGCGCGTCGCCGACGCCTATGCCGAGTTCTTCGCCGGCATCGGAAAGGATGCCGCGGAGCCCCTCGCGCACACGATCTCGGTCTCGCGCGGCCCGGCCCCGGGCACACTGCCGTCCGGCGCGGTGGTGCTGCGCGGCATCCGCTTCCGGTCGGTGTGCGAGCACCATCTGCTGCCGTTCGCGGGGCGCGCGCACATCGCGTACCTGCCGGGTGAGCAGGTCGTGGGGCTCGGGGCGCTGCCGAAGGTCGTCGATGTGCTGGCCGCGCGCCCACAGGTGCAGGAGCGCCTCGGCGAGCAGATCGCCGACACGATCGCCGCGGCGCTGGATGCCCGCGGCGTCGTCGTCGTGCTCGACGCGAGCCACGAGTGCCTCACGATGCGCGGAGATCGCCAGCCCGACGCCTCTACCGTCACGATCGCGGCGCGCGGCGAGCTCGCCGAGCCAGCGGCGCGGGCCGAGATCATCGCGGTTGTCGGGGGTGCCGCGTGACCCTCGTGATGGGGATCGTCAACGTCACGCCCGACTCGTTCAGCGACGGCGGGCGGTTCCCGGACGCGGATGCCGCGACCGCGCACGGCCTCGCGCTGCGCGCGGCGGGTGCCGACCTGCTCGACGTCGGCGGCGAGTCGACGCGGCCCGGCGCCGAGCGGGTGGCGCCCGAGATCGAGCAAGGGCGTGTGCTGCCGGTCGTTGAGGCGCTCGCGGCCGCCGGCGCGATCGTGAGCATCGACACGATGAACGCCTCGACCGCGGTCGCCGCCGCCGCCGCGGGCGCGCGGATCGTCAACGACGTCTCGGGCGGGCTCGCCGACCCCGAAATGCTCGGCGCGGTCGCGGCATCCGGCGCCGACGTCGTTCTCCAGCACTGGCGCGGGCCCTCCGCCGACATGTACGCCCGGGCGGCCTACGACGACCTCGCGGCAGAGCTCGTCGCCGAGCTCGAGGGGCGGCTCGTCGCCGCGGCGGATGCCGGTATCTCGCCCGACCGCGTCATCCTCGATCCGGGCATCGGGTTCGGCAAGCGCGGCGAGCAGAACTGGCAGGCGCTGCGCGCACTCGAGCGCATCGTCGCGATCGGCCCGCGGGTGCTCGTCGGCACGAGCCGCAAGCGGTTCCTTGCCGAGACGCTCGCGGCGGCATCGGCGGATGCCGAGGTCATCGAGGCGCGGCGCGACCTCGCGACCGCCGTCACGAGCGTGCTCGCGGCGCAGGCGGCGGTATGGGCCGTGCGCGTCCACGACGTCGGGGCGACGCGCGATGCGCTCGCGGTCTGGCGCGCCTGGCATCCGAGCGAAACGCGGGTAGGGGCGTGAGGTCGATGGATGAGATCGTGCTGACGGGCATCCGGGCGACCGGGTTCCACGGTGTGTACGACCACGAGCGGCGCGACGGACAGGAGTTCGTCGTCGATGCGACGCTCCACGTCAGCACGGCGCGCGCGGCCGAGACCGACGACGTCGCCGACACGATCCACTACGGCGAGGCCGCCGAGCAGATCGCCGCGATCGTCGCGGGCGAGCCGGTGAACCTCCTCGAGACCCTCGCCGAGCGGATCGCCGCGGCTCTCCTTGCCCGCCCGGGCGTGCACGGCGTCATCGTCACGGTGCACAAGCCGCAGGCGCCGATCCCGGTGCCGTTCGAGGATGTCGCGGTGACGATCCGCCGCACCGGAGGAGCATCGTGAGCCGCCGTCTTGCGCAGGGGTACTCGGGCGAGCACGAGCGACGGGAGCGCGCCGAGACGGTTGCCGTCGTCGCGATCGGTGCGAATCTCGGCGACCGCGGCGCGACCATCGCCGAGGCGCTGCGCGACCTCGCGCGCCTGCCGCTGACCACCGAGATCGTCGCTGCCGAGCCGATCGAGACGGTCGCGGTGACCGTCGACGGGCCGGATGCCGGCGCCCCCGCCTACCTCAACACGGTCGCCCTCGTGACGACGCGCCTCGCCCCGAGCGTCCTGCTCGGATACCTGCACGCGATCGAAGCGCGGCACGGCCGTGAGCGCCGCGAGCGGTGGGGCGACCGCACGCTCGACCTCGATCTCGTCGCCTACGGCGACGTGCGCAGCACCGATCCATCGCTGCTGCTGCCGCATCCGCGCGCCGCCGAGCGGGACTTCGTGCTCGCGCCGTGGCTCGCCGTCGACCCGGATGCCGTGCTCCCTGGCGTCGGCGCCGTCGCCGAGCTGCTGGCGGCCCTCCGGGGCGACGACCTGCGGGGCGGCGACCTCCGGGGCGGCGCGGGAGGGGGCGACGCGTGAAACGCACGAGTCCCGCCGTCCTCATCATCGCCGCGATCCTCGGCGCCGCCGTCGGCTTCGG
This sequence comes from Microbacterium sp., assembly GCA_003248655.1. Lineage (GTDB taxonomy): Bacteria > Actinomycetota > Actinomycetes > Actinomycetales > Microbacteriaceae > Microbacterium. The sequence continues at coordinate 56,566 of QFPM01000013.1, forward strand.
CGTCGACCAGCTGCTGACCGGTGCGGGCCGCGCGACCTTCACACCGTCGCTCCTGCTGCCCGTCCTGCTCGTGCTGCTCGCAGCAGGGGTTCTGCTGTTCGCGCTCCCGATCCGGCGGGGGGTCACCGGCCGCGACCCCGCCCCGGTCGACCCGTTCCGGGCCGTCCGCGTCGTCATGCTCGCGAAGGCCTCGAGCATCGTCGGGGCTGTCGTCGCGGGTGTCGCGACGGGGCTTCTCGCATTCCTGCTGACTCGCCCGGTCGCCCCCGTAGGCTCGGTGGTGGCGGTCGCCCTGACCCTCGCGAGCGGCATCGTGCTTCTCGTCGCGGCGCTCGTGGCGGAGCACCTGTGCACCATTCGGAAGGACGACGATGACGAACAGCCCGGACCCGACGAGCCCGGCTTCGGACTCTCCCATCACGACTGACGCGCGCCCCGACATTACCCTCGACGCCGGCACGTACGACGCCATCCTCGAGCCGCGGAGCGCGAACCGGCTGCCGCTCGGCGACGGCGTGTGGCACCAGATCTCGCGTCGCTACGTCACCGTGCAGCTGATCTCGACGGGCGCGTTCCTCGCGCTCGTCCTCGGTGTCGCGCTCGTCCTCTGGCTCTGGCTCTCGCAGACGTGGGTGTGGATTCCGGCCGGCATCCTCATCATCATCACGGTGTGGACGCTCGCGATCCTGCCACGCCAGGCCCGCGCGTACGGGTACCAGCTGCGCGATGACGACCTCGTCTTTCGCCGCGGCATCCTCTGGCAGCGGATGGTCGCCGTGCCCTACGGCCGCATGCAGCTCGTCGACATCACGCACGGCCCCCTCGACCGGGGTTTCGGCATCGCCCAGTTGAAGCTCGTGACGGCTGCCGCCGCGACGGGCGTCACGATCCCCGGGCTGAGCCAAGAGGCCGCGGAGCGCCTGCGCGACACCCTCATCGCGGTCGCCGAGACCCGTCGGACCGGGCTGTGACGACGCCCGATCCCGGGGCCGCGCCCGCGCCGGGACCCGCGCCCGCGCCGGGACCCGCGCCCGCGCCCGCGCCGGGACCCGCACCCGGGCAGCCGCTCCCGCCGTCCGCCGTCGCGGCGGTGCGCTCGCCGCTGAGCGACGGCGAATGGCACCGGCTGCATCCGCTCACTCCCGTGCTGCGCGGGGGACTGTTCCTGCTCGTCGTGACCGGCATCGTGATCTCCAACCTCCGCGACCGGCTGATCGCCTGGTTCGTTCCGGCCTACGGACAGTGGGAGGACTACGAGGGCGGCGACCCCGTCGACTACGTCTGGGAGAACAATCTTTGGCTCGTCGCGGGTCTCGTCGTCCTCGGAATCCTGCTGCTCCTGTTCGCGGCGTTCTGGCTGTCGTGGCGGTTCCACACCTTCCGGATCACCGGTGACGACGTCGAGGTGCGCAGCGGCATCCTCTTCCGTACGCACCGGCGCGCCCCGCTCGACCGCGTTCAGGGTGTCAACCTCACGCGCCCGATGATCGCGCGCCTGCTCGGCGCCGCAAAGCTCCAGGTGGTCGGCGCGGGCACGGATGCCGGCGTCAAGCTCGAGTACCTGGGCTCTGCCAACGCCGAGGCGGTGCGCGCCGACATCCTGCGCCTCGCGTCGGGGCGAAAGCTCGCCGAGGCGCGCGCCGCTGCCGGGGGTGGGCCGCTCGGGCGTGCGGCGGTGGCCGCGGTCTCGGACGGACTCACCGGCCTCATCGAGGGCGTCGACGTCGAGACCCCTGAGCCGGCATCCGTCGTCCACCTGCCGACGGGGCGGATCATTGCGGCCCACCTGCTGTCCGACACGACGATCTGGCTCGTGCTGCTGCTCGCTGCCGTCGTCGTCGGCGCGGTCATCGGGACGCCGTGGGTGCTGTTCTCGATCGTCCCGACCCTCATCGGCTTCGGCGCGTACTGGTTCCGGACGATCACGCGGTCGCTGCGCTACTCGATCGCGCCCACGTCATCCGGCGTGCGGATCACGTTCGGCCTCTTCACGACCATCACCGAGACGCTGCCGCCGGGGCGCGTGCACGCGTTCGAGCTCCGTCAGCCGCTCCTATGGCGGAAGCTCGGCTGGTGGCGCGTCCGCGTCAATCGCCTGTCGAACCAGTCGCTCTCCGACACCCAGTCGCAGCAGTTCGCCGACATCCTGCCCGTCGGCACGACGACCGAGCTCGAGCGCGTGCTACGACTGTTCATCCCGGGGCTGTCCGCGCAGGAGTGGGCGGAGCTCGAGCGGCACGGGCTTCGCGGCTCGTCGAAGGATGCGGAGGCCGACCCCTACCGCACGACGCCGCGCCGCGCGGGGTGGCTGCGCCCGCTGTCGTGGCGACGCAACGGAGTCCTGCTGACGCCCGGGGCGCTCCTGCTGCGCCGGGGCGCCCTGACGCGCTCGCTCGTGATCGTGCCGCTCGCGCGGCTGCAGTCCGTGCGGGTGTCGCAGGGCCCCGTCGACCGGACGCTGCGCGTGGCGAACCTGACCGCGCACACGATCCTCGGGCCCGTGTCCGGTGCCGTCGGCATCCTCGATCGCGATGACGCGCTCGACGCCTGGCAGCGCACCGAGGATGCCGCCGTGGCCGCTGCGGCCGCCGATCGCTCGCACCGCTGGGATGCCGGCGGCGACGGTGGTGGCGACGGCGGCGGCGACGAGCCCGACCAACTCGGGGTCGCCTCTGGCCCTGTTGGGGAGGCAGAGGGGGCCACACGCGCCCCCGAGTGGGGGGTTGCGCGGGGCGAGGGGACGGCGCTGTGACGGCGGCGAGCAGGCTCGGGGTCGGGATCATCGGCGCCGGACGGGTCGGGCCCGTCCTCGGCGCAGCGCTCGCCGGAGCGGGGCATGCGCTCACGGGAATCACGTCGGGCTCCGACCCCGAGCGCGTCGAGGCGATCCTGCCCGGTGTGCCCGTGCTCGCGGCCGACGAAGTCGTGCGGCGCAGCGAGCTCGTGATCGTCGCCGTGCCGCGCACCGAGCTGGCGGGTGTCGTCGCGGGGCTCGCCGAACTCGGCGCGTGGCAGGTGGGCCAGCTCCTCCTGCACACCGACCCGAGCGTCGGCGTCGAGGTGCTGGCGCCGGCGGCATCCCGCGGCGCGATTCCGCTCGCCGTGCACCCCGCGATCACCTTCACGGGCACCTCGATCGACCTGCGGCAGCTGCAGGATGCCTTCGCTGCCGTCACCGCGCCGGCCGCGGTGCTGCCGATCGCGCAGGCGCTCGCCGTGGAGCTTGGCTGCGAGCCCGTCGTCGTTGCCGAGGCCGATCGGGCGGCGTATGGCGAGGCGATCGCGATCGCGACGGAGTTCTCGGCATCCATCGTCCAGCAGGCAGCGGCGCTTCTGAGTCAGAGCGGAGTGCCCGCGCCGGGGCGCTACCTGTCAACGCTCGTGCACTCGACGATCGAGCGCGCGCTGCAGGTCGCGGAGGATGCCGGCCCCGAACTCCCCGAGCTCTGACGCCCCGCGCCGACCCGGGCGTGCGCGCTCGGTAGAGTGGAGGGTCACCTCCGAGGAGCCCGCTGCCATGACCGACACCCCGCCCGTCGCACCCGACACCGAGGGCGTCTTCGACGACGTCGTCGAGCAGAAGGCCGTGCGGCTCGGCAAGCGCGAGCGCCTGATCGCGCAGCGCGCGGATGCCGCGGGGGGCGCCTACCCGGTCGTCGTTCCCGTCACCGACACGATCGCGGCGCTGCGCGAGCGCTACGCGCACCTCGACGCCGGGGATGAGACGGGCGTCACGGCATCCATCGCGGGACGCGTCGTCTTCAGCCGCAACACCGGAAAGCTCTGTTTCGCGTCGCTGCAGGCGGGCGACGGCAGCCGTATCCAGGCGATGGTCTCGCTCGCCGAAGTGGGCGAGGAGTCGCTGCAGGCGTGGAAGGAGCTCGTCGACCTCGGCGACCACGTCTCGGTCACCGGTCAGGTGATCTCGAGCCGCCGCGGCGAGCTGTCGATCATGGTCGACTCGTGGGCGATCGCGTCGAAGGCACTGCTGCCGCTGCCGAACCTGCACAGCGAGCTGAGCGAAGAGAGCCGCGTGCGCTCGCGCTTTCTCGATCTCATCGTCCGCGATCAGGCGCGCGAGACGGTCATCGCCCGCGCGAAGGTCAACGCGAGCCTGCGCGCGACGTTCGCGGGCCACGGGTTCCTCGAGGTCGAGACGCCGATGCTGCAGATCCAGCACGGCGGCGCGGCGGCGCGGCCCTTCACGACCCACTCGAACGCCTTCGACGCCGAGCTGTACCTGCGCATCGCGCCGGAGCTCTTCCTCAAGCGCGCCGTCGTCGGCGGCATCGACCGGGTGTTCGAGATCAACCGGAACTTCCGAAACGAAGGCGCCGACTCGACGCACAGCCCCGAGTTCGCGATGCTCGAGGCCTACCAGGCGTACAGCGACTACAACGGCATCGCCGATCTGACGCAGGAGCTGATCCAGGATGCCGCGGTCGCCGTCACCGGGTCGACGACCGTGACCTGGGCCGACGGCACCGAGTACGACCTCGGCGGCCAGTGGGATCGCCTCTCGATGTACGGCTCCCTGTCGGATGCCGTCGGCCGAGCGATCACTCCGGAGACCACGCTCGACGAGCTTCGTGCGCTCGCAGCCGAGGCCGGGGTCGAGGTGCCCGAGAAGGTCGCCACGCACGGCAAGTACGTCGAAGAGCTGTGGGAGCACTTCGTCAAGGGGGGCCTGCATCGCCCGACGTTCGTCATGGACTTCCCGCTCGACACGAGCCCGCTGGTGCGCGAGCACCGCGAGACTGCGGGCGTCGTGGAGAAGTGGGACCTGTACGTCCGCGGCTTTGAGCTCGCGACGGGGTACTCCGAGCTCGTCGACCCCGTCATCCAGCGCGAGCGCTTCGTCGAGCAGGCGAAGCTTGCCGCGCGCGGGGACGACGAGGCGATGCGCGTCGACGAGGAGTTCCTGCGTGCGCTCGAGCACGGCATGCCGCCGACGGGCGGCATGGGCATGGGCATCGACCGGCTGCTCATGGCGATCACGGGCCTCGGCATCCGCGAGACCATCCTCTTCCCGCTCGTGAAGTAGGCCCCGCCGGTGGCGTTCTCGCTCTGGCTCACGCTGCTGCTGGCGTGCCTGGTCATCAGCTTCACCCCGGGCGCGGGCGCCATCAACACGATGGGCAACGCCCTGAACTACGGCTTCCGCCGGGCGATCTGGGGCATCCTCGGTCAGCAGGCGGCGCTCATCGTGCACATCGCGATCGTCGCGCTCGGGCTCGGCGTGCTCGTTGCGTCCTCGCCGGTGCTGTTCAACGTCATCCGCTACGCCGGGGCGGCGTATCTCGCCTACCTCGGCCTCCGGCTCATCCTGCGGCGCCCCGCGCCGGAGGCGGAGGGCGTCGAGGCCTGGACGGATGACGCGGAGGCCGACCCAGACGACACGCCAGCGCCCGAGTCGCGGTGGTCGATGTTCCTGCGCGGGCTGTGGGTGAACCTCCTGAACCCGAAGGCGATCGTCTTCTTCCTCGCGTTCCTGCCGCAGTTCATCCGGGTCGACCAGCCCCTGCTCCCGCAGTACGCGACGGTCGCGGTCACGACGGTCGCGGTCGACATCGCCGTCATGTGGGGCTTCTTCGCGGTCGCAGCCCAGGGCTTTCGCCGGTTCACGCGCACGACACGGGGCCAGCGCACGATCGACATCGTCTTCGGCGCGCTCTTCCTCGCCGTCGCGGTGCTCCTCGCGTTCGTGCACTGACGCCTCACCGAACGCGGAACGCCCAGTCGGGCAGATGCCCCGCCTGCACGAACGAGCGCATGATGCCGGCGAGCCCGTGCTTCCGGTCGAGGGCCAGCGCCATACCCGCGTACCGGTCGGCGTGCGAGGACCGGCCCAGCGCCCACGACAGCCATGCGCAGAGGGCCAGCGGCCCGGGGCGGTGGGTCTTCGGCATGAGGGAGGCGACCTCGCGCACGACAGCCAGAGCCTGCTGCAGCCGGTCAGGGTCGGGGCGCGGCCCATCACCCCACATGACCTCGGCGAGCTCGGCGGGGTACCGCTCGCCGTTCTCCCACCGACGCTGCGCCTCGACGGCGACATCGCCCCCGCGCTGATCGCTCGACCACTGCACGAGCGCGACGTCTCGCAGCGACGGGCGCGACAGCAGCCACCCGAGCATCGCCGCCCGCATGGGGGCGTCCCGCGGATGCCACGCCAACGCCTGTTCGTAGAGCGCGGGGAGGTCGTCGAGCTCGCACGCCGCCTCGAGTGCGGCGGGGTCGACCCGGGCGGACTTCTCCGCAACCGAGGGGATGCCGCAGATCGCCTCGAGCGCCGCCTCGAGCGAGCGTAGCGCGAGCGCCGCCGCCCGCCGTGCGGACTTTCCGACCGGCGGCAGCGCCGCACCGGCCGACTGGTCGCCGGGCGGATCGCTGCTCTCGCCCGCCGCGGCGAGTGCGTCGGCGGCGGCACCGGGCATCCGCAAGTCATCGAGCGAGTGCCCGCCAGGCGGAAGCTCCGGATCGGCGTGCGACCCCCAGCCGCCCGCGGCGACCGTCAGCGCATCGACGAGGCGCAGGCCGCAGGCATCCGCGTGCGCGTCGAGCGCTCCGAGGATCGCCGAACCGGGCAACTCGCTGCCCACGATCTCGGCGTCGGTGTAGACGACGGCGACGAACGCGTCGGCATCCGCGATGGGGCAGAGCATGCCGACGGCACGTGATCCCACGTCGTCGGCGAGCTCGTCGGGTGGGAGGTCGAGGCGCATTGCGCCGAGGCTGCGCCCGCGCGACATCGGCACGAGCACGAGGCTTCGCGTCGGCGTGCAGTGCAGCAGCCGCGGGACAAGGGCGAGGAACTGTGCCGCATCGGCGGCTTTCACGGTGACGGACATGCGACGAGCGTGGCGCGCGCGGGCCGCGCGTGGGAGCGCAAACCCCGTATCCGTGGACAGATCCGCGAAATCGCCGCCTGTGGACAACTTCCGTACGATGGACGTATGGACTCCTATTGGGCCGCCGTCGCATGGTCGCTGCTGCCGACCGTCGTCGTGCTCGGCCTGTTCGTCTTCGTGCTGCGGTCGATCCTGCGGATGGATCGCACCGAGCGACGCGCCTACGCGCGCATCGAAGCCGAGGAGCGCGCCAAGCGCGGCCTGCCGCCCACCCCTGGCGATCAGCGCGCAGTGTAGGTGGCGCTCGCTACGCTGAAGCGAGCGGACAGACAGGGGAGGCGACGTGGATCAGAGCGGATGGGCGCTCGCCTGGGTCGTCCTGGTGTTCGTCTTCGATGCGACCGTCCGCATCCTGGCGATCATCTTCGTGCCCCGAAACCGTCGGCCGACGGCGGCAATGGCCTGGCTGTTGGCTATTTACTTCATTCCGATCGTGGGCGTCGTGCTGTTCCTGCTCATCGGCAACCCGCGCCTGCCGCGCGCGCGGCGTAAGAAGCAGGAGCAGCTCAACGACTACATCCGCCGCACGAGCCGGGGCCTTGACCTCGGGTCCCTCCGCCCCGACGCGCCGGAGTGGTTCACCCAGCTGGTGCGTCTCAATCGCAACCTCGGCGCCATGCCGATCGCGGGCGACAACGGCGCGACCCTGATCGCGGGATACCAGGACTCGATCGACGCGATGGCCGCCGCCATCCGCGAGGCGCAGACGTATGTGCACGTCGAGTTCTACATCCTCCAGGCGGATGTCGCGACCGATGACTTCTTCGCCGCGCTCGAAGAGGTCGCCGCGCGCGGCGTCACGGTACGGGTCCTCCTCGACCACTGGGCGAACCGCGGCAAGCCGTTCTACAAGCAGACGATCGATCGGCTTACCGCGATGGGCGCGCAGTGGCACCTGATGCTGCCGGTGCAACCGTTCAAGGGGGCATACACGCGGCCCGATCTGCGCAATCACCGCAAGCTCCTCGTCGTCGACGGACATGTCGCCTTCACGGGCTCGCAGAACGTCACCGACTCGACCTACAACCTGCCCAAGAACATCAAGCGCGGCCTGCACTGGGTCGACATGATGGCCCGCCTCGACGGACCGATCGTGGCATCGGTCAACGCCGTGTTCCTCAGCGACTGGTACAGCGAGACGGATGAGGTGGTCGAGGGCATCGAGCTGTTCGACGTGCAGACGGGTACGGGCGACCTCGACTGCCAGGTGATCCCGTCGGGCCCCGGGTTCGAGTTCCAGAACAACCTCAAGCTCTTCATGACGCTGCTGTTCGCGGCGAAAGAGAAGATCATCATCGTCTCGCCCTACTTCGTGCCCGACGAGGGTCTGCTCCTCGCGATCCAGACCGCGTGCCAGCGCGGCGTGCACGTCGAGCTGTTCGTCTCGGAAGAGGGCGACCAGGCGATGGTCTACCACGCGCAGCGTAGCTATTACGAGGCGCTGCTGCGGGCCGGCGTCATCATCTGGATGTACAAGAAGCCGTTCATCCTGCACTCGAAGTCGACGTCGATCGACGACGAGGTCGCCGTCATCGGCTCGAGCAACATGGACATGCGCTCGTTCGGTCTGAACCTCGAAATCTCGCTGCTCGTGCGCGGCGAGGAGTTCGTCTCTCAGCTGCGCGCCGTCGAAGACGACTACCGGGAGTCGAGCCGCGAGCTGACTCTCGACGAATGGATGCAGCAGCCGTTGCGCTCGAAAGTCCTCGACAACCTCGCGCGGCTGACCTCTGCGCTGCAGTGAGTTTTCGGGCCGTCGTTATCTGCGCGTGACCGGTTTCGCCGGACCCTCCCAGAGTGCCTGGGAACAATGGATGCCATGAGCACCGCCCGCACCGTCACCGTCCTCGCCGCGCTCGGCGCCGTCATCCTTCTGTTCGCCGGATGCGCGACCGCGATTCCCGAGCCTGCCTCGACGGGCGGCGGGACGGCGGGTCCGGGTGCCGGCGCCGCCGCCGACTTCGATGTCGACGCCGCCTGGCTCGACGGAGGCCGGATGATCGCCGTCGTGACGTCGGGCTCGTCGACGTGCGTGCCGACGGCATCCGAGGCGACTCTGCAGGCCGACGGCTCGATCGCGGTGACGCTCGAAGACCCGCCCGCCGACACGGCCTGCACGCGGGACTACGTGCCACGCGCGACCGGTGTGTCGCTTCCCTCGGGGGTCGCGCCGGGCGCGGCGATCGACATTGTCGTGACCTACGGTGAGTTCCGCGACGACACCGATCTCGAGTACTACGACGGCGGCCCCGTCGAGGAGTACACGCCCTCTGCCGGATGGATCGACGGCGGTGAGTTCGCGATCCTCACCTGGGGATCGTCGTCGTGCAAGCCGACGATCGAGTCAGTCACGGCCGACTCGGCATCCGCCGTGACGGTGACCTTCGCCGACTTCCCCGCGGGCAAGGTCTGCACCGCCGACATGGGCCCGCGCGTCGTGCTCGCGACGACGCCGGATGCCACGGACGACGCGACCCAGGTCACACTGACCGGCGGCGGCGAGTTCGCGACCCCCGTCACGGTGCCGATCGTCGGCAGCTGAGCCCGCGCCGGCGTGGCGAGAACGCCCCGCGGGTCATCAGCGGCGCTCTCCCGTGACCGGGTGGGGCGTCCACGCGTAGACCCGCACGGACGCGAGTGCGAGCCACAGCCATCCCGCAAGCACCGCGATCCACAGCAGTGCGACGCCGAAGGGGCTCCGGGCGAGGACCGCGCCCGCGACGAATCCCACGACCACGAGCGCGCCGAGAAGGATGCCGATCCAGGCGGCCCCCGTCGACTCCGCGCGGCACCAGCTCGCGTAGGCGAACGCGGCCGCGGCGAGGGCGATGAAGCCGAGCGCGCCGAAGGCGAGATGGAGGATGCCGCTCGTCGTGGCCGATGCCGTGGCCCCCGGCGGGAACCCGTCGACCGCATCCGGCGGGAAGACCGCGCTCAGCAGCAGCGCGACCCCGAAGACGGCGACGAGGACGCCCATCGCGAGGCCGCGACCGCTCCGAATGGCGCGGACGAGACCGAACCCGGCGGCGATCACCATGAGCCCGGTGAGGACGAAGTTCGTCCGCTGCATCCATCCCCATTCGCCGAGCATGAGCAGCGACAGGGCGTGTCGACCGAGATCGAAGCCGGGCCGCGTGAGGGCGAGGATCAGGCTCACGACGAGGTAGAACGGGCCGGCGACCACGCCCCAGCCGAGCAGGCTGCGCGTGACGGCGTGTCCGCGGTCGAGGGTCTTCGGCGATTCCGTCATGCGGGTACTCCTTCTCTTGATGCACGTGCGCGTGCGTGATCGGTCACAGGCTGACGCGGTGGTCGTAGGTCGCCGAGGTCGACTTCTCGGTGACGAGGTGGCGGAATGCCCAGCGCATCATCGCCTCCTGGACGACGCGCCCCACGGGCCCCGGGATCTTGGAGCGGCTCGAGCGTGCGCCGTCGGCGACGATCCGCTCGACGCGGGCTCGCCTGCTGCGTTCGAAGCCCGCGAACGCCGCCGATGGCGGCTCTCCGGCGGTGCGGGCATCGCGAAGAACGGATGCCAGGACCACGGCATCTTCGAGCGCGAGCGCCGCCCCCTGCCCGGAACTCGGCGAGGGTGCGTGCAGAGCGTCGCCGATGAGCGCAAGGTTCCCGCGGTGCCAGGTTGCGACCCGTGGCAGGTCGTGGGTGGGGTCGCCGGCCAGCTCCAGTACGCCGGCTGCGATGAGGTCCGCGAACGGGCCGTCGTCGCCCCGCGCGAGATCGATCAGGTGAGCGAGCCACTGCGCTCCCGTCGTGCTGGTCCGCTCCTGCGGCGACGTCGCCGCGCGTGGCTCGTTCACAAACCACGCCACGTCTCCGGACGGCGTCGGCAGAGCGCCGAAGAAGGCGCGACGCCCGAACACGAAGGTCCAGGCTTCGGGCTCGAGCGCGGCTCCGGAGGCGGCGTCGGGTGTGGACCCGCCGAAGTTGACGAGACCGACGTAACGACCGTGCGGAGCGCGCGGGTCGATCGCGTGCCGCACCACCGAACGGATGCCGTCCGCGCCGATCGCGAGGTCGCCCGATACATCCGTTCCGTCCGCGAGGCGCACCGCGGCGCCGTCCGCCGAGGTCTCCGCGGCGACGACGGCGTGACCGTAGCGCACGTCGATGCCACGTGATCTCGCGACGTCCATCAGCGTCGCCGACAGGTCGGGTCGGCGGAGCGACAGTGCGGGGGTGCCGTCGTCGAGCGCGCGCCCGAGGGGGAGTCGTCCGAGCTCGGCGCCCGTCGCCCCGAGCATCACGTTGAGGCGCGTCGGCACGCCGATCCTCCGGACGGCGTCCAGGGCTCCGAGCTCGGCGAGGGCGGCGAGGCCGTTCGGGGCGAGCGTGAGCCAGGACCCCGCCGCACGATCCTCCGCCGCCCGTTCGAGGAGGACGACATCGATCCCGACGCTCTGCAGCCCCAGAGCGGCGGCAGGGCCGGCGATCCCACCCCCGACGATGATCGCGCGCATCGTAAGCTCCTCTCAGAGCGTTGTTGTGAATCTCGGATTATTCGATAATCGAAAGGATAGCGGATGCCGACCTCACGTCAAGAGGCCATCGTCACGGCGAGTCGTGCGATGCAGCGCTATCAGCGGAGCGTGCAGCAGTTCGATGACGCCGTCGGTCGCGCGCTCGGCCTGAACGCCGCGGACATGCGCTGCCTCGACTGTCTGAGCGAGAGACCGCACACCGCCGGCGAGATCTCGGTCGCGACCGGGCTTCGGCCCGCCGCCACCACCGCACTCATCGACCGACTGAGCGCCCGCGGGCTGACCCGGCGCGTCCCGCCCGAACGCGATCGGCGGCAGGTTCTGGTCGAGCTGACGGAGGAGGGGGCCGCCCGGGTGTGGGAGGCTTACGGGCCGTTGGTCGAGCACGGCGCCGACGTGTTCGCCGGGGTCGGTGCGGAGGAGATCGCAGCCATGTCCCGCGTGCTCGAGCGCATGACGGACCTCACCGATCTCCACCGCACGCGCATCCAGGAGGGCTGAGCCACGCCCAGGGGTTGCTCGAGCTGCTGCGGCGCGATCGACTCTCGTGGGAGAGTGCCCACATGAGACCTCTCCGCTACGCGATCAACGTCACTCTCGACGGCTGCGTCCACCACGAGGCAGGCGTCGCGCCGGACGAGGAGCTGATGCGGTTCTGGACCGGCGAGATGCAGAGTGCCGACGCGGAGCTGTTCGGGCGGACGACCTACGAAATGATGGAATCGGCGTGGCGACGCCCCGCATCCGGCGTCTGGCCCGACTGGATGTCCGAGTGGGAGATCCCTTTCGCCGAGGCGATCGACCAGACGAAGAAGTACGTCGTATCGAGCACGCTGGGTGCGGTCGATTGGAACGCCGAGCTGGTGCGCGGCGATCTGGAGCGCGAGGTGCGGCGGCTGAAGGAGGCGCCGGGCGGGTCGTTGTCGGTCGGCGGAGTGGCGCTCCCGACAGCACTGGCGAACCTGGGTCTGATCGACGAGTACCTGTTCGTCGTCCACCCGATCGTCGCCGGACACGGCCCCACGCTGCTCGCCGGACTGAACGAACATCGCCGGCTCGATCTCGTCGATCGTCGCGAGTTCGCCTCGGGCGCCGTCGCGCACTGGTATCGCCCGCGCGTCTGACCGCGCCGGGGGACCTCCGCTCCCCGTGAGCGCGTCAGTCGGCCCGGACGAGCAGCGCGCCCACCTCGCAATCGAGGGCCCGGCAGATCGCCGAGAGCGTCGAGTAGCGGATCGCCCGCGCGCGGTCATTCTTCAGGACCGACAGGTTGACGACCGAGACGCCGACGAGCTCGCTCAGGTGGGTGAGCGTCATGCCCCGCTCGGCGAGCAGCTCATCGAGCCGGCAGTGGATGCCGGTGAGCTCGTCCTCGTCGGCCGAACTCACACGAGCCCCTCGGTGTCGCGCTGCAGGCGGGAGCCGTAGCGGAAGACCACCGCGAGAGCGGCGAGGGCGAGCGAGGCGCCGATCGGCCACACCGGCAGGACCATCTGGAATGTCGGCGCGGCCGTGATCGCGGCCCCCGATGCCCCGTCAGGGAGCACCGCCCCGGCCGCGAGGAAGCGCGCGATCGCGAGGAGGACCTCCGACAGCATCCCCGCCACGAGGATCACGAGCGCCGAGCCGAGCAGCCACCGCGACGATGACCGGTCGAACGGTCGACCGTTACCGGCCCGACCGCTGAGCACCGCGACGAGCACGCCGGGCGTTGCCGCGGTCGCGTAGGCCAGCAGTCCGCCGATGAAGATGAGGGTCTTGATCCCCGCACCCAGGCCCGCGACCTCGGCGGTCGCCGTCAGGATGCGCGCGCAGTACAGTGTCGGCGCGGCGGAGGCGGGTCCGCCCGGGCCGTCGCATGGCAGTGGCGTCGGCCACCCCGCCCCGACCGGGAACTCCGTGAGAGTGATCGTCGGGGCGGTGAAGAGCCCGATGAAGCCGAGAACTGCGCCGAGGATTACGACCGCCACCCACACGCGTGCGACGGCTCCTGTCACCTCGAGAGTGATCGAGGCGACTCGGCGGCGCCGGGCATCCCAGACGAGCACCGCGAGGACGCAGGCGATGATCGCGAGCCAGATGCCGCCAGCGATGAGTGCACCGCCGAGGTCGCTCCAGGCGACGGTCATCAGATGAGCCCCTCCGTGTCGCGCTGGAGTGCCTCTGCGGCGGCGATGATGTACGCGAGCACGCCGACGACGACAGCCACGCCGAGGATCGCCCAGTTCGGCTGGAGTCCCTGCGGCACCGACACCCACTCGATACCCAGCGGCTCCCCGGCATCCGAGGTCACTTGCCATGACCAGGTCGCGACGTTGCGCGCGATCTGCGCAAGCCACGACCCAATCCCGATGACCAGGGCGAGCGCCCAGGTCGTCCGCGACAGGGCAGGAACGAAGCGGATGCCCGCGCGAGCATGCCGGACGAGCTCGGCCAGCAGGAACGCGCTGACAGCGATCGTCGCGCAGGCGATGAGGGCGGCCGCGGCGTGGAAGAGCCGCAGCTCGATCGGTAGTGGCAGGAGGCTCCCCGCGCCCGATCCGTCGTCAGAGAAGACCCAGACGGACGGCCCGATCGCGGTGATGATCGCGAAGCCGACGCCGAGTGCGGCGGCCGCGACCGCGACGATCAGGCACGCCACCCGCACAGCGCCCAGTGCCTTTGCCTTCACGGCATCCTCCATATCGATAAACGTTGTTATCGATAAACGATATGTATCCCTTGAGCCACAGTCAATAGGCGTGCGGGCCCGCAGTGGTTGCGAGGGGTCCGTGTACCGTTTGCAGGAGCGCCGGGCTCGCTCGGCCCCCGGTTCCGCGGAATCATGCGACGTGCGACCGGTCGTTGTGTGGTCTGATCCTGCAAACGGTACAGCGGGCGCGGCGATGCGCCGACGGCGAACACGGGCATACGGGCATCCGCCGGTCGTTACCCTCGACATAAGCGCACCAGAAGACCGTGCGCTGGAGGAGTCGACGATGTTCGAGAGATTCACGGACCGTGCCCGTCGTGTGGTTGTCCTCGCCCAGGAAGAGGCGAAGATGCTCAACCACAACTACATCGGGACCGAGCACATCCTGCTCGGTCTCATCCACGAGGGCGAGGGCGTCGCCGCCAAGGCGCTCGAGTCGCTCGGCATCTCGCTGGATGCCGTCCGCGAGCAGGTCCAGGACATCATCGGCCAGGGGCAGCAGCAGCCGACGGGGCACATCCCGTTCACGCCGCGCGCCAAGAAGGTGCTCGAGCTGTCGCTGCGCGAGGCGCTGCAGCTCGGCCACAACTACATCGGCACCGAGCACATCCTGCTCGGTCTCATCCGTGAGGGCGAGGGCGTCGCCGCGCAGGTGCTCGTCAAGCTCGGCGCCGACCTGAACAAGGTTCGGCAGCAAGTCATCCAGCTGCTGAGCGGATACCAGGGCAAGGAGCCCGCTGGAGTCGCCGCCGGCGCCGGTGAGCAGAACCAGCAGTCCGCCCAGGGCGGCTCCGCGGTCCTCGACCAGTTCGGCCGCAACCTCACCCAGGCCGCGCGCGACAACAAGCTCGACCCCGTCATCGGGCGCGAGAAGGAGATCGAGCGCGTCATGCAGATCCTGTCGCGCCGCTCGAAGAACAACCCCGTCCTCATCGGCGAGCCCGGCGTCGGCAAGACCGCCGTCGTCGAGGGTCTCGCGCAGGCGATCGTCAAGAACGACGTCCCCGAGACGCTGAAGGACAAGCAGGTCTACTCGCTCGACCTCGGCTCGCTCATCGCCGGCTCCCGCTACCGCGGCGACTTCGAAGAGCGGCTCAAGAAGGTCACGAAGGAGATCCGCACCCGTGGCGACATCATCGTCTTCATCGACGAGATCCACACCCTCGTGGGCGCGGGCGCGGCCGAGGGCGCGATCGACGCCGCATCCATCCTGAAGCCCCTCCTCGCCCGCGGCGAGTTGCAGACGATCGGCGCGACGACCCTCGACGAGTACCGCAAGCACTTCGAGAAGGATGCCGCGCTCGAGCGTCGCTTCCAGCCGATCCAGGTCGCGGAGCCGAGCCTGCCCCACGCGATCAACATCCTGAAGGGGCTGCGCGACCGCTACGAGGCGCACCACAAGGTGCAGATCACCGACGGCGCGATCGTCGCGGCGGCGAACCTCGCCGACCGCTACATCAGCGACCGGTTCCTCCCCGACAAGGCGATCGACCTGATCGACGAGGCAGGCGCGCGCCTCCGCCTATCGATCCTGTCGAGCCCGCCTGAGCTGCGCGAGTTCGACGAGAAGATCGCCAAGGTCCGCGAGGACAAGGAGCTCGCCTCCGAAGAGCAGGACTTCGAGAAGGCCGCGTCGCTGCGCGACGAGGAGAAGTCTCTCCTCGCCGAGCGCCTCCGCCTCGAGAAGCAGTGGCGCTCGGGTGACGTCGCGAGCCACGCGATCGTCGACGAGGGCCTGATCGCGGAGGTGCTGGCGCAGGCTACCGGCATCCCCGTCTTCAAGCTCACCGAAGAGGAGACGAGCCGTCTCGTCTTCATGGAGAAGGCGCTGCACCAGCGCGTCATCGGGCAGGAAGAGGCGATCGCGGCCCTCAGCCGCACGATCCGCCGCCAGCGCGCGGGCCTCAAGGACCCCAAGCGGCCGAGCGGTTCGTTCATCTTCGCCGGCCCCACGGGCGTCGGAAAGACCGAGCTCGCCAAGGCGCTCGCCGAGTTCCTCTTCGACGACGAGGGCGCGCTGATCTCGCTCGACATGTCGGAGTTCGGTGAGAAGCACACGGTCTCGCGGCTGTTCGGTGCACCTCCCGGGTTCGTCGGATTCGAAGAGGGCGGCCAGCTCACCGAGAAGGTGCGCCGCAAGCCGTTCTCGGTCGTGCTGTTCGATGAGATCGAGAAGGCGCACCCCGACATCTTCAACTCGCTGCTGCAGATCCTCGAAGAGGGGCGCCTGACCGACGGTCAGGGCCGCGTCATCGACTTCAAGAACACCGTCATCATCATGACGACCAACCTCGGCTCGTCGGCGATCGCCGGCGGACCGGTCGGGTTCCAGGTCGAGGGCAACGCGCAGACGACGTACGAGCGTATGAAGGGCAAGGTCGACGAAGAGCTCAAGCGCCACTTCAAGCCCGAGTTCCTCAACCGCGTCGACGACGTCATCGTCTTCCCGCAGCTGAACAAGGACGAGCTCCGCCAGATCGTCGGTCTGTTCACGAAGCGCCTGTCGGAGCGCCTGCTCGACCGCGACATGACGGTCGAACTGACGGATGCCGCGAAGGACCGCCTCATCGAGATCGGGTTCGACCCGACCCTCGGTGCCCGGCCCCTCCGCCGCGCCATGCAGCGCGAGGTCGAGGACCAGCTGTCCGAGCGGATCCTGCACGGCGAGCTCACCAGCGGCGACCACGTCAAGGTCGACGCCGAGGACGGAAAGTTCGTCTTCGAGCACGGCCCGCGCGGCGAGAAGGTCGCGGTCGGCGTCGGCGCAGCCGGCGCGATCGAGGCGACGCCCGACATCGTCGCGGGTTCGTAGGGTTCTACCGGCGGAGGGGGCGGGTGCTGCGGCACCCGCCCCCTCCGTTGTTCCCGGACCCGGCGGCGCATAACTCAGGCAGAATGCCGCGGCGGGTGGGTCGCGGGGCCGATTCGGGCGCGGATTGCCTGAGTTGTGCGCCGGGGGAGTTGGGGCGACGGGTTGGCTCAGGGGATGTGGTAGATCCGGGTGGTCGAGTTCTGGTGCTCCACGTAGAGGGCGTTCGTGAGCTCGCGGTACTCGCCGTCGTAGTTGTGGCTGATGAACGACACGATCGGCGGGCCGCCCGGCACGTACTCGACTTTCGAGACGGTCATGGTGTGGTCCCAGCCGGCCTGCGTCTCGCCCCAGCTGAAGATGCCGACATCCCCGACGCGGACCCGGTCGAGGTCAGCCTCGGTCGAGTACGAGAACCCGAGCTTGTCGAAGTAGGAGCCCATGGCGGCGGTCGCGATCCACGGCTTCGACGCCGTCCACATCGCGCCCTTCGAGTACCAGGAGCGGTCGGTCTTCCACCCGCGGGCGATCAGCCCCTGGCTCACGAAGTTCGTGCAGTCGCCGCCGTAGGCGTTGTAGTCGCCCCACTCGGCGCTGTTGTACTGGAAGACGTACTGGTGCAGGTAGGCCATCTGGGCCGCGACGTCACCGTTCGTCGGCTGCGTGTTCTTGCCCGCGGATGCCGTGACGAGCTGCGCGCGGTAGGCCTCGGCGTCCGCCTGCACTGCGGCGACGGCGGTGTCGGTCTCGGTCTTCGCGGCGTCCGCCTCCGCCGAGGTCGTCGCAGCCCGAAGCTTCTCGGCGGCCGTGTAGAGCGCGTCTTCGGTCGGCCGCGCGGCGTCGGAGTAGTCGGCGAGCACCGCCATCGCCGCGTCGGCGGCCGCGGCCGTGTCGAAGGTCGGCGCATCGGTGGGCGTCGAGGGAGGGGAGCTCTCCCGAACGTCGGTCACCGCGGCCGCCGCGTCTGCCGCCGGGACCTCGCCGCGTTCGCCGATCGACCGCACGAAGCCGAAGACTCCGACGGTCAGCGCCGCGACGATGACGACCGACAGCGCGCCGGCGACCGCGCGGCGTCGACGGACGATGCGTCGGCGCCGGGCGGCGCGAGTCGGGGGCGCGGTGGGCACGGCCCGACACTAGCAACCGATGCTGGCAGTCGTCCGGAACGACCGACGTCAGGACGGGCGCCGCGCGCCCGAGCGCTACTTGTCGGCCTCGAAGACCTCGGTCTCCATCGCGTCGTATCCCTCGGCCTGCGGGTCGCCGTGCAGGCCGCCCGAGAGGGCGTACTCCTCTTCGGGCGAGAGGACGAGCTTCTTGCGCCCCCACAGCGCGAACCCGAGGAAGACGAGCGCGTACACGACCGCGATCGCGATGATGGCCTGCGTGAAGGCGGGGTTGAACGCGAGCCCCACGAACACGATCGCCGCGATGATCGCCGCCGAGTAGGCGCCGAACAGGCCCCACGGGCTGACGTACGGGCGCTTCGCGTTCGGGAAGCGTTTGCGGAGGATGATGAACGACACCATCTGCAGGAAGTACGCGAGCACCGCGCCCCACACGGCGATGTTCAGCACGATCGCGCCGGCCGGGCTCGCGTCGCCGCCGGCGGCCTGCACGATCACGAGCGCGACGAAGCCGATGACGGCGCCGACCGTGAGGGCGATCCACGGCGTCTTGCTGCGGCCGGTCAGCGACAGCCAGCGCGGGTAGTACCCGGCGCGCGAGAGCGAGTACATGTTGCGGCCGTAGGCGAACATGATGCCCATGAGCGAGGCGAGCAGGCCGACGAGCGCGAGGAGGGCGAGGATCGCTGCCGCCTGGTCGCCGACCATGACCTTGAACCCCTCGAGCAGGGGCTCGACCGACCCGCCGGTGACCTCCGACCCCAGCACGCCCGTGTTGAGGAACAGCACGATGAGGCCCGTTGCGATGAGGGTGCCGCGTGCCCAGAGCCCCGCACGCGGGATGTCGCGGGCCGGGTCGTGCGACTCCTCTGCGGCGAGCGGCAGCTCTTCGATGCCGAGGAAGAACCACATCGCGAACGGCAGCGCGAACAGGATCGCCCCGAATCCCATCGGCAGGAAGGTGGATGCCCCGGCCGCCGTCTCGTCGACGGGGATGTCCCAGAGCGAGTCCCACGAGAACGCGCCCGAGACGAGCGCCATGACGCCGAACACGACGATGATGCCGATCGAGATGATCGACACGACGATCGCGAACCCGAACGAGATCGCGGCGCCAGCGGCGTTGAGCGCGATGAAGATCGCGTAGAGGATCAACCACCACACGAACGGCGGCAGGCTGACGCCGGTGAGGAGGGTCAGCGCCGAGTCCGCATACTGGCCGGAGAAGTAGACGACCACGGCGGTCGTCGCGACGTACTCGACGGTCTCGGCGAGTCCGGTCGCGAGACCGC
Source organism: Microbacterium sp. (assembly GCA_003248655.1). Taxonomy (GTDB): domain Bacteria; phylum Actinomycetota; class Actinomycetes; order Actinomycetales; family Microbacteriaceae; genus Microbacterium. The sequence goes on from QFPM01000013.1 coordinate 75,893, forward strand.
CCCACGGACCCATCGCCGACCGCGAGAACGAGTATGCGCCGCCCGTGTGCGGCATCGCCGCCGCCATCTCGCCGATCGAGAAGGTGAGGCCGTAGTACATGAGCACGAGCAGCGCGAAGGCGATCAGCATCCCGCCGAAGCCGGCGAAGCCGATGCCGAAGTTCCAGCCGGAGAAGTCGCCCGAGATGACGGCGGCGACGGCGAGGCCCCAGAGGCCCCACACGCCCGCGGATCGCTTGAGGGTGCGCTTCTCGAAGTACTCGGATCCGGCGCGCGTGTAGATCGCGCCGCTCGCCGTGTGGGTGACGGGGGAAGTGCTATCGGACATCCTGCTCCTCGGGGTGGGTGGGTCTCGACGCTGTCTCGGACGATTGTGATGCCTAAAGGACGGTTGCGTCTACCTTTGGATGTGACTTTCTCGTTACAGTTGCCGAGCGATGCCGTGCGCGTGCCGATCGAAAGGTAGGTTCGATCGGGCACGCGTCGCGCCGACGAAAGGATGCAGGATGCCGGGAAACCTGACCGCCGATGAGCTGTCGGCCGCGATCGGGACGGGCGAGATCGACACCGTCATCGTCGCGTTCCCCGACGCGCAGGGCCGCCTCGTCGGCAAGCGCGTCTCAGGGCGCATGTGGCGCGATGTCGTGCTGCCGCACGGCGCCGAGGCGTGCAATTATCTGCTGTCGGTCGACGTCGACCTCAACACCGTCGACGGCTACACGATGTCGAGCTGGGAGACCGGATACGGCGACATGCTGCTCGTCCCCGACCTGACGACTCTCCGCCGCATCCCCTGGCAGCCGGCCACAGCGCTCGTCTTCGCCGACCTGCAGTGGGAGAGCGGCGAGGCCGTCGTCCAGTCGCCGCGGTCGATCCTCGACCACCAGCGCGCGCGCCTCGCCGAGCGTGGGCTCGTCGCGTACTCGGGCACCGAGCTCGAGTTCATCGTGTTCGACGACACCTACCGTGAGGCGTGGGCGAAGGGATACCGGAACCTGCAGGCATCCACCGACTACAACGTCGACTACAACCTGCTCGCGACGACGCGGCTCGAGCCGCTGCTGCGTGACATCCGGAACGGCATGGAGGGCGCGGGCCTGTACTGCGAGGGCGTCAAGGGCGAGTGCAATCTCGGCCAGCAGGAGATCGCGTTCCGCTATGCCGAGGTGCGCGAGACGGCCGACCAGCACACGCTCTACAAGAACGGCGCGAAGGAGATCGCCGACGCGCACGGCAAGGCGCTGACCTTCATGGCGAAGTTCGATCAGCGCGAGGGCAACAGCTGCCACATCCACCTGTCGGTGCGGGGCGAAGACGGCACGGCGGTCATGGCGGGCGACGGCGACCACGGCTTCAGCCCGCTGATGGGGCACTGGATCGCGGGCATCCTCGCGACGATGCGCGAGTTCACCCTGCTCTACGCCCCGACGATCAACTCGTACAAGCGCTACGCGAAGGGCTCGTTCGCGCCGACCGGCATCGCGTGGGGCATCGACAACCGCACGTGCGCGCTGCGGGTCGTCGGCCACGGCTCCGGCCTGCGCGTCGAGAACCGCGTGCCCGGCGGCGACGTCAACCCCTACCTCGCGATCTCGGCGATCATCGCGGGGGGCCTCCACGGCATCGAGCACGAGCTGCCGCTGCCGGATGCCTTGACCGGCAACGCGTACGAGGCCGGTGTCGATACGCTACCGACGACCCTCCGTGAAGCGGCCGCGCTGTTCGATCAGTCCGCGATCGCGCGGGCGGCGTTCGGCGACGAGGTCGTCGAGCACTATCTGAACCAGGCGCGCATCGAGGTCGAAGCCTACGATGCGGCCGTCACCGACTGGGAGCGCGTGCGTGGCTTCGAACGACTCTGACCTGCTCGCCGGCGCGTTCGCGCCCGTCGTGGGCCTGACGACTTACCTCGAAAAGGCGCAGCAGGGGGTGTGGAACGTCCGCGCGGCGTTCCTGCCCGAGCAGTACTTCACCTCGGTGACGGATGCCGGCGGCGTCGCCGTGCTCCTGCCGCCGCAGGCGTCGCCCGAGGCTGCCGCCGAAGCGGTGCTCGACGGGCTCGACGGGCTCATCCTCACGGGCGGGCTCGACGTGCAACCCGAGCTGTACGGTGCCGAGCGGCATCCGCTCACCGATCCCGCGCGGCCCGACCGCGACGCGTGGGAGCTCGCGCTCCTGCGCGGGGCCGAGGAGCGCGGGATGCCGGTGCTCGCGATCTGCCGCGGGCTGCAGCTCGCGAACGTCGCGCACGGCGGGACGCTCCACCAGCACCTGCCCGACGCGCTCGGCACGGAGCGCTACCGCATCGGTGGCGGCGTGTTCGCCGACAACGTCGTCGAGGTCGCGGAGGGGTCGCGGCTCGCCGGGCACCTGGGTGCCGGTGAGTTCACCGTGCACAGCTACCACCACCAGGGCATCGACCGGCTCGGCGACGGCCTCGTCGCGACGGCACACACCGACGACGGGCTTGTGCAGGCCTTCGAGACGACGGGTGACAGCTACCTCGTGGGTGTGCAGTGGCATCCCGAGGAGAACGCGGAGGATAAGCGCCTGTTCGCGGGGCTCGTCGAGGCGGCGCGACAGTACGCGGAGCGCACGATCGCGCAGCTGCCGGGGGTGTCGGAGTGAGCACGTTCCAGGTGATCGACCCGACGTCGGCCCAGCCGATCGCGACGCTCGAGCGGGCGACAGAGGACGAAGTGGATGCCGCGGTCGCCCGTGCGGTGACCGCGCAACGCGCGTGGGCGAACCTCGCGCCGGGCGCGCGTGCCGACGTCCTCCGCGCCTTCGCGCGCGTCGTGGAGGACCACGTCGACGAGCTCGCGATGCTCGAGGTGCGAAACTCCGGGCATCCGATCGGCTCGGCGCGGGCAGAGGCGCGGCACGTCGCGCAGGTGCTGAACTACTACGCGGGAGCGCCCGAGCGGCTGCTGGGTGCGCAGATCCCGGTGCCGGGCGGGCTCGACGTCACCTTCCACGAGCCGTACGGCGTCGTCGGCGTCATCATGCCGTGGAACTTCCCCATGACGATCGCGTCGTGGGCGTTCGCGCCCGCCCTCGCCGCCGGGAACGCGGTCGTCCTGAAGCCCGCCGAGCTGACTCCGCTGACGGCCGTGCGCCTCGGCGAACTCGCCCGTGAGGCGGGCCTGCCGGAGGGGCTCTTCCAGGTCATCGTCGGGTCGGGCTCGGTCGTCGGGCAGCGCTTCGTCAGTCATCCGGATGTCCGCAAGGTCGTCTTCACGGGCTCGACCGAGGTGGGCGTCGAGGTCGCCGCGGGCTGCGCGCGGGCGCTCAAGCCCGTCACGCTCGAACTCGGCGGCAAGAGCGCCAACGTCGTGTTCGCCGATGCCGATCTCGAGGCCGCGGCGGCCGCCGTGCCCGGATCGGTGTTCGACAACGCGGGCCAGGACTGCTGCGCGCGTTCGCGTCTGCTCGTCGAGCGCTCGGTGTACGACCGGTTCCTGGAGCTTCTCGAGCCCGCCGTCGCGGCCTGGCGCGTCGGCGACCCCACGCACGAGAGCACCGAGATGGGCCCGCTCATCTCGGCCGCACATCGCGACACCGTCGCCGGCTTCCTCGACGGGGCGAACGTCGCCTTCCGCGGCGTCGCGCCCACCGGCCCCGGCTTCTGGTTCGCCCCCGCCGTCGTGCTCGCCTCGCCCGGCGACCGCATCGCGCAGGAAGAGGTGTTCGGCCCCGTCGTGGCCGTCCTGCCCTTCGATGACGAAGCGGATGCCGTCCGGCTCGCCAACGACACGATCTACGGCCTCGCCGGGTCGATCTGGACGCGCGACCTCGGCCGCGCCGTCCGCGTCTCGCGCGGGGTGCGCAGCGGCGTCCTGTCGGTCAACTCGCACTCGTCGGTGCGCTTCTGGACCCCGTTCGGCGGCATGAAGGCCTCGGGCCTCGGGCGCGAGCTCGGCCCGGACGCCGCGGAGCACTTCACCGAGACCAAGAACGTCTTCTACGCCACGGAAGGATCATGAGTAAACCATGACCGCACTCACAGCTGTCGATCTCACCCAGCGGCTGCGTGACCGCGTCGCCATCGTCACCGGCGGCGCCTCGGGCATCGGGCTCGCCACGGCGCGGCGGTTCGCCGCCGAGGGCGCGCGCGTTGTCATCGCCGACCTCGACCCCGCGAGCGGCGAGCGGGCCGCGGCGGAGGTCGGCGGCGTCTTCCGTGCCGTCGACGTGGCAGACCAGGCATCCGTCGACGCGCTCTTCGACGGGGTCGCTGCGGAGCTCGGCAGCGTCGACATCGCCTTCAACAACGCCGGGATCTCGCCGGCCGACGACGACTCGATCGAGACGACGGAGCTTCCCGCGTGGGACCGCGTGCAGGACGTCAACCTCAAGAGCGTGTACCTCTGCTCCCGGGCAGCGCTGCGGCACATGGTGCCCGCGGGCCGCGGCTCGATCATCAACACGGCATCCTTCGTGGCGCTCCTCGGCTCGGCGACCTCGCAGATCTCGTACACCGCCTCGAAGGGCGGCGTGCTCGCGATGACACGTGAGCTCGGTGTGCAGTTCGCGCGCCAGGGCATCCGGGTCAACGCCCTCTGCCCGGGGCCGGTGAACACGCCGCTGCTGCAGGAGCTGTTCGCGAAAGACCCCGAGCGGGCGCAGCGCCGCCTCGTGCACGTGCCGATCGGGCGGTTCGCCGAGCCGGACGAGATGGCGGCGGCGGTCGCGTTCCTCGCGTCGGACGACGCATCGTTCATCACCGCGACGGCGTTCGTCGTCGACGGCGGCATCACGAACGCATACGTCACGCCGCTGTGACCATGACGGGCGGCGGCGAGGAGGCACCGGCGCTCCGCGCGGTGTACCGCCCGGTGCGCCGCTCGAACGCGCTCGAAGACACCGTCGCCCGCATCGCGCAGACGATCCGCGTCGGCGTCGTCGCGCCCGGCGAGGCCCTGCCGCCCGAACGCGCGCTCGCCGAGCTGTACGGCGTGAGCCGCGACACGGTGCGCACCGCGATCCGCGAGCTCTCGGATGCCGGGTTCCTCGTCGCGCGCCGCGGCCGTTACGGCGGCACGTTCGTCGCCGATCCGCTGCCTCAGCAAGAGGCGGAGCCGCTCGACGCGCTCGCGGCCGCGGACCTGTTCGGCATGCGCCGGGTGCTCGAGGGCGGGGCCGCGCGCGCGGCCGCGGCGCGGACGATGACCGCGGGCGAGCGCGACGCGCTCTGGCACCGACGCGCGGCGGTCGCCCACGCGTCGCTCGGGGACTACCGTCGGCTCGACTCGCTGCTGCACCTGTCGATCGCGGAGGCGTCCGGCATCCCCTCGCTCGTGCCGCTCGTCACCGAGAACCGCGCGCGCGTGAACGAATGGCTGGATGCCTTTCCGCTGCTGCCGCGCGCGATCGAGCACTCCGAGGCGCAGCACGAGACGATCCTGCAGGCGATCCTCACGGGGCGGCCCGATGCGGCCGAGGCGGCGATGCTCGACCACCTCGCGGCATCCGAAGCCCTCATCCGCGGGTTCGTCGTCTGAGGGCGGTCCGGGTCAGGCGGGGCGCAGCGACGCGACGAACTCGAGCTTGTCGAGCACCGGCTCGGGCAGGACGAACGGGTACAGGTCGCTCTCGCCCATTGAGCGATTGACGAGATTCAGTGCCGTCGACAGCGGTATCCACACCGCCGTCACGAGGTCGCGGAACCGCGCCCGACCGACGATCTCGGATGCGGGGGTCAGCCCGTACTCGACGGCCGTCTCGATCGTGTCGCTGATGTGCAGGTAGTGCGCCCAGGTCTCGGCGAAGTCCTCGTACGGGTGCATCGTCGCGTACGACGAGATGTAGCGGTCACGCCAGTCGGCCGGCGGCCCCGATGCGTAGTGGCGGTTCACCTCGGCCTCGTAATCGGCGCTCTCGTCGCCGAACAGGCCGCGCGCCGCATCGAGGGTCACACCGCCGACGTTCTCGACGAGCCGCCACTCGTAGTAGTGCCCGACCTCGTGACGCAGATGCCCGAGCATTGTGCGATACGGCTCGTCGAGCTGTTCACGTACCCGCTCGCGGTGCGAGTCGACGCCCTCGGCGAGGTCGATCGTGACGACACCGTCGGCGTGGGCGATGAGCACCTGGGCGCTCGTCGACGAGAGCATGTCGAACGCGAGCCCCGCGACCGGGTCTTCGGCCTTGCCGACGACGGGAAACCCCAGGGCATCCAGCTCGGCCACGAGGTGGCGCTTCGCCCGTTCGGCGACGGGGAACGCGGCGATGCCCGCGGCGTCGTCATCGGCGGGTCGCACGCGGGTCAGGTCGCACGCGGCGCACTGCCCGCCCTCGAGCGGCGCGAGCCACGTGCAGCCCGACAACCCGAGGTTGCGGCAGACGTGCCAGATGAGGTCGTCGGCATCCACATAGCGCCCCATCGCGTCGACGGGCACGATCGCCCGTTCGCCGCGCGAGTAGCCGAGCGGCGTGCCGCACGAGACGCACACGGAGTTCTCGAAGTAGAGCGGGTTGCCGCAGACGCGGCACGTGTAAGCCTTCACTCGGCAAGCCAACCACACCCGCGCCGCGGCGGCGGGGGCATTGACAGCGGCACGTGACCGCCGCTCAACTCGGGGACGCCAGGTGTGGGTTCGGCCCGCGCGACGGGGCCAGAGGCGACCCCGAGTTGGCGGGGACGGGGCGAGGGGCGACCCCGAGTCTGCAGCGACGGGGCGCGGGGTCAGTCGAGGGGGGACACGTCGACCTGCACGCGCAGGGTCGACTTCTTCGCCTTCGTGTAGATGATGCCCTTCACGGGCGAGACGTCGCCGTAGTCGCGGCCCCACGCGACCGTGACGTAGCGCTCGTTCGCCCACTGGTCGTTCGTCGGGTCGATCGCGAGCCACGCGTCCGTGCCAGGGAGCCACACCGCGATCCACGCGTGCGAGGCATCCGCGCCGACCACGCGCTCTTTGCCGGGCGGCGGCTGGGTCGCCAGGTATCCCGACACGTAGCGCGCGGCGACGCCGTGCGAGCGCAGGCAGGCGAGGGCGACGTGCGCGAAATCCTGGCAGACGCCCGCGCGCTTTCGCATCGCCTCCGCGACGGTGCTCGTCACGGTCGTCGCGGTCGAGTCGTAGGTGAAGTCGGCGTGGATGCGGTGCATCAGGTCGGTTGCGGCGTCGCCGATCGAGCGTCCGGGCGTGAGCGAGACCGCGCCGTAGGCGGTCGCCGCGGCGACGTGGCGCGCCCGCGCCGACTCGAGCGCGAACTCCGTCGCGCGCCACGTGCCGGGAAGCTCCGGATGGGCCAGGGGCCGGGCGAGCTCCCACGGCTGGGCGAGGGCCGCGTCGTCGTAGGCCGGCATCCGCACGCTCACTTCGCTGCGCGACTCGATCGTGAGCGCCTCGTGCGGGTCGGTGAGGTGGAAGTACGTCGCCGAGTTGCCGAAGTAGTCGCGGTCTGGCGCGATGTCGCCCGGCACGGGGTCGACCGTGACCTGGGATGCCGACACGTCCTGCCACGGCAGATTCCGCGGCACGAGGTGGAAGAGCCCGACACTGTCCTGCACGGGCTTCGCGTAGGTGTAGGCGGTGCGGTGCCAGACGGCGTAGCGCTTCATGCGCGCGCCTCCATGACCTCGTCGAGCGCGAGCTCGGAGAGTGCGACCGGCGGCGGACCGCTCTCGAAGTGCAGTTGCGTGATCGCGTCGGAGAGCTTCTCGAGCTGCGAGACGACGGATGCCGTGAACTCCCCGAGCCCCTCGCGACGGCCGGCGGTGGGTGCGGCGAGCGCCGAGACATCCGCCGACGTGATCTCTCCCTCGAGGTGTTCGAGCAGGCGCTCCGCGCGCGAGGACCCGGTGGATGCCGGGAGCGCGGCGAGGTGCGCGCGCAGGCGCGTGACGGCGAACAGCAGCGACCGCGGGTTGTCGGGGTCGCGCACGAGGAGCTCGAGCACGTCGGCCGCGCGCATCGCCCCGCGGTAGCGGCGACGGTAGGTGACGACGCTCTCGGCGGCCAGCAGCAGAGCCCCGAGCACGTGCCGCTCCGAGCGCGGACCGTGCACCTGTACGCCCGCGACGGCAAGCAGGTGCGACAGCTGCAGCCCTCGCTCGAGGTAGCGTCCCGCCTTCATGACGTGCCAGCCGCCGTCGCGGATCATGTTCTCGGTGACGCCGTAGAGCGAGAGCATCGCGGCGAGCATGCGACCGGCGGACTCGGCCGTGCGGTGGGCGTGCGGGGCGCGCAGGAGCGCCTGCACGGCGCGGTCGATGTTCGAGAACACGCGCCAGGTGTCGCCCGACAGCTGGTCGCGGACGCCCTCCATCGCGTCGCGCAGCCGCGCGATGGAGTGGGCGGCGGAGCCGACGCGACCGGCATCCAACAGCAGCGAGCGGAACTCGGCCTCGGGGTCGCCCGACCCCTGCCCCGCGAGCATCCGGAGGGTGTCGAGGAGGACCATCGCGCTCTGGTCGGCGTCGGCGGGCGCCAGCTCGTCGAACTGCGCCTGGGTGCTGAGCAGGAGGCGCAGGAGGTCCTCGGTGCGCTCGGCGTAGCGGCCCGACCAGAACATGTCGGCCATCGCGCGCGGGGCGAGCTCGGGGACCGTCCGCTGCAGCGGGAGCGGCGCGATCTCGGCGAGGTTCTGATCGGGGTCGGATGCCGCGGCCTTGAGGATCCAGACATCCTTCGTCCGCGGCGCGGCGCCCGGATGCCGGCGCATCGTCGCAAGCCCTCCCGCGAGCGGGCGATAGGTCGAGCCGTACCGCAGCGCGAAGGCGCGGAAGGTCATCGGCAGGGCGTCGAGTCGGGCATCCGGCGTCCACGCGGGCGTCTGCGACAGGGGCAGCAACTCCTGGCCGACGTACCGGTGCGGCTCGGCCTCGATGCGGGCGACGATCTCGGCGGGCGCGAGCTCCGCGAGCGCCTTGCGCGGCGCGTCGATCGCGCGGACGATGAGCCCGGGGTCGCCCGCCGCGATGCGGGTGAGGACGAACGCGCGGTCGTCGGGGTTGCCGCACCACAGCGTCGGGACGGAGGGGATGCGCAACTGTTCGCCGAGCAGCCGCTCGCAGACAGCGGGCAGGAACGGCAGAAGCCCCGGGTTCTCGAGCACGCCCGCGCCGAGCCCGTTCACGACGCGGACGTTCCCGCGGCGCACGGCCTCGGTGAGCCCGGCGACGCCGAGGCGGGAGTCGCCGCGCATCTCGAGGGGGTCGCAGAAGTCGGCATCGACGCGGCGGACGATGACGTCGATGCGCTCGGTCGGCGTGCGCTTGGGCCACCCTGCGGGCTTCATCCACACGGCGCCGCCCCGGACGACGACGTCGCTGCCCTGTACGAGTGGGAAGCCCAGCGCGCTCGCGAGGAACGCCTGGTCGAACGCGGTCTCGCTGAGCGTTCCGGGCGAGAGGATGACGACCCGCGGGTCGGACACATCGGCGGGAGCGGCCGACAGGAACGCCGCCCGCAGCGCCGAGAAGTACGGGTCCATGCGGTGCAGGCTGCTCTCCTGATACAGCTCCGGGAGCACCTGGGAGAGCACGCGTCGGTTCTCGGCGGCGAAGCCGAGCCCCGACGGCGCCTGCACGCGGTCGGCGAGCACGTGCCACGTGCCCTCGGCGTCGCGACCGAGGTCGGTCGCCGACAGCAGCAGTGGATGCGGGTCGAACGCGCTCGGCCGCGCGAGCGGACGGAGGAAGCCGGCGTGGCCGACGACGACCGCGGCGGGCAGGATGCCCTCGCGCAGCAGCTCCTGCGGGCCGTAGACGTCGGCGAGGATCGCGTTGAGAAGCTCGGCGCGCTGCGCGAGACCCACCTCGAGCCGCGACCACGCGCCCGCGTCGACGACGAGAGGCATGGGGTCGAGCTGCCACGGCACCGCCCCGATGCCCGGGCGCAGGTATGAGACGCCGTCATCCGCGAGGAAACGCGTGATCTCGCCGTCGACGCGGTCGAGCTCGCCCGAGGTCAGCGCGAGCGCCTGCGACGCGAGCGCCTTCCATCCGGGGCGCAGGCCTCCGTCGGTGTCGACGACCTCGTCGAAGCGCGCGGGGCCCTCTCCGGACACGCCGAGCAGCAGCGTCGGCTGCGACACTGCGGCGGCGTAGTCACGAAGCACACTCACGCCGGGGGCACCCTCCGAAGATCCAGGGTGCGGGGGTAGTCGGGTGTCGCCGCCCGCGCCCCCGCCTCACGCGCTGCAGCCACGTCGAACTTACCGGGTGTGTGACCCCTCGGCTCGAATCTGCCCGATCTGCGCGCCTCGGCCTCGTTCGCATTGATCGGCGGATGCTCGTAGGCGCGGCCGCCGGGATGGACGACATGGTAGGTCGCGCCGCCGAGGCTCGCGGAGGCCCCGGCATCCACCACCTCGAACGCGAGGGGCGCGTGCACCTCGATCGACGGGTGCAGGGCCGACCACGGCTGCCACGCGCGATAGCGCACCCCGGCGTAGTACTCGCCGGGGATGCCGGTGGGCGTGAGCGGCACCGCGACGCCGTTGCACGTGACGAGGTGGCGCGCGGGATCGATGCCCGCGGCGGTCACCTGGATGCGCTCGACCGACGAGTCGACGTAGCGCGACGTTCCGCCGCCCGTCGCCTCTTCGCCGAGCACGTGCCACGGCTCGATCGCCTGGTGCAGCTCGAGCCGGATCGGTCGGGCTGCGTCGCCCAGGCGCGTGAGCCCGATGCGCGGGAAGCGGAACTCGACGAACGGCTCGAGCCACGTGTCTTCGAACGGGATGCCGTGGGCGCGGATGTCGGCGAGCACGTCGCGGATGTCGCGGCGCGCGCCCTGCGGCAGCAGGAAGTCGTCGTGCAGCGCCGTGCCCCACCGCACGAGGGGCGCGGCGAGCGGGCGCTCCCAGAACATCGCGACGAGGGCGCGCACGAGCAGCGCCTGCACGAGCGCGAGCTGCGGATGCGGCGGCATCTCGAATCCGCGCAGCTCGAGAAGTCCCAGGCGTCCGCGCGACGAGTCGGGGCTGTAGAGCTTGTCGATGCAGAACTCGGCGCGGTGCGTGTTGCCGGTGAGGTCGGTCAGCAGGTGCCGCAGCGCGCGATCGACGAGCCACGGCCGGGGCTCGGGGGTCTCGGCCTGCAGGCGCCGGAGCTCCTGCAGCGCGATCTCCATCTCGTACACCGCTTCGGGGCGGCCCTCGTCGAAGCGCGGCGCCTGGCTCGTCGGCCCGATGAAGCGGCCCGAGAAGAGGTACGACAGCGACGGATGCCGCTGCCAGTACGTCACGAGGCTCGCGAGCAGATCGGGCCGGCGCAGCAGGGGCGAGTCGACCGGCTGCGTGCCGCCGAGCGTGATGTGGTTGCCGCCGCCGGTGCCGGTGTGCGTGCCGTCGAGGTCGAACTTCTCGGTCGACAGGCGGGCCTGCCGCGCCTGCTCGTACAGCTCGAAGGTGAGGGCGCGCTGCTCGTCCCAGCTCGCCGTGGGCTGCACGTTGACCTCGATGACGCCGGGGTCGGGCGTGACGCTCAGCTGCTGCAGCCGGGGGTCGGGCGGCGGCGGGTAGCCCTCGAGCACGATCGCCGTGTCGGTGTCGACGGCGGCCCGCTCGATCGCGTGCAACACGGCGGCGAAGTCGTCGAGCATCGCGATCGGGGGGAGGAAGACGTGCACGTGGCCGTCGCGCGCTTCGACGGCGAGGGCCGTCGTGGGCTCTTCGGCGGGGTCGACGACCTCGATCGCGGGGATGCCGGGGTGCAGCGGCGCGGTCGCTTCCAGGTAGCTGGGCTCGCCCTCCCACGCGGGATCGTGCCACGACACGGCATCGAGCGGCAGGCGCAGCCCCACGGCGCTCGTTCCGGGGACGAGAACGAGCCGCCCCCGGCGGAAGCGCCACGCGGGTGAGGCCCAGCGCTCGCCCGTGACGAGAGGCAGCACCCACCCGGCGGGGTCTGTGACCTCGGCATCCAGCGCGGCGGCATCGACGGCGGCGTCGCCCTCGGGGGTCGCGGGCGGGTCGCCATCGGGCAGGCGGAGCTCGGCCGCGAGGGCGGCGAGCGGATCTTCGTACGCGGGCAGCAGCTGCTCGGCGGGCAGCCCGAGCACCTCGGTGAGCCGCCGGGCGAGGACTTCCGCGCTCGCGCGGGCTTCGGCGCCCGATGCCGGGGACTCGGCCCACGGGTCGGCGAACAGATCGCCGCGGTTCCACAGCGGCTCGCCGTCGGCACGCCAGTGCAGCGCGATGTTCCAGCGGGGGAGCGGCTCGCCCGGGTACCACTTCCCCTGGCCGCGGTGGACGATGCCGCCGAGGGCATATATCTCGCGCAGCCGCGCTGCCAGGTCGTTCGCGCGCTCGCGTTTCTGCGGTCCGTCGGCATCCGTGTTCCACTCGGCGGCGGTCGCGTCGTCGAGAGCGACGAAGGTCGGCTCGCCGCCGAGAGTGAGGCGCACGTCGGCTCGGCGCAACCGCTCGTCGACCGCCTCGCCGAGCGCGTCGATCCGCTGCCACTGCTCGTCGGTGAACGGCCGGGTCGTCCGCGGATCCTCGTGGATGCGGCGCACTTCGTTGTGGAAGGCGAACTCGACCTCGACCGGCTCGGTCGCGCCCGAGATCGGCGCCGCCGACGAGGGGTCGGGCGTCGCGGAGAGGGGAATGTGACCCTCGCCCGCGAACAGGGCGCTCGTGGCATCCAGCCCGATCCATCCCGCGCCGGGCACGTACACCTCGGCCCAGGCGTGCAGGTCCGTGAAGTCGGCCTCGGGGCCGCTCGGCCCGTCGAGCGACTTCTGGTCGGCCGTCAGTTGGATGAGGTAGCCCGACACGAACCGCGCCGCGAGGCCGTACTGGCGCAACAGGCTCACGAGCAGCCACGCGCTGTCGCGGCACGATCCGATCGCGCTTGCGAGGGTGTGGTCGGGGGTCTGCACGCCCGGCTCCATGCGCACGCTGTAGGCGACCGCGCCGTTGACGGCTCGGTTGACGGCGGCGAGGAACAGCACCGTCGGCATCCCGTCGTCGGGGATGTCGACGAGGCCGTCGCGCCAGGCCGATGCCGCGGCGCTGTCGGGCACCGGGCGCAGGTACGGTGCGAGGTCGGCGGCGAGCGAGGGTTCGTACGTGAACGGGAAGCGCTCGGCATACTCCTCGATGAAGAAGTCGAGCGGGTTGATCACCATCATGTCGGCGACGAGGCCGACCGTGATCTCGAGGTGATCGACGCGCTCGGGGAAGACCACGCGCGCCATCCAGTTGCCGAACGGGTCCTGCTGCCAGTTGAGGAAGTGGTTCGCAGGCTTGATGTCGAGCGAGTACGCCTCGATGGGCGTGCGGGCGTGCGGGGCGGGGCGCAGGCGGATGACGTGCGGCGCGACCGAGACCGGGCGAGCGAAGCGATAGCCGGTGTAATGCTCGAGCGCGACCTTGATCGACATGCGTTCAGCATTCCTTATCGCTGTTGCGGGGGTATTTCGGCGCACCGGCGAGGGCGCGACCGGCGCACTACAGTGGTGCGGTGCCCGAGTTCACCGTCCGCCCCGCCCGCACGTCTGACGTGCGCGGCATCCTGGCCCTGCTCGATCCGTGGGTGCAGCGGCGGATTCTGCTCGGCAAAGACGTCGTCACCGTCTACGAGGCGGTGCAGCAGTTCGTCGTTGCCGAGAGCGAGGGTGAGCTCATCGGCTGTGGTGCGCTGCACGTCATGTGGGAAGACCTCGGCGAAATCCGCACCCTGATCGTCGCGGATGCCTGGCTGCACCACGGTGTCGGCGCCGCCATCGTCGCGCGCCTCGAAGAGGACGCGCGGGCGCTCGGGCTCTCCCGCCTGTTCTGCCTCACCTTCGAGGTCGACTTCTTCGCGCGTCGGGGCTTTGCGCCCATCGGCGAGCAGATCGTGGATGCCGACGTGTATTCGCAGCTGCTGCGCAGCCCCGACGAGGGCGTCGCGGAGTTCCTCGACCTCGCGCACGTCAAGCCGAACACCCTCGGCAACACCCGCATGCTCAAACAGCTCTGACGGGCGGCCCGGCTTAGCCTGGGGGAGTGAGCAGCTCCACCCGTCGCCGGCCGTCGCCGGCGGTGTACCGCAGGCGACGCCTCGTGCTCCTCCTCCTCGTGCTTCTTGTCATCGTCGGCGTCGTGCTTGCTGTGTGGCAGCCGTGGCGCGGTGCGGCGGCGCCCGGGCCGAGCCAGACTCCCACGGATGCCGTGAGCTCACCCGCGGCATCCGAGACACCGACCGACGTGCCGCCGCCGGCGGAGTCCTCCGCGGCGCCCGCGCCCTCGGCATCCGCCACCGAGCCCACCATCGCGACCTGCACCACCGCCGACCTCACGGTGCTTGCGGTGACCGACAAGGAGTCGTACGGGTCGGGCGAGATCCCCCAGCTGTCGATGACGCTGTCGAACACGTCGGCCGAGCCCTGCGTCATCAACGTGGGCACCGCGACGCAGTCGTTCGTCATCACGAGCGGGTCGGATACGTGGTGGCGCTCGACCGACTGCCAGACCGAGTCGAGCGATCAGATCGTGCAGCTCGCGCCGGGCCAGACGGTGTCGAGCGTGACGCCGATCCCGTGGGACCGCACCCGCTCCTCGACCACGACGTGCGACGGTTCCCGGCCTGCGGCGCCGGCGGGCTACTTCCACCTGCAGGTCTCGATCGGCGGCATCCAGGGGGCCGACACGAGGATGTTCCGCTTGCGATGAGTGGGCGAGAAGCTGAGAGCGCGCTGTGTGAAATACGGGGCGCTGAGAGGATTCTCATGGGATTAGGGGCGTTCGGGGATGACTCTCCGGCCTCGGCCTGCGTAGCCTTATCACAGCTCCTGACGCGAGTCCCCGACACCCCAGCGTCGGACATCGACGCCGCTCCCCAGTGGCCTCGTATTTCGGACGTATCGCGCGGTGAGCTCTGGCCCTCTCGATCCCTTCAGTCCCCAATGAGGGGATCGAGAGGGCCCCCCGCCTCCCCGGCCCTCGTAGGCTGGTGTCGTGGCAGCCAAGAGAAGCGCGAAGGAACCTCTCGAGTTCCGCAATCCGCAGCTCGCCGACGCGCTGCAGACGCAGGACATGGCAGCCCTTGCGTTCGCCCTGCGGCACGGACCGACCGTCGTCCCGCTCCTGCGCCCGGGGCAGCGCGATGATCCGCGCGACAGTGGCGAGGTCTGGACCTACCGCGACCCGAACACGGGCGATGTCGCGTTGCTGCTGTTCAGCGATGCCGCCCACAAGCCGGCCGCGCTCCCACCCGCCGTCGCCTTGCAGTCGCCCGGATGGTTGCGGGCGTTCCTCAGCGTGCACGGCGACGAGATCACGACGGTCTTCTTCGACATCGCTGGCCCGCACCCGATGCAGGCATCGCCCGCCGACCTGATCGCCGCCCTCGACGCGTAGGCCCCGACGCATAGGTCAGAACGTCGGCGGGTCGCCTCGGTCGATCGGATGCAGGCCCTCGAGGTCGCGGAGCGCTCCCTTCAGGTCTGTGGATGCCGTGTCGACGACCGACCGGTAGCCGAGGCGTGCGGCCTCGGTGCGCCGCTGCTGGTGCTGCGTGACGGCGCGCACCTCGCCGGCGAGGCTCAGCTCGCCGATCGCGACGAGCTTCTGTGGCGTCGCCCTGCCGGTCACGGCGCTCGCGACGGCGAGCGCGATCGCGAGGTCGGCGGCCGGCTCGGTGAGCCGCACCCCGCCGACCGTCGAGACGTAGACGTCCTGGTCGGAGACGCGGATGCCGGCGCGCTTCTCGAGCACCGCGAGGATCATCGCGACACGCGCGCCGTCGACGCCGCTGACGATGCGGCGCGGGTTCGGCCCCGACCCCGCGAGGGTCAGCGCCTGCACCTCGACCGGCAGGGCGCGCCTGCCCTCGAGCGCGATCGTGACGCAGGTTCCGGGCTCCCGCGACCCGTGGCCGAGGAACAGCGCGCTCGGGTCCGGGACCTCGGCGATGCCGTGCTGGGTCTGCTCGAAGCATCCGATCTCATCGGTCGCGCCGAAGCGGTTCTTGAGCGCCCGCACGAACCGCAGGGACGTCTGCCGGTCGCCCTCGAAGTGGCACACGACATCGACCAGGTGCTCGAGGATGCGGGGGCCTGCCACTTGCCCATCTTTCGTGACGTGGCCGACGAGGATGACCGGCATCCCTCGCTCTTTCGCGACGCGGATGAGGGTGGATGCCACCTCGCGGACCTGACTCGGGTGGCCGGCGGCGCCGTCGACGAGGCTCGAGGCGACCGTCTGCACCGAGTCGACGATGAGCAGATCGGGCGCGGTCTCATCGACGTGGCCGAGGACCGTCGCGAGGTCGGTCTCGCTCGCGAGGTACAGCTCGTCGTGCAGCGCGCCGGTGCGCTCGGCGCGCAGGCGCACCTGCCCGAGAGACTCCTCGGCGCTGACGTAGAGGACGCGCTGGCCCGCCCCGGCGGTTTTCGCGGCGACGTCGAGGAGCAGCGTCGACTTGCCGACGCCGGGCTCGCCCGACAGCAGGATCGCCGCCCCTGGCACGATGCCGCCGCCCAGCACGCGGTCGAACTCGCCGATGCCCGAGGTGCGCCGCGGCGTCTCACGGGTGTCGATGTCGGTGATCGGACGCGCCGCGCGCGCGGGCGCGAGCGCCGTCACCGCGGGCGCCGCGATGCCCGTCGAGGTCGCCGCCTCGACGACCGTGCCCCACTGCTGACACTCGCCGCATCGGCCGACCCACTTGGCGCTCGTCCACCCGCACTCCGTGCACCGGTACGCCAGGGTCGTCGCCGCACGTTTGGATGCCATGGACTCAGGCTAGCCGCGGCATCCGACATCGACCCTCAGCGCGCGTCGGTCGACGGCCCCAGCTACGGGGTCCCGGTCAGCGCAGCGAGTCGGCGACCGAGCGCAGCGCGTCGGCGGAGTGGTGGAACAAGCCCAGCTCTTCCTCCGAGAACGCCGTCTCGCGAATCGGCTCGGCGCCCACCGCGGAGACGACCGAGGGTACGGAGAGGGCGACGCCGCTGACGCCGAGGAAGTCATCCAGCACGGTGGACACGGGCATCACGGAGTGCTCGTCGTTCAGGATCGCCTCCACGATCCGCGCGCTCGAGAGCCCGATGGCGTAGTTCGTCGCGCCCTTGCCCTGGATGACCTTGTACGCGGCATCCCGCACCTCGATCGCGATCTGGTCGAGTTCGTCCTTCGTGAACTTCGGCTGACCGTCGAACGGCTGCCACTCGAGAATCGGCACGGTGCCGATCGTCGCGTGCGACCACAGCGGGAACTCGGTGTCGCCGTGCTCGCCGACGATGTACGCGTGCACGCTCGAGATCGAGACGCCGGCGCGGCGCGCGATCTTCCAGCGCAGGCGCGAGGTGTCGAGCACGGTGCCCGAGCTGAAGACTCGTTCGCGCGGCAGGCCGCTGACCTCCTGCGCGATCACAGCCATGACGTCGGCGGGGTTGGTGACGACCACGAAGACGGCATCCGGGGAACGCTCGAGCAGTTCGGGGACGAGCGAGCGCAGGATGCCGGCGTTGATGCCCGCGAGGTCGATGCGGGTCTGCCCGGGCTTCTGAGCGGCGCCCGCCGTGATGACGATGACGTGCGAGCCCGCCGTGACATCGAGGTCGGCACCGCCGATGATGTCGCTCGCGCCGGTGAACTGGGCTCCGTGCGCGAGGTCGAGGACTTCGGCTTCGACCTTCGCCTGGGCGATGTCGTACAGCGCCACGTGGCGTGCAGACTCGCGGATGAGCGACGCGTAGGCCACGGAGGATCCGACCGCTCCCGCTCCGATGACGGTCAGTTTCGAGTTCTCGATCGCGCTCATGATCCACAGTCTTGCAGTGCACCCGCCTCCTTGCCAGTGTCGGACCCCCGGGCAAAACTGGACCCACCGACCGAGGGAGTTCCATGTCGACCGCACCCGCCCTTCCGCCCGTCGTCGATGCCGAGACCTGGCAGCGCGAGCTCGACGCTCTGCGCGTGCGCGAGAAGGCGGCGACGCGCGAACTCGACGCCGTCGCCGCGCAGCGCAGGCGGCTGCCGATGGTGAAGCTCCCCGAGTACACGCTCGAGGGCGCCGACGGGCCCGTGACCCTCGCCGAGCTGTTCCGCGACAAGACGCAGCTGATCGTCTACAGCCACATGTGGTTCCCGGGCAAGCAGTGGCAGTGCCCCGGCTGCACCGGCTGGACGGCGCAGTTCACGCGGCTCGACTTCCTCGATATGTACGACGCCCGCTTCGTCATCGTCACCCAAGGGCCGATCGAGGAGGCGCTCGAGTACAAGGAGCGCGTCGGAAACCAGATGGAGTGGTATTCGACCGCGAACAGCCCCTTCGGCGCTGACATAGGCGCTCCGCCGGATGCCGGGTTCGCCGTCAACGTGTTCCTGCGCGACGGCGACACCGTCTACCGCACCTGGCACACCGACGGACGGGGCACCGAGCAGCTCGGTCACATCCCGGGACTCGTCGACGTGCTGCCCTACGGCCGCCAGGAGCAGTGGCAAGACGTGCCCGCCGGCTGGCCGCAGTATCCGACGTATGACCGGGGGCGTAGCTCGGAGGAGATCGCCGCCGCCTACGGCCCGTCGGCGGGCTGAGTCGCCCGCTGGTGCGCGGGTTCGCGGCATCCGCCCGCGTGTCGTAAACTGGACGACGGTGACGTGTCCGAGCGGCCGAAGGTGCAACTCTCGAAAAGTTGTGTAGGGTAACCCCCTACCGTGGGTTCAAATCCCACCGTCACCGCCAGGGGGCGCTGATCGCTTTTCGTAGGTGCCGACAATGGTATGTTGCCGCCATGCGTGCGACGATTCATCGCCACGGCCGTCTGCTCGGCACAGCGTCGCTGATCGCCGCGATCGTCGCCGTGGTGTCGCCGTTCGCGACGACTTTGCTCATGATTCCGGTCTTGTTCGGTCAGGTTCCGAAGCCGCCGGTAAACGTGACGGCCATCGTGCTGATCGTCAGCGCAGTGCTGGCGATCTTCGCTCTGGCGGCCGGAACCGCGGTGTGGGTCGTGGGTGCACCCGGGCGCGGCCTCGGCATGGCGGCCGTGCTGACCGTCGGAATAACCATCGTGAGTATCGCGATCCCTCTCGCGGGCGGCTTCATGATGGGGATGGCCCACCAGCAGATGCGCGGCTAGCCCGCCGCCTGCACCCTGACCCACCGATCGAACGCCTCGGCGTTCGCGCGCTGAGTGGGGATGACGCCGTCGAGCGCCCGCGCGAGGCACGTCTCGAGTCGGGCGCTCTCGCCGGCATCCATCAGAAGGAGCGCTTCGGCGCGCGCGAAGAAGACCTCGTGCGCCTCGCCGTGGATGTGGCCGAGGTTGTTGGCGCGGACCGTGCGCAGCATTCCGCTCGGCGTCAGAAGCTCATCGAGTTGCGTCCACACGCCGAGTTCCAGTTGCTCAGCGATGCCCGCCACGGTGCGCGCGGCTGACGCCTCGTCGGTGACCTCCCACCAGGCATCCGCGCCCGGCGGGCTACCGGCGGGGTGCACCCGATCCCGGAAGAGGCCGAGATGCTCGGTGACGTTCTTCGGCATCGCGGCCCCGAGCAGGTGGCTCTGCCACCGCAACCAGGGCTCGGGCGCGACGGAGATGTTGACGACGCACCGGAGGCGCTCGGAGCTGCTCCACGACGCGGACTGCACGTTGACGATCGCCCAGTCGCCCTGCGCGCTCGCCTTTCGCCAGGTCGGCGCGGATCCCTTGTATCCGTGCCGCCGCGCATCGTGGCCGAATGTATCGCGGAGGGCTTGCTTCAGCGCAGTCTGCGCGGTCACGACCACACTCTGGCATGACAGCGGCCGGGTGTCACCGCGGTGAGCGCGATCAGTCGCATGGCGCTCGCGCCCGGGGCCGCCCCACGTGCCCCATGCGTGTACATCAGCCCCAACCGCCATGCGACTGGAACAGGTCATACCGCTACTTGACCCGCTCCGGACTCGCGCTTGACCCGTGCCCACGGGCGGGCCCTGACCCGCCGGTGGATGCGCGGGCGACAAGTTCCGGTCGGAATCGCGCCTGCCGTGAGACCGCGCTCGCCTCTGCGGTGCTGGCGCCGTCGGCGAGGGCCTCGAGCAGCAGGTCGACGGCGGCCTCTCCGATGGCGCGGGCGGGCTGGCGGATCGAGGTCAGCGGCACGACCGCGGCTTGCGCGAAGTCGATGTCGTCGTAGCCGATCAGGGCGATGTCCTCGGGCACGCGCACGTGGCCGAGGATCGCGGTGCCCTGCAACACGCCCACCGCGAGCAGGTCGTTGGCGCAGAACACCGCGTCGGGCCGCTCGCCGGGGGGCCTCCGGGCGATGGCCTCGCCGGCATCCCTGCCCTGCAGCACGGTGAGGGCGTCGAGCTCGATCACCTCGAGCTGTGCTCCCGGGGTCTGGGCGAGAGCCCGACGGGCGCCTTCGAGTCGGTCGGCGACCTGCCGGATCGTGAGCGGTCCGCCGACGAACGCGATGCGGCGGCGGCCCCGATCGAGCAGGTGCTGCACGGCGAGCATCCCGCCCTCGACGTCGTCGACGGCGACCGACGGTACGCCGCCGCCCGGCAGCTCTCCGTCGACGAGGACGAGGGGGATGCCGCCGTCGATGACGCGACGGAGGGCGCTTGCGGTGAC
This sequence comes from Microbacterium sp., assembly GCA_003248655.1. Classification (GTDB taxonomy): domain Bacteria; phylum Actinomycetota; class Actinomycetes; order Actinomycetales; family Microbacteriaceae; genus Microbacterium. The sequence continues at coordinate 96,406 of QFPM01000013.1, forward strand.
GTCGGTGGGGGTGAGCAGGACGCCGCCGACGCGCTGCTCGCGGAAGAGGTCGAGGTAGGCGCTCTCGCGCTCGAGCGACTGGTCGCTGTTGCCGACGAGGACGGCCATGCCCTCGCGCGCCGCGCGCTCCTCCGCGCCACGGGCGACCTCGGCGAAGAACGGGTTCGCGCTGTCGAGCACGATGAGCCCGATCGAGCGGCTACGCCCGGCGCGCAGTTGCCGTGCGGCGTCGTTGCGCACGTAACCGAGCCGGTCGATCGCCTCGTGGACGCGGGCGACGGTCGCCGCGGCGACCCTGTCGGGACGGTTGAGCACGTTGGAGACCGTGCCGACCGAGACGGATGCCGCGGCGGCGACATCCTTCACGCTGATCGACAATGGCTGCTCCGGCGGGTTGACGAGGGGAAGTCCTCACACTATCCGATCGGGCCGCTCCTGCCTGAGGTCAGTACGGTGATCGGCGGCACCGCCGACGTCGTCGCCGTCGGATCGCACGACACGGCATCCGCCGTCGTCGCCGTGCCGATGCAGGCGGATTCCGCGGCCTACATCCCCTGCGGCACCTGGGGCCTGGTGGGCGTCGAGGTCGCGCGCCCGGTGCTGACGGCCGCCGCGCTCGCCGCGAAGGTCACCAACGAGGGCGGAGTGGACGGCCGGGTGCGCCTGCTGCGCAACGTCATGGGCCTGTGGATCCTCACCGAGACCGTGCGCGGCTGGGAGCGCGACGGCGACGCGGTCGACCTTCCCGCGCTGTTGGATGCCGCCGCCGCGGTGCCCGCGGCATCCGTCCCCGTCTTCGACGTCGACGACCCGAGGTTCCTGCCCCCGAGCGACGCGCAGCCCGGCGGGATGCCCGCGCGCATCGACGCCTGGTGCGCCGAGCACAACCTCGCCGCGCCGCGCACCCGCGCCGAGTACGCCCGGTCGATCGTCGAATCGCTCGCGCAGGCGTTCGCGGATGCCGCTGCAACCGCAGGCCGCCTCGGCGGCGTTGACGTGCGCACCATCCACCTCGTCGGAGGCGGCGCGCAGAACGCGCTGCTGTGCCAGCGCACCGCCGATCGCGCCGGCATTCCCGTGCTCGCCGGCCCCGTCGAGGCGACGGCGCTCGGCAACATCCTGGTGCAGGGGCGCGCGGCGGGCTTCGTCACCGGCGACCTCGAGGCGCTGCGCGACCTCGTGCGTCGCACGCACCCCCCGCGGCGGTTCGATCCCGCGGTCTAGGCTCGACGCATGGACCCGGCCGGGTGGACGTTCCTGATACTCGGGCTCGCGATCGTCGCCTTCGTGAGCGGCCGCGTGCCGCTCGCCGTCGTCTCGATCGGCGTCGCGCTGGCCCTGTGGGCGACCGGCGTGCTGACCCTCGGCGAGGCGTTCTCCGGGTTCGGCGACCCGACGGTCCTGTTCATCGCGAGCCTGTTCGTGGTGAGCGAGTCGTTGGATGCCACGGGCGTGACCGCCTGGCTCGGCCAGCAGGTCGTGGCGCGCGCGGGGCGCAACCGCCGCAGCCTCACGGTCGTGATCGGCACGATGGCCGCGGTGTTATCTGCGTTCATCTCGATCAACGGTGCGGTCGCGGCGCTTCTGCCGGTCGCGGTCGTCGTGGCGGTGCGCGCGGGGGTCGTCCCGTCGAAGATGCTCGTGCCGCTCGCGTTCGCCGCGAGCGCGGGGTCGCTTCTGACACTCACGGGCACGCCCGTCAACATCGTCGTTTCCGAGCTCGCCGCCGCGGCGGGCGGACGGGAGTTCGGCTTCTTCGAGTTCGCGCTCGTCGGGGTTCCCCTGGTCGTGCTCACGGTCGCGATCGTCGCCCTCGGCGGCGACCGGCTGCTGCCCGCGCGCACCCCCGAGCACTTCGGTGACGCACCCGATCCGAGCGAACGCGCCCGTGAGCTGCGCGACAGCTACGCCGTCGAGCTGGAGACCGAGAGGCTCTTCACCGTGCAGGACGGCGTAGCCGAAGTCCTGATCGCGCCGCGCTCGCGGTTCATCGGCAAGACGATCTCCGCGGGGATGACGACCGCCGACGAGAACCTCGTCATCCTGGCGGTCCGCCGCGGCGACGACGAGGGGCCGAACGCCTCCCGCGGCACGGGCGTGGCCGGTTCGTTGACGCTACAAGCGGGCGATGCCGTGCTCGTGCAAGGCCCGTGGGCCGCCCTCACCCGCTACACGCAGTCGCCCGACGTCATTGCCGTGACCCCGCCGCAGACCCTGCAGCGTGCGGTGCCGCTCGGGCGCGGCGCGAAGCGCGCCCTTGGCATCCTCGCGGTCATGGTCGTGCTGCTCGCGACGGGACTCGTTCCGCCCGCCGTCGCGAGCCTCCTCGCCGCGGGCGCGCTGATCCTCACGCGCGTGCTCACGGTTCCGCAGTCGTACCGGGCGATCTCGTGGACGACCGTGATCCTCATCGCCGGCATGGTGCCCTTGTCGACGGCCTTCATCGCCACGGGCGCGGCGGGACGCGTCGCAGACGTCGTGCTCGCGGTGATCCCGTCGGGGTCGCCGCAGCTCGCGCTCCTGCTGCTGTGCGCGCTGACGATGGTGCTCGGCCAGTTCATCTCGAACGTCGCGACCGTGCTGATCGTCGCCCCGATCGCCGTCGCGACGGCGCAGAGCCTCGACGCCAGCATCCTTCCGTTCATGATGGCGCTGACGGTCGCCGGCGCCGCGTCGTTCCTCACGCCCGTCGCGACGCCGGCGAACCTGATGGTGCTGCAGCCCGGCGGCTACCGCTTCGGCGACTACTGGCGCCTGGGCGCGCCGCTCATGCTCGTCTACCTCGCCGTCGCGGTGCTGTACGTGCCGCTCGTCTGGCCGTTCTGATCGGTCGACTCGCCCGGCGCCCGGCGCCCGGCGCCCGGCGCTCGGTGCCCGGTGCCCGGTGCCCGGTCGCATGGCGCATTCGCCTGACGCCGCCTCACCTGCCGCACGCGTGCTCACGAGCCCCAGCCGCCATGCGACTGGGACAGATCCGAGCGCGATGTCGGGCCGGAGCGCTCAGTCGATCAGGCCGAACAGCTGCAGCGGATGCGTCAGGCGCCACCACGGGTCGGGGTCGGGGATGTCTCCCGCGAGGTGGGCGCCCGTCGACGCGTCGCCGAGCGGTCCCTTCATGCTCACGGTGCCGACCGCGTCGCCCGCGTCGCGCGCGTCGCCGAGGCTCAGGTCGCTCGTGACGGGCGATGCCGCGCCGTTCCACAGGAGGAGGGAGGCGTCGGCATCGGTGACGATCTGCGTCGTCGCGCCCCAGGGCGCGGTGACGGTGCCGACGACGGTGCCGGCGGGCAGGATGCGCGGCTGCGACACTTCGGCGAGCACGGCGTCGAGAAGCCGTGCGGTCTCGGTGTCGCGTGCCTCGTCGCTCGGCTGGCCGAGCGCCGTCGCGTACGCCCGGACGGTCGTATCGCCGACCGTGAGCTCCTTCGCGGCGAGCAGGTTGTACGCGCGGGAGAGGCTGCCGGTCTTTATGCCGACGACGCCCGGGGTGGCGAGCAGGTCGTTGGTGTTGACGACCTCGCCCGCTCCGGGGAGGGTCACCGACGGCGTCCGCACGATCTCGGCGATGACGGGATCGGCCATCGCCAGGCGCGCGAGCCGGATGAGCGAGGCGGGGTCGGCGGCATCGTCGGTGTCGATGCCCGTAGGTTCGACGAGGGTGATCCCGCTCAGATCCTTCCGCGCGAGCCAGGCCGTCGCCGCCGACGCGAACACGTCATCGGTCGGCCAGATCGTGCTCGCAAGTCGATCGGCGTAGTTGCCCGCCGAGCCGATGAGGATGCCTTGGAGCATCTGATACTGCGTGAGCGATCCGCCGACCGGGACGTTCAGCGCCGACTCGTCGTCCTCGAGGTAGTTGTAGTACGTCTGGCGATCGCGGGCAGTGAACGCGAACGTCGGGCCGCTCTCGCCCGGGGCGAGCGGCATCTCGTCGAGGATCATGAGCGACGTCACGACCTTCGCAATGCTCGCGATCGGCACGCGGTCGGTGGATGATGCGACGGCTCCGTCGAATCCCGCGACGCCGATGGCGGCCGAACCCGCGGCGGGCCACGCGACGGCCGTTGCCGGGGCGGCGACGTCGGCGACCTCAACCTGCTCGACGACGGGCGTGACCGCGTACAAGGGCCACAGCAGGGTGGTCGCCGCGTACGCGCCGACGACGGCGAGCGCAGTCAGGAAGGGCAGGACGACTCCCGGTCGCAGCGGCGTGCGACGCGGCCGCTGCGCGAGAAGGTCGACGGAGACCGCCGCGTACGGGTGTGTCGCGTCGGCGAGGCCGGTCGGTGCCGGCCGCACGCCGATGGCGGAGTCCTCGAGCCAGCCGAGCGCGACGGGTCGCCCCTCGCCGACAGAAGCCTCGTCGACCGGACCAGCGGATGCCGCGAAGAACTCCGCGGCATCGTCCGCGCCCGCGGGAGTCTCCGTACCCGCGCTCGCCCCCGCCCTGCGCGCATCGCGACGCGCGCGTCGTGATGACGGGGGCGCGTCTTCCATGGTCACCCGTCCAAAATAGCCCGTCCTCGATATACTCGACGGCAACAACCACGGGAGTCCGGTGAGCCGGGCTGAGAGGAAGCGATCCACGCTTCGACCGTCGAACCTGATCCGGATCATGCCGGCGCAGGGAGGAGAACACCATGCACGCTTCGGCGTCCCCGTCCATCACCCGTTCCAGCCAGTCGGGCCGCTTCCGCTGGCGTGTCGTCGACATCGTCGTCGCCAGCGTCATCGCAGTGGCCTGCGCGGCGGTGTTCCTGCTGTGGAACATCGCCTACGAAGGCCCCTCGACGGTCCTCACGCCGCTGCTTCCGGGCCTCCAGGGCCTCGTCGCCGGGCCGTGGCTGATCGCGGGCGTGCTGGGCGGCCTGATCATCCGAAAGCCCGGCGCGGCGCTCTACACCGAGACGGTCGCGGCTGTGATCTCCGCGCTCGTCGGCAACCAGTGGGGACCGCTGACGATCGTCTCGGGCGTCGTGCAGGGACTCGGCGCCGAACTGGTCTTCCTCGTCTTCCTCTACGGCGTGTGGAGGCTGCCGGTCGCCGTCCTCGCGGGCGCGGGCGCGGGGCTCGCGTGCGGCATCAACGATCGCATCCTCTGGTACCCGGGCGCGGACACGCTGTTCACGGTTGTGTACATCTCGGCCACGACGCTGTCGGGTGCGGTGATCGCGGGCCTCGGCGGATGGCTCGTCACGCGCGCGCTCGCGCAGACGGGCGCTCTCAGCCGCTTCGCCGCGGGGCGCGAAGCCACCGCGCGCGTCTAGCGTGAGGGCATCCGGCGCGGCGGCATCGCCGGCGGCGCTGACAGCGCACGGCTGGGGGTGGCGCTACGCGACCCGGCGCGCGTGGGCGGTGCGCGACGCAATTTTCCACATCGAACCGGGTGAGCGGGTGCTTCTGCTCGGAGCATCGGGCGCGGGAAAGTCGACGCTTCTGCAGGGGCTCGCCGGGGTGCTCGGCGGTGACGACGAGGGCGAGCACACGGGCGAGCTCCTCGTCGACGGCGAACCAGCCGTGGCCGCACGCGGGCGGGTCGGAATGGTGCTGCAGGACCCCGACGCCCAGACGATCCTCGCCCGCGTCGGCGACGACATCGCGTTCGGCTGCGAGAACCTCGGCGTCCCGCGCGACGAGATCTGGACGCGCGTGGGCGAGGCGATGGATGCCGTCGGCCTCGAGGTCGCTCCCGATCGCCCGACGTCGGCGCTGTCGGGCGGCCAGAAGCAGCGGCTCGCCCTCGCCGGCGTCGTGGCGATGCGCCCCGGGGCCGTGCTCCTGGACGAACCGACCGCGAACCTCGACCCGCACGGTGTGGCGGAGGTTCGGCGAGCGGTCGAGCGCGTGCTGGATGCCACGGGCGCGACCCTCGTCGTCATCGAACATCGCATCGACGTGTGGCTGCCGCTGGTGACGCGCGTGATCGTCCTCGGCGCGGCGGGAGAGGGCGGGGGAGTGATCGCCGACGGGTCGCCGAGCGATGTCCTCGGCGCGCGCGGCGAGGAGCTCGCGGCCGCCGGGGTGTGGGTCCCAGGCATCCCTCCGCGGCATCCTGCACCTCCCGCGCAGTCGCCGGGTGAGACTCTGCTGTCGGCTCGGGGCCTCGTCGTTGCCCGCGAGGGCGCGCCGCCCGCCGCGGGTCCGCTCGAGGTCGACGTTCGCGCGGGGGAGGTCCTCGGAATTGTCGGACGCAACGGTGCCGGCAAGTCGACCCTGGGGCTGACGCTCGCGGGGCTACTCCCGCCCGTGTCCGGCGCCGTTCGCGCAGAGCCCGCGCTCGCCGCCGGCGCGGCGGTGCGCGGCGGTCACCGTCGCCGCGCACGACACCCCGACGACCCGTACGCGTGGACCTCGACGGCGTTGCTCACCCGAATCGGCACGGTCTTCCAAGAGCCCGAGCACCAGCTGCTCGCCCGCACGGTGCGTGGCGAACTCGAGGTCGGCACGCGGGCGCTCGGACTGCCGGATGCCGAGGTCGCAGCGCGGGCCGACGACCTGCTCGAACGCCTCCGACTGGCGCACCTCGCGGCCGCGAACCCGTACACGCTGAGCGGCGGAGAGAAGCGGCGGCTGACGGTCGCGGCGGTGCTCGCCGCGCGCCCTCGCGTGATCGTTCTGGACGAGCCCACGTTCGGCCAGGACGCTCGGACGTGGGCCGAGCTCGTCGCGATCATCGCGGCCCTGCGCGACGGGGTCGATGAGCGCGGGCCGCTCGGGGTCGTGGCGATTACGCACGACGATTCGGTCCTCGACGCGCTCGCCGCTCGCCGGTTCGACCTCTCTGTGGCGGAGTCGTCGTGACGATCGCTCAACGCAACCCCGTCGCGAAGTTCGCGGCTGCGCTCCTCATCGCCGTGCCGCTCATCGTCACGATCGACCCCGTCTCGGCGGGTGTCGCCCTCGTGCTGCAGATTCCTCTGCTGCTGTCGGCGGGCCTCGGCTGGCGCGAGTTCTGGCTGCGCACGCTGCCGCTGTGGATCGCCGCGCCAGCCGCTGCCGTCACGATCGCGCTCTACGGCGCGACGAGCGGCCACGTCTATGTGGAGTGGCTGTTCCTGCGGATCAGCGACGGGTCGCTCGCCCTCGCCCTCGCGACTTTCCTGCGTGTCCTCGCGATCGGCCTCCCCGCCGTCGTCCTGTTCGTCACCGTCGATCCGACCGACTTCGCCGATGGACTCGCCCAGATCGTGCGACTGCCGGCGCGCTTTGTCATCGGCGCCCTCGCCGGCATGCGGATGCTGGGGCTCCTGTCGCACGATTGGCGCGCCCTCGCGCTCGCGCGCCGCGCGCGAGGCGTGTCGGATGCCGGGCGCGTGCGCCGCGCGCTCGGGATGGCGTTCGCACTGTTCGTCCTCGCGATCCGGCGCGGGTCGACGCTCGCGACCGCGATGGAGGCTCGCGCGTTCGGCTCGCCCGGACCGAGAACCTGGGCCCGTCCGTCGCGCCTCGGCTCCGGCGACTATGCCCTGATGGCGTGGGGGCTCGCTATCTCTGGCCTGGCGCTCACGGCATCCATTGCTCTCGGGGCTTTTCGGCCCGTGCTGGGTGCGTGAGATCCGGCTCACCCGTCGGCGAGCAGTCGCCGCGCGAGCGACTCGTCGATCACGAGCTCGGTGATGAGTCGGGCGGCGAGCGCACCGCGGAGCGCGTCGAGCTTCGACGGGCTCGACACCGCGCACAGCCGCCGGGGGATGTGGCGCACGGCATCCAGGCTCGGGCCGCTCGCCCGCTCATTGAGTCGGATGCCCGCGCTCGAGCCGTCGAGCCGGTAGAACACCGTCGCGCAGTCGCCGACGACGCCGTCGCGCAGGAGCGAGCGCATGTCATCACCGGTGAGGTACCCGCCCGAATAGACGTGCGAGGGCACGTCGGCGGTCGGCGAACCGAGCCCGAAGACGAAGACCTCCACGCGGTCCTGCGCGTCGAGGACGCGCCGGATCGATCGTTCGCGCCAGAGTAGCTGCTTCGTCGAGGGGTCATCGAACAGCGCGGGCACGGGAAAATGCTGCACCTCGGATCCAAACGCGAGCGCAAAGCGCTCGAGGATCGCCCCCGAGTACGAGATCCCCGATGTGATCTCGTTCGCGGCGCCGTTCATCTGCACGATCAGCGAGTTGTGCTCGCGCTTGGTCGGCAGGTGCCGAGCGATCGCGGACACGGTCGAGCCCCACGCGATGCCGATCGTCGCGTCGGGGTCGAGGGTGGTCGCGAGCACGTGCGCGGCCGCGCGCGCCGTGCGTTCGAGCTTCTCGGCATCCGTCGAGCGAGGCGGAGAGGGGATGACGTGGGTCGAGACGCCGTGACGCTCCGCGATGCGGCGGGCGAGGACGCCGCCGCCCTCCTGCGGGGAGTGCACCGTGATCTCGACGAGCCCCTCGGCGCGCGCGTGCGTGAGCAGACGCGAGACCGACGACCGCGAGACCTTCATCTCGGCCGCGATCTGGTCCATCGTCCGGTCGTGCACGTAGTACAGCTGCGCCGCGCGCAGAGCGTCGCGCGTGCGCGCCTCTGCTTCGGATGCCGTCGACATCGCGCCCCCTCCCGTGCACGTTTGTGCACGCTCGCCCGTGATCTGCACATTCTCTCACCCCCGTTGCGCATTCGTTCAATACGGCTCAAGGTGGGAACCACCACCTCGACAGCGTCGTGAAAAACCTGTGGAAAAGGAAAGCTGATGACCGCGTCACCGAAGACGACCCGCACAAACGTCCGCGCCCTCCAGGAGCGCCCGCACGCCGACGTCCTGATCGTGGGGGGTGGAATCAACGGCCTCGCGACGTTCCGCGACCTCGCGCTGCAGGGAGTCGACGTCGCTCTCGTCGAGCGCGGCGACTATGTGAGCGGTGCCTCCTCGGCATCCAGCCACATGATCCACGGCGGCGTCCGCTACCTCGAGAACGGCGAGTTCCGGCTCGTCAAGGAATCGGTCACCGAGCGCAACTGGCTCGTGCGCAACGCCCCGCACTTCGTGAAGCCCCTGCCGACGACCATCCCGATCCACCGCACGTTCTCGGGCATCTTCACGGCGCCGTTCCGCCTGCTCGTCACCCACGGTCGCGGCAAGCCCAACGAGCGCGGCGCGCTGCTGATCAAGCTCGGGCTCATCATGTACGACACGTTCTCGCGCGACGGCGGCTCGGTGCCGCGGCACCGCTTCCACGCGCGCAAGAAGTCGCACGAGAAGTTCCCCGAGCTCGACAAGCGTTTCGCGTACACGGCGACCTACTACGACGCCTCGATGCACGACCCCGAGCGTCTTGCGCTCGACGTGCTACGCGATGGTGAGCGCGAGGCGTCTGCACGCGCCGCGAACTACGCCGAGGTCGTCGGATCGGACGGCCCGGCCGTCATCATCCGAGACACGGTCACGGGTGAGGAGTTCCCCTTCACCGCGAAGGTCGTCGTCAACACGAGCGGCCCCTGGACCGACCTCACCAACTCCGCCATCGGCGAGGCCACCCGTTTCATGGGCGGTACGCGCGGCTCGCACATCGTGCTCGACAACACGGAGCTGCTGCACGCGACCGGCGGCAACGAGATCTTCTTCGAGGCCGCCGACGGCCGGATCGTCCTGATCTACCCGCTCAAGGGCCGCGTCATGGTCGGCACGACCGACATCGACGCCGATCCCACGCAGCCGAGCGTGTGCACCGACGAGGAGATCGACTACTTCTTCGACCTCATCGCGCAGGTCTTCCCCGACATCGCGGTGAGCCGCGAGCAGATCGTCTACACGTTCTCCGGCATCCGTCCGCTCCCCCGGCACGACGACGTTGCCCCCGGTTTCGTCTCGCGCGACTACCGCATCGAAAAGGCATCGCTCGCGGGCACTCCCGTCCTCAGCCTCGTCGGCGGCAAGTGGACGACCTTCCGCGCCCTCGCCGAGACCCTCGCGAGCGAGGTGCTCGACGTGCTCGGTCGCCCGCGGCCCGTCGACACGGCGCTCCTGGCGATCGGCGGCGGCGCCGGCTACCCGCGAACGGATGCCGACCGCGCCGAGTGGATCGCCACCCACAGCGGTGCGCACTCGGCAGAGTTCGCCGACCGCATGCTCGAGCGCTACGGCACGTACGCGTCGGAGCTGCTCGCCGTCCTCCCCGTCGCACAGCACCCGCTTGCCCACGCGCCGGGCTACTCGCGCGAAGAAATCGCGTTCCTCGCGGATCGCGAGGAGGTCGTGACGCTCCTCGACCTGCTGCTGCGTCGCACGCACATCGCGTTCGTCGGCGGCGTCACCCGTGACACTCTCATCGAGGTCGCGGAGGCCGCGGCGGCGCCGCTCGGGTGGGATGTACACCAGATCCAGCACCAGGTCGATGACGCCGCACGGTCGCTCGAAGAGAGCCACCGCATCGACGTCGCGACGTCGGGTCTCGCACCGCAGCCGGCATGATCAGCGGCCGGTCACTCACGCGAACCAACGAATCCGGCGAGGCCTGACGCCGGTACCTGCTCAGGCCGCCTCCAGATCGAGCGTGCAAAGCTGCACGCTCACAAAGAAAGGTCACTGTCGACATGACTGATGTCAACCTCGGGTTGTACTTCCTCTCCGAGCTCGTGGGAACGGCAATGCTGCTGCTCCTCGGTGGAGGTGTGGTCGCCAACGTCATCCTCGCCAAGTCGAAGGGCTTCGGCGGCGGAACGCTCATGATCAACTGGGGCTGGGGCCTCGCGGTGTTCGCGGGTGTTCTCGTCTCGGCGTACTCGGGCGCCCAGCTGAACCCGGCTGTCTCGCTGGGCCTGCTCATCGCCGCCAAGATCGGTGCCACGCAGTTCCTCGTCGCCATCGCCGCGCAGCTCGTCGGTGCGTTCATCGGTGCGATCCTGTGCTGGCTGGCATACCGCGATCACTTCGACGCCGAGCCCGACCCCGCCACGAAGCTGGGCGTGTTCTCGACCGGCCCTGCGATCCGTAGCTACGGCTGGAACCTCGTCACCGAGATCATCGGCACGTTCGTCCTCGTCTTCGTCATCTTCGCCTTCGCGGACTACGGCGACGTCCAGATCGGTGTCCCGGGTGGCCTCGGCCCGCTGACGGCTGTTCCGGTCGCGCTTCTCGTTGTCGGCATCGGTGCGTCCCTCGGTGGTCCCACCGGCTACGCCATCAACCCGGCCCGTGACCTCGGCCCGCGCATCGCGCACGCGATCCTCCCGATCAAGGGCAAGGGCTCGAGCGACTGGTCGTACGCCTGGGTGCCGGTCGTCGGCCCGCTCATCGGTGGTGCACTCGCTGCCCTCGCCGCGCCGGTCCTCCTCCACCTCGCGTGAATCCCTGAACAGACACAACCGACAGACAAGGAAGTCACCTCATGGCTGATTACGTCATCGCCCTTGACCAGGGCACCACCTCGAGCCGCGCGATCATCTTCGACAAGAAGGGGTCGATCATCGCGACCGGTCAGAAGGAGCACGAGCAGATCATGCCGCGCGCCGGATGGGTCGAGCACAACCCCATCGAGATCCGCGACAACATGCGCGAGGTCATCGGCATCGCGCTGGGTCGCGCGAACCTCACCCGCCACGACATCGCGGCGGTCGGCATCACCAACCAGCGCGAGACCGCGGTCGTCTGGGACAAGAACACCGGCGAGCCGGTCTACAACGCGATCGTCTGGCAGGACACGCGTACCCAGCCGATCGTCGACCGCCTCGCGGGCGACGAGGGCGTCGAGAAGTACAAGGACATCGTCGGGCTGCCGCTCGCGACCTACTTCTCGGGCACGAAGATCGTCTGGATCCTCGAGAACGTCGAGGGTGCGCGCGAGAAGGCCGAGGCCGGCGACCTCCTGTTCGGCACGACCGACACGTGGGTCCTCTGGAACCTCACGGGCGGCACCGACGGCGGTGTGCACGCGACCGATGTGACGAACGCGTCGCGCACGCTCTTCATGGACCTGAAGACCCTGTCGTGGCGCGAGGACATCCTCGCCGACTTCGGGGTGCCGCTGTCGATGCTCCCCGAGATCCGCTCGTCGAGCGAGGTGTACGGCGTCGCCCGCGACGCGTCGCTGCTTCGCGAGACGCCGATCGCCGGCATCCTGGGTGACCAGCAGGCGGCCACCTTCGGTCAGGCAGCGTTCGACGCCGGTGAGAGCAAGAACACCTACGGCACGGGCTGCTTCCTGATCTTCCAGACGGGCACCGAGATTGTGAAGAGCGAGAACGGTCTGCTCACGACGGTCGGCTACAAGCTGGGTGACGAGCCGGCGCACTACGCGCTCGAGGGTTCGATCGCCGTCACCGGGTCGCTCATCCAGTGGCTGCGCGACCAGCTCGGGATCATCTCCTCCGCCCCCGAGGTGGAGGAACTCGCGAAGAAGGTCGACGACAACGGCGGCGTGTACTTCGTGCCCGCGTTCTCGGGTCTGTTCGCCCCGTACTGGCGGCCGGATGCCCGCGGCGCGATCGTCGGTCTCACCCGCTACTCGAACCGGGGTCACATCGCTCGCGCGGCGCTGGAGGCCACGGCCTTCCAGACGCGTGAGGTGCTGGATGCCGTCAACGCCGACTCCGGCGTCGACCTGACGGAGCTGAAGGTCGACGGCGGCATGATCGCCAACGACGCGCTCATGCAGTTCCAGGCCGACATCCTCGGTGTGCCGGTCGTCCGCCCCGTCGTCGCCGAGACGACCGCGCTCGGTGCAGCCTACGCCGCGGGCCTCGCGGTCGGCTTCTGGAACAGCCTCGACGAGCTGCGTGCGAACTGGCAGGAAGACAAGCGCTGGACGCCGAACGACGACGTCGCCGAGCGCGAGCGCCAGCTGCGCCTGTGGAAGAAGGCCGTCACCAAGTCGATGGACTGGGTCGACGACGACGTGCGCTGACCCTCTGCCTGGCCCGGAGTGACTCGGGGTCGCGATGTGCCCCCTCAGCGTGATCGAGGGGGCACCTAGCGACCCCGAGTTGGCCTGTTGAGGACGGACGGGGAGTCGAGCAGGGCCACGAGCCGGCGCGGAGCGGCGCGTCGGTACGAGGCATCCAACAGCTCGGCCACCTCATCCCAATCGGTGTCTGCGCCGAGGTCGAGCGCGAGCCATCCGTGCGGCCACAGGTACGACGGCTCGAAGAACCGGGCATCCTGCCTTAGCGCCGGCTCATCGACGAGGTCGGGGCGCACCAGCAGCGCGGTGTCGTGGCGATCGGTGGTGTCGCCGCGGCGACTGCCTCCGTAGTACGCGAACACGCGCTCGGCGGAGAACGTCGGGCGCCCGTGCGTGACCTTCTCGACGGCCTCGGGCAGGGCGAGGGCGAGGGTCCGCAGCCTCACGAGGAGCGGGTCTGCGTCATCGAACATGAGCGGATGCGGCATGCCGCCATCCTGCCGCGCTCCGCCCTGCAGCGCACCCGTCACGGTGACGTCCCGCTGAGTGGTGGAGTTTCTCAACACCGTGCGGGTCAGTTGTTCTGATTATGCCGCAGTGAGTTCGGGGATGCTCACCTCCTCGGGTT
>QFPM01000031.1 GCA_003248655.1 Microbacterium sp.
TCCTGGGGCTGGAGTAGGTCCCAAGGGTTGGGCTGTTCGCCCATTAAAGCGGTACGCGAGCTGGGTTTAGAACGTCGTGAGACAGTTCGGTCCCTATCCGCTGCGCGCGTAGGAAATTTGAGAGGATCTGACCCTAGTACGAGAGGACCGGGTTGGACGAACCTCTGGTGTGCCAGTTGTTCTGCCAAGAGCACCGCTGGTTAGCTACGTTCGGGATGGATAACCGCTGAAAGCATCTAAGCGGGAAGCCGGCCTCAAGATGAGATTTCCATGCCTTCGGGCGAGAGGCTCCCAGCCAGACTACTGGGTTGATAGGCCGGATGTGGAAGCGCGGTAACGCGTGAAGCTGACCGGTACTAATAAGCCGATGACTTGATAACACACCGTTTTAGGTGCTTGCGTCCACTGAGTGGTTCTCGATGTACGGTCGAGAACCGCATGACTTACTGAAGTTGTGCAGACTGAAACATCAATAGTGTTTCGGCGGCCATAGCGTGAGGGAAACGCCCGGTTACATTCCGAACCCGGAAGCTAAGCCTCACAGCGCCGATGGTACTGCAGGGGCGACCCTGTGGGAGAGTAGGACACCGCCGGACTTCTTTCGTGAAATGGCCACCCAGTGTTGGGTGGCCATTTCTCGTTAACGCGTGCGTGAGAGGATGCCGTGATGGCAGAGGATGGTCGGCCCCGCAGCGGGGCGAAGAAGCCGTATGCGCCGCGCGGCGGCGACAAGAGGCCGTCCACCTCGCGCGACGGCGACAGGAAGCCGTATCCGAAGCGCGACGGTGACGCGAAGCCGTACGCCAAGCGCGACGGCGAGCGACGGAGTTCCCGGCCGCCGCAGGGCTCGGATCGGCGCGATCGGCCGGCCGGGCCAGCGCTGCCGGATGACGTGACGCCGCAGGAGCTCAACGGTCCCGCGCGCAACGAGCTGAAGACTCTGAGCAAGGAGAACGCCGAGCACGTGGCCCGCCATCTCGCGATGACCGCTCGTCTGATCGACGACGACCCGGCGCTCGCCCACCAGCACGCACTGGCGGCGTCGCGCAGCGCGGGCCGCATCGCGGTCGTCCGTGAGACCGTCGCGATCACCGCGTACGCGACCGGGGACTTCGCGCTCGCGGTGCGCGAACTGCGTACGTACCGGCGGATCTCCGGTAAGGACGACCAGATCGCGCTGCTCGTCGACAGTGAGCGCGGAGTGGGGCGCCCCGATCGTGCCCTCGAGGTCGGGCGGGCCGTCGATCGCGCCGCGCTTCCCGTTGACGTGCGCGTCGAGCTGGCGATCGCGATGTCGGGAGCTCGCCTTGACCTCGGCGAGAACGAGCGTGCGCTGCAGGAGCTCGACATCCCTGAACTCGACCCCGACCGCGCCTTCAGTTGGAGTCCGGGCTTGTTCGCCGCGCGCGCGGCCGTGCTTGAGGAGCTCGGGCGCGAGGACGAGGCCGCCCAGTGGCAGCGCCGCGCCGAAGTCGCCGAGGCCGCGCTCGACGCGCTGGACGCCGACCACGAGACGCTCGTGATCGAGGAGATCGACGAGATCGAGGAGACCGACGAAGTCGGAACTCCCGCGGTCGACGGGGACTCCGCGCGCTGATGGCTCTGTTCTCGCGCCGTGAACAGTCGCCTAGCCCTGGCACGCCGACGCCGCTCGACGGTGTCGACGCCGTGCTTGCTGACCTGGATGGCGTCGTCTACGCGGGGCCGGGTGCGCTCCCGTACGCGGTCGACAGCCTGAATCGGGCGGGCGAGACGCGTCGCCTCGGCTACATCACGAACAACGCATCGCGGCGGGATGCCGTCGTTGCGGAACATTTGCGTGAGCTGGGCCTGACGCGCACGCGCCCGGAGGATGTCGTCACGAGCCCGCAGGCCGCGATGCGTCTGCTGCGCGAGCGGGTTCCCGCCGGGGCGACCGTCCTCGTCGTCGGCGGCGACGGGCTCGTCTTCGAGACCGAGAAGGCCGGCTACGTCGTCACCCGAAGCGCGAACGATGCGCCCGCGGCGGTCCTCCAGGGGTTCGCGCCCGAGGTGGGCTGGCAGCAGCTCGCCGAAGCCGCCTACGCACTCGCCGCGCCCGAAGAGGAGGGCGGCATCCCCTGGATCGCGACGAACACCGACTGGACGATTCCGCAGGCGCGGGGGATCGCGCCGGGCAACGGCACGCTCGTCTCCGCCGTGCACACCGCGGTCGGCCGGCTCGCGACCGTCGCGGGAAAGCCCGAGCGCCCCATCTTCGACGAGGCCGTCGCGCGGTTCGGTGCCCGGCATCCGCTCTTCATCGGCGACCGGCTCGACACCGACATCGCCGGGGCGCAGGCCGCCGGCATCCCGTCTGTCCTCGTGTTCACGGGAATCGACCGGCCGAAGCACGTGCTCGCAGCGCCCCCGTCTTCGCGCCCGACGTTCCTGCTGAGCGACCTGCGCGAGTTGCACGAGCCGTACCCCGAGACGATCGTGTCGGGCGATGTGACGACGGTCGGCGGCGCATCGGTGCGCATCGACGGACCCGACATCCAGATCCTCGCCGACGGCGACCGACCGATCGACCTCGTGCGCGCGGGCGCGGCGGCCATCTGGGCGACGGGCCGCGCGATCTACGGGTTCCGTGTGCCGGAGCGACTGTACGCCGATCCGTTCCATCGCCCCTGAACCGCGCCCGCTCGGTATCGTGGACTCATGCCGCACGAGAACGCCGACACGCCCGACCCGGCCGACGTCTCGGATGCCGAGGCGCGACACGACGACCTGCTGTCAGCCCTCGAGGTGATCGAACAGCAGCCGCTCGCCGAGCGCGCGAACGCCTACGCGGCGCTGCACGACGACCTGGCGCGGCGGCTCGAGTCGGGGCCGCGGGATCACCACCTGTGACCCAGCGACTCGACGCCGCCCTCGCCGCGCGCGGCCTCGCACGCTCGCGCACGCAGGCCGCGCAGCTGATCGAAGCGGGGCTCGTCTCGGTCGACGGCGCGCCGGTCGTGAAACCGTCGGTTCGGGTGGCCGATGAGCAGGAGCTTGCCGTCGCGGCATCCGATCACTACGTCAGCCGCGCCGCCCACAAGCTCCTCGCCGCGCTCGACGCGTTCGGCGTGGACGTCGCGGGGCGCGACTGCCTCGACCTGGGGGCGTCGACGGGCGGATTCACCCAGGTGCTCCGCGAACGGGGCGCGGCGCGGGTGATCGCGGTCGACGTGGGGCACGGCCAGCTCGACTCGCTGATCGCGGCAGACCCCGCGGTGACGCTCGTCGAGGGGTACAACGTGCGCTACATGACGCGCGAGAACCTCTCCGAGGCGTCGGACTTCGCGGACGCGCCGAGCGTTGTCACCGGAGACCTCTCGTTCATCTCGCTCACCCACGTCCTGCCCGCCGTCGCCGAGGTCGCGGCGCCCCACGCGGACATCGTCCTGCTCGTCAAGCCGCAGTTCGAGGTCGGCCGCACGGGCGTGCGCGAGGGACTCGTGACGGATGCCGCGGCCCGCGCCGACGCCGTCGCGACCGTGCTGTGGTCTGCGTGGGATGCCGGGCTCGGCACCCACGGCGTGATCGCCTCGCCGATCGCCGGGGGCCACGGCAACCGCGAATACCTCGTCCACCTGACACCGCGGGTCGCGTCGACACCGGCGGACGGTCTGGAAGACTCGGGCAATCCGACAGAATATCTGGAGACCGTGAACCGATTGGCGGGAGGGACATGACGGCAGCCCCGACGGGCGAGCAGCGCGACATCCTCGTCGTCGCGCACGCGCGCCGCGACGACACGGTCGTTGCCGCGCGCCGCGTCATCGCCGCGCTCCTCGCCGCGGGCGCGCGTCCCGTGCTCCCGCAGGAGGACGACGAGCTGCGCGACGCGCTCGGCGACATCGGCCCGATCGCGCCGCTCGGCCGCGACGTCGCGGTGGGGTCTCTCGAGCTTGCGATCGTGCTCGGCGGCGACGGCACGATCCTGCGCGCGGCGGAGCTCGTGCGGACCGGGACAGCGCCGATCCTCGGCATCAACATGGGGCACGTCGGGTTCCTCGCCGAGATCGAAGCCGACGTCATCGACGACGCGATGCGCCGCGTGATCGACCGCGACTACGAGGTCGAGGAGCGTATGACGCTCTCGGTCCGTGTGAAGGATGCCGCGGGCGAGGTCATCTACGAGACGTGGGCGCTGAACGAGGCGACGGTCGAGAAGGCGGCGCGCGAGCGCATGATGGAGGTCGTCATCGAGATCGACAGTCGGCCGCTGTCGAGCTTCGGCTGCGACGGCGTCGTCATCTCGACGCCGACCGGGTCGACGGCGTACAACTTCTCCGCCGGGGGACCGGTGATCTGGCCGACGGTCGAGGCGATCGCGGTCGTACCGCTGTCGGCCCATGCCCTGTTCGCGCGGCCGCTCGTCGTCGGCCCGGAAGCGACCGTCGCGATCGAAGTGCTCGCACGCACCGACGGCAACGGCATCCTCTGGTGCGACGGGCGCCGCTCGCACGACCTGCCCCCGGGCGCGCGCGTCGTCGCGCGGCGCTCGGGCGAGACCGTGCGCCTGGCCCGCCTGCATCCGGCGCCGTTCACCGACCGGCTCGTGCGGAAGTTCCAGCTGCCGGTCGCCGGATGGCGGGGCCCCGCGACGCCCGGCGAGGGCACGGCGTGATCGAGCAGGTCACCCTCCGCGACCTCGGGGTGATCGCGCAGGCGACCCTCCCGATCGGCGCCGGATTCACGGCGATAACCGGTGAGACGGGCGCCGGCAAGACGATGGTCGTGACGGGCCTCGGACTCCTCCTCGGCGCGCGGTCGGATGCCGGCGTCGTGCGCTCGGGCGCCGCGCAGGCCGCGGTAGAGGGTGTCTGGATCGTGCCGGATGCCGGGCCTGTCGCCGACCGCGTCGCCGAGGCCGGGGGAGAGGTTGAACCGATCGGCGACGGCGCGGCAGAACTCTACCTCGCCCGCACCGTGACAGCGGAGGGACGCAGCCGCGCGAGCGTAGGCGGGCGTTCGGCGCCCGCGGGCGTGCTCGCCGATCTCGCCGAGCAGCTCGTCGTGGTGCACGGGCAGTCGGACCAGCTGCGGCTGCGGTCCGGCAGCGCGCAGCGCGACACGCTCGACCGCTTCGGCGGCGACGGTATCTCTGCCGCGCTCACCACGTATCGCGCCGCGTTCGAGCGGCAGAAGGCGCTGCTCGCCGAACTCGGCGAGCTCACCGAGCGCCGCGACGAGCGCGCCCGTGAGGCGGAAGAGTTGCGCGCGACCCTCGCCGACCTCGAGCAGATCGATCCGCAACCGGGCGAAGACGCCGCGCTCGCGCAGCGGGCCGAGCGACTCGCCAACGGTGAGGAGCTGCGCCGCGCCGCGACCCTCGCGCACGAGGCCCTGTCGAGCGATGCGGACACGCCCGACGTCGTCACCCTTCTCGCCGAGGCACGCCGCGCCCTCGAGCGGGCGGCGCACTCCGATACGACCCTTCGCGCGCACGTCGAGACCCTCGAGGATCTCGGCTACCGGGCATCCGACCTCGGGGTGGAACTCAGCGGTTACCTCGCCGATCTCGACGAATCCGGGCCGCAAGAGCTCGCCGCCGTCGAGGAGCGCCGCGCCGCGATCGGCGCCCTCGTGCGCGCGCACGGCTCGCTCGAGCAGGCGCTCGCCGTGCGCGAGAGCGGTGGCCTGCGCCTCGCCGAACTCGACGACGACGGTGACCGTATCGAGCGGCTGAGCGCCGACGCGGATGCCGTGGCAGCCGACGTCGACGCCGCTGCCGCCGCGCTCACCGCCGCGCGCACCGCCGCCGCGAGCCGCCTCTCGGCCGCCGTGACCGACGAGCTGCGCGCCCTCGCGCTGCCCGACGCGCGCGTGGTCGTCTCGGTCGAGCCGGCCGCGCCCACCGCCACCGGACGCGACGAGGTCACGATCTTGCTCGCGCCGCATCCCGGTGCCGATCCGCGCCCGGTCGCGCGCGCGGCATCCGGGGGAGAGCTCAGCCGCGTCATGCTCGCGATCGAGGTCGTCATCGCGGGCACCGACGGCGTGCCCACGTTCGTCTTCGACGAGGTCGACGCGGGAATCGGCGGCGCCGCCGCGATCGAGGTCGGGCGGCGCCTGGCCCGCCTCGCCGAGACGAGCCAGGTCATCGTCGTCACGCACCTCGCCCAGGTCGCCGCCTTCGCGAACAACCACCTGTCGGTCGTCAAGGCGAGTGACGGGTCGGTGACGGCATCCGATGTGCGGGTCCTGGAGGGCGCCGACCGCGAGGCGGAGATGGCGCGCCTCCTCTCGGGGCTCCCCGATTCGCCCGCAGCCATAGAACACGCGCGCGAGCTCCTGAGCCTCGCCCATTCAAGACTGATAGGATGAAAGCCCGTGACGGACACTCATTCAGGCGCGGGCAGATCTTCCAGCGGGACCAAGAACGACACCACCAAGCACATCTTCGTGACCGGCGGTGTCGTTTCGTCGTTGGGGAAGGGTCTCACTGCGGCGTCGCTGGGGAATCTCCTCACCGCTCGCGGCCTGCATGTCGTCATGCAGAAGCTCGACCCGTACCTCAACGTCGACCCGGGAACGATGAACCCGTTCCAGCACGGCGAGGTCTTCGTCACGGATGACGGCGCCGAGACCGACCTCGACATCGGCCACTACGAGCGCTTCCTCGACATCGAGCTGAGCCAGGCCGCGAACGTCACGACAGGGCAGATCTACTCGCAGGTCATCGCCCGCGAGCGCCGCGGGGAGTACCTCGGCGACACGGTGCAGGTGATTCCGCACATCACCGACGAGATCAAGCGGCGCATGCGCCTGCAGGCGACCGAAGACCCGCGACCCGACGTCATCATCACCGAGATCGGCGGGACGGTGGGCGACATCGAGTCGCAGCCGTTCATCGAGTCGGCGCGGCAGATCCGTCACGAGCTCGGCCGCAAGAACGTGTTCTTCGTGCACGTGTCGCTCGTGCCGTACATGGGCGCGTCGGGCGAGCAGAAGACGAAGCCGACGCAGCACTCCGTGCAGGCGCTGCGCCAGATCGGCATCCAGCCGGATGCCCTGGTGCTGCGTAGCGACCGGCCCGTCACCGACGCGAACAAGCGCAAGATCGCGCTCATGTGCGACGTCGACGAGGATGCCGTGGTCAACGCGGTGGATGTGCCCTCGATTTACGACATCCCCACGATGCTCAACGCGCAGGGTCTCGACGCGTACATCGTCGACGCGCTCGGGCTCGACGCGAAGGCCACCGAGGTCGACTGGTCGCGGTGGAGCAAGGTCCTGCAGGCCGTGCACAACCCGAAGCACGAGGTCACGATCGGACTCGTCGGCAAGTACATCGACCTGCCCGACGCGTACCTCTCAGTCACCGAGGCTCTCAAGGCCGGCGGCTTCGCGCAGGAGACGAAGGTCCAGGTCCAGTGGATCCCGTCCGACCTGTGCGAGAGCCCCGAGGGGGCGGAGAAGGCGCTCGCCGCGCTCGACGGCATCGTCGTGCCGGGCGGCTTCGGCATCCGGGGCATCGAGGGCAAGCTCGGGGCGCTGCGCTTCGCACGCGAGCAGGGCATCCCGACGCTCGGCATCTGCCTGGGGCTGCAGTGCATGGTGATCGAGTACGCGCGAAACGTCGCGGGTATCGAGGGCGCGTCTTCGAGCGAGTTCGACCCCGACACGGCGCACCCCGTCATCGCGACGATGGCCGAGCAGGTCGACATCATCGCCGGCGGTGACCTGGGCGGCACGATGCGGCTGGGGCTCTACCCCGCCGATCTCGCCGAGGGATCGCTCGCCGCGGAGGTGTACGGGTCGACGAGCGCGAGCGAGCGTCACCGCCACCGCTACGAGGTCAACAACCGCTACCGCGACCAGATCGCGGATGCCGGCATGTGGTTCTCGGGGCTCTCGCCCGACCGGAACCTCGTCGAGTACGTCGAGCTTCCCCGCGAGGCGCACCCGTACTACATCGCGACGCAGGCGCACCCGGAGCTGCGCTCGCGGCCGACGGAGGCGAACCCGCTCTTCCGCGGCCTCATCGCGGCGGCGCTCGAGCGTCACCGCGCGAGCGAGCTGTTCGAGGTCGAGGGTGACTGAGCTGCGCGACGAGCCCGCCGAGGCGGAGGTCATCGCGAGCGAGCTCGTGTACAAAGGGCGGGTCTGGGATGTCCGCAGCGACACCGTGCGCTACGGGGACAGCGAGATCGTGCGCCAGTACGTCGACCACCCGGGAGCGGCGGCGATCGTCGCGATCGACGACGAGGAGCGGGTGCTGCTGATCCAGCAGTACCGGCATCCGATCCGCCAGCGCGACTGGGAGATCCCCGCGGGGCTGCTGGATGTCGCGGGGGAGCCGCCGATCGAGGCCGCGCGGCGTGAACTCGCGGAAGAAGTCGACCTCGAGGCAGCGTCGATCGAGCCGCTGCTGAGCATTTTCACGACCCCCGGGGGCAACGACGAGGTCGTGCACATCTTCCTGGCGCGGGGGCTGTCGGCGGTGGCATCCGCCTTCGCGCGCGAAGACGAAGAGGCCGACATCCGCGTCGAGTGGGTGCCGCTGCGCGAGGTCGTTGACGCCGTGCTGGCCGGGCGGATGCGCAACGGCATCCTCGCGTCGGGTGTGCTCGCTGCGGCGGAGCGGCTGCGCCGCGGCTGACGCGTCGCCGAACCCACCATGCGCTTAGACCGCGCCGTCGACGCGTACCTGCGGCACATCTCGATCGAGCGGGGACTCTCAGAGCACACGGTCGCGGCGTATCGGCGCGACCTCGCGGGGTACCGTGCGTGGCTCGAGGAGCAGGGTGTAGGCGATACGTCGGCGGTGACCCCCGCGCTCGTCGCCGCGTTCGCCGCGGAGCGGGCATCGGCCGTGCCGCCGCCGGCATCCACCTCTCTTGCGCGGCTGCAGTCCTCGGTGCGGGGGCTGCACCGCTTCCTCGTGCGGGAAGGGATCGAGGGCGCCGACCCGAGCGAGCGGCTGCGCCCGCCGAAGGCGCCGCAGCGGTTGCCCAAGGCTCTGTCGATCGAGCAGGTCGAGACGCTGCTCGACGCCGCGGGGCCGCCCCCCGGTGAGGCGGTCGATGCCGACATCCTGCGCCTGCGCGATCGTGCGCTGCTCGAGCTGCTGTACGCGACGGGCGCGCGGGTGTCGGAGGTGATGCAGCTCGACGTCGACGATCTCGCGCACGGCGACGTGTTGCGCGTGCGCGGCAAGGGGTCGAAGGAGCGGATTGTGCCGGTCGGATCGTTCGCCCGCGCCGCCGTCGACGCGTATCTGGCGCGCGCGCGGCCGGAGCTCTCGCGCCGCGGGCGGGCGACGCCGCGGCTGTTCCTCGGCGCGCGGGGTGCGCCGATGTCGCGGCAGGGCGCGTGGAATGTCATCCAGCAGGCGGCAGATCGCGCGGGGCTGACCGCGCACGTGTCGCCGCACACCTTCCGGCACTCGTTCGCGACGCATTTGCTGCAGGGCGGCGCCGACGTGCGCGTCGTGCAGGAGCTACTTGGCCACGCGTCGGTCGCGACGACGCAGATCTACACCCACGTCACCGTCGACGCCCTGCGCGACGTGTACCTGACCTCGCACCCGCGAGCCCGCTGACCCGGGCGCATAACTCAGGCAAACCGGGGTTCGGGGCCGCCGCGGCGGCCCCGACGGGGGTTTCTGCCTGAGTTATGCGCCGGGCGCGCTGTACCGTCTGCAGGATCGACGGGCCTTTGCGCGAGCCGGCGCCGCGGAATTCCGGGGGTTCCGCGTCGGCGGAGCGCGATCGGTCCTGCAAACGGTACACGCGCGGCCGCGACGGGGAACGGCGGGGGGACCGGGGGCGGCGGATAAACCCGGCCCGTGCGTGCGCGCGCGGCGGCGGCGGAGACGGATGCTGGAGCCATGCCTCCGTTCCGCTCGCGGCGACGCGCGCCCCAGGCGGGCGCCGCGCCTGCCCCCGGCTCCCGCCCCGACGACACGGCCGGCCCCGGCTACTCGGCCGGCCCCGGCAACGCCGCGCGCCCCGACGGGTTCGGGTTCCTGTCCGCCGACGACGTGTACCTCGATGCGGCGTGCCAGTCACTGCGCCCGGCGCCCGTGCAGGCGGCGCTGACCGAGTACTTCACGAGCTACGGCGCGTGCGGCGACCGCGTGCAGTACGCGTGGGGACGCCGCGTCGAAGACGCGGTCGCGACGACGCGCGGGCGTACCCTCGCGGCTTTCGGCCTGTCACCGCGCCGTCACGTCTGCGCGTTCACGCTGAACACGACCTACGGGCTGAACCTCCTCCTCCAGCAACTGCCGACCGGGCGCTACGCGCGCCTGATCACGACCCACCACGAACACAACGCGGTCTTCCTCTCGACGATGACGGCGGCCCGGCGCCTCGGCATCCCGCGCACCGTCGTCGAGCGCGCGCCCGACGGCACGGTAGACCTCGCCGGGTGCGACCTGACCGACGCCCTCGTCGTCGTCTCGGCGATGGACAACGTCACCGGCACGCTCACCCGCGACCTGCGCGGGCTCGTCGCCGCAGTGCAGAAGCGCGGGGGAGCGGTGATCCTGGATGCCGCGCAGGCGGCCCCGCATGCGCTGCCCGCCCTGCGCGGCCTCGGCGCCGACGCGATCTGCTTCTCGGGCCACAAGATGTACGCGCCCGCGCTCGGTATCGTCCTCGCGAGTCGCGATCTGCTGGGGTCGCTCGACCTCACGTTCGTCGGCGGGGGCCAGGTCGACGCCGTGACCACCGACGGGTTCACGCTGTCACCCGATCTCCACACGCGGCTTGAGCCGGGGCTACAAGCGTGGGGCGAGATCATCGCCTTCGGTGCCGCGCTCGAGTGGCTCACACCTCGCCTGCCCGCGATCGAGGCGCGCGAGCGCGAGCTCGGCGCGCGCCTGTTCGACGGGCTCGGCGCCCTCCCGAACCTGCGCATGTTCAGCCCCGCGGCATCCGCCGTCGTCACGATCGTGCCGGAGCGCGTCGATGCCCACCGCCTTGCGGTGTTCCTTTCGAAGGCGGGGGTCATGGTGCGCGGCGGCCATTTCTGCGCCCACCACTGGCTACAGGAGCGCGAGCAGCTGCCCGCGCTCGTGCGCTTCAGCGTCGGCGCGCAGACGACCGGCGACGACGTCACCCGCGCGCTCGAGGTCATGGGCCGCATGATGCGTGGGCTGTGACGTGGTCTGCGTCGTCGCGTTCTTCGTCCTGCTCGTGCTGTCGGCGGTGTCGGCGAAGTACCGCAAGTTCCTCGGCGCGGGGTGGCACTGCTTCACGCATCGCGTGACCTTCCGCGCGTGCGATACGACGTTCCGCGACGACGTGAAGAACCGGATGCTCGCGCCTCTTGCCGTGCGCTCACCGGGCCTCGTGAAGCCCGCGAGCATCGCGATCGAGGCCGTCGCGTGGATCATGGTGCTCTCCCTCATCGTGAGCCTCTACCTCGTCGGCCGCAGCGGGCTGAACCTCTTCGTCTACGGGACGTGCGATAAGCAGAACGCGCAGGCGTGCTCGCTCGGCGCGCAGGCGTGCTCGATCGACGGCGGAGACCCGGGCTTCTGGGCCTCGATCGGCAGCGGTGACGTGCTCGGCGCGTTCGGGCGCGAGTTCGCATCGGTCGGCGATACGATCGCGACGATCCCGAGCCGCCTGAAGACGTGGGATGCCACGGAGTACGCGGCGGCGGACGCCACCTACCTCGGCGGATACACCGAGGGCCTGCCCGTCGCCGTCGAGGTGCTCGATCCCGGCTGCCGCTTCTGCGCCGAGCTGTTCCGCAACATGCGCGAGGCGGGCTTCGACGGCACACACAACGTGACCTACCTCGCGTACCCGATCGACACGCAGTTCGGACCGAAGTTCGCCAACTCGCCGCTCGTCGCGTCGTACCTCGGCGCGATCCGTGCGTTCGAGGCGGCCCGTGGCGGCTCGCAGGGCGAGACGGCCGACTGGTACATCCTCGAGCAGCTGTTCACAACGGATGCCGCGGACGGCAGCACGACGCAGGAGTGGATGAACGCGGCCTCCGCCGAGGATGCCACGGCGAAGCTGCAGGAGTGGCTGGCCGACGCGGGCTACACCCCGGAGGAGGTCGCCGAGGTCGTGCGCCTCGCGGCATCCGACGAGGTCGCGGACGCCCTCGCGGCGACTCGCACGGTCGTCGAGGACGATATCCGCACCGTCACGATCCCCGCGCTCATCGCCGGCGGACGCCTGCACGCGGGCGTCGTGAGCGTCGACACCCTGCGGGGCATCGGCTGACACCGCGCGCCCCTGTGCGAGAATCAGACACGCACGATTCACAGGAGCAGGAGTGTCGGTGACGGACAAGACGCGGGGGACGAAGAAGGCCCCCTCCGACGACACGCCCATGGGACCCACGGGTCGGCCGTACCACGGCTTCCCGACGCCCGCTCCGCTCGCCTCGCACGGCCCCGCGCGCATCGTGTCGCTGTGCAATCAGAAGGGCGGCGTCGGCAAGACGACGACGACGATCAACCTGGCTGCGGCGCTCGCCTCGTACGGCCGCAAGGTCCTCGCGGTCGACTTCGACCCGCAGGGCGCCCTGTCGGCCGGCCTCGGTATCGCGACGCACGATGTGCCGACGGTGTACGACCTGCTCCTGGACACCAAGCGCGACCCGCACGAGGTCATCGTGCACACGGCCGTCGAGAACCTCGACGTCATCCCCGCGAACATCGACCTGTCCGCCGCCGAAGTGCACCTCGTCAACGAAGTCGCACGCGAGACGATCCTCTCGCGGGTGCTCCGGAAGGTGTCGGGTGAGTACGATGTCATGCTCGTCGACTGCCAGCCCTCGCTCGGCCTGCTCACCGTCAACGCGCTCACCGCGAGCCACGGCGTGCTGATCCCGCTCGAGTGCGAGTTCTTCGCGCTCCGCGGCGTCGCGCTGCTCATCGAGACGATCGACAAGGTGCGCGACCGCCTCAACCCCGCGATCGAGCTCGACGGGGTCCTCGCGACGATGTACGACCCGCGCACCCTGCACTCGCGCGAGGTGCTCGAGCGGGTCGTCGAGGCGTTCGGCGACGACGTGCTCGAGACCGTCATCGGCCGCACGGTGAAGTTCCCCGATGCCTCGGTCGCGGGCGTCCCGATCACGAAGTTCGCGCCCGAGCATCCGGCCGCCCAGGCCTACCTGCGACTGGCGCGGGAGCTGGTCGCCCGTGGCGCCGTCGCCTGAG
The DNA here is from genome assembly GCA_003248655.1 of Microbacterium sp. Taxonomy (GTDB): domain Bacteria; phylum Actinomycetota; class Actinomycetes; order Actinomycetales; family Microbacteriaceae; genus Microbacterium. The sequence goes on from QFPM01000031.1 coordinate 13,148, forward strand.
CCGATCGGCGACCCCGACGCGGCGGATGACGCGGCGCAGGCGCCCGCGGCATCCGGCTTTCGCGTCTCGCTCGCATCGTTCGACGGTCCGTTCGACCTGCTGCTGACGCTCCTCGGCAAGCACGAGCTCGACATCACCGAGATCTCGCTGTCGAAGGTCACCGACGAGTTCATCTCGTACCTGAAGGGACTGGATGCCGATGAAGAGCTCGAGCAGGCATCCGAGTTCCTGGTGGTCGCGGCGACACTACTCGACATGAAGGTCGCGGGGCTCCTGCCGCAGGGGGAGCTCGTGGATGCCGAATCGGTCGCCCTCCTCGAGGCGCGCGATCTGCTGTTCGCGCGGCTGCTGCAGTACCGCGCGTTCAAGGAGGTGTCGGCGTGGTTCGAGCGGTCGCTGCGCCGCGAGGACCGGCGGCACGTGCGGGCTGTGCGACTCGACGAGAAGTACCGCCGGGCCGTGCCCGAGCTCGTCTGGACGCTCTCGAAGGACGACTTCGCGGCGCTTGCGATGCTCGCCTTCGCGCCCAAGGAGATCCCGCACGTCGGCCTCGACCACCTGCACGCGCCGCTCGTGTCGATCCGCGAGCAGGCGGCGGTCGTCGTGACGCTGCTGCGGGATGCCGGGTCGCTGAACTTCCGCGAACTCGTCGCGGGGGTCACGCAGACGGGCGTCGTCGTCGCGCGCTTTCTCGCAGTGCTCGAGCTCTACCGCCACGCCGCACTCTCGTTCGAGCAGCTCGAGCCGCTCGGCGAGCTGACCCTGCGCTGGACCGCCGAGCGGTGGTCCGAAGAGAACCTCGCCTCGTTGGGAGCCGACTATGACCGATGACACGTCCGCCGTGCAGGATGCCGAGGCCCCCGCGCGCTCGCAGGAGCCCGTCGACATTGCGCGCCGGCTCGAGGCGATCCTGCTGGTCGTCGACGAGCCGCAGAGCCTCGTCGCGCTCGCCGCGGCGGTCGGCTCGCCCGTTCCCGCGGTGCGCCAGGCCGTCGAGGGCCTGGTCGCCGACTACGACGGCGAGACGGGCGGCGTGCGCCGCGGGTTCGAGCTGCGCGAAGTCGGTGGCGGCTGGCGGCTGTACGTGCGCGAAGAGCACGACGATCTCGTCTCGGAGTTCGTCAACGCGCAGGCGCCGAGCCGCTTGTCGCAGGCGGCGCTGGAGACTCTCGCCGTCATCGCGTACAAGCAGCCCGTCACGCGCAGCCAGGTCGCCGCGATCCGCGCCGTCAACGTCGACTCGGTCGTGCGCACGCTCCTGTCGCGCGGACTCATCACGGAGCTGTTCACCGACCCCGAGACGGGCGCGATCAACTACGGCACGACCGACGCGTTGCTCGTCAACCTCGGGATCAACTCGCTCGACGAGCTGCCGCACATCTCGCCGCTGCTCGACGACGGCTCGGACGGGTTCGACAGCGAGGTGATCCGATGACCGAAGCAGAGGGCATCCGCCTGCAGAAAGTGCTCGCGAACGCGGGCGTCGCGTCGCGGCGCGTGTGCGAGCAGTACATCGTCGAGGGTCGCGTGCGGGTCAACGGCCGCGTCGTCACCGAGCTCGGATCGCGGATCGACCCGGCATCCGATCTCGTCGATGTCGACGGCACGGCGATCGAGCTGGATGCCACGAAGCGCTACATCATGCTCAACAAGCCGACCGGCGTCGTCTCGTCGATGAAGGACGAGCAGGGGCGCCCCGACCTCCGCCGCTTCACGACGGAGTGGGACGAGCGCCTCTACAACGTGGGGCGATTGGATGCCGAGACGAGCGGCCTGCTCGTCCTCACCAACGACGGCGACCTCGCGCACGTGCTCGCCCACCCGTCGTTCGGTGTCACGAAGGTGTACATCGCGAAGGTCGACGGGCGCGTCACAGCGCAGACGATCGCGAGGCTGACGAAGGGGATCGAGCTCGACGACGGTCCGATCGCCGTCGACAAGGCCCGGCTGCTGGATGCCTCGGGCGCGACCTCGCTCGTCGAGCTGACGCTGCACTCGGGGCGCAATCGCATCGTCCGGCGGATGATGGCGGCCGTCGGTCATCCGGTCGTCGAGCTGGTGCGGCGCCAGTTCGGGCCGCTCCACCTGGGGACGCTCCCAGCGGGTCGGGCGCGCGAGTTGACTACAGTGGAACGCGGCGCCCTGCTCACCGTGGCGCGCCAGGCGGCACCCGCGGATCACCCGGCCCCCGCCGATTGACCTTCTCCGATCCAGAGGCGACGCACCCGTGACCGATTCGACTGCCACCGGCGCGCTCGCCGCGCGCACCGCGGGGACCGTCCGCATCGTCGGATCGGGGCTGCTCGGCTCGAGCATCGGCCATGCGCTCCGGGCGCACGGGGTCGACGTCGCGCTGGCCGACGCCTCGCCCGCGCAGCTGCGCCTCGCCGTCGACTACGGTGCCGGACGTGCCGCGCGCGACGACGACGACCCGGCGCTCATCGTCGTCGCGGTGCCGCCCGACGTCGTCGCGGACGTCGTCGAGCGCGAGCTGCTGGCGCACCCGCGGGCGGTTGTCACGGATGTCGCGAGCGTCAAGCTCGAACCTCTCCGCGCGCTGCGCGAACGCGGCGTCGACCTCACGCACTACATCGGCTCGCACCCCCTCGCGGGGCGCGAGCGCGGCGGGGCGATCTCCGCGCGCGCCGACATCTTCGTCGGGCGCCCGTGGGTCGTGTGCCGCGACGGGGAGACCCCGGCATCCGACCTCGCGCTCGTCGAAGGCCTCGCCCTCGACCTGGGTGCGACGCCGATCGAGATGACCCCCGAAGAGCACGACCGCGCCGTCGCGCTCGTCTCCCACGTGCCGCAGCTGGTGGCATCCCTCCTTGCCGGGCGCTTCGTCGAGGCCCCCGACGACTCGCTGCGCCTCGCGGGCCAGGGCGTGCGAGACACGACGCGCATCGCGGCGTCGGCGCCCGAGCTGTGGGTGCAGATCCTCGGGGCGAACGCGGCGCCCGTCGTCGACGTGCTCGATGCGCTCGCCGACGACCTGCGGGGCGTCGCCGACGCTCTTCGCACACCGGATGCCCCGGGCGCGCGTCGCGCCGTGGCCGACACGATCCGCCGCGGCAACGACGGCGTCGAGCGCCTGCCCGGCAAGCACGGCCAGAACCGCCGCTTCGAGACGATCGTCGTCATGGTCGACGACACTCCCGGCCAGCTCGGGCGCCTGTTCGGCGAGCTGGGCGAACTCGGCGTCAACGTCGAAGACCTGCGACTCGAGCACTCGCCCGGCGCGCAGTTCGGCCTCGCCGAGATCAGCGTCACGCCGAGCGTCGTGCGCCAGGCCGAGGACGGCCTCGTCGCGCGCGGCTGGAAGATCGCGAGCCTGCCCGCATGAGCGCCGTCGTCACCGTCGCGATCGACGGCCCGGCCGGGTCGGGCAAATCCAGCGTCTCGAAGCAGGCCGCGCGGCGGCTCGGCTACGGCTACCTCGACACCGGTGCGGCCTACCGCGCCCTCGCGTGGCACGTGCTCGCGGGCGGCGGCGACACCGCCGACGAGGCCCAGGTGCAGGATGCCGCGGCGAACTTCCCCTACACCATCTCGCTCGATCCCGACGACTACTGGGTGCGGGTCGGCGACACCGACGTGACCGACGCGATCCGAGAGCCGCGGGTGACGGCCGCCGTCAGCGGGGTCGCGCGGGTGCTGCCCGTGCGCGAGCGGGTGAACGAGCTGTTCCGTGCGCTTGTCGCGGAATCGGGTCGCCCCGGCGTCGTCGTCGAGGGTCGCGACATCACGACCGTCGTCGCGCCCGACGCGCCCGTGCGGATCCTGCTCACCGCAGCCCCCGAGGTGCGCGCGGCGCGCCGGAGCGCCGAGCTGACGTCGCACGACGCGGCATCCGTCGCCGAGGCGCTGCACCGCCGTGACGCCGCCGACAGCAGAGTCGTCGACTTCCTCACCGCCGCCGACGGCGTGACGGTCGTCGATTCGACCCACCTCGACTTCGCCCAGACGGTAGACGCCATCCTCGAGGTGGTTGCCGCGGGCGTCCCGACCCAGGACGGAGGGCGCGGATGAGCGCCGACGACGAGTACGAGGGCGGCCCCGACCGCCTCGAAGAGAAGCTGGCAGACCTTGACGAGGAGCTTGCCGAACAGCGCGCGGCCGCGCTGCGCGCATCGCTCGCCGACTACGACCTCGACGACGACGACGCGCAGCTCCTCGCGGGTTTCACCGCTGGCGGCGAGGTCGTCGAGGCGCTGCCGGCGCTCCCTGTCGTCGCGATCGTCGGGCGCCCGAACGTCGGCAAGTCGGCGCTCGTCAACCGCATCCTCGGTCGTCGCGAGGCCGTCGTCGAAGACACCCCGGGCGTCACGCGCGACCGCGTCACCTACAAGGCCGAGTGGATGGACCGCCGCTTCACCCTCGTCGACACGGGCGGATGGGAGCCGGATGCCAAGGGCATCGACCGCTCCGTCGCTGCGCAGGCCGAGGTCGCGATCGACCTGAGCGACGTCGTGCTGTTCGTCGTGGATGCCATGGTGGGCGCGACGGCGACCGACGAGGCCGTCGTACGACTGTTGCGGACGACCCGCAAGCCCGTGTTCCTCGTCGCGAACAAGATCGACGACGCGCGGCAGGAGCCCGAAGCGGCAGCCCTGTGGAACCTCGGCCTCGGCGAGCCGTACCCCGTGTCGGCGATCCACGGCCGGGGCGTCGCGGACCTGCTGGATGAGGTCGTGAAGGTCATGCCCGAGGTGTCGGCCGTCGCGAAGGCTGAACTCGGCGGACCCCGCCGCGTCGCGATCCTCGGGCGCCCGAACGTCGGCAAGTCGTCGCTGCTGAACAAGGCGGCGGGCGAAGAGCGCGTCGTCGTCAACGAGCTCGCCGGCACGACGCGCGACCCGGTGGATGAGATCGTCGAACTTGGCGGAAAGCTGTGGCGGTTCGTCGACACGGCCGGCATCCGTCGCCGCGTGCACCTGCAGCAGGGCGCCGACTTCTACGCGTCGCTGCGGACCTCGGCCGCGCTCGAGAAGGCCGAGGTGGCCGTCGTCGTGCTCGACGTGTCGCAGTCGATCTCGGTGCAGGACCTCAACATCATCGACCTCGTGCTCGAGTCGGGCCGCGCACTCGTGCTGGCGTTCAACAAGTGGGACCGCCTGAACGACGACGATATGGAGAACGCCGATCGCCGCCGCTACCTCGAGCGCGAGATCGAGCAGGACCTCGCGCACGTCACGTGGGCGCCGCGCGTCAACATCTCGGCGCGCACGGGCCGACACCTCGACAAGCTCGTGCCGGCCCTCGAGACCGCGCTCGAGTCGTGGGATCAGCGGATTCCGACCGGCAAGTTCAACGCGTTCCTGTCGGAGCTCGTCGCCGAGCACCCGCATCCGCTTCGGGGCGGAAGGCAGCCCCGCATCCTGTTCGGGACGCAGGCATCCACACGCCCGCCGACGTTCGTGCTGTTCACCACCGGGTTCCTCGACCCGGGCTACCGCCGGTTCATCCAGCGGCGCCTGCGCGAGATCTTCGGCTTCGAGGGCACGCCGATCGTCACCAACATGCGCGTGCGCGAGCGCCGCCAGCGCTGACCCGGCCCGCCGCGCGGGGTCTCGATACACCCGCGGCTCCGCCACGGGCACTCGACCACCGGAGGCACGGCGCCGCGGGATCGGCCCCTATCGGTGGTTGAGTAGCCGCCGCAGGCGGCGTATCGAAACCCGACACCCGGTGATCGCCCTATCGGTGGTTGAGTAGCCGCCGCAGGCGGCGTATCGAAACCACGGCGCCGGGTCGCGTTCAACGGATGACGAGCGACGCGAACCGCGCGGTCGGCAGGTCGTCGAGGCGGAGGGGGGATGCCGTGGCGTCCGCCCCGACGCGCGGCAGGGGAGTGCGGGCGCCCGTCTCGCGGAAGCGCTGCACCGCCCAGCAGTCGACCCCGGCATCCGCGAGCGCGCAGCCGAGCTCGCGCAGGCCTGCGTCGTCGATCGCGGCGGGATGCACCGTCGTGCGCACCTCGACCTCGAGCGGTCGGTCGCTGCCCTCGCGCAGCAGGCGGTTGCCGAGGACGAGCTCGAGCGACCGCCACGCCAGATCGGCGCTGTTCGGCCGCCCCGTCACGAGGTCGTAGTCGCCGGGCAGCGACTTGATGTCGAGCCCCACCCAGTCGACGTGCGGGAGCGCCTGCGCGAGAAGGCCCGGATACGCGCCGCCGGTGTGGAGCCCCACGAGAAACCGGCTCTTCACGAACGAGGGTGTAGTGGGTTGAGCGCGTCGCTGGCTGGGTAGGGGTCGAGGTCTCCCGGAGGATGGAAGTTCTTCACGCTCACCATC
>QFPM01000052.1 GCA_003248655.1 Microbacterium sp.
TCGCCGGCTTGATTAAAGCCATCCTGGAAAAAAGCGTAGCTAAAGAGGCGTAATCATGGACAAGTTTCTCGCTGGCGCACCTGTATCGCTGACGATTCCACTGCAAGACCGCCTGGGTAATCAGGTAGCAGCGCTTGGGGTGGAGTTTGAGGTGCTCGACAGGGCTGGCGCCGTTAAACAGGCCCGCCAGGCAGTGACCGTCAGCGGAGACTCTGTGGTTGTGTCTGTAACTTCGGCTGCAAACGAACTGGCTGACGGTGTGCCGCGTGACCTGCGCACCGTCAAGCTCTACTGCCAGATTGATGGTGGCGAGCAAACCATTTCCAGATCGTATGTGGTAGAAGCCGAAGCCATTCTGATTGTTGGCGTCAACTCGTTCCAGACACTTGCCGAAGCCGAAATGACAGCGATGGACATTTTCGACATGGGCGATTGGGATGTGATGGACGACGACGACAAGATTCGCGCCCTTATTGATGCCCGGACACGTATTTGTGGCATGACGTTCAACCTGCTCGACCTGTATCGGCCCCAGGATAACGTCAGCTACGTGCCAGAAGGCATTATCGGGTGGCGACATTACCATCGAGCAATACAACCTGCTCCCGGAGAAGTTCAAGCTGGCTCTACGACTCGCTCAGGTAGCCGACGCGTCGGCAACACTGTCGCCTGACCCTGTAGAGCAAAAGCGTGCCAAAGGACTTATCCTGGACACCATCGGCGAAACCAAGCAGATGTTCACCAGTGGCCGTCCGGTCAGTTCTCCGGTCGCTAAGAAGGCGATGGACTACCTGCGCGAGTTCGTTGTCACCGGAAGCACACTGAAAATTGGACGCACCTGATGAAACTCGACATGACACTGGCCCGTTCGCGGGCCAATTACGATCTGCTCCTGAAAGCGCTGGTGGGGATTTACCTGCCGCGCGTTATGCCTGGCCAGGAAGTAACACCTGTCGCCTTGAAGCAACTGCGCGATGAAGGCCGGCGCCTCAGCAACTTCGGGAAGCAACTGAAAGCCGACATTCAGGCGTTCAAACAGGAACTCGGGTATGAAACGAGCGACTATGACGCCGAATACGAACCGCAGCTAACGCGCCTGCTGCACGATAACGTCGCCACCATCGTGAAAGCGCTACGTGCGAGCAAAAGCGATTTGGCAGCGATGCTGGGTGGTGGCCACGGTGCTATGGGTGAAATCATTCAAAAGCGCATCACACAACCCGAGTTTAAAGCGACCGACAGCGCAGATCGCTCCTGGGAGGCCCCGAAGCTGTTCGGCTTTCTGCTTCGCAACTATCTCTACTTCATGGAGATCAGCGCGAGCATTCAGGATATTCGCAACAGCGGCAGCGACCTGGCCCGGCTGAAATACCCGAACCCGGAGCACAAGAACGCCGGTCTGGTGTTCAGCATCGACGGGAAAACACCTGGCCATAAAACCCTGGCCGAGATCAAAGCGTCGGTGTTCCACTACAACGCAAACGCGGAGGTGGAAGGTGTATATCCCTAAGAACCGCTGTGTGAT
>QFPM01000014.1 GCA_003248655.1 Microbacterium sp.
AGTTCTTGGTCGTTCTCACTGACCATCGCACGATGGCTCACCCCGTCGCGGTCACGACGCCGCGGGCCCGAAAGACCACCACCCCGCGGGACTCCAGGTTGGAATCCGGGTTCGCAACGCCCGAGACCTTCACACGCGCGTTCGTGCAGCGGTTCGAGATCAGTCCATCGGAGTATCGGAGGATGCTGCGCGCGTACCGCGAGCACGCGGACCTGGCGCAGCAGAGCACGACGTTTGCGGGCTTCGCAGAAGAGACGCCGCTGACACTCCGTTATGACCTCGATGCCGTCCCGGTACGGGTTGAGAGCACCCCCGAGCGGCACCTGCTCGTCCTCCGTCATCGCGGGTACAACGGCCTCGGCATCGGGCACCCATCGGTCGAGCCGTGGCAGCAGCTGAGGGCCTTCGCGATAGAGCACGGCATCGCCCACTCCTCCGACCTCCTCGTGGGCATCACCCCAGATGACCCTTACGTGGTGGACAACGAGCAGATCCGCTTCGACGCTGGCATCCCCATTGCCGCACCGATAGATCCACCCCACCCCTTCACCTACCGCCAGATGCCGGCGCAGGTGTGCGTCGCGCATCGGCACACCGGCGGTGCAGAGCAGATCGCGAAGACCTTCGCGGCTATCGGGGTGCAATGGATGCCCTCAGAAGGGTGGCGGTTGCGCTGCGCACCGCCCTTCGAGATCCATCACGTCGACCAGCGCGCGAACGACGCCGTTCGCGTCAGCTGGACAGACGCCTATGTGCCTCTTGATCACCACCCCGACCATCACCCAGGAGAAGGCCCATGATCGCTTTCGAGTTCACCGAGCACATCGACAGATCGCAACAGGAAGTGTTCGCAGTGCTGGCAGATCCCACAAGGGCGGTCGACTACGTCGACGGTGTCGTGAAGAGCGTGAAGGTGACGGATGGCCCGCTCGCTGTGGGGTCCGTCATCGAGGAGACGCGCCGAGTGAAGAGCAAGGAGGCGACGGGGCAGCTGCAGATCGTGGCTCTCGAGCCGCCCACCGCTTTTGCGGTCGCCAGCGAGGCGGAGGGCATCACCGCGACCTACGTCTACCGGCTGCACCCGGCCGGCACCGGCACGCGGATCGAGTGGACGTGCGAGCTCGCCGCCGGCGGACTGCGGCGGATGATGCTGCCCCTGGTGGCCGCGATCACAAAGAAGGAGGACGGCGACCATCTGGCCCGACTCAAGGCATACATCGAATCGCAGCGAGCAACGGAGACCGCCTCGTGATGCCTTCCGACACCAGCGTCGACGAGGCGCTGGACCGGGCAACCGGGCCACGACGCGGCGAGGTAACCGAACTCCTCGAGCTCTTCGAGCACGTTGCACAGCGCCCGCCGGTGGTGTGGGCGGAACGGATTGTCGGGTTCGGCCAATACGGCTACGCGTACGACAGCGGGCGAGAGGGTATCGCGCCTGAGATCGCCTTCGCTTCCGGGTCCAAGCACACGCTTTACCTGGTCGAGGGGTTTGCCGAGCGGTGGCCCGACCTGCTCGAGCGGCTCGGTCCACACCGCACCAGTAGCGCGTGCCTCTACCTCCCCCGATTGTCGGGGGTGGACCAAGATGCGCTGCGGGAACTACTCGATCGCTCCCTCGCCGTCATTCGAGACGTGCACGGCGACGGCAAATGAGCATGGCGTCTCTCGTCCAAGTAGCCCAGCGCGTGGTCGATCTGGAACGCGCCACAGCCTTCTATTCCGCACTGCTCGGCTCCGCCCCTGTGGCCCGATTCGATCCGCCCGGTTTGGTGTTCTTCGATCTCGACGGCGTCCGTTTGCTACTCGAGAGCGCGGCACCGTCAGCGCTGCTCTACCTCCGCGTCGATGATCTGGAGTTAGCCGTCGACCGAGCCGGCGAGGTCGAAATCGTATCCCCGGGGCGGCCGATCTTCACTCACACCACAGATGCGCTCGGACCAGCAGGGCGAGAAGAATGGCAAGCATTCATTCGCGACCCCGAAGGAAATCTCGTAGGTCTAGTGGCGTTCAGAGATCCAGCGGAAATCAAGTACTGACGGCTTCGACGAAGCTGGCCGCAGCCGTCGTGGACAACTCAGCACAGAATCTGGCCGCACTCCGGTGGACATCTTCGGTGGGAGATCCCGGCTCTGTGGCTGGCACCGCGGACAACTCTGAGCGGTTCCTACAGTTGTCGGATCCCGATGATCCTTGCGTAAACCGCGATATCGGCCGGAGCACTTTGCGAATACGCAAAGTACGGCTGGATTGACCGGACGTCGACTGCCGGCGAGGAGGGCTTGTAGGTTCTCGGCGAAGATGGCGGATTCTTAGATGAAGTGGCGGACAAGTGGCGGATCCGAAAGATTGGTGAGAACGATGCGTGTAAGTGCCGTGTCGGTTCCTATCCGAAATGACAGATTCCGCGGGTAGTTGGCATGCACCTAGCAGTCCTGCCATTGGCTGGGGGTGAAGGGTTACTCGCTCACTCGATTAGGGGCGAACCGGCTACATTCGACAGGCTTGTGCTCGTGTGCACAGCTGTGGAGTGGTGGGAGCGGCATCAGGTAGTGCTCTACCTCGCAGCGATCGCCGTGGGTGCGGTGGTCGGTCTACTCGTGCCGGCGGTGGCGGATCCGCTCGAGTCGGCGATCAATCCCGTGCTCGGGTTGTTGCTGTACGCGACGTTCCTGGGGGTGCCGTTCACGGCGATCGGCCGGGCCTTCACGGATTGGCGGTTCCTGGGCGTCGTGCTCGTCCTGAACTTCGTCGTCGTGCCGGTGGTCGTGTTCGGGTTGAGTCGCGCCGTGGCGGCTGATCAGGCGGTGCTCGTTGGGGTGTTGTTCGTGCTGCTGACGCCGTGTGTGGATTACGTGATTGTGTTCACTGGCCTGGCTGGCGGTGCACGTGCGCGGCTGCTTGCTGCCACGCCCCTGCTGATGCTTCTGCAGATCGTGTTGCTGCCGGTGTACCTGTGGCTGATGGCCGGCGCCGAGGTGGTGGGTGCGTTCGACCCGCATCCGTTCGTGGAGGCATTTCTGTTGTTGATCGTGCTGCCGCTCGTTCTCGCCGCCGCCACGCAGCTGCTGGCGAAACGGTTCCGTGCCGGCCGCGCGATCGAGGGCGTGGTGCTGGCGGCAATGGTGCCGCTGATGATGCTGACTCTCGCCGTGGTGATCGGCTCGCAGGTCTTCGGCGTGAGCAGCGCTCTCGGCCAGCTGCTAATCGCGGTTCCCGTGTTCGTCGTGTTCGTCCTAATCGTGGCACCACTCGGTGCGCTCCTCGGGAGCGCGGCACGCTTGGATGTTCCCAGCCGCCGGGCGGCCACGTTCAGCGGGGTCACCCGCAACTCGCTGGTCGTGCTCCCGCTCGCTCTCGCGCTGCCGGCATCTTTCGCTCTGACGCCGTTGGTTGTAGTGACTCAGACCTTGGTGGAGCTCGTCGCAATGGTGGTCATGGTCGCCGGGGTACCGCGACTCATCCGCCCTCGCATTAGTACAGCGGAGAATGTATAGTCAGCCTGTGCTGACTCTTACTTCTCGCCTCGATGTGATGAACCGGCTGGGTCGGGCGATGGCCGACCCGACCCGTTCCCGGATCCTCCTCACACTGCTGGACGCTCCCGGCTACCCGGCTGAGCTGGCACGAGATCTCGAGCTGACCCGCACGAACGTCTCGAATCATCTGACGTGCCTGCGGGGCTGCGGGTTGATCGTCGCCACACCGGAAGGTCGGCGCACCCGGTATGAGATCGCCGACCCGCATCTGACCCAGGGGTTGCGACAGCTGCTCGAGGCGGTCGTCGCCGTCGACGAGGGCGCCCCGTGCATGGACGATCAGTGCGAGTGCTGCGCATGAGCCTCATCGACCGTGACCTGCTGCCGGTGGTCTGCACATCCCGGCGCTGGTGCTGCACAGCTAGCCGCGTGGCAGGAATTCAACGACGACTACCTCCTCGACATCGACAGGACGGCCGCCCAGATCACCGTCCACTACCCAAAGATCGACGACGCGACCGCCCGGCTGACGGAGCTGGTCCGCACCGAGCAGTCCTGCTGCGCGTTCGCGACTTGGGCGATCGACACGACCCACCCCGACCTGCGCCTTTCCGTTACCGGCACCGATGACGCACTGGCCGCGCTCACGTTCCTAGAGCAGACGCCCGCCCCCGCAACGAAGGAGAGCGTGCAGTGAGCGAAGAGTGTTGCGGCCCCAACGAGCCGCGCAAGCCCGGTACGGTCCGGCGCATCGAACTGTCCCGGCCGCTCTCGACCGGTGACGCCTGCTGCGCCGCGGAACCCTCCTCCAAGACCGCGGCGCCAAGCGCGGTGCACGATGCGGGCGATGCCTGCTGCGGCCCCGACCTCGCCACCACCCCCACCGAGGCGGACGAGGAGCCGGAGGTCCGCCCGCCCTGGTGGCGCGACTTCGCGTTGCTTCCCTCCGCGCTGTCCGGGCTGTTCCTCCTCGCCGGATACACGTTCGAGTGGACTGGTCTGCACATCCCGGCGCTGGTGCTGCAGTGGGCGGCGCTGCTCGCCGGCGCCTACACCTTCGTCCCCGGCGCGATCCGCCGCCTCATCCGCGGTCGCCTCGGGGTCGGGCTGCTGATGACCATCGCCGCGATCGGCGCGGTCCTGCTCGGCCACGTTGGCGAGGCCGCGACCCTGGCGTTCCTGTTCTCCCTGGCCGAGGCGCTTGAAGACCGGGCGATGGACCGCGCCAAGGAAGGCTTGCGCGCCCTTCTGTCCCTCATCCCCGACACTGTCCGCGTCTCCCGCCTAACCAGCGACGTCACGATCCCCGCCGCGGACGTGCGTGAGCTGGACATCCTCGTCATCGGTGCCGGCGATCGCATCGCCACAGACGGCGTGGTCGTGGAGGGTAGGTCGAGCCTGGACACGTCGGCGATCACGGGCGAGTCGATCCCGGTCGAGGTCGGCCCCGGCGATCCGGTCGCCGCCGGTTCGGTCAACGGGGCGGCGACGTTGCGGATCGAGGCAACTGCGGACGGCCGCGACAACTCCCTCACCCAGATCGTCGCCCTCGTGGAGCAGGCCCACGCCCGCAAGGGCAACCGGGCACGCCTCGCCGACCGGATCGCGAAGCCGCTCGTTCCCGTCGTCCTGATCGCCGCTGCCGTGGTCGCCCTGTTCGGGCTGCTGGTCGGCGACCCGTGGACCTGGATCGAACGCGCCCTCGTCGTCCTGGTTGCGGCATCCCCGTGCGCGCTGGCCATCGCGGTGCCCGTGACGGTGATCAGCGCGATCGGAGCGGCGTCAAAGTTCGGCGTCGTCATCAAGTCAGGTGAAGCGTTCGAGCAGCTCGGCACGATCCGCGCCGTCGCCCTCGACAAGACCGGCACCCTCACCCGCAACGAGCCCACCGTCGTCGACGTCCAGCCCGCACCCGGTATCACCCGCGACGACCTGCTCGCCTGGGCCGCCGCCGTGGAGGCCACCAGCACCCACCCCCTCGCCGCGGCCATCATCGCGGCCGCACCCGTCGCCAGCCCCGCAACGGAGGTGGTCGAGGAGGCCGGGCATGGCATCACCGGGACCGTCGACGGCCGGGCGATCCGGGTCGGCAATGTCCGCTGGCTCCATCCCGCCGGCCAGCAGTTGAACGCGGAGGCGATTGCCGCGCAGGGCATGACCGTCGTCGTGGTCGAGGCGGACGGGCAGATCGCCGGCCTGATCGGCGTGCGGGACGAGCTGCGCCCGGAGTCGGCCGAGACGGTCCGGATGCTGCAGTCGCAGGGCATTGAGACCATCATGCTCACCGGCGACAACACCCGCACCGCCCACGCCATCGCCGCCGAGGCGGGCGTAACCGACGTTCGCGCCGAGCAGCTGCCCGCCGACAAGGCCGCCGCGATTGAGGCGCTCGTCACGCAGCAACCGACCGCGATGGTCGGCGACGGCATCAACGACGCCCCGGCACTGGCGACGGCGACGGTCGGGATCGCGATGGGTGTGAAAGGCTCCGCGGCGGCGATCGAGTCCGCCGACGTCGCCTTCATCGGCCACGACCTCCGCCTCATCCCCGGCGCCCTCGCCCACGCCCGCCGCGGCCGACGCATCATGACCGCCAACATCGGTCTGGCTCTGGCGATCATCGTCGCGCTGTTCCCGCTCGCCCTGTTCGGCATCCTCGGGCTCGCCGGCGTCGTGCTGGTGCATGAGATCGCCGAGGTCGTCGTCATCCTCAATGGCGTCCGCGCCGCCCGTCGCCCCGCTGCGCTACGGCAACTCGCCACGGTGCCCGCTCGCCAGCCCGAACCCGCCCACGCCTGACCACCGACCCCTCGCCCCGCGGTGGCAGAACACCGCCCGACTTGGAACCGGCCCTTGTGAAGACCCCCATCAAAGCCACCTTCGCCACCGTTGCCGTCGTCATCGTCCTGGTTGACCGGCTAGCCGCGCCGGACCCGGCCGGCGCTGCCGGCGCTCCCGTGCTCGGGTGAACCGGGCTCCGAATGGGTTTAGGTGCGCACGGTAGGCTGTGGGCGATGGTCTCTTCGGCCCGGACTCCGCGCTCCACGACGCTGAATGAGCAATTGTTGATAATGAGGCTCATTACCAGCGTCGGTTTGGCGCTGCTGCTGATGTTGGGTCTGGCAGCGACGGGTCACACAGAGGCGGACGGTTCGACTCCTGTTCCGCTGGTGATTTCTGGGTTCATGGACCCCCACGTCGAGCCCGTGGCAGACGCCCCAGTCGAGCATGAGGCGGTCGCCGGTGGCGTCGTTTCTGGGCCGAACGCGTTGGTGGGCGTTGCGCTGTGCATGTTGGGCGTGTTGTGCGGGCTGACGTTCATGGTGGTGCTGCGGGGGTTGTGGCGTCGGCGGATGCCTCCGGTTCTCGGTGACGGGCCACGGATGCCTTCGCTGCTTCCGGCGCCGGCTGCCCGTGCTCACCCGATTGTCTTTTCGTTGACGCAGTTGGGTCTTTCCCGAACCTGACATTTGGCACGCCACCCTTTCCGGGTGGCGCTTCGTCCCGGGCTGCGTGCCCGGGTTCTGTCCTGTGCCGTGTCTTGGTTTGGAGTACCCGATGAAAACCCCTGTGAAGGCGACGCTCGTCACCATTGCCGTTGTGGTGGTGATGGTGATCGCCGCGTTGATCTATGTCCTTGTCAATCAGAGCCAGTCCGCTCCACCTTCATCTGGGGGCGGTGACGCATCCCCGCAGGTGGTGCGGGAGAGCTCGCATGTCCTCGACGACGGCGGGGAGGGCGCTGTCACCCTGGTGGAGTTCCTCGACTTCGAGTGCGAGGCGTGTGGCGCGTTCTTCCCGATCGTGGAGGATATGCGGGAGCAGTTCGCTGGGGAGATCACGTATGTGGTCCGCTACTTCCCGCTGCCCGGTCACTTCAATTCGAAGAACGCGGCGGTCGCGGCGGAAGCGGCCGCGCAGCAGGACCGGTTCGAGGACATGTATGTCCGGTTGTTCGAGACGCAGGCGGAGTGGGGTGAGGCGCAGGAGTCTCGCGCCGACCTGTTCCGTGGCTTCGCGGAGGAGATCGGTCTGGACATGGCCGCCTATGACGCCGCCGTGGCGGACCCGGCTACGGCGGAGCGGGTGGAGCTGGATTTCGAGGAGGGCCAGGCGCTCGGGGTGAGCAGCACGCCGACGTTCTTCCTCGACGGTGAGCTGCTCGAGCTGCAGGAGTGGGACGACCTCGAGAACGCCATCCAGGCTGCGGTGAACGGTGGCCGGTGATGCGGGCGGGTTTGACGCATCGGCGGGCGATCATCGTCGGCGCCGGGCAGTCTGGGCTCGCGGTTGCCGCGGCTCTGGCCGCGGAAGGGCTGCGGCCGCAGCACGAGTTTGTGGTGATCGACGCCGCCAGCACGGGGCAGCGTTCCTGGTCCTCACGGTGGCATTCGATGGAGCTTCTCAGCGACGCCCGGCATAGCGCGCTGTCTCCGCGGCGGCTGCTGGGTGACCAGCGCCGGCATCCGCGAGTGGACGAGATGGCGGACTACCTCACCTTCGTGGAAGCCGGGCTGGGCGTGGAGACGGTCTGGGGCATCCAGGCGACCGGGGTGGAGCATCGCGGGAACGGCTCGACTCTGCTGCTGTCGACGACGGCAGGGGAGGTGCAGACCCGCAACGTGATCTGCGCGACGGGCGCGGCCGCGCACCCGCGGATTCCGGAGTGGGCGTCTCTGCTGACGATGCCCGGGGTGGTGCTGCACAGCAGCGAGTACCTGTACCCGAAGCAGATCCCCGTCGGCGACGTGCTCATCGTGGGCGGCGGGAACAGCGGTGTGCAGCTGGCCCGCGAACTGTCCGCGTCGCACACCGTGACGCTGTCCGTGCGAACCCGGCGGCAGCATCGCCCCGCGATGAGCTATCCCGCCGCGGCGGGGGAGAGGGTGCCGCTGTTCTCGCGGGAGCGTCGCCCCGAGCCGATCTTCGGCGACAGCTATGAGCAGCTGCGCCGCGTCGGGGTCACGATCGCAGCTGCGGTGCAGGACGCGGCCGGCGCCGGGGTGACCTTCGCCGATGGCACGCAGGCATCCCCCCGCTCGGTGATCCTCGCCACCGGCTACACCCCTGGCGACGACTGGCTCCCGGAACCGGCCCGCGTCGACCGGCCGCGGCGCACCCTGACCGGCCTGCCCGGGCTGTTCGTGGCGGGGATGCCGCAGTACGGCGGCCGCGGCTCCGACACCCTCGCCGGGGTCTGGAAAGACGCGACGACGATCGCCCAGCACATCATCAACCGGCCCTGAAAGGACCACCGCCTTGACCACCGTCACCGACCACGAACACCCGCACCGATCCGGCTCACGGAGACGCATCCTCCTCCTGTCCACTCTGACGACGCTGCTGCTGGCCGCCGGGCTCCTGTTCGCCACCGCGGCGCCCGCAGCCGCGCACGATGAGATCGTCTCCTCCTCCCCGGAAGCCGGATCCACGGTCAGCGTGGTCCCGGAGGAGATTTCGCTGACGTTCAGCGGCGAGATCCTCACCGATTTCAGCGCCGTGATCATTGAGGTGGTCGCCCCGGACGGGCAGAACATCGCATCGGGGGATCCGGTCATCGACGGGACCACGGTCACCCAGGCGGTGACGCCTGGTCAGGCGGGCGTGTACACGGTGCGGTGGCGGGTCGTGTCCAGCGACGGGCACCCGATCAGCAACGAGTACCAGTACACCGTCGAAGCGGTCACCGTCCCCACCAGCGCCCCTACCCCCGAAGCGACCGAGGAGCAGACACCCGACCCGTCTCCCACATCTGCCGCCAATACGTCCGGAGAGGTTCACAACGGGCCATCCGGAGGTGGGGAACTCCTCCCCGTCCTTGCGGTCCTGAGTGGCGTAATCGTGCTGGGCGGCGCGCTGGTGGTCGTGCTCATGGTGGCCAGAGAGCGTCGTCGCCGCGACCGAGCAGCCGCGGCCGCGGCCGCCGCGGATGGTGGAACCGCCGACGACCAGCAACAGAAGGAGAACCCCTCATGAAATGTCCGGTCGACGGGACCGCCCTGCTGATCACGGAACGCTCCGGGGTCGAGATCGACTACTGCCCGCAGTGCCGGGGCGTCTGGCTGGACCGTGGCGAGCTCGACAAGATCATCGACCGCGCCGCCGACCTTGCCGGCGGCGGCCGGCAAACCAGCACCGCCCCCTATCCGCGCGAGGGCGACCACCGTTCTGACCGCGACAGGGATCATCACGGTCGCTCCGGGCGTCGGCGGAAGGAAGGGTTCCTCGGTGACCTCTTCGACTTCTGACACCAAAAACCTCTTCCTGATAGCCGGTCTGATGACCGGGTTATCAGCGGCCCTCGCGAACGCAGGAGGAGCCGCTGATGGTTCGTGAGCAGACCCGGCGGTTCGCGGTCGCGTGCCTGGCCGCCGCTGTGGTGGTCCTGGTCGACCAGGCGACGAAGGCGGCCGCACTGGGAGGGTTGAGTCAGGAGGAGCGGATCCCGCTGCTGGGGGATCTGCTTGGGCTGCAGCTCGCGTTCAACCCCGGCGCGATCCTCTCCCTCGGAGCCGGGGTCACCGGGCTGCTCACTCTCCTCGGGGTCGGTGCCGTGGTGCTGCTGGTCGTCGCCGCCGCGCGGGCGCGGACCGGATGGTGGGCGATGGGGATCGGCCTGATCCTCGGGGGCGCGATCGGGAACCTGATCGACCGGCTGTTCTCCCCCCCTGGGTTCGGGGTCGGGCACGTCACCGACTTCCTCGCCTACGGGAACCTGTTCATCGGCAACCTCGCCGACGTCGCCCTCGGTGCCGGCGTCATCGTCCTCGGCCTGAGCCTGTGGACCCGACACCGCCGCTCCCGCGTCAGCGCGGACAGCGCGGCGCCTGCGACGGGCTCCGTGGTGAGCGGGTCATGATGGCGAAGCAGCGGACCTCGTCCGTATACCAGCGCAACGCGTTCGCGCCGGGGCTGCTCGCGGCGGCGGTGTTGTTCCTCGCGCCGGTACTGATGGGCGGGGACTGGTTCACCGTTGTGCTGTTCGTCGCCGCGATCTTCGCGGTCATCGTGGGGTGGTTCGCGATCCAGGCGCGGCAGTGGTGGTGGTTGCCTGTGTTCGTCGTGATCGCCGTGATTTGGAACCCGGTGTTCCCGTTCCCGTTCACCGGCCCGGTGTGGACTGCGGCGCAGCCGGTCGCGGCAGTCGTGTTTCTGGTCGCCGGCGCCCTGATCAAGGTCAAGCGCGCATGATCCGCCGCCGCGTCCTTGCCGCCGTGACGCTGGTCGCGGCGCTGCTGCTGGCCGGGTGCACGTCCAGCGACTCGCTCGCGCAGCAGTACCGGGACGGGAACGAGAAGGGCTACATCGCCGGTGACTTCCAGATCGTCGAGATCCCGGATGCCGACCGCGGGGAGCCGGTGGTGTTCGAGGGCGTCACCGAGACCGGGGAGACGGTGTCCAGTGACGACTACCGGGGCGGGGTGCTGGTGGTGAACTTCTGGTACGCCGCGTGCGGGCCGTGCATCGTCGAAGCCCCGATGCTCGAGGAGGTCTGGCAGGAGTATCAGGACCAGGGTGTGGCGTTCCTCGGGGTGAACACCTACGACCAGCCAGCCACCGCATTGTCGTTCGCGAGAGACAACAACGTCACCTACCCGAGCGTGATCGACGTGAACGACGGGCGGGTCAAGCTCGCGTTCGCGCAGGTCACTCCGATCCAGGCCACCCCCACCACCTTGGTCATCGACCAGGAGGGGCGGGTCGCGGCGCGGATCATCGGGCAGTTGGCCAGCGCGTCGATCCTGTCCACCCTGGTCGCCGACACCCTCGCCGAGGACACCTCATGAATCCGGGAGCGGTGATCGTCGACGGCGCCCTGTGGGTCGCGATCCCGGTCGCGATCCTCGCCGGGCTGGTGTCGTTCGTGTCCCCGTGCGTGCTGCCGCTGGTGCCTGGCTACCTCGGCTACCTCGGCAGCACCACCACGACGACCGCGGCCCCCACGCTGGACGGGGGGCGCACGGTGACGGCGGAGCGCGCGCGGCTGCTGCTGGGCGTGACATTGTTCATCGCCGGGTTCACCGTGGTGTTCGTCGCCGTCACGATCCTCGGCGGCACCTTCGGGTACCTGCTGCTGCAATACGCCAATGTGCTCACTCGCGTCTTCGGGGTCGTCATCATCGCCCTGGGCCTGGTGTTCCTCGGCTTCTTCGGCATTGCCCAGCGCACCCTCCGCCCTCGCGCCCAGGGTAGGACCGGGCTGATCGGGGCGCCGCTTCTCGGGTTCGCGCTCGGCGTCGGCTGGACCCCCTGTATCGGCCCGACGCTCGCAGCGATCATCTCTATGTCGTGGAACCTCGGTGACCCCGCCCGCGCGGGCCTGCTCGGGCTCGCGTACTCGCTGGGCCTGGGCATCCCGTTCCTGATCCTCGCGGCCGGATGGGGGTGGGCGTCCCGATCGGTGACGTTCCTGCGCCGCCACATCCGCGCCCTGAACATCATCGGCGGGGCCATGCTCATCGCCCTCGGCCTGCTGATGGTGACCGGGCTGTGGACGGCGCTGATGTCGCAGCTGCAACAGGTGGTGATCAATGTCCCCCTCCCGCTCTGACACCGGCACCGACGTCACCGCCGACCCGCTACGCCCCGGCGACCACGCCGACAGCGAATCCGCGACGGAGATCACCCAGCCGGCGCTGGGCATCACCGGGTGGTTGCGGTGGGCATGGCGGCAGCTGACCAGCATGCGCACCGCATTGGTCCTGCTGCTGTTCCTCGCGATCGCCGCCGTCCCCGGGTCCCTGTTCCCGCAGCGCAGCGCCGACCCCAACGGTGTCATCCAGTGGGAGCGGGACAACCCCGACGTGTTCCCCCTCGCCGATGCGGTCGGCCTGTTCGACGTGTACCTGTCGCCGTGGTTCTCCGCGATCTATCTGCTGCTGTTCACCTCCCTGATCGGCTGCGTGATCCCGCGCGCCAAGCACCACTACAAGGCGCTCCGCTCCCGCCCCCCGCGCACCCCGGCCCGGCTGTCGCGGCTCTCGGAGTACCGGGAACTGACCTTGCCGAGAGAGGAAGGGAGGACCGACCCGGCCGCGCACGCGATCGACGTCGCGGCAGAGCAGCTGCGCAAGGCCGGATACCGGGTGGAGCGATACGACGCCCGCGGAGCCGCGTCGGTGTCGGCCGAGCGCGGCTACCTGCGCGAGACCGGCAACCTGATCTTCCACGTCGCCCTCGTCGGCGTGCTGGTCTCGGTCGCGATCGGCGGGTCGTTCGCGTATACCGGGCAGCGGGTGGTGGTGGAGGGCACCACGTTTGTGAACGCGCTCAGCGACTATTCCTCGTTCGACCCCGGCCGGTTCGTCGACGGCACCGGGCTTGCCCCCTACTCGCTCACCCTCGATGACTTCCAGGTCTCTTACCGGCTGCCCGGCACCCCTGGCGCAGGCCAGGCGGGCGACTTCTCCGCCGACGTCACCATTCGCCAGCCCGGGCAGGACGACCGGGCGCAGAGCGTGATCGTGAACTATCCGATCACCGTCGAAGGCGACCGGATCTACCTGCTCGGAAACGGCTACGCCCCCACCCTCACGATCCGCGACGCCGCAGGCGAGGTCGTGTACAGCGAATCGCAGCCGTTCCTGCCGCAGGACTCCAACATGACCTCGCTGGGAATCATCAAGGTCCCGGACGGGCTGCCTGAGCAGGTCGGACTGGTCGGGTTCTTCTACCCCACCCAGGGGGTGTTGCCCTCCGGCGCGTTCACCTCCGTCTACCCGGACGTGGTCAACCCGGTGATCACCCTCAACGTGTTCAGCGGGGATCTCGGCATCGACGACGGCACCCCGAGGTCGGTGTACACGCTCGAGGTCGACGGGCTCACCCAGCACACCGGCGGCGACACCGCCGCCGACTCCCTTGAGCTCACCCCCGGCGCCACCGTCGACCTGCCGAACGGGTGGGGCACGATCACCTGGGAGGAGGTCACGGCGGAGGAGCCGGTGAAGCGGTTCGCGTCGCTGCAGATCCAACGCGACCCCAGCAGCGGCTGGGTGCTCGCGTTCTCCGTGCTCGCCACCCTCGGCCTGTTCGCCGGCCTGTTCGTGCCCCGCCGCCGGCTCTGGGTGAAAGCCCGCACCACCCCGGATGGTGTGCACGTCGAGTACGCGGGACTGGCCCGCGGCGAAGACCCCGCTTTGGCGCGCGCCGTCGACGAGTTCGCGACCCGCCACGCGCACGCCCTCGGCGTAGACCAGCCTGCGAAGGACACACCGTGACGACCGTGTGGATCCCGGACGCCCCGCCGACCCTCGGCGGGTTCCTCACCCCGGCCCCGCTTCCGGCTCCGGTGCTACCGCTCCTCGCGGGACTCCTCGCGGTCGCCTACCTGGCCGGTGCGATCCGGATGTGGGTCCGCGGCCGCGGCTGGCCGGTGTGGCGGACGGTCAGCTTCCTGCTCGGCTGCGTCGCCCTCGCCGCGGTCACCGGCCTGGCGGTGGAGAACTTCGGGTACGCCCTGTTCTCGGTGTTCATGTTCCAGCAGCTCACCCTGATGATGGCGATCCCGCCGCTGCTGGTCCTCGGCTCTCCCGGCACCCTGCTGCTGCGCGCCACCCCGCACCACGGCCCAGGTCTCCTGGTGCTCCGCGCCGCGCACGCCGGGCTACGCAGTCGCACCGCACGGTGGCTGCTCAGCCCGTGGCTGGCGGTGCCGCTATACCTGGCCGCGTTTTACGGTCTGTACCTGGCGAACTTCGCCGATCCGATCCTGTCCACCGTCACCGGCCATACCCTCCTCGAGGTCGGGTTCCTGGTCGCCGGGATGCTGTTCACCATCCCGATCCTGTCGTCGGACCCGCTGCCGGTGCGGATGAGCCACGGCGGCCGCGCCCTGGACGTGTTCGCCGAGGCCGCCCTGCACGCCTTCTTCGGCGTCTTCCTGATGATGGCCACCACTACCCTCATCGACGGGTTCGCCGGCCCGACGAGCGCGCTGGGCATCGACCCGATCGAAGACCAGCGCCTCGCCGGCGGGCTGGCCTGGTCCTACGGCGAGGCCCCCACCTTGCTGATGCTCATCTACGTCATGCACCGCTGGTTCCGCGACGACACCGCCCAAGCGGTCGCCGCCGACCGTCGCGCCGACGCACACGGCGACCCTGAGCTCGACGCGTACAACGACTACCTCACCCGACTCCACCAGAAAGACACCTGACCGATGCGCACGCCTTTGCCGACACCCGCCCCGGCCGCCGCGCCGGAGCAGGAGACGCCGCGCCGCACCGTGGCGGCATGGTCGCTGCCGGTGTGGGCGGCGGTGCTGGCATCCGCGGCCGCCGGCCTGCTGCTGGATCTCGCCTCCGCACCGGTGGGGTGGTGGCCGTTGACGTTCGTGAGTGTCACGGTCGCCCTGGTGGCCCTGATCGGCCGCAGCATCGGCGGGGCGCTGCTGGTCGGCACTGTGTTCGGCGCCGTGTTCTACACGACCCATCTGGTGTGGGTGGGGGAGTTCCTCGGCCCGGTGCCGTGGCTTGCCCTCGCCGGGCTGGAAGCGGTCCTGTTCGGCGCGGGCGCGGTGCCGATCGCGCTCGCCTACCGGTGGACCGCCCGCTATCCGGCCCGCGGCCTCGTGCAGCTGCTCGCGGTACCGCCGCTGATCGGGGTTCTGTGGACGGCCCGTGAGGTGGTGATGGGTGCGTGGCCGTACTCCGGGTTCCCGTGGGCGCGCCTCGGGATGACCCAGGTGGGCGGCCCGCTCGCGGAGGCCGTGTCGTGGACGAGCGTGACCGGCCTGTCCCTGCTGATCGTCATTCTGTGCGCCTCTGTGGTGCAGTGGATCCGCGCCGGCGGCATCCGCTTCATGCTCGGGTTGCACCCTGCTGTGAGCGTCGCCGCTCTCCTGGTGATAGCGCCGCAGTTCCCCACCGCGCCGGCCGGGGAGTTCCGCGTGGGATGGGTGCAGGGCAACGGCCCCACCGGGTACTTCGACGACAAGGTGCCCGGCGACGTCCTGGCCGCGCAGACCGCCGCCACGGTGCCGCTGTACGGGCAGCCGATGGATCTGCTGGCCTGGCCGGAGGGCGGCGTCGACGCCGACCCGCTCAGTGATCCCGCCGCCGCCGAGGCGTTGGACCGGGTCGTGCGCTCGGCCGGGGCGCCGTTGCTGATGAACGCCGCCACCACCCGCGGCGACGATGTCTTCAACACGTCCCTGCTGTGGACCGCGGATCCCACGGGCCGGCAGTGGCACGACAAGGTCAACCCGGTCCCGTTCGGCGAGTACGTGCCGGACCGGTGGTTCTACGAGCTGATCGTCCCCGACCTGGTGGGCTTGATCCAACGCGAATACACCCCCGGCAGCAACCCGCCGCTCGTGCAGGTCGGCGACGTCGGGGTGGGGTTGGCGATCTGCTTCGACGTGATCTACGACGCCGTGATCTGGGACGGTGCCCGCGCCGGCGCAGAGGTGTTCGTGTTCCAGACCAACAACGCCGACTTCCGCGGCACCGACGAGAACCTGCAGCAGCTCGCGTTCGCCCGGATGCGCGCCATCGAAACCGGCCGCGCGGTCGTCAACGTCTCCACGGTGGGCACCAGCCAGGTCATCACCCCGGACGGCACCACCGTCGACAGCATCGGCGTCGACACCGTTGACGCGTCGATCACCACCGTCCCGCTGCGCACCGGACTCACCCCGGCGGTGATCCTCGGTCCCTGGCTCACCGCTCTCATCGTCCTCGCTGCCGCCGGCGCTCTCACCGCGGCGGGGTTCTCCCACCGTGCCCGCACGCGTGCGGCCGCCGCAGATCGTTCGACTGATCCGGGGAGGCACCCATGAACACGCCACGGATGAGGCCTGCCGGAGGTCGACTGGCCTGGTCGCTGCGAACGCTGGCGACGGGCAGCGATCTCACCCTTCCTGGTGACCTGACGGCGGAGGAGTGTGGGTGCGCGCCCACGCCCGCGGAGAGCCGCGCATTCCGGGCCGGGGTGAGCCGGCGCACTCTGCTGACGGCGGGAACATTGAGCGCGGCCGTGGACTCGCTGGCCTGGCTGGAAGCGAACGCGGGCTGACCGATGTGCACGGATCTACCGCGCCACCCCGCTCGCGGGCACCCCCTGATCGCAACGACGAAGAGGACGACCCTGCCATGACCGGAACCGACGCGCTCTCCCTCGACGGCATCTCACTGCTGCTGGTGTGGACGGCGATCGCCACCTACCTGCTCGCGTTCATCGCGTACACCATCGACCTGGCCGGGCGCTCCGTCCCCGCCAGCGTCCCGCAGCGGGAGCCGGTCCTGGCCGGCGCTACCGCACGGGCGGGCCAGCAGACGGACAACGCCCAGAGTGGGTCGGTGGACAGTGTTCGCACGCCGCCCGCGCAGCGTCAACGGCTGCTGTGGGCGCGGATCGGGACGTCGCTGACGGTCCTCGCGTTCCTGTTCCACCTGGCCGGCACCATCCTGCGCGGCATCGCCGCGGAGCGGGTGCCGTGGGCGAACATGTACGAGTTCGCGCTGACCGGCACGGTCTTGATCGTGGCCGTCTACCTGCTGGTGCTGCGCCGCTACGACCTCCGCTTCCTCGGTGCGTTCCTGATCGGCATGGTGGTGCTGCTGCTGGGTGGCGCGACGGTCTCGTTCTACGTCGAGGTCGTTCCGCTGATGGATCCGCTCAAGAGCGTGTGGCTGGTCATCCACGTCTTCGTCGCGTCCCTGGCCACCGCCCTGTTCGCGATCGCCTGCGGCATCTCCATCACCCAGCTCCTGCAGGCCCGCCGGGAGCGCCGCACCCGAGCATCCTCGGACACTGCCCGCGCCGACGGTCTTGGGTTTCTGCGCACTCTGCCCGCCGCCGACGTGCTCGAGTCCCTCGCGTACCGGTTCGCGATCGTGGGGTTCGTGTTCTGGACGTTCACCCTGATCGCCGGCGCGATCTGGGCCAACGACTCCTGGGGTCGCTACTGGGGCTTCGATGTCAAGGAGGTGTGGACGTTCGTGATCTGGGTGCTCTACGCCGGCTACATCCACGCCCGCGCGACCCGCGGCTGGCGCGGCACCCGCTCCGCCTGGCTGTCCATCATCGGGTTCGTCGCGGTGCTGTTCAACTTCACGATCGTGAACATGTTCTTCCAGGGCCTCCACTCCTACTCCGGGCTCACATGACCCCGCACCCCTGCCCCGCCCTCTTGCCCGAGCCGAAAGCACGCACATGACCCCGATACTCTCGATTCCCGCCACCACGGGTGCGGATGCCACTGAACGCGGACAGCGGTCACTCCGACCGCGACAGGAATGACTCCTCGCGTCTTGCGGGTCGCAGGGCCTGCGATCCTCGGCGGGGTCGCACTCATCGCCTTGGTCGGGGCGTTGTGGTTCGGTGGGGGTGCTGCGCAGATCCCACTCGGCGACGCCGGCCCTGTTGTGCGCTGGGGGCTTCCGGTCACGAAACTGGTCGTGAATCTCGCCGCCGCGGGCATGGTCGGTGTGCTCGTGACCGCCTTGTTCACGCTGCGGGCCGGTGAGCGCGAGTTCGACGTCGCCCTCGATACCGCGTCGATCTCTGCAGCCCTGTTCACCGTGGCCGCGGGCGCGACCGGGTTCCTCACGCTTCTCAGCGTGTTCAACCCGGCCATCGACGCAGGCCCCCAGTTCGGTGCCCAGCTCGGCCGGTTCCTCGTCGAGCTCGAGGTCGGCAGGACATGGCTGATCACGACGGTCGCCGGCGCCGCCCTCACCGTCCTGACATTCGCCGTGCGGTCCTGGGTCGGGACGCTTCTGGTCGCCCTGGTGGCGGTGGCCTCGCTCGTGCCGATGGGCACGCAGGGGCACTCCGGCGATGACGCCTTCCACCACGAGGCGATGATGGCGCTCATCCTGCACATCATCGGCGCCGCGGTGTGGCTCGGCGGGCTCCTGCTGCTCATCGCCGTCCGTCCAGCCCTCGACCGTCGCCGCATCCCCGATCTCGTCGCCCGCTACTCGAGCATCGCTCTGGCCGCGTTCGTGCTCGTCGCCGTGTCCGGCACGGTGCGCGCCGCCATCGGCCTGCAGGAGTGGTCCGATCTGCTCTCGCCCTATGGCGCGATCTTGGGCATCAAGGTCGTCGCGCTCGTCGGCCTCGGCCTCTTCGGGGCGTGGTACCGCACCCGCCTGATCGGCAGGATGCGCAGCTCCGACGCGGCATCCCGCCCTTTCTGGATGCTCATCGCGTTCGAGCTGGCACTGATGGGTGTGGCCAGCGGCGCCGCCGCAGCGCTGGCCCGCACTCCGCCACCGAACCCGGCCCCGCTTCCCGAGATCCCCTCGCCGGCAGAACGCCTCACCGGTGCCCCGCTGCCCCCGGAGCTCACGATCGAACGGTGGGTCACCGTGTGGAACGTGGACATGTTGTGGGCGGTGCTCGCCGGGTTCGCGATCTTCTTCTATCTCGCCGGGGTGTGGCGGCTGCGCCGGCGCGGCGACGCGTGGCCTGTGTATCGCACGATCATGTGGGTCGCCGGCATGGTGCTGCTGGTCTGGGTCACCGGCGGCGTCGTCAACGTCTACCAGGACTACCTGTTCAGCATGCACATGGTGGGGCACATGCTGCTCACGATGGCGATCCCGGTGCTGCTGGTCGCCGGCGCCCCGGTGACCCTCGCCGCCCGGGCGATCCGCAAACGCGACGACGGCACCCGCGGCGGGCGGGAGTGGATCCTGTGGGCGGTGCATTCGCCCGTCGCCCGCATCCTGACGAACCCGTTCGTCGCGGCCGCCCTGTTCATCGGCTCACTGTGGGTGTTCTATTACACCGACCTGTTCCGCTGGTCGCTGTACGACCACCTCGGCCACCAGTGGATGATCGCGCACTTCCTCATCACCGGCTACCTGTTCGCGCTCTCCCTGATCGGCATCGACCCGGTGCCGTGGCGGCTTCCCTACGCCGGCAGGCTGCTGCTGCTCATCGGTGTGATGGCGATGCACGCGTTCTTCGGCATCGCCATCATGATGCAGTCGGGGCTGATGGTCGCCGACTGGTTCGGGTCGATGGGTCGCACCTGGGGTGTCACACCGCTCGAGGATCAGTACACCGGCGGCGGTATCGCGTGGTCGATCGGTGAGATCCCCACCCTGATCCTCGCGATCACGGTCGCGATTCAGTGGAGTCGCAGCGACGACCGCGAGACCAAGCGGCGAGACCGGCACGCCGACCGCACCGGCGAAGCCGAGCTCGAGGCCTACAACGCACGCCTCACCGAGCTCGCCGACCGCGATGCTCGCAGCCGCAGATAGGGCGCACTACGTGACGACGAAAGAGGAGCTCGCCGACCGCTACGGTCGGGGACCGCGGCCCATCCGCCGCCGCGTGTTCTGGGTCACCGTCGCGACGGCGGCAATCCTGTCTGTCGCCGGGCTTTCGTGGCTGACTGTCTCGAACTCGCTCGACGACGTCGGATTCGACGAGACCGGATACGAGCTGGTCGATGCGCGCACCGTGACCGTATCCTTCCAAGCCACGCCACCCGCTGGGACGTCGTTCGCATGCGCGGTGCAGGCATTGGATGAGGACTTCGGCATCGTCGGTTGGCGGGTCATCGAGTACCCCGCGTCCGAGGAGATCACACGAGCACTCGTGGAGACCATCCCGACCGTCGCGCAGGCAACGACCGGCACCGTGCAATCCTGCTGGGCCACATAGCCGCGCAAGGGAGGCCGTCGCCTGCGCCGGCTGAGTCTCTCAAGCGGTGGGCCTGTCTTCGTGGTCGATGCCGTGGTGCTCTTTGCCGCGCTCGAAGTTGAGCAGGCGGAGTGCGTTGCCGACGACGATCAGGGTGGAGCCTTCGTGGATGAGTACGACCGCGCCGATGTTCAGGCCGAGGAAGGTGGCGAGGATGAGGAACGCGACGATCGCGAGGCTGGCGATGAGGTTCTGCCGGATGATGCGGCTGGTGGCGCGGCTGAGCCGCACGGCGAACGGGACGCGGCCGAGGTCGTCGCTCATCAGCGCGATGTCGCAGGTTTCCAACGCGACGGTGGAGCCGGCGGCGCCCATCGCGATGCCGACGTCGGCGCGGGCCATCGCGGGGGCGTCGTTGACGCCGTCGCCGACCATCGCGATCGGTCGGTGGGTTTCGGCGAGGCGGGTGATCTGAGCGACTTTGTCCTCGGGGAGCAGTTCGCCGATCGCGGTGTCGACGCCGACTTCCCGGCCGACCGCGTCGGCGACGCGCTGGTTGTCGCCGGAGATCATCACGAGCTGCCCCACGTTCGCGCCCCGGAGCGCGCTGAGCACCTGGGCGGACTCCGCGCGGGACGCATCCATCACGCCGACGATGCCGAGGAACCGGTCGCCACGGCGGATGATCATCAGCGTCTGCCCGGAGTCCCGCGCCTGCGTGTACGCGTCGGCGAGCGTGCCGGTCAGCGCGAGTTGCTGCTCGTCGAACATGCGCAGGTTGCCGACGTCGACCCGCTCGCCGTCGATCGTCGCCGTGACGCCACGCCCGACGACCGCGTTCAGGTCTGTCGCGGTGAGGCGCTCGGCCTGGGGGACGCGGGGCTCGAGGTCGCGGACGATCGCCTCGGCCAGCGGGTGATCGCTGAGCGCTTCGACAGCGACCAGAGTGCGGATCAGCTCGGACTCGGGCACGTCGGCGGCGGGGGTGACGGACGTCACCCGGGGGGCACCCCAGGTCAGGGTGCCGGTCTTGTCGAACGCCATCGCCTTGACCCGCCCGAGCGTCTCGAGCGGGGCGCCGCCCTTGACGAGCACCCCGGCACGCGCAGCACGGGCGACCCCTGCCAGCACCGCGGCCGGGGTTGCGATCGCGAGCGCGCAGGGGCTGGCGGCGACGAGCACGGTCATGGCGAGGTAGAACGCGTCGGGGAACGGTTGCGCGAACGCGAGCCAGGAGATCAGGAGGGTGACGGCGACCCCGAGGATCACGGCGGGCACGTACCAACGCTGGAACCGGTCGATGAACTGCTGTGTGGGGGAGGCGGCCTGGTCGGCGGAGCGGACGAGCTCGACGACCTTGCTGAGCGTCGAGTCCGCGGAGGTCGCGGTGACCTCGACCTCGAGCACGCCGGACCCGTTCACGGTGCCGGCGAACACACGGTTGGCGGCGGGCAGGGTGTCGACGGTGCGCATCGCCCGCTCCGGGTCGGCCACCGGCTCCTTCTCCACCGGAATCGACTCCCCGGTGACCGCGGACTGATCCACCGCGGACACCCCGGAGATCACGAACCCGTCTGAGGGAATGCGGGAGTTCGGGCGGATGACGACGATGTCCCCGACGACGATCTCCTCCACCGGCACCTCCACCGGCTCGTCCCCGCCGCGGCGCACCAGGGCGCTGCGGGGAGCGAGCTCGGCCAGGGACTCGATGGACTTGCTGGCACGGCTGAGGGCGTATTCCTCGAGCGCGTGGCCGAGGCTGAACAGGAACAGCAGCACCGCCCCTTCCGCCCACCGGCCGATGAGGGCGGCGCCGATCGCGGCCACCAGCATGAGGAAGTCGACCTCGAACTTCCCTCGCATCGTCGAGGCGATCGCGGTGCGGAACGTGAAGAACCCACCGAAGAAGTAGGTGGCGAGGAAGAACACCAACGGCCACCCGACCATCGGCAGCCCCAACGCGAACTCGGCGATCATCCCGCCGGCGTAGGTCACGCCCGCGGCGATCGCGAACCACAGCTCCCACCGGGCCGAACCGTGGGAATGGTCGTGCGTCTCCGCAGCGGGCGCGGTAGTCGTCGGGGAAGAAGCAGTCATGCGACCAGGATACATCACAAGATCATGATATATTGTAGTTGTGAATGATTATCGTGATCGGAGGGCACAATGGTGAGCATGGCCGGTACTGAGACGCGTCGGGAAGCAGGCACCCTGTCCGTAGCGGATGCTGAGCGTCTCGCCGAGATCATGCAGGCACTGGCGTCACCTGTGCGGCTGCGCATTCTGAGCGCGCTGAGTGTTCAGCCGAGCACCGTGACCGACCTCAGCGAACAGCTGCACATCGGACAGACGACCACATCGAACCATTTGCGGCTGCTGCGGCATCTGAGCCTGGTCCTTGGCACGCGCGACGGCCGGCACATCCACTACTCGCTCTTCGACGACCACGTCTCCGAACTGCTCGAGGAGGCCATCGGGCACCTCGAGCATCTGCCCGGCGGAGGATGACGCCTGCCGGAGCTCCCCGATTGACGAGAGTATTCCCGTTCACGTCGGGGGGCGCTGCTGCGGCCGGGGAGAGCGCGTCGCTGCCGGTTCGGACACGCTGCATGGTGTGTAGCCGATCGCCGCGACGGCCATGAGCTCTTGTAAGAATCCGCCACTACTCGCGGAATCCTGAACCCGAAACCCCAGCCAACTACCGTGGAATCGCGGCATTCCTCGCCATCTCGAGCGGGAACCTACAGTAGTTGTTGTAGGTTCCGGTTGGAGTTGTCCGTTTCGCAGCTGAAATGTCCACGCGATGTCCATCTGGACATTTCCGGTTCCCAGTCGCCCATGATGGCCCTCGTCTCAGAGCACCCGGCTCAATCAGTGAAGGAGTTCCCACGGGGACCGTTCGTCGCTCCGCATCTACCGGTCGTTTGGTCTCCAAGGCCGCCGCGGCCCGCTGGCCCGGAAAGACCACCACCGAACGTGTCGGATCCGGCACGAGCAACTCGACCACGGTGCACCGCTCAGCATCGACGGCCCGGTTCGTGACTGAATCGACCGCCATTCCCAACCCGAGCGGCACGATCAGCCAGCGGATCTGATCGTGACACGAGAGCCTGCACGCGTAGACGTGCAGGCTCTCGTCGCGTACGGCGAAGATTGAACGGCCACGAGGCGGCTGAGGCCGAGAAGAACCGGGCATGATCAAAATCCTCCCCGCCAGTGCTTTCCGTCCCGAACGATCAGTTGTCACCGACCAGCGCCCCTCGCCCCACGCGGATACGCGCTCCGGCTGGACGTGGCGCCGAATACCGCGGCTCCCGCTCGCACAGGTAAAGAAACATTGACACAGAGTCAGATCTTCATTACATTGCGAAGTGTACAGATTTCTTGACAGCAGGAGAACTCGATGTCGTATGAGGAGAAAAACACCTGGGCGTTCATCGCGATCGCTCCGGTCGGGTATGCGCTGTACCTCGTGCTCAGCTTCATGACCGGCGGCGGACCGCTCGATGCCGAGACATATGTATGGCCGATGGTGTGGGCGATCACCGGGGGAATCCTCGCCGGCATCCTGTCAGGGATCGTGATCGGCATGGCCGGATCCCGTCGCGTCGATCAGCGGGACAAGGAGATCGGATGGTTCGGCTCGCGGATCGGTAACATGATGATCGTTCTGGGGGGCGTGGGCGCGCTGGTCCTCTGCTTCATCGACGCCTCGCAGGTCTACATCGCGAATGTGCTCTACCTCGGCTTCGTTCTCGCTGCGATCCTCCAGTCCGCGGCGAAGCTCGCCGCCTACCGGCGCGGCCTCTGACATGGCCAAACCGAAGCCCACCCGGGTCACCAACCGGATCCGCACCCTGCGTTTCTCCGCAGGGGAGATGACGCAAGCCGCACTCGCCGATCGCGTCGGCGTGACCCGCCAGACGATCATCGCGATCGAACAGGGAAAGTACTCGCCGTCACTGGAGGTGGCGTTTCAGATCGCACGTGTCTTCGGCGTTGGCCTAGACGACGCCTTCAGCTACGAGACAGAGGAGAGCAGTTGATGCGAGCAGTTGTCAGGCACGAGTACGGTGACACATCCGTCTTGCGTGTGGAAGAGGTCGATGACCCGGCGCCCGAGCCGGGCCGGGTGGTTGTTGAGGTCGCCGCGGCCGGGGTCAACATGGCTGAGTGGCACATGATGTCCGGCGAGCCGACGATGATGCGGCTGGCAACGGGACTTCGCAGGCCGAAGCGACCTGAGCTCGGGCAGGACGTCGCCGGCATCGTCGCGAGCGTCGGCCCGGGCGTCGAGAGCTTCGCGGTGGGCGATCGCGTCTTCGGCTCGGCTCGCGCCTCGTGGGCCACTCTCGCGTCGGCGAGTGCGGATTTGCTTCAGCCGGTGCCGCCGGGGATGAGTCTCGCACAGGCGGCCGCCGTGCCGATGTCGGGATACACCGCTCTGCAAGCGCTCCGGACTCTCGGCACTCTCGCCGGTAAGTCCGTCGCGATCACCGGAGCGGGCGGGGGCGTCGGATCGTATATCGTGCAGCTGGCCGCGAAGCGCGGCGCGCACGTCACGGCAGTCTGTAGCGCGTCCAAGGCGGGCTTCGTCCGCGGCCTGGGCGCCCGTGACGTCATCGACTACGCGAGCACCGACCCGACCGCGGGCGGTCAGCGTTTCGACGCAGTGTTGGACTTCGCCGGCGGTCTGCCCCTCGCCGCCTGGCGCCGCGCCACCATCCCGGGCGGCGCTCTCGTGCTGGGTGGCAGTGAGCGGGGCGGACGAGTGCTCGGCCCTCTCGATCGATCCCTACGCGCACCCTTCACCCGCGGGATCAAGATCATCACGCTCATGGCTGCAGCTCGCGGGGAGGATATCGCGGAGCTTGCAGCGGCGCTCTCGTCCGGGGAGCTGCGCTCCACCCACTCACAGACCTATACGTTCGATCACGCCGCCGAGGCGGTCGACGCGCTTCGCGGCTCGGTCCACGCGGGGAAGATTGTGCTGACCCCCTGACAGGCGACGGCGCACGTGGTGAGCGTCTCATTCGGGATGCCGATCGCGTCCCAACCGCTCGATCGCGGCGCAGGGTGGAGATGTGCAGACACCAGGCGAGCGGAATCGCAAAGAATGTCGAGACGTTGAGCGCCTTCGCTCGTAGATTTGCTGCGTGTCTGCGTCCGTACGTCCGTCGACCGCCCGGCGGCATGAGGAGTGCGTGAGTCGAGCGTTGCAGTGGGTGGAAGAGCGCCTCGAGGAGCCGGTGACGCTCGCGTGCATCGCGCGGGTCGCCGGTCTTTCGCCGCATCACTTCCATCGCGTGTTTCGTGCTGTAGTCGGCGAGAACCCGAAGGCGCATCTACGGAGGTTGCGGCTCGAACGCGCGGCTTACCGGCTCAAGGTGAGCAGCGATACGGTGCTGGACATCGCGTTGGAGTCCGGGTTTACCACGCCTGAAACCTTCACGCGAGCTTTCGTCAGGCGCTTCGAGCTCAGCCCTTCGGAGTACCGCCGGATGGTGCGGTCTTATCGCGAGTATGCGGATGTGGCGCGGCAGAGCAGGACATTCGAGGGCTTCACAGCGGAGACGCCGCTCACTCTCCGTTTCGATCTCGACGCGGCGCCGGTGTGGGTGGAGCGGACCTCAGAGCTGCACCTGCTCGCACTCCGGCATCGCGGGTACGGTGGCCTCGGTATTGGACGTGCTTCGATCGAGCCCTGGAAGCAGCTGCGCGAGTTCGCGACCGCCGCCAGCATTCCCCACCAATTTGGTCGTCTGGTGGGGATGACGCGCGACGATCCCTATGTGGTGGATGAAGACCAGATCCGCTTCGACGCTGCCCTACTGATCGAGGGTCCGATAGAACCGCCCCGCCCCTTCGTTTATCGAACGATGCCGGCTCAGCTTTGCGTGGTGCATCGGCATACCGGCGGTGCTGAGCAGATAGCCAAGACCTTCGCCGCTATCGGTGTGCAGTGGATGCCCTCAGAAGGGTGGCGTCTTCGCTGCACATCACCTTTCGAGGTTCATCACGTCGACCGAGCTTCCGATGCTGCCCACATCAGCCACACCGACGTCTATGTCCCCCTTGGGCACCCGCCCCATCCTCAACTAGAAGGAGCATCATGATCGGATTCCAGTTCACCGAGCACATCGACAGGCCCCCGTTGGACGTGTTCGCCGTCCTGGCAGATCCCACCCGAGCGGTCGATTACGTCGATGGCGTGGTGAGGAGCGCGACAGTGACAGACGGGCCACTCGCCGAGGGGTCCGTGATCGAGGAGACCCGCCGTGTGAAGGGCAAGGAATCGACAGGTCACCTGCGGATCGTCGCCCTTGATTCACCGTCGACATTCGCGATCGCCAGCGAGGCGGAAGGCATCACCGTGACCTATCGATACCGTCTTCACCCCGAAGGCGCTGGCACTCGCATCGAGTGGACATGCGAGCTGGAAGCTGGCGGACTGCGGCGGATGATGCTACCCCTAGTAGCTGCGATCTCGAAGAAAGAAGACGGCGACCACCTGGTCCGCCTCAAGACATATATCGAGTCGCAGCACGAAGCGGAGATCGCATCGTGATGCCCTCCGACACCACGGTCGACGAGGCGCTCGATCGCGCAACCGGGCCGCGCCACGATGAGGTAAACGACCTCCTCGAGCTCTTCCAGGACGTGACGCAACAACCACCAGTGGTGTGGGCGGATCGGATCGTCGGCTTCGGCCAGTACGAGTACGCCTACGACAGCGGGCGCGAAGGTATCGCACCCGAGATCGCCTTCTCGTCTGGCGCCACGCACACGCTCTACCTGGTGGAAGGATTCGCCGACCGATGGCCCGACCTGCTCGATCGACTCGGTCCGCATCGCACGAGCATCGCCTGCCTCTATCTCACCCGCCTGTCGACAGTGGATCGGGATGTGCTGCGGGAGATCCTCGAGCGTTCGCTTGCGGCCGTCCGCGACGGGCGCGAGGCGAACCGGTGAATGGATCGGTACTCGTGCAGGTGGCGCAGGGGGTGAAAGACCTCGAGCGCGCAGCCGCCTTCTACTCCGCGCTCATCGGTACGCCTCCTGTGGCCACATTCGATCCCCCAGGGCTTGTGTTCTTCGATCTCGCCGGCGTCCGGTTGCTTCTTGAGCGGGAAGCGCCGTCTGCAGTGCTCTATCTCCGTGTCGACGACCTGGAATCGGCTGTCGCGCGCGTGGGTGACGTGGAGATTCTCTCGGCGGCGCACCGGATCTTCACTCACAGCACGAACGCGCTCGGTCCGATCGGGCAAGAGGAGTGGCAGTCGTTCATCCGCGACCCCGAGGGAAATACTCTGGGGCTCGTCGAGTTCCGAGGCGGCTGAGGGCGAGCTCTGGTTGCTTCCCGCGACCGGGTAGCCTGGGACGAGCGTCGCGTGCTGGTGGCAGGCCGTGTCAGGCATGGAGGCGCCGGACTGAAGGAGATTGACGATGCTCTCGTCGCATCCTTCGACCTCGCGTGACTGACCGCGAGACGACCAGGTTGATCGCCTGGAGCAATGAACTCCGCCGCGCCCATTCGCGGTTGCGCGACGCGCTGCGGGTGGCGCGGGCATCCTTGGCTATGGGTGATACGCCGGATGCCGGCCGCGATCTGGCGCTGTACTGTCGCGGGTTCTGCGTAGCTCTCGGCGAACACCACCGCGGCGAGGACGCGCGCCTGTTCCCCTCAATCGAGGCCGCACACCCAGAGCTCGCACCGGTGCTGCGCAACCTCGAGCAGGATCATTCGATGATCCACTACCTTCTCTCGGCACTTAGCGCGGCCGTCGAGGGCGGCGTGCGGGGCGAGGAGCTCGATCGTCATCTGGATGGCGTTGGCGCGATCATGGAGAGTCACTTCGCCTACGAGGAACGTCAACTCCTGCAGGTGCTCGAGACACTCGCGCTCGATGCCGATCCGCACGACGTGCTCGGCTCGTTGTGATCGCCCCAGGCGCGCTTGCGTATTACGTCAAGCGCTCCTAACGTATTACGTGGAGGCGCGCTCGGATGAAGCTCAACAGCAAGGGGCAGGTGACCATCCCCGCAGAGTTGCGGCACAAGCTCGGCTTCGCCGAAGGTGACGAGGTCGAGGTCATCCAGGATGGAACGACGCTGCGTATCGTGCACAGCACACCCGACGGGACTCCGACCGATCGATGGATTCACCGGGTGCGCGGCATCGCGCAGGGCGGGATGACCACCGACGACATCATGGACCTCACGCGTGGCGAGTAAAACCACGCTCGTGGACGCCAACGTCCTCCTCGACGTGTTGACCGAGGATGCCCAGTGGGCGACCTGGTCGGCCGAGGCGTTGGCGGACGCCGCTCGCGACGGCGAACTCTTGATCAACCCGATCATCTACGCCGAGGTCTCGGTTCGATTCGACAGTCTCGACAACCTCGACGCCGCGATCCCCGCGACCATCCTCCGACGCGAGTCGCTACCGTACGACGCGGCCTTCCTGGCAGGCAAAGCCTTCGTTGCTTACCGCCGTTCGGGCGGTTCGCGTACCTCGCCGCTTCCGGACTTCTACATCGGCGCGCACGCGCTTGTGGCGGGGCACGCGTTGTTGACCCGGGATGCCGCGAGGTATCGCACGTACTTTCCCGAGCTGACGGTGATCTCGCCGGCGTGAGGAGCTCGAGCAGCTCGGCGTCAATCGGCAGCGACCACCTGCCCCGAGGCGCCCAGGGGTACCAGCGTCCAGGCGCGTCGCACGATGAATGCGAGGAGCACCAGCTCGACCCCGATGGAGACGACGTAGAACGGGAGCCACTCGAGCGTGGTCCCGGCGATGTTGAACAGCGAGTAGGGCACATACACCGACGCGACGACGATGTTGACGATGCGGTTCGCTCGCGCGGGCAGTGTCACGGAGAGGACGACCATGAGGGCCGGGATCATCACCGACACGAGCATGCCGGTGATCAGGGGCGGGCTGACCTCGAACTTCCACACGAGACCGTCGAGGATGCCGGCGACGGTGCCCGGCTTGTAGAAGTTCAGGATGTCGACGTACACGTACAGGAACATGAAGCTCGTCCACGCGGCGGCGAGCTTCACCTGGACGGGCACGGTCACCGACGTAACGGCGGCCCGGGTCTTGAGCGGAACGGACATGAGGTTCTCCTTCATTTGGTGGTGGTGTGCGACGCGTGTCGTCGCACGGCGATGACGACTTTGCCGCGGGTGTGGCCGGTGGCGACCTGCCGGAGTGCGTCGGCGGCATCCTCGAACGCGAAGACGTCGCCGATGACAGGAGTGACCTGTCCGCGCCGCAGCAGCTCCGCCACGGCGAGGAGGTGGTCGCGGGTGCCGAGGGACGTAAACGGCTTCAGCCGCTGGCGGGTGAACGCCGACCGCAACCGCGCGGCGATGATTCGGCCGAGCGGCCCGACCCAGCGCCCACCGTGCCCGCTGTTGGGAATCAGGGTTCCCGTGGGAGACAGAAGGCGGCGCATCGCCGCGAGCGGTTGCGCCTCGACGTTGTCGAGGATGACGTCGAACCGCGCCGTCGACGCGGTGACATCGCAGGCGTCGTAGGCGATGACGTTGTCCGCGCCCAGGGAGCGGACCAGCTCGGTGTTCGCGGTGCTGCACACGCCGGTCACCTCCGCGCCGTACGCCTTCCCGATCTGCACGGCGAAAGAGCCCACGCCGCCGGAGGCGCCGACCACCAGCAGTCGCTGGCCCGATCGGATGCCGGCGACGTCGCGCAACGCCTGCAGCGCTGCCATGCCGGAGGTCGGCGCCACCGCGGCCTGCTCGACCGTGACGTTCTCGGGGATGGGCGCGAGGTGGTCCTCGCGCACGACGGCGTACTCCGCGAGCGCACCCCGGCCGGTCCAGCCGAACACTCGATCGCCCACGCGGAGCGAGGTGACGTCGGCCCCGACTGCCGCCACGACGCCCGCCAGGTCCATACCGGGAGTGGGATGCCGGGGGCGCCGCAACCCGAAGACCAGGCGGACGAGCACGGGCCTCCCGGCCATGACGAAGGCGTCCCCCGGGTGGACAGAGGCGGCGCCGACCTCGACGAGCACCTCGCGCCGCTTCGGCGACGGCACGTCGGCATCCGCCACTTCGAGCACGTCCGGCAGGCCGTATCGCGCCCGCACGACGGCGCGCATCCGGCCCTCGCCCGCCTCGGAGACGGACGCCGGCATCGGTGAGCTCTCGATCGTCATTCGCTGTCCTCGCATCTCTTCTGACGGCTCGTACACCGTACGTCGTACACCGTACTATGCCTCGTACGCTGTACGCTTGTCAAGTAGTGAGCGCGGCGCGAGGAGGTCGATGTCGATGACGGGACGAGATCGTTCCTCGACCGAGGCCCCGGGACTCAGCACCCAACGGGTGGTGTCCGAAGCGATACGCATCGCGGACGGCGAAGGCGTCGACGGTCTGAGCATGCGGCGCCTGGCCGCCGCGCTCGGGGCCGGAGCGATGTCGCTCTACCACTACGTCGCCAACAAAGAAGAGCTGCTGGATGCCATGATCGACGTCGTATTCGATGAGATCGAGCTCCCCTCGCTCGACGTCGACTGGAAGGTCGCCATGCGCGCGGAGGCCGTCTCTGCGAGAGACGTGCTCGCTCGGCATCCGTGGGCGATCAGCCTGATGGAATCACGGACGTCGCCAGGCCCGGCCAATCTGCGACACCGTGAAGCCGTGACGGCCTGCCTGCGCAACGCAGGCTTCTCGGTGGTCATGGCGACGCACGCCAACTGGCTGCTCAACAGCCACGTGTACGGGTACGCGCTGCAGGAGGCGAGCCTCCCCTTCGACACCGCCGAGGAGTTGGCGGAGATGACCGAGGACGTCTACCTGCCGCAGATTCCGGCCGACCGATTCCCGTACCTCCACGAGTCGGGCGCGCATCTCATGGCGATCGGCTATGACCCCTCCAGCGAGTTCTTCTTCGGCCTCGACCTCGTCCTCGACGCGCTCGAGGCACTCCGAAACGCCCACTGATTGCCTACCTACCGCGCGCCGGGGCCGGCGAGCCGCCGAGGTCGCGCGAGATTGCGCGGGCTGCCTCGCGCAGCTCGCGCAGGACGGCGTCGGATGGCGGAAAGGCATCCGCCGCGAGCAGGACGCCGAGCGCGGCGACCACACGGTCATCCTCGTCCCACACGGGCACGGCGACGCCGGCATCGCCGAGGACGGCCTCTTCGCTCGCGGTGGCCAGGCCCGTGCGACGGACCGCGTCGAGCTGATCGCGCAGCGCCCCGGCATCCGTCACGGTCGCGTCGGTGAGATCGGGGAGCGGGTGCGCGAGCACCTGATCGCGCACGTCGTCGTCGTACGCCAGCAGCACCTTGCCGAGCGCCGAGGCGTGGGCGGGGAGGGTCAGACCGGTCTCGGGCATCTGCTCAGATCCGTCGGGGCGGCGATCGTGATGGATGACGAGGACGTCCGTGCCGAGCAGCACGCCCAGGTGCGAGGCGAGCCCCGTCCGGTGCGACAGCTCGTGCATGCGCCGCAGCGACCGTGCGCGCACGTCGAGGGTGTCGAGATAGACGCTCGAGAGCTTGAGGAGCGCGGGCCCCAGAACGTAGCGGTTGCCGTTCGGCTCTTGCGCGACGAGACCGTGCGCCTGCAGCGACTTGACGAGACCGTGCACCGTCGACGGCGGCAGTTCGAGAGCGGATGCCAGCTCGCTGATGCCGAGGCGCCGGGCTCCCTGCAGGAGGTTGAGGATGCGCGCGGCGCGGTCGATGGACTGGATCACCTTCGCCTCCTCGCCGCCCCGTGGTGCGCGTTCACCACGGCCATTGACAGCGTAGCGGCGAAAGAGGACGATTGGATATAGACGAAACGCAATCGACAATGTCGAATGGATGCCGTTGCGTTGCGTCGCTTGAAGCAGTTCGGTGCATTCCGGGCGTCGCCGCGCATGCCATGACTCGAAGAGGAGACCCGCGCATGAAGAAACTCATCAACTCGCCCGACTCGGTGCTCGCCGACGCCCTGCGAGGCGTCGCCGCAGCGCATCCGGAGCTGTCGGTCGACCCGGACAACCGCCTCGTCGTCTCGACGGCGCCGCGAGAGGGCCGCGTCGCCCTCATCTCCGGCGGCGGTTCGGGGCACGAGCCGCTGCACAGCGGGTTTGTCGGTGCCGGCATGCTCGACGCGGCCTGCGCGGGCGAGGTCTTCACCTCTCCGACACCCGACCAGATGCTTGCCGCGGCGCAGGCGGTCGACTCGGGCGCCGGAGTCCTCTTCATCGTGAAGAACTACACCGGCGACGTGCTCAACTTCGAGATGGCGGCCGAGCTCGCCGCCGAGGAGGGCGTGAAGACGGCATCCGTCGTCGTCGCCGACGACGTCGCGGTGCAGGATTCGACCTGGACCGCCGGGCGACGCGGGGTCGGCGCAACCGTCATCGTGGAGAAGATCGCGGGCGCCGCGGCCGCCGAAGGAAAGACCCTCGACGAGGTCGCCGCGATCGCCCAGCGCGTGTCGGACGCGGGCCGGTCGATGGGCGTCGCCCTGACGAGCTGCACCGTGCCCGCCGTCGGCCACCCGAGCTTCGACCTTCCCGAAGACGAGATGGAGATGGGCGTCGGCATCCACGGGGAACCGGGGCGCAAGCGCGTGCCGCTCGAGAACGCGCACGACATCGCGCAGGACCTCGTCAG
This sequence comes from Microbacterium sp., assembly GCA_003248655.1. Classification (GTDB taxonomy): domain Bacteria; phylum Actinomycetota; class Actinomycetes; order Actinomycetales; family Microbacteriaceae; genus Microbacterium. The sequence continues at coordinate 32,732 of QFPM01000014.1, forward strand.
CGCCATCACCGCCGACGCCGACTTCACCGGGGCGCCCGTCATCGCACTGCTCAGCGGGCTCGGCGGCACGCCGCTCATCGAGCTCTACGTCATCTACGCCGACATCGCGGCGGCGCTCGCCGAGCACGGCGTCGAGGTCGCGCGAGTCCTCGTGGGCGACTACATCACGAGCCTCGACATGGCCGGGTGCTCGCTCACGCTCGTGAAGGCCGACGACGAGCTGCTGCGCCTGTGGGATGCCCCGGTCAACACGACGGCACTGCGGTGGGGCGTCTGATGGCGGGCGAGATCACCTCTGCCGAGCTGGGTGCGTGGCTGCGCGCCGCGGCGGCCGAACTGAAAACGCGCGCCGACGAGTTGACGGCGCTCGACTCCGCGATCGGCGACGCCGACCACGGAACGAACATGGCGCGCGGTTTCGCGGCGGTCGTCGACAAGCTCGACGCGGCGCCCGCGGGCGAGGCCCCCACGGTGCAGGCGCTCCTGAAATCGGTCGGCATGACCCTCGTCTCGAAGGTCGGCGGCGCGAGCGGATCGCTGTACGGGACGCTCTTCCTCGACATGGGAAAGGCGGCTCCCGCCGAGTCCACGGTCGCACTACCCGAGTTCGCGACCGTCGTCGCCGCGGGTGTCGCGGGTGTCGTCGGGCGCGGCCACGCCGTCGTCGGCGACAAGACGATGATCGACGCGTGGGAGCCTGCCGTGACGGCGTTGCACGGTGCCGCGGCATCCGGCGCATCGCCCGCGGACGCTCTCGCCGCCGCCGCGTCGGCCGCAGCGACGGGGCGCGACTCGACCGAGCCGCTCGTCGCCCGCAAGGGGCGCGCGTCGTACCTGGGCGAGCGCAGCGCCGGCCACCTCGACCCCGGCGCGGCGTCGACGACGATCCTGCTCGAGACGCTTGCCGCGACCCTCGCCGACGCAGGGGATGCCGGGGCACCCGCATGATCGGATTCGTCATCGTCTCGCACAGCGAGCCGCTCGCGCACGCCGCGGTCGATCTTGCGATGCAGATGATCCACGGCGACGCACCCCCCGTGCGGGTCGCCGCCGGCGCGGACGGCGGTTTCGGGACGGATGCCGCCGCGATCGCCGCCGCGATCGACGAACTGTCCGGCGCCGACGGGGTGCTGATCCTGACCGACCTCGGGTCGGCGGTGCTTAGCTCGGAGCTCGCGCTCGAGTTGCGCGAGAGCACGCAGCCCGTGCGCATCAGCGGCGGTCCGTTCGTCGAGGGGGCGACCGCGGGAATCGTCCGCGCGGCGACCGGGGGAACGCTCGACGAGGTCGCCGCCGAGGCGGCGGGCGCGCTCGCCGCGAAGCAGCCGCACGGTGAGGAGCCGCCGGCATCCGCTGCGGCTGCAGCTCCGCCGGCGGAGGCCACGGCATCCGAGGGGCGTGAGGACGTCGTCGAGCGGGAGGTGACCCTCGTCAACCCCGTGGGTCTTCACTCGCGACCGGCATCCCTCATCGTCAAGGCCGCGAGCGGCCTCGGCACGGTGCCCACCCTCACCGACACGACGAACGGCAACGGGCCTGCCCCCGCGAACAGCATGATCGCGCTGCTCTCGCTCGGCGCCACGCACGGACACGTGCTGCGCCTGCGCGCAGAGGGCCCGGATGCCGCCGCGGCGGTCGACGCGCTCGCCGCCCTCGTCGAGGACGGCTTCGGAGAGACCTGAGACCATGCGGTGTGCCCGGGCTGCAGGCGGATCGTCGAGGTGCGTTCGGTCACCGGCGACCACCGGCTCGACCCGCTCGTCATCTGACCCTGTGCGTATAGTCGACGCTGTCGCCTCGATGCGGGCGCCACTGACCGAGAGGAGCCCCGTATGTCCGACTCGATCTCCGTTCCGCCGGCGGTGGATGCCTTCGTCGCGGCCATCAACGACGCCGACACCGACGCGTTCGTTGCGCTCTTCGCCGACGATGGCCTGATCGACGACTGGGGCACGCAGTATCGCGGCGCCGCGCGCGTGCGGGCGTGGGCGGGATCGGACGCGATCGGCGCGGGCGCCCAGATGTCGCTCCTGTCCGCCGAAACCGCAGGCGAGGTCACGACGGTGCGTTTCGGCTGGCTCAGCCGGGTCTTCAACGGCGAATCCACGGGCATCTTCACCGTGACGGGCGACAAGCTCGCATCATTCGTCATCCCACCGGCGCACTGAGCGCGTTTCGACGCGGCGCTCCTTTCGGGGAGTCCGCATCGCGCGCTCGACGCGGCGACGGCCGGCGACCTCGTCGATCGCGTGCTGCTCCCCGCTCTGCTCACTCAGCCCGGCGGTCGCGGTGTCGGCACCACGGAGTAGCCTCGCGAGCATGAAGCTGCTGCTCACCTCGGGCGGGGTCACGAACCCGAGCATCCGCGCCGCGCTCGTGGACGTGCTCGGAAAGCCGATCGCCGAGGCGAGCGCGCTGTTCATCCCGACGGCGCAGTGGGGGCATCCGCTGTGCTCGCCGGCATCCGTTTTCGCCTCGACGGTGGGGCGGGGCGATGACTGGCTCACGAACCTGGGCTGGAAGTCGGTCGGCGTCCTCGAGCTCACGGCGCTCCCCTCGCTGGCGCCGGAGCGATGGATGCCGTGGGTGCGCGCCGCCGACGTGCTCCTCGTCGACGGCGGCGAAGCCGTCTATCTCGCGCACTGGATGCGCGAGTCGGGGTTTGCCGCCCTCCTTCCCGAACTGGATGCCGTGTGGGTCGGCGTCAGCGCCGGAAGCATGGTCATGACCCCGCGCATCGGCCCGGAGTTCGTCGAGTGGCATCCCGGCGAGAGCGACGAGACACTGGGGCTCGTCGACTTCTCGATCTTTCCCCACCTGGACTACCCGGGGTGGACGTCGAACACGACAGAAGCCGCGCAGAAGTGGGCGCGGGGTATCGACGGACCCGCGTACGCGCTCGACGATCAGAGCGCGATCGTCGTCGACGGGGAGCGGGTCGAGGTGATCACGGAAGGACACTGGCTGTCGTTCGGCGCCGACGAGTAGCGTCGTGCGTATGAGCGCGGTCGCTCGTTCGGTGACCGCCCCGACGCCCGCGCGCCGAGGCGGCCTCGCGGTGTTCGTGATCGTCGCGTTCGGCGTGACTTGGCTGATGTGGCTGCCGCTCGTCGTCCAGGCGCAGTTCGCCGGCATCGAACGGATGCCGTGGACGTTCTTCGCGGCGTCGGTCGGTCCGCTGTGCGGCGCGGTCGCGGCGTCGGTGTGGGAAGGCGGGCTCGTGGCCTGGGCTCGGCGCGCGTTCTCGGTGCGCGTCGGCTGGCGCTGGCTCGCGGCGGGCATCGGCATGCCGATCGCGTACTTCGTCATCGCGTGGATGGTGGCCGCCGTCGTCACCGGCGCTTGGCCCGACCCGGGAGGGTTCGGGGTCACAGCGAAACTGCCGGGACTCGCGTGGCCACTGGTCGCGCTCGTCTGGGTGCTCACCTTCGGCCTCGGCGAAGAAGCCGGCTGGCGCGGATGGCTGCTGCCCGCGCTGATGCGGCGGATGACGGCGTTCTGGGCGGCGCTCGTGGTCGCCGGCATCTGGATCGCGTGGCACCTGCCCGCCTTCTTCTTCAACCCGACCTACACGGCGATGGGCGCCGGCATGATCGGGTGGATGCTTGCGCTCGTGTGCGGGTCGTTCCTGCTCGCATGGATGACGATAGGCGCGGGCGGCAGCATCATTCCGGTGCTCCTCTGGCATGCGGGTTTCGACCTGCTCACCGCCGCCGACCAATCGGCGAGGGTCATTGCGTCGACGATCAGCGCGATCGTCATGGTGCAGGGTGTCGTGTGCGCGGGAGTACTGTGGCGGCGGGCCAGGGCGCCGCGCGCTCGATAAACTCTCCTGTGCCCGAAAACCCGCCCGAGCCCGCCGACGCAGCGGCCGATGACGCGGCGCCTACCACCGTGCCGGCGTCGATCGACCCCGTCTCCATCGACCCCGTCTCCATCGACCCGGTCTCCATCGACCCGGTGGAGCTCGAGATCGCGTTGCGGGTCATCGACGCGGCATCCGGCCTCGACCGCGAAGATCCCGCGTACATCGCGCTCCGCCGCCAGACGGGCAAGCTCTACAAAGACGTCAAGCGCCAGTCGCGCCGCGAAAAGCGCGAGCGCATCGCGGAGGCCGACCGCGCCGTCGTCGCGGCGACCGCGACGGGAGCCCCCGACCGCATCGACGACGAGACCCGCGGCATCCCGCTCGCGACGCGTGCGACGACCCCGCACGCCGGCGAGCTGATCAAGCCCCGCGCCTGCTACATCTGCAAGGAGCAGTACACGCTCGTCGACGCGTTCTACCACCAGCTGTGCCCCGACTGCGCCGCGATGAGCCACGCGAAGCGGGATGCCCGCACCGATCTCACCGGAAAGCGCGCTCTCCTGACCGGCGGCCGCGCCAAGATTGGCATGTACATCGCCCTGCGCCTCCTGCGCGACGGCGCGCACACGACGATCACGACCCGGTTCCCGCGTGACGCGGTGCGCCGCTTCTCGGCGCTGCCGGACTCCGCCGACTGGATCCACCGGCTCAAGATCGTCGGCATCGACCTGCGCGACCCGGCCCAGGTGATCGGATTGGCGGATGCCGTGGCATCCGATGGACCCCTCGACATCCTCATCAACAACGCCGCGCAGACGGTCCGCCGCTCGGCGGGGGCGTACAAGCCGCTCGTGGATGCCGAGCTCGCGCCGTTGCCGCAGGGGCCGCTGCCGGAGCTGCTGACCTTCGGGCACACGAACGACGCGCATCCGCTCGCGCTCGCGCAGTCGGTGTCGAGTCACCCGATCCTTGCGGCGGCCGCCCGCGACGCGGACACGCTCACGGCCGAGGCGATGGCCGCCGGATCGTCGTCGCTCGAGCGCCTCGCCGCGGGCACCGCGATCGACGCGGGCGGGCTCGTTCCCGACGAGAACCACATCAACAGCTGGACGCAGTCGGTCGATCAGGTCGAGCCGCTCGAGATGCTCGAGGTCCAGCTCGCGAACATGACCGCCCCGTTCCTGCTCGTCTCGCGGCTGCGGCCGTCGATGGCGGCCTCGCCCGCGCGGCGGAAGTACATCGTCAACGTCTCGGCGATGGAGGGCGTCTTCGGTCGCGGTTACAAGGGCCCCGGGCATCCGCACACGAATATGGCCAAGGCCGCGCTCAACATGCTCACGCGCACGAGCGCGCGCGAGATGTTCGAGACGGACGGCATCCTCATGACGGCCGTCGACACCGGCTGGATCACCGACGAACGCCCGCACTACACGAAGGTGCGCTTGGCCGAAGAGGGCTTCCGCGCGCCCCTCGACCTCGTCGACGGTGCCGCCCGCGTGTACGACCCGATCGTCCGCGGCGAGGCCGGCGAGGACCTGTTCGGGGTGTTCCTCAAGGACTACCGCAAGAGCTCCTGGTAACCCGCCGCCCGTCAGTCGCGGGGCAGGAAGTACGTGCGCGCGAGCGGGGCGACCTCGAGGGTGGATGCCTGGTCGCGAGTGATCCACCGGAGCTCGGCGATCTCGGCATCCGGCACCGGCTCCTGCGTGCCGATGTCGGCGCGGAAGACGTCGGCGACGACGAGGAAGCCGGGCTCGTTCGCGGCATCCGCCGTGAACTCGCCGAGGGGCTCGAGCGCCTCGGGCGCGAGCTGAAGCCCGAGCTCTTCCGCCAGCTCGCGCGCGAGGGTTTCTGCCGCGGTCTCGCCCGACTCGGGCTTGCCGCCGGGCTGCATGAACGCGGTCGTCCCGGCCTTGCGGACGAGCAGGAGACGGCCCACGGCATCCGTGATGACAGCCGCGGACACCCGGATCACGCGAACGGTCGGGTCGGGGTCAGCGCTCACCCTCGCACGCTAGCACCGCCGCCGCCACGTCACCGCAGGCGTCGGGCGCGTAGCACGATGCACAGCACCAGCGACGCGGTGAGTGACACGGCCGCGAGAGCGAGAACCGCGCCCCAGCCGCTCGACGCCCACACGTGCGTCGATGCCGTCCCCGAGAGGGTGCTCGCGATGTAGAACGAAAGCAGGTACGCGCTCGAGGCGCGCGATGTGCTCCGGCCGATGGCGTGCGCGCGGGTGACGACCCAGCCGCTGAGCACCGAGTGTGTGCCGAGGAACGCGACCGCCAGCAGCCCCAGCCCCACAAACACGCCGATGAAGCTCGGAGCGAGCAGCACCGCGGATGCCGCCAGCAGCGCGACGACGCCGACGATGGATGCCGTCGCCCGCCCCCACCGCGTCGAGATGCGGTGGAAGAGTCCGGGCGCGGCGATGCCGATCGGGTACGCGAGGTAGACGAGCACTTCCGCCGAGCCGAGCGAGAACGGCGGCGCGTTGAGGCGGAACGGCACCGCGTTGTAGAGGCCGACGAAGGCGACCATGTTGAGCCCGCCGATGACGCAGATCGCGAGGATGACGGGGTCGCGCAGCGACGCGAGCGAGCCGCCCAGCAGGTCGCCGATACGCAGCGGAACGTGGGTCGCGCCGTCGCGTGGCAGCGTCATCCAGACGAGCACCCCGACGATGAGGCTCAGGATGCCGAGGACGACGGTGACCAGCTGCCAGCCGCCGATCGCGGCGAGCGGCAGCGGGGCGAGGCGGCCGAGCGCGCCGCCCATCGCGGTGCCGGAGATGTAGAGCGCGTTCGCGCGCGAGTGCGCGTCCTCGCGCACGACGTCGCGCAGGTACGCGATCGCGACGGCGGGCAGCACGGCGAGGGTCAGCCCGGCCGCGGCACGCAGGGCGAGGAACACCTCCCATGTCGGCGCGAGCGCGCACAGGACCGCGAGGATGCCGGCGAAGACGAGTGACCCGCTCATCGCGGCGACGCGGCCGATGCGGTCCGAGACGGGGCCGGCGAGAAGCAGCCCGACGAGCATCGCGGCGGTCGTGACCGACAGCGCGAGGCCGGTGACACCGGCGTCCACCCGGAACGACTCCCCGATCTGGGGCAGGATCGGCTGCGGGAAGTACACCACCGCGAAGTTCGCGAGCCCGCCAGCGGCGAGCAGGCCGACGATCCGCGCGAAGCGCGGCGACCGCGGGGCGACGCGCCGGATCGACCCCGTCGGGGTGTGATCGAGGACGGTGGCGGCCATGGCATCCACTGTCCTCGCGTTCTCTTACCCTTCGAAATGACGCAGGATGCCGTATCGATGCGTTACGCGCATAATGAATGCCATGGATGAGCAAGCGCTGCGCGTGTTCCTGTCGCTCGCGCAGACGCAGAACACACGCGACACGGCAGCCGAGCTGCGCGTCAATCAGTCGAACGTGTCGCGCGCTCTCGCTCGGCTCGAAGCGGCGATCGGGATGCCGCTGTTCGCGCGGCACGGCAAGAGACTCGAGCTCAACGCCAACGGTCTCGCGTTCCGGGCGGATGCCGCCGCCGTCCTCGACGCCCTCGAGGCGGCGCGTCGGCACGCCGAGGCGATCGCCGATGAGGGGCGGCTGCTGCGCGTGGGGTTCCTGCACTCGGTCGCGCGGTGGCTCGTGCCCGACGTCGTGCAGAGTTTTCGAGCCCTGCGGCCCGACGTGCGGGTGTCGCTGCGGCAGGGGTTCGCGCGCGATCTTTACGGCTGGCTCGAACTCGATGCGATCGACGTCGCACTCGGGACGGCACCGCCCGAGGTGGCCCCCGGCATCCGCTGGCAGGCGCTCGCGCACGAGCCCCTGTGCATCGCCGTCCCGACCGGCCACGCGCTCGCCGCCGTCGGGCGCGCCGACCTGCGGGCGCTCGCCGGTCTCGACTTCATCGGGTTCTCGCGCATTGCGGAGCTGCGGGCGGTGGTCACCGGCATCCTTGAAGAATCCGGTGTCGAGGTCAACGTGACGTTCGAGAGCAGCGAGATCGACACGATGCGCAGCCTCGTCGCGGGTGGTCTCGGCGTCTCGATTCTGCCGCGGACGCCCGGTCGCGACGACCCGGGCGTCGTCTACCTGCCGCTCGATCCTCCGCGGGTGCGCTCGCTCGGCATCGCCCGGAGCGCGACGTCGCAGGGCTCCGGCTATGCGCGCGAGCTCGTCGCGGCGCTTCCGCCTGCCTGAGCCACTGCCGTTTCCCCGCTTCTCTTCTTGCCCGGGCGCCAGTTTGCTGTTCAGGCGCTACAGATCTGTGGCGCCCGGGCAACAAGGTGGCGCCCGCACCGGATAACGGCCGTGCGTCAGTGGTCGGTCGGCGCCGAACCCGAGCCCGAACCCGTCGCGGGTGCTGAATCGCCCGCGGATGCCGGGCCCGCGTGTCCCTCGGAGAAGCTCACGTTCTTGCCGAAGGCCTTGCCGATCACGAGCACGATGCCGACGATCACGAGGCCGAGGATGAGACCCGCGATCGCCGAGACGAGGGTGTCGCCGAGCCAGACGACGACCGCGCCCGCGGGCTCGAGCGCGTGCTCGACGGCGTGCAGGAGGTCGACGGGTGCGTGCCATCCGACTTCGCCCAGGTTCGCGATCACGAGGTGGCCACCGACCCAGAGCATCGCGACGGTGCCGACGATCGAGATGACGCGGAACACCCCCGGCATCGACCGGACGATCCGGGTGCCCAGGTGTCGCACGCGTTCCGCGGGGCTCTTCGCCATCTTCAGCCCGATGTCGTCGAGCTTTACGAGCAGGGCGACCGCTCCATAGACCAGCACGGTCATGGCGAGCGCGATGACGGCGAGAACCGCGAGGCGCGTCCAGAAGGTGAGGTCGGTGTCGATCGAGTCGAGTCCGATGAGCATGATCTCGGTCGAGAGGATGAGGTCGGTGCGGATGGCGCCCGCGACGAGGCGCTTCTCGTCGCGCCCGCCTTCGTCCTCACCTCCGTGGTGGAAGCCGAACCACTCGAGGACCTTCTCGGCGCCCTCGAAGCACAGGTAGGTGCCACCGACGATGAGCAGCCACGGCAGCACCCACGGCGCAAACGCGGTGAGCAGCATCGCGATCGGGATGATGATGAGGAACTTGTTCGCGAGCGATCCGAGCGCGATGCGCCCGACGACCGGCAGCTCGCGCGCAGGTGTCAGACCCTGCACGTATTGGGGGGTCACGGCCGCGTCGTCGATGACGACACCCGCGGTCTTGGCCGACGCCTTCAGCGCGGCGCTCAGGATGTCGTCGACGACGGCAAGCAGACCCACGGACATGGGTGCAAGGCTACCCCGGCCAGATGACCGGTTCGTTCGCGAGTCACGCGGCCCCCGGCCACCGCGGCGCAGAGTAGCCTGGCCCCCGACGACAGCGACGAAAGGGGCCGCCATGAAGGCTGTGCTGGATGACACCGTGATCGCCGAGGCACCGCGCGAGGACCTCATCTCGATCGAGGGCAACTGGTACTTCCCCGCGTCGAGTGTGCGCAGCGAGTTCCTCGCCGAGAGCCCGACGCCGTACACCTGCCCGTGGAAGGGCGAGTGCCAGTACTTCACCGTGACGGTCGGCGACCAGACGCTCGCCGACCGTGCCTGGAGCTATCCGCACCCGTATCCGTCGGGCATCGAGCGAGTGGGCAAGGACTTCTCGGGGTACGTCGCGTTCTGGAAGGAGATCCGTGTCGTCGACTGAGTCCGCGGCATCCGCGGCATCCGTCGCCCTGCCCCAGCTGACCGAGATGCCCGCTCCGCAGTACATCATGGTCGGCGACGGGCTGCGGATCGCGACGTACTCGTGGGGCGACGACGCCGCTCCGGTCGTCGTGGTCGTGCACGGGTTCGCCTCGAGCACGAAGGACAACTGGGTCGCGACGGGGTGGGTGCGCGACCTGCTGCGCGCGGGCTACCGCGTTATCGGCCTCGACCAGCGTGGCCACGGCGCGAGCGACAAGCCCCACAACCCCCGCGACTACGACCTGCGACAGCTGGCCGGCGACGTCGAGACCGTGCTCGACACGTACCTCGTCGATGAGGCGTTCTACGTCGGGTACTCGCTCGGCGCGCGCGTCGGCTGGGAGGTCGTGCAGGATGTCTCGGCCCGCATCCCGCGCGCGGTGCTCGGGGGTGTGCCGGACGGCATCCCGCTCGCGCGCCTGGACATCGATCAGGTGCGCTCGCTTGTGGACGACGGCACGCCCGTCACCGACCGCGTGACGCTCAACTACATCGCGCTGACCGAGCGCGTGCCCGGCAACGACCTGCGCGCGCTCCTTGCGATCGCGGGGGGCATGCGCGAGTCGAAGACCGTCGACCCCGATCCCGCGCACGCGCCCCAGCAGCCCGTCATGTTCGCGACGGGATCGCTGGATGCCATCATCGAGGGCTCGAAGGCGCTCGCCGCCGCGTGTCCGCAGGGCGTCTTCGTCGAGATCCCCGACCGCCACCACTTCAACGCGCCCGGGTCGCGGGTCTTCCGGGAGGCCGCGATCGCCTTTCTCGGGGAGGGGCGATGATCAGGCTCGCGACGATCGGCACCAGCGCGATCACCGAGAGGTTCGCGGATGCCGTGGCGCACAGCGACGGCATCCGCATCGACGTCACGTATTCGCGGGACGCCGAGCGCGGGCGCGCGTTCGCCGAGCGGATCGGCGCGCCGCGGGCATCCGACGACCTCGACGCCCTGCTGCACTCGGGCGAGATCGACGCGGTCTACGTCGGCTCGCCCAACGGCGCGCACGCGGCGCAGGCGCAGGCCGCGGTGGATGCCGGGGTGCATGTCTTCCTCGAGAAGCCCGCGACGCCGACCGCCGCCGAGTTCGAGGCGCTCGTCGCGAGCGCTCGCGCGCGGGGCGTCGTCGTCTTCGAGGGCATGCGGAACGTGTTCGACCCGGGTATGGTGAAAGTCGCCGAGCTGTTGCCCGCCGCCGGGCGGGTGCGGCTCGTCTCGTTCGGGCAGTCGCAGTACTCGGCGCGCTACGACCTCGTGCTGCGCGGCGAGACACCGAACATCTTCGACCCCGCGCTCGCGGGCGGGGCGCTGTTCGACCTCGGCGTGTATCCGCTGAGCGCCGCGATCCACCTGTTCGGCGCCCCGGCATCCGTCTCGGGATCGACCGTGACGATCGCGACGGGGGCCGATGGCGCGGGTGCCGCGGTGCTGACGTACCCCGACCTCGTCGCGCAGGTCTCGTTCTCGAAGATCGGGTTCTCGCACCGGCCGAACGAGATCCAGGGCGAGCTCGGCACGATCGAGATCGATGAGATCACCGCTCCCCGGGTCGTGACGCTGACCCTGCGTGGCGGCGAGCGGACGGAGCACCGCATCGACGGCGCGGACAACAACATGGTCTACGAGGCCCGGCGCTTCGCCGAGCTCGTCCGCGGCGCCGACCCGACGTCCGACCAGGACCGCACGATCGCGGTGCTGCGCGCGGTCGAGGCGATCCGGGGTACTGCACGATGAGAGAAGGATGACAGACATGGCCGAAGACGGATTCAGCGCAGACGAGCGCGCGGCGATGAAGCAGCGCGCCGAAGAGTTGCGCTCCACGAAGGGGCTCAAGGGCGCCGCGAAGCTCGCGAAGGAGCTCGAGGCGTGCGCCGACGCGATCGATGCGCTCACCGGGGTGGACGGCGACCTCGCCCGCGCCGTGCACCGCATCGTCGCCGACCTCGCGCCCGACCTCAACCCGAAGACGTTCTACGGGTTCCCCGCCTACGCGGCGGACGGGAAGGTCGTGATCTTCGTGCAGCCTGCGTCGAAGTTCGACACCCGGTATCCGACGGTCAACTTCACCGAGGACTCGCACCTCGACGACGGCGACATGTGGGCGACCTCGTTCGCCGTCGTGTCGGTGACGGATGCCGTCGAGCAGCGCATCCGCGAGCTCGTCGCGCGCGCGGTGGCGTGACGCGCATGGACTGAGCCCGACGGCGTCTCACCGCGGCATCCGTGCGACGACCTAGACTGGGTGGGTTCCCCTTCCGCCGAATCCTTGTGAGCATTTCGTGACCGACGCTGCGCCGCGCACCTTCGAGGTGCGGCACCTGCAGCTCGGGCGCGCGCTGTTCGCGGCGATGGCGGCGATCATGGTCACCTTCTCGGCCGACCACTCGGCCCCCGTGGGGCTCGCGATCTTCAGCGGCTTCGCGATCGCGGCCGCGCTCCTCTTCTTTGCCGCCGCGTGGCTTGTCTACGGCGCGGGAGCGCGCGCCGTGCCGATTCTGCTCGGTGTTGTCAGCCTCGCCGCAGGGATGGCGACGGGCATCCCCGCGCTACGGTCGACGATCCTGTTCTTCGTTGTCGTGATCGCGTGGGCGGCGATCTCGGGTCTCATCGAGCTCATCGCCGGCATCCGTGCCCGCCGCACGGGCGACCCGGCGGCGCGCGACGCGATCCTGATCGGGGCGATCACCCTCGCTCTTGCGGTGGGCCTGCTGCTCGTGAACCCTGCGTACAGCCTCGAGTACTTCATCAAGGATGCCGGCGCCACCTTCACCCTCACGGGCATCGTGATCGGCGTCGGGCTGTTCGGCGGCTACGCCGCGATCGTGGCGGTGTTCCTCGGCATCGCGGGGTTCTCTCCGCGCCGAGCGTCGGATGCCGTGGCCTCGCCCGCGGGAGAGACGGCATGAGCGACGACGGCACGCAGCATCGCCCGCCGACCCGGCGCGACCTCATGAAGCCTGTGCAGCTGCTCGGGTTCGCGTTCGCGGCAGCGGTGTTCGGCGGCGGCATCGCGCTCGTGTCGATGGGGTTCTTCCAAGACCTCAGCGGCGACGAGCGCTCGCACGTGCTGGTCGTGTCGCTCGTCGTCGCGGGAATCTCGTTCATCGCGACGCTCGTCATCATCGCGTTGCTGATGCTCGCCGTCGACCCCGCGCAGGTCACGAAGCCGGTCGATCAGGGCGTGCTTCTGCCGCCGACGGATGACGACGAGGGCGACGCCCCGGCATCCGACCGCCGCGCGTAGCTGCGCCGCGGCATCCGCCGGTCGTAATTGCAAGGCCGCGCGCCAGACACGCCGCGTCGGGCGCACGCGGCACGGCGTGTCGCAGACGATCCCTTGCAGTTCGGATGCGGCGCCGCGAGCGCGCGCAGACCCGCCTAGACCTCGCGGACGAGCTCGGCGGCGAGGCCGGTGTAGGTCGCGGGGGTGAGGGCGAGCAGGCGCTCCTTCGCGGCATCCCCGATGTCGAGCCCGCGTACGAACTCGGCAAGCTCCGCACCGCCGACGCGACGGCCGCGGGTGAGGTCCTTGAGGAGCGCGTAGGGGTCGGTGACCTGCGAGCGGCCGGCGACGATCTCGGCGCGCACGACCGTCTGGATCGCCTCCGCGAGCACCTCCCAGTTCGCGTCGAGGTCGGCCAGCAGCACCTCGCGCGCGAGGAGGATCTCTTTCAGCCCCCGCTCGAGGTTGTCGAGCGCGAGCATCGAGTGCCCGAACGCGACCCCGATGTTGCGCTGCGTCGTCGAGTCGGTCAGGTCGCGCTGCATCCGGCTCGTGACGAGGGTGGATGCCAGGGTCTGGAACAGTCCGCCGGCGATCTCGAGGTTCGCCTCGGCGTTCTCGAACCGGATCGGGTTGATCTTGTGCGGCATCGTCGACGAGCCGGTCGCTCCCGCGACGGGGATCTGCGCGAAGAACCCCATCGAGATGTACGTCCAGATGTCGGTCGCGAGGTTGTGCAGGATGCCGCCGGCGTGCCGCACCCGGTCGTAGAGCTCGACCTGCCAGTCGTGCGACTCGATCTGCGTCGTGAGCGGGTTGAAGTCGAGCCCGAGGCCCTCGATGAACTCCCGCGAGAGCGCGGGCCAGTCGACGTCGGGCGCGGCGGCGAGGTGCGCCGACCAGGTGCCGGTCGCGCCGGAGAACTTCGCGAGGTACTCGCCGCCCTCGATCTGCGCGACGACCCGCTCGAGGCGCTTCGCGAACACCGCGAGTTCCTTGCCCATCGTCGTGGGCGTCGCGGGCTGACCGTGCGTGCGCGAGAGCATCGCGGCATCCGCGTGCTCGTGGGCGAGGCGGCCGATCGACAGCGTGAGCGTTCGCGCCTTCGGCAGCCACACGTTCTCGACGGCGCGCTTGACGGTCAGGGCGTACGAGGCGGAGTTGATGTCCTCGCTCGTGCACGCGAAGTGCGTGAGCTCGGCGATGGCATCCAGACCCAGGGATGCCAGGCGGTCCCGCACCAGGTACTCGACAGCCTTCACGTCGTGGCGCGTCACCGCCTCCTTCTCGGCGAGCCAGGCGATCTCGGCTTGTCCGAAGTCGCGGTAGAGGGCGCGCAGGGAGTCCTTCTGGGCATCCGTGAGGGGGGCCGAGCCGAACAGTTCGCGGTCGGTGAGCGCGATGATCCACTCGACTTCGACCTCGACGCGGGCCCGGTTCAGACCCGCCTCGGACAGGTAGTCGGCGAGTCCGGCGACAGCGGCGCGGTAGCGGCCGTCGAGCGGACTCAGGGGCTGGTCAGGCAGGGACGCGGTGGTCAAGGCGCGGGGCTCCGATCGGTGACATCGGGCGCTCACGAAGAGGGTCGGATGGCGGGTTCGAGCTGCCGGAAGAGCGCCCGGCTGGCACTCTCGATCATACCGAGCACCTCATCGAACATCTCCGGCCCGGCGTAGTACGGATCGGGCACGTCGAGCGCTCCCGCGGCGCCCGCATCGAACGACAGCAGTAGGGCGAGCTTGTCGGCATCCTCGCCCGTGGGCGCCCAGCTCGTCAGGATCCGCTCGTGCGAGCGGTCGAGCGCGACGATGAGGTCGTTGCGGGCGAAGTCCTCGATCGCGAACTGCCGCGCCCGATGGCGCTCGCCGTCGTAGCCGCGGCGGCGCAGGGCATCGATCGTGCGGGAGTCGGCGCGCTCGCCGACGTGCCAGTCGCCGGTGCCGGAGCTGCTGGATGCCACGTAGTCGCCCAGCCCCGAACGCTCGGTGAGATCGCGGAAGACGACTTCTGCCATCGGCGAGCGGCAGATGTTGCCGGTGCACACAAAGGCGATCCGGAACGGCTCTACACGGCTCGGCACGTCTCTATCTTGCATCCGCGGGGCGCGTCCTGCATCTGCGTGGGTTTCTGTTGCATCGGCGGGCCCGCTGCCCGCGTTCACGGGGACTGCCGCGGGTCCCCCGTGGTCGGCACGTGGCCTCCTCCCCAGGCGGGCAGATCGCGAAACTGTCCACCGATCGGTGCTGCACGCTCCCACGGCGCGGCCCGGCACGGCACGATCGGGGCCATGTACCGGTACACACAGTCTCCGACCCTTGACGCGATCGCGGTGGCGCGGGGCCTCCTCGACGTCGCCGACGGTGATGCCGACGCCCTCCGCGGAACGGTCGTCGCGCTCGCCGACGCGACCGACTGGCAGGCGCGCGCGACCGCCGGGTACTGCGCGGGCATCGCCGCGCTCGCGGGCGACGTGCGCATGCTCGCCGGGCGCATCGCATCGGCGCTGCTCGATCTGGCGATCGCCGAGCGCCTCGAGGTCGCCCGCGCGGGAGCGGAGGGCTGAGCACGTGGCGACCGACGACGACGCACTGGACATCCGCAGCGGCGGCATCGTGGCCGTCGACACCGAGTCGCTTCGCGACGCGTCGGCGCGGCTCCGACTCGTCGCGGGGGAGGCCGACGGCATCCGAGAGGCGCTCGCGAAGGCGTCGCGCACGCTCCTCTACGCGGGCGTCGCGATCCGAACGCCGGAGGACGAGGCGGCGGATGCCGCGGCGCGAGCGCGCCGGCTCGCCGACGACCTCACGACGATGGCCGACACGTACGAGGTCGCCGAGCTCGTCGCGGCGGCGGAGATCGCGCGCGCGAGCGGCGACGCGGAGCTCGAGAACATGCTCCGCGGGCGAGCGCTCGAGCTCGTCGGCGAGAACCCGGTCGTCCTGAGCAGGCTCGCCGCCGCGGCGCTCGACTGGCGCACGCAGAACGCCTCGGCGCTCTCTCGGCAGTTCGGCCCGGGCCTTCCGGCGGGTATGACACCCGGCCTCGACATCCTCGCGATGTTCGCGACGGGTCTCGTCGGGCTGCTCGGCCGTGGCCCGGTGCCGCGCGGCGAGCGACTCACGGGCGAACCCGCCCCCGTGGTGGTGACACCCGTCGCGCGGGGCAGAACGTCGCCGCCCACCACGCTCGTTCAGCTGGTCGACCGCATCCCCGCCGGCGACGGACGGGTGCGGGTCGAGCGATACACGATGCCCGACGGCTCCGCCCGGTTCGTCACCTATGTTGCGGGGTCGGCGTTCGACGGCCCCGACGACGAAGCGTGGGATATGGCATCGAACCTGCAGCTCTACGAGGGCGAGCACGGCGCGTCATACGATGCGGTGCAGACCGCGCTGGTCGCCGCGGGAGCGCAGCCGGGCGACGCCGTCGACTTCGTCGGGTACTCCCAGGGCGGAATGGTCGCATCCCTCCTCGCGCTGCAGAGCGAATACGACGTGGCCCTGCTCGTGACCTTCGGCGATCCCGTGCAGGCGGATGTCCCGGACAACACGCTGAGTGTCGCCGTTCGGCACGATGACGATCTCGTGTCGACGCTCGCGGGAGGCGGCTACGCGGCGGGAGTGGGAGCCGAGGGCAGCTTCGTGGCGTCGCGCGAGACCTCGGGTTCCGCGCTCACCGGTGACGGTGCGTTCGGCCCGCACGGGCTCGACGCCTACCGCGACACGGCGAGCCTGCTCGATGGCTCTCCCGACCCGCGGATGGATGCCGTGCGCGGCAGGCTTGCGCCGCTGTCCGAGGCGACGTCTGTGGCCGCCACCGTCTACGGCGCATCGCGCGACGCGCCGCCCCGGCTCAGCGCTTCAGCTGAGGGCGGAGGATGATGCCGAAGATCCAGTTGATGAGCGAGATGACGAGCGCCGCGACGACCCCGACCCAGAAGTCGCCGAGCGACAGGCCCCAGCCCCACCAGGCGGTGAACCACGCCGTGATCCACAGCAGCAGGCCGTTGATGACCAGCGAGATGAGGCCGAGCGTGAGGATGTAGAGCGGGAACGCCACGATCTTGATGACCGTGCCGATGATGGTGTTGACGATCGCGAACACCGCGGCGACCGCGAGCAGCGTCAGAACGAGCTGCAGCGTCTCGCCGGGTGGGAACGGGGTGACCACGACCTGCAGGGCAGTGAGCAACGTCACGACCCAGATCGCGAAAGCGTTGACGACGACACGGATGAGAAAGCGCATGGTCGACTCAGTCTCGCACGGAGTGCGTGCGCAGGCTATCGGCGATGTCGGCCAGCTCGAGCTTGCTCTGCGCCACCGCGAGCACGAGGTCGAACGCCTCATCGTTGGTCAGTGTCACCTGCACCCCGTTGATGCTGAGGAAGGCGAAGGTGAGGTAGAGCGAGAGCCGCTTGTTCCCGTCGAAGAGCGGGTGATTCTGCGCCAGCGATGAGAAGAGCGCCGCAGCCTTGTCGAAGAGGTCGGGGTAGGCCTCCTGGCCGAACATCGCTGCCGACGGTCTCGCCAGAGCAGAGAACAGCAGGCCTTCGTCGCGCACGTGCAGACCGAGCTTGGCGATGACGGCTATCGCCTGCTCGGGACCGATGTACTCGATCACGCGTCTTCGAGGCGGCGGAGGGTCTCGGCGTACCGCGTGGTGATGCCATCCACGGCTGCAAGCACTCGCGCCGTCTTCGACTCAGAGTCGACGAACCGAGCACTCGCCTCGATCAGGAGCGCATGCTTCGACGTGTGGCGCTCCGCCGCCAGCTCCTCGAGGCGCGCGTCGAGCTCTTCAGGAAGTCGCAGTGTCATAGCCATACCGAAATGGTATCACTACCGATTCGGTATCACAATGGCGCCGACGGCGAATGCGGCGGACGCTCGTAGACTCAAGGCGTGACCGACCTGCCCGTCCGCATCCGTCCCGAGATCGCCGCGCTGCCCGCCTATCAACAGGGCCGCCAGGCCGGCGCCGACGCGTTCAAGCTCTCGAGCAATGAGAACCCGTTCGATCCGCTGCCGGGCGTCCTCGAGGCCGCTGGCGCCGCGACGGCGTTCAACCGCTACCCCGATGCCTCATCTCCCCGGTTGCGCGCGCGCCTCGCGGAGCGGTTCGGGGTCTCCGACGACTCCGTCCACGTCACCGCCGGGTCGGTGTCGGTCCTGTACCAGCTCGCGCAGGCGACGAGCGGTCCGGGCGACGAGATCCTCTTCTCGTGGCGGTCGTTCGAGGCGTACCCGGGCCTTGCGGTCGTCGCCGGCTCGACCGCCGTGCGCGTGGCGAACACGGCATCCGGCGGCCACGACCTCGAGGCGATGGCGGATGCCGTCACCGATCGCACCCGCATGGTCATCGTCTGCAGCCCGAACAACCCGACCGGACCGGTCGTGACCCAGGCGGCGTTCGACGCGTTCCTCGCGCGCGTGCCGAGCGACCTGCTCGTCGTGCTCGACGAGGCGTACGCCGAGTTCGTCACCGCCCCCGACGCCGTCGACGGCGCGGCGGTCATCGCGGCCGGGCACCCGAACGTCGTCGTCCTGCGCACCTTCTCGAAGGCGTACGGCCTCGCGGGCCTGCGCGTCGGGTACGCGATCGGCGACCCCGGCATCCTCTCCGCCGCGCGGACCACCGGCATCCCCCTCTCCGTCACGGCGCACGCCGAAGCGGCGGCGCTCGCGAGCTTGGATGCCGAGGACGAGCTGCTCGCGCGCGTTCGCGAGCTGACGGCGCGCCGCGACGCCCTCGCCGCGCGACTGCGCGAGGTCGGCTGGGACGTCCCCGACGCACAGGGCAACTTCGTGTGGCTGCCCGCGGGCGATCGTGCGCTCGAGGTCGCCGAGGCCTTCGTGGATGCAGGCCTCATCGTGCGCCCGTTCGCGGGTGACGGCGTGCGCATCTCGATCGGCGAGCACGGGTCGATCGACCGCGTCGTCGCGGTCGCGGCATCCGTCGCGCCCTAGTCTGCTCCGCGCGACCTTCGCACCTCACTTGCCAGCTCGCGCGGTAATGGAGCGTGAGTTCCCGCACCAACTGGCGAATGAGGCCGCGTCGGCCCCCGCGGGGCGCCTTGTCTCGAGTCGACGGCGGTTCGCGGCATCCGTTGTGCCGCTCATGCAGAAGTGCGCATGCGTTCGGGTTTAGCGTGGAGTAATGACCTCGCCCGACGATCCGGCACTGGTGCGCGTTCTGGCAGCCGACGGCACGTTCGCGCCGTCGCCCGAAGCGGAACGCTATCTTCCGCTGATCGACTCGCTCACCGACGCTGAGCTCGAGACCTTCTACCGCGACATGGTCATCGTGCGCGCCTTCGACCGGCAGGCCACGAACCTGCAGCGGCAGGGCCAGCTCGCGCTCTGGCCGCCGTCGCTCGGGCAGGAAGCCGCGCAGGTCGGGTCCGTGCGCGCGGCGCGCCCGCAGGACCACCTTTTCCCGTCGTACCGCGAGCACGTCGTCGCGACAACCCGCGGCGTCGACCCCATCGACATCATCCGCGTCATGCGTGGGCTCAGCCACGGCGGCTGGGACCCGACCGACCCGAAGAACGGCAACGTCCGCATCTACACGCTCGTGCTCGGGTCTCAGACGCTGCACGCGACGGGATTCGGCATTGGCCTCGTCTTCGATGGACGCTGCGGCACCGGTGACCCCGACCGCGACGAGGCGGTCGTCGTCTACTACGGCGACGGGGCCTCGAGCCAGGGTGATGTGCACGAGGCGATGGTCTTCGCGAACACGTACCGCACGCCCGAGGTCTTCTTCCTGCAGAACAACCACTGGGCCATCTCGGTGCCTGTCGCCACCCAGTCGCGTGCGCCGCTCTACCAGCGCGCGCAGGGCTATGGGATGCCGTCGACCCTCGTCGACGGGAACGACGTGCTCGCCAGCTGGGCCGTCTCGAAGCTCGCGCTCGACGAGGCGCGCGCGGGCGGCGGGCCGCAGGCGATTGAGGCGATCACGTACCGCATGGGCGCGCACACGACGAGCGACGACCCGACGAAGTACCGCACTTCCGACGAAGAGGCCGCGTGGGCGCTGCGTGACCCGATCCTGCGCATGCGCGCGTACCTCGAGGGGCGGGGCGCCGCGGCATCCTTCTTCGATGGGGTGGATGCCGAGGCATCCGCCTACGCAGACGACGTGCGCGTGCGCACGAACGAACTCGGTGCGCTCGAACCGTCCTCGATGTTCGCGCACGTGTACTCGGACGCACACCCCCTGATCGCCGAGCAGGCCCAGTGGCTCGAGCAGTACGAGGCCTCGTTCGCCGGGGCCGAGGGAGGCGCGCGATGACCGCTGCCATGCCGTTCGCGAAGGCGCTGAACGCCGGGCTTCGCGCCGCGATGGCGGCGGATGACCACGTCCTGCTCATGGGCGAGGACATCGGCAAGCTCGGCGGCGTCTTCCGCGTGACCGAGGGGCTGCAGGCCGAGTTCGGCGACCGGCGCGTGCTCGACACCCCGCTTGCCGAGTCGGGCATCATCGGCACGGCGATCGGCCTCGCGATGGCGGGGTTCCGCCCCGTCGTCGAGATCCAGTTCGACGGATTCGTCTTCCCCGGGTTCGACCAGATCACGACCCAGCTCGCGAAGCTCACGAACCGGCACGAGGGTGCGCTGTCGATGCCGGTCGTCATCCGCATCCCCTACGGCGGCCACATCGGGGCCGTCGAGCACCACCAGGAGAGTCCCGAGGCCTACTTCGCCCACACGGCGGGGCTGCGGGTCGTGTCGCCGTCGACGCCGAACGACGCGTACTGGATGATTCAGGATGCCATCGCCTCGCCCGACCCGGTGATCTTCCTCGAGCCGAAGGCGAAGTACTGGCTCAAGGGCGAGGTCGACATGGACGAGCGCTCGATGCCGCTGCACGCGTCGCGGATCGTCCGTCGCGGCACCGATGTCACTCTCGTCGGGCACGGCGCGATGGTCACGACGCTGCTGCAGGCCGCCGCGCTCGCCGAGAGCGAGGGCACGTCGTGCGAGGTGATCGACCTCCGCTCGCTGTCGCCGATCGACTACGGCCCGATCCTCGACTCGGTGCGTCGCACGGGTCGCATGGTCTACGCGCAGGAGGCGCCCGGCAACGCGTCGGTCGGCTCGGAGGTCGCGGCGACCGTCATGGAGCGCGCGTTCTTCGCCCTCGAATCGCCCGTGCTGCGAGTGTCGGGCTTTGATGTGCCGTTCCCGCCCGCGAAGCTCGAGGGCGTGTACCTGCCCGATGCCGACCGCATCCTCGAGGCCGTCGACCGCGCCCTCGCCTACTGAATCGCGACCTGGAAGAAGAGAGCCCGCATGAGCACGCAGACCTTCCACCTGCCGGATGTCGGCGAAGGGCTGACCGAAGCCGAGATCGTCCAGTGGCGCGTCGGGCCGGGCGACACCGTCGCGGTCAACGACGTGATCGTCGAGATCGAGACCGCGAAATCGCTCGTCGAACTGCCGTCGCCCTTCGCGGGGACGGTCGGCGAGCTCCTCGCCCCCGAGGGCCAGACCGTCACCGTCGGCGCGCCGATCATCACGATCGCGGGCGAGGGGGCCGCGGCGGATGCCGTGTCGGGCCTGTCCGCGCACGGCGCACCCGCTGCTCCCGCCCCCGACGAGACCGAGGGCGCCGTCCTGGTCGGCTACGGCACCGGCGGCGCCGTCAGCTCTCGCCGCACGGGTCGCGCGGCGGGCCGGCCCGCGCCCGAGCGCACGGCTGCCGTCAAGGCATCCGTCGGCGTCGTCGCGAAGCCGCCCGTCCGCGGTCTCGCCCGCGACCTCGGCGTCGACCTCACGCAGGTGACCCCGAGCGGGCCGGCCGGCGAGGTCACGCGAGAGGATGTCGTCGCGCACGCGCAGCAGGCGAGCGTGTTCCGCAACATCGCGACCCCCGCCGCCCCCGCCGAGCGCGACCAGAAGATCCCCGTGACCGCGCACCCGCGCGACGAGCAGGGCCGCGAAGAGACGATCCCGGTCAAGGGCGTGCGCAAGGCCACGGCATCCGGCATGGTGCGATCGGCCTACACGGCGCCGCACGTGTCGGTCTGGACCGATGTCGACGCCACCCGCACGATGGAGCTCGTCGCGCGGCTCAAGAAGTCGCCCGATTTCGCCGATATCAAGGTGTCGCCGCTACTGATCATGGCGCGCGCCGTGATCTGGGCGTGCCGTCGCACCCCGCTCGTCGGGGCGGCATGGGTCGACAACGAAGACGGCTCGGCCGAGATCCACGTGCGCGGCTACGTCAACCTCGGCATCGCCGCTGCGACCCCGCGCGGCCTGCTCGTCCCGAACATCAAGGATGCCCAGGACCTGAACCTCCGCGAGCTCGCTGTCGCGCTCGAGAAGCTGACGCTGACGGCGCGCGAGGGTCGGACGACCCCCGCCGATCAACAGGGCGGAACGATCACGATCACCAACATCGGCGTCTTCGGCATGGATGCCGGCACCCCGATCATCAATCCGGGCGAGTCGGGCATCGTCGCGATGGGCACGATCCGGCAGAAGCCGTGGGTCGTCGACGGCGAGGTGCGTCCGCGGTTCGTCACGACCGTGTCGGGATCGTTCGACCACCGCGTGATCGACGGCGACGGCATGAGCCGGTTCATCGCCGACGTGGCGTCGATCCTCGAGGAGCCGGCGCTGCTGCTGGACTGATGCGGCCCGACCTTCAGTGCTCTCCAACGAACAGCGTCAGGTAGTCACAGGCCGTGGTTGATCAGACATCATGGACCGCCGGGCGGACCCTGTCGGCCGCCTCCTCAGGCGTGACGACCGGGATGCACTGGTGGCCGAGAGATGCGCTCCATTCGCCGAGCGAAGGGAGGCGGCGAACGACACTTCGGATGGGCTCGTGTACGGCCCCCATCGTGCGAACAACTCGGATGCCTTCGCGTTGATGAACCCCGCCTCGGCGAGGGCCCACAGGTCGTAGAGATCTCGCGGGACCTCCCGGTCGTTCCACGACGACAGCTTCGATGCGACGAACGCCTCCGGCGTGAGCACCCGCAGTCGCGCGGGTGGAGCGTCACTGTAACGCTGCTCGATATCTACGACTTCGGTCGGCCACGTCGGGTAGCCCTCGGACGAGAGCAACTGGATCTGCACACGTACATCGCCTATCTGCATGACCGAGGGGTTTGCGTGTCTTGCGTCCTTCAGTGGTGGCGTGAAAGTGACGTTACCGAACCCGCGGCGCAGCTGACGGGTGAGCGCGTTCTCGATCTTGTCCGCGATAGCAGACCTGTCGCCCAACGCGAGGAGGTCGATGTCCTCCGACAGGCGCAGGCCTGTGAGGTACGTGCGCGACAGGGCAGTTCCGCCGAAGAAGACGATGTCGTCGGTGCCGACGGTGCTGATGGCGGCGAGGGCGTGCGAGATGACGTGGTCCCGCATGACCTGGTCTGAGTCAACACCGAATGTCGTCTCAACGTTCTCCCGTTCGTCGTCTTCGAGGACCCCAGGTACCGGGGTGCGGAGGACGACGTCCGGAGCGGCGCGTTCATCGCCGTCGAGTCGTCCGTCGAATCGCCGAGGATGGTCCTCCGCTTTTCGTTCAGCCACCCGCTGTCTCCAGTCGCTTCCGCATGTCCCGCGCGCCAGCGGGCACGATTCGCGCGCGCGCGACGATCTCGGCGAACTCGTTCGACCTCACCTGGGCTGCGAGGTTCTCGATGGCACCGGCGACTTCGCGCCCGAGCCCGTCGCGATCCGTGCGCCCGAGCAGGTCGAAGAGAGTTTGCTCAGGTGTCGTGATCAGTCCGTCGCCGAGTCCGGTTCGCTCCAGGACGAGCTCGAGGTCTTCCAGCTTTCGTGGAACGAACTTGATGAGACCGCCTCCGTCGATAGTCAATGGTGCGTACCCCCGCCGAGGCACCGCCACTGTGGCCACCCCTACGGCTCGGGGGATGGCGGCCCAATGGCGTGCAGCGCTAATACCCATGAGCGCGGCTTCTCGCGCTCCGAACCTTGCAGTCGCGAGCGCGAGGGCGGCGGCCTCCAACGGCGGCTTCCACGTCCGACCATCTCGACCGTCGGGAGGTGCCGTATAGACGCCGTGAGCAAGGCGCACCAGCGCGCCTTGTTCGACCAGACGGTCAGCGACCCGCCATGTATTCCGCGCAAGTTCGGGCATGTCTTTGAGGCGCAGTGTACGAAGGGGTGCGCGTGCGACAGCGCGCACGATGTCAACGCCCGCGGTCATGATGGCTCCTCTAGTCATCGTAAGTATACGCTCAGCGTAGATTTTCGATGAGTAGATCGTCCACTAGTGGGACGTCATCCGCAGGCGAGTGCACGAGAAGACACGCACGGCCCCGCTCCCCATCGGGGCCGTGCGTGCGTCAGGGGAGCGGGTCAGCGGGGGGAGCTGAACCACCTGTCCGTCCAGCGGGACCGAAGGGGGGTGGTGCGTCGCTGGTGGGGGTCGGACATTGTTCTTCCGGGGGGAAGGGGAGTTACATGAGAACTTTCTCATATTTCTCCGCAGGGTGCAAGCGGCGATTTTCAGACCGCTTGCACCGCCGGGAGAATCAGCTGCTTTGCAGCACGGCCCAGCCGATCAGGGCATCCAGACGTCGCACGTCGACGCCCTTCGCCAGCTTGACCTTGATGTGGCCCGCGCGGGTCCACAGCTCGAGCTCGGAGTTCCAATCGAGGGTCCCCGCGTTCTCGCTCGACCACATGTTGATCGTGCTGTACGGGAGCGAGTAGATCTCGATCTTCTTGCCGGTGAGACCCTGCGCGTCTCGAACGATCAGGCGCTTCGTCGTGAAGATCGCCGCATCGCGGAACGTCGCGAACGCCGCGACGGCCTGCTCGCCCTGCAGCAGCAGCGGGCCGATGTCCGGAGGAATGGGGATTTCGCGCTGGAGGGTCCACGTGAGGATCGATGACGTTTCCATCGTCGTCTCTCTTCCTTTTCAGTAGCCGACGGCCGTGACGCCGTAGTTCGCCTCGTCGGGGGTGAACCCTTCGTAGAGGAGCTGGTCGATGAGCCCCTGACGCGAGAACGAGGAGAACTCCAGGTAGGACTGCGCCGACTTGGCCGCCTGCTCGTTCCAGTCGGGTGCGACGTAGTCGACCGCGAACGTCGCCTCATCGGTGGTGTAGCCCTCGTACTCGAGCTGGCCGATCAGACCCTGGCGTGAGAAGGCCGAGAAGTCGAGGTAGTCCTCTGCCGACGAGACGGCGTTCTTCTGCGCGAGGGTCAGCGCGGGCGCCTCGGCGGTGGCGGCGGGTGTCTCGACGGTGGCGACGGGAGTCGGGGCGGTGGTCTCGACCTCCTCCACGACGGCCTCGGCGCTCGGCTGCACGAAGCCCGCGGGCGAGGCGGGCGTGGCCACGCTCGGCTTCGGAGAGACGGCGCCGATGATCAGGCCGAGCACGATGAGCGCACCCGTGACGATCCACGCGATCTTCTTGTGCTGGTCGTAGCCCACGAGCGGGCGACCCCACTTGTCCTTCTGCGCACCGACGAGCACGAGGATCAGGTCGACGAGCACCCAGATGCCGAACCCGCCGAGCGTGATGAGCTTGAGGATGCCGGTGCCGATCTTGCCCAGGTAGAAGCGGTCGACGCCGAAGATCCCGAGGAAGTACGCGAACAGCCACGTCGCGATGAAGCTCTTCCCGGCCGGGGCAGGTGCCTGCGCCAGGGCGGCGGGAGCGCCGGCGAAGGCGGGCGCACCCGCGTACGTCGGCGGGGTGGGGGGTGCGGCCGGCGCGGCGTACGGGCTGGTCGGCGGTGCGACCGGCGGCTGCGCGACCGGCGGCGGGACGGGCGCCCCGGCCGCGGGCGGGGGCGTGGTGGACGGCTGTTGAGTGGGGTCAGACATGACAATCTCCGGGGTGGGATATCGAACATGAGAGATTTCTCATGTTTCTCTCAGCCTACTCATAACCTCCGACACTGTCCAGGGGCGATTTGAGAACGATTATCAATAGTGCTTGAATGAGTCACATGCGATCCACCTCCGTTCTCGCCGTCGCCCTCGGTACGGCATCCGTCCTTGTCCTCGCCGGCTGCTCCGGTACGGCAACGCCGCAGACATCCGATGATGGCCGCGTGAGTGTCGTCGCTTCGACGAACGTGTGGGGAGACATCGCGTCGGCGGTCGGCGGTGACCTCGTCGACGTGACGTCGATCATCGCGTCGGTCGCGCAGGATCCGCACGAGTACGAAGCGTCGGCGCGCGACCAGCTCACGGTCTCACGCGCCGCCCTGGTGATCGAGAACGGTGGGGGGTACGACGCGTTCATGGATGACCTGATCGACGGCTCCGGCACCGACGCGCCGGTCATCACGGCCGCCGAGCTGTCGGATGCCTGGCCAGACGACGACCACGCCGACGAGCACAGCGACGATGAGCACGGCGACGACGACCACGACGGCCACGATCACGTCGAGGGGTTCAACGAGCACGTCTGGTACGACCCGCACACCGTGGCGCACGTGGCAGAAGAGATCGCGCACGAGCTCTCCGAGCTGGATGCCGCGAACGCGGCCACGTACGAGGCGAACTACGAGGCGTTCGCCGCCGGCATCCAGGGTCTCGAGTCGAGCCTCGATGAGCTCTCGGCAAAGTTCTCGGGCGAGCAGATCTTCGTCACCGAGCCGGTGCCGCTGTACCTGACCGAAGCGGCGGGGCTGGTCAACGCGACACCGTCCGCCTTCAGCGAAGCCGTCGAAGAAGGACAGGATGTGCCCGCGGCGACCCTCCTGGAGGCGACGCGGATCCTCTCGGGTGGTGGCATCCGCACCCTCATCGCGAACGCGCAGACCGGCGGACCCGAGACAGACGCCGTGATCGCCACGGCGAAAGATGCGGGCATCCCCGTTCTCGAGTTCACCGAGCTCGTGCCCGACGGCGACTCGTACCTCACGTGGATGCAGGCGAACATCACGGCGCTCGCGGGTACGCTGGCGCGGTGACTTCCCCCGCTGCCGACAACGCCTCGGGTGTCCTCAGCATCCGCGGCGCGGGCCTGCGGCGCGGCGACCGGACGCTGTGGGAGGGGCTCGACCTCGATGTCGCGCCCGGCGAGCTGATCGCCGTCCTCGGCCCGAGCGGGTCCGGCAAGACGA
Source organism: Microbacterium sp. (assembly GCA_003248655.1). Classification (GTDB taxonomy): domain Bacteria; phylum Actinomycetota; class Actinomycetes; order Actinomycetales; family Microbacteriaceae; genus Microbacterium. Next base: position 59,580 of record QFPM01000014.1, read on the forward strand.
CGCTGTTGCGCGCGATCCTCGGCCTCGAACCGCTGAGCGAGGGCACGATCACGGCGCTCGGCCAGCCGGTGCGCCCCGGTGGCCGCGGACGCAAGGGGAACCGTCGCATCGGGTACCTCCCGCAGGCGCGCCCCCTGCCGCGCGACACCGCGATGCGCGGCCGCGATCTCGTCACGCTCGGCGTCGACGGGCACCGCTTCGGCCTGCCGATCACGCGCCGGGCCGATCGGGAGCGCGTCGACGAACTGCTCGACGCCGTCGGTGCGCGGGAGTTCGCCGACACTCCGGTCGGCGTGCTCTCGGGCGGTGAGCAGCAGCGCCTGCGCGTCGGCCAGGCGCTCGCGGACGACCCGCGACTGTTGCTGTGCGACGAGCCGCTCACGAGCCTCGACCTCGCCAACCAGCAGGCCGTCGTGCGGCTCATCGACGGACACCGGCGAACAGGCGCCGGCGTCCTGCTCGTGACCCATGACATCAACCCCGTGCTCGGCAAGGTCGACCGCATCCTCTATCTCGCGAACGGGCGCTTCACGCTCGGAAAGCCGAAGGATGTCCTGACCTCGCCGGTGCTCACCGACCTGTACGGCGCGCCCGTCTTCGTCCTGCGCGCGGGCGACCGGCTCGTCGTCGTCGGCGCGCCCGACGCCGAGGCGTCGCACCACCACCACGACCACGAGGCGCACGCATGAACTGGTCGGATATCGGCGACGCGATGTTCGGCGGGCTCGCCGACTACGGCGACATCCTCGCCCTCGTGCAGAACTCCATCTGGGCGGGAGCCGTCCTCGGACTCGTCGGCGGACTCATCGGCGTCTTCGTCATGCAGCGCGACATGGCCTTTGCCGTGCATGGGATCAGCGAGCTGTCCTTCGCGGGCGCCGCGGCGGCGCTACTGTTCGGCTATGACGTCGTGACCGGATCGATCGTCGGATCGGTGATCGCGGCGGCACTGATCGGCGTACTCGGGGCGCGGGCGCGTGATCGCAACTCCATCATCGGCGTGCTCATGCCGTTCGGCCTGGGTCTGGGCATCCTGTTCCTCTCCCTCTACAACGGACGCAGCGCGGGGCGGTTCAGCCTGCTGACCGGCCAGATCGTGTCGGTGCAGAACGCGCAGCTCGGGTGGCTCATCGCGATCTCGGCCTTCGTGCTCGTCGCGCTGCTGCTCATCTGGCGTCCGCTGCGCTTCGACTCGCTCGACCCGCAGTCCGCCGCCGCGCGCGGGGTCCCGACGGTCGCCGTTTCGCTCGGGTTCATGCTGCTGCTCGGACTCGTCGTTGCGGTCGCGGTGCACATCATCGGCGCCCTGCTCGTGATGGCGCTCGTCGTCACCCCCGCTGCCGCGGCGGCGCGTCTGACGTCCGGGCCGGTCGCGCTGCCGCTGCTGTCGGCCGGATTCGGCCTGTTCGCGGCGGTGGGCGGCATCCTGCTCGCCGTCATGGGCACGCTGCCGGTGAGCCCCTACATCACGACCCTGTCGTTCGCGATCTACCTCGTGTGCCGGGCGGTCGGCGGCAGACGCGCCCAGCCCGCTCGAAGGGCGCGTCGGTAGACTCCCCGCATGGCCCAGCGCAACACCTGGCAGCGCGACCGCGTGCGCGCGGCGCTCGGCGATGCCGCCGGGTTCGTCAGCGCGCAGGACCTGCACGCGGCCCTCCGCAGCGACAACACCGGCATCGGACTCGCGACCGTGTACCGGGCGCTCGCGACCCTCGCCGCGAGCGGCGAAGCCGACCAGCTGCAGAGCCCCGACGGCGAGGCGATCTATCGGGCCTGCTCGAGCGCCGGACATCACCATCATCTGATCTGCCGCTCGTGCGGACGCGCCGTCGAGATCGAGGCGCGTGAGGTCGAGGCGTGGGCGCAGCGCACCGCCGCCGCGCACGGGTTCACGCAGGCCGAGCACGTCGTCGACATCTTCGGGCTGTGCGCGTCGTGCGCGGCGGCCGCGGATGCCCGTGACTGAGCAGACGTTCGCGCCGCGCACCCAGCGCCTGCCGCGCGACCCGCGGGTCGGTCGTGCCGGGCTGGTCGTCGCGCTCGTCGGCTGCGCCGTGAGCTTCGCCCTGCCCCGCGGGGCCGAAGGCGACCACGGCCACGACCACGGCGGCCACGACGACGCGGGCGTTCATCCGTCCCAAACCGCGGCATCCGCGTCCGATAGCCGCACTTTGCGCCGGATGAGCGCCGCCGAGCAGGTTGATCCGTCGCAAATGGCGGCATCCGCGGCCGATGGCCACAGTTTGCGCCGGATGAGCGCCGCCGCGGCCGCGACCGAGCAGGTTCATCCGTCGCAAATGGCGGTATCCGCGTCCGATGGCCACAGTTTGCGCCGGATGAGCGCGGCCGCGACCGCGGTCGGCGGCATCCTCGCGACGGGAATCGTCGCGGCGATCGTGCTGACGCCCCCGGCGACGCTGTCGGCCGAGCTCGCCATGCAGCGCGACACGGGGGCGCCGCCGCTGTTCCAGGGTGCCGACAGCATCGCGCTCGCCGCCACCGGCGACACGGCATCCTTCGGCGTCGGCGAGTGGGCGAGCGTGTTCGCGACGGCGACGAACCCCGAGGTCTTCGACGGCGACGAGGTCACCCTCACCGGCTTCGTGACGCCGGGCGACGGCGGCTTCGCCCTCACGCGCCTGGTCATCACGCACTGCGTGATCGACGCGCAGCCGGCGAGCGTCGCGATCGCGACCGGCGACTCCGCGGCGCAGCCGAGCACCGGCCAGTGGGTCACCGTGACCGGAACGATCCGCGACGACGGCGGCCGCCTCGCCGTCCACGCGACGAGCATCGACACCGTCGCCGAGCCGAAGGACCCGTATGAGTTGACGGGCTCACGCGGCGTGGGCGCGCCCACGCCCGCCGCTCGCGTGCGTTCATCGGCGCCTTCGCGATCGTCGTGGCTGCGCTCGCCGTCGTGGGGCTCGCGGGCGCCGCGCTGTCGACCGCGCAGGGACCGCGCGTGACGCGGGTGAGCGTCGATCCGGATGCCGCCGCGAGCGCCGCGGGCTCGCGCGTCATCTTCACGACCACGCAATCGCTCGCCGAGGTGCGGCCCGACCAGGTCACGGTGACGCCCGCGACCGGGTTCACGGTCGACACCTCGGGGCGCAGCGTCGGCATCCGGTTCGAGCTGGCCCTGTGGGACGACACGGAGTACACGGTCGCCATCACGGGTGTCACGGGGATCGGTGGCGACACACCCACCACGATCTCGACGTCGTTTCACACGCCCCCGCTGCAGACCTTCCTCCTGCAGCGAGGCGAGGGCGAGGACACCGTCTTCCGCACCGATCTCGCCGGCGATGCCGCCGTGCCGGTGTTCACCGCCCCGCAGATCGAGGACTTCCGCCAGGCATCCGGGCACCTCGTCATCTCGACGGTCGACGGCGACGGGCATTCGCACCTCGTCGTCACCGACCTCGACGGCGACTCGCAGCGCGAGCTGCCCCTCCCCGGCGTCGGCACCGTCAGCGCCCTGCAGAGCGCCGATCGCGGAAGCGTCATCGGGTACACCTTCACGGATGCCGACATCGGCACGCCCGGCGCGATCGAGAGCGCGCTCTACACCGCCTCTCTCGCCGACGCGCGCACCGACGACCCGCCCACCGCCGTCACCCGTCCCGGCGGCGAATCGCGCGTCGACGACTGGAGATTCGTCCCGGGCACCGACACGATCCTCATGCTCACGTTCGACGGAGCGCTCACCCTCGTCTCGCCCTCGAATGGTGGGGGATCGGGCGCGCCGGTCGCGCTCGGCAACGCGGTCGCGATCGACGGCATCGCGCGAGGGTCGACGACAGTCGTCGTCGAGCGGGTCGAGGGCCCGGTCGAGATCGACCTCGCGACCGCGAAGGAATCGCCGCTTCCGTCCGCCGATCCATCCCTCGGCCAGGTCAACGCGGTCACGCCCCTGCAGGATGGCTCGACTCTGCGCGCTCTTGCGATCCTCAACGGCTTCACGGTGCGCTCGACGACGGTGCACGTCGTGGATGCCGCGGGCGCCGCGCGGCCCGTCTTCGACGTCGACCCGGCCGACACCCTGCTCGAGACGTGCGTGTCGCCGAGCGGGCGCTACGCCGCGTTCCTCGTCGCCCCCGATGCGGTCGACAACGCGTACGACGGGCACCTGCTGCCCCTGCCCAGCCGCCTGCAGACCCACGTCGTCTCACTCGACGACGGCCGCGAGGTCGTCGCCCTGACCGGCTTCGCGATCTCGTGGTGCCAGACCCCGCCGCGCGGATGACCGGCATCGACGGCGAGACGCGTCCCGGCGTCCCTGCGACCGATACCCCACAGCTCGATCGCCGCCGCGCCGAGGGGCTGATGCCCGCCACACGCGAGGCGCTCGGCGCCCTGCCCCTCGAGGTCGCCCCTCGCCTGCTCGGCGGTGTCCTCGAAGTGCGGTCGGGCGGCGCCACCGTCGCCGTGCGGCTCACGGAGGTCGAGGCCTACCACGGCGCGGGCACGGGCGAGACCCCCGACCCGGGCTCGCACGCGCGCATGGGCCGCACCGCCCGCAATGCCACGATGTGGGGCGAGCCGGGTCACCTGTACGTCTACCTCAGCCACGGCATCCATTCGTGCGTCAACGTCGTGTGCGGTCCCGAGGGCACGGCCGGCGGAATCCTGCTGCGCGCGGGTGAGGTCGTCGTTGGCGAAGCCGTCGCGTTCGGGCGCCGCCCGGCGGCCGGCGCGGCCCGTGACCTGGCGCGCGGTCCGGGTCGTCTCGGGGATGCCGTGGGCCTGCGCCATCCCGTCCACGACGGCATCGACGCCGTCACCGGCGCCGAGCGGGCCGGTGCCAGGGCGCTGCTGTGGCTGCCGGCATCCGCCCGCGACGACATCTCGCGCGGCCCGCGCGTCGGGGTCGCCGGGCTCGCCGGGACGGATGCCTTCCCCTGGCGGTTCTGGATAGACGGCGACCCGACGGTGTCGCCCTTCCGCTGGGGGCGGGGAGCGGGGCCTTCCGCCGTGCTAGACTGACTCTTTGTCTGCGCGCACTCCAGCACGCAGTTCGTACCCCTCCATCGAAGCCAATCGGTGATCGGGGTGCAGACAAGGGATCTTGGGTGGGGCCGTCCGGCCTCACGGTACTAAGGAGACATCACTATGGCAGCAGTGTGCCAGGTGACTGGAGCAGTTCCCGGCTTCGGTCACAACATCTCGCACTCGCACCGCCGGACGAAGCGCCGCTTCGACCCGAACGTGCAGAAGAAGACCTACTACGTTCCTTCGCTTGGTCGCAAGATCACGCTGAACGTCTCGGCTAAGGGCATCAAGGTCATCGACGCCCGCGGCATCGAGTCGGTCGTGAAGGACCTCATCGCGAAGGGTGTGAAGCTCTAATGGCGAAGAAGGCTCAGGACGTCCGTCCGATCATCAAGCTCCGTTCGACCGCCGGCACGGGGTACACCTACGTGACGCGCAAGAACCGTCGCAACAACCCCGACCGCATCGTGCTGAAGAAGTACGACCCGGTGATCCGCAAGCACGTCGAATTCCGAGAGGAGCGCTGATCTCATGGCCAAGAAGAGCAAGATCGCGCGCAACAACCAGCGCGAAGAGGTCGTCGCCCGCTACGCCGAGAAGCGTGCCGAGCTGAAGAAGACCCTCGTCGACCCGAACGCGACCGACGAGGCCCGCGAGGCCGCCCGCGTCGGCCTGCAGAAGCTTCCGCGCAACGCGTCGCCGGTCCGCCTGCGCGGCCGCGACGCGATCGACGGTCGTCCCCGCGGCTACCTGTCGAAGTTCGGCATCTCGCGTGTGCGCTTCCGCGACATGGCGCACAAGGGCGAGCTGCCCGGCGTCACCAAGTCGAGCTGGTAAGCACCCGCGTCACGCATCGCGAAGGCCCTCGTCCCCGGCATCCCGGGTAACGAGGGCCTTCGTCGTTCGTGCCGAGGCGCGGATGCCCGCGAGTCACAACAGTCACACGCGTCACTTCCGGGGCGCGACACGCCGGGGAAGATGACGCCAGAGGGCCGGAAATCCGCGGAATCACGCGGCGAATGGGTATATTCGTGACCGGTCCATCCGACCAACCCGGGCACTCGCCCGGTTCCATGTAACAAAGGCGGCACACGCTGCCGTCTGGAGGAAATCCCCATGGCTATCACCAAGACCGAGCTCATCGCCAGCATCGCCAGCGCCACGGGCGAGAGCCAGGCCACCGTCGGCCGCGTCGTCGACGGCCTGTTCTCGGCCGTCTCCGAGCACGTCGCCAAGGGCGACAAGGTCACGATCCCCGGCTTCCTGTCGTTCGAGACGGTCGCCACCGCCGCGCGCACGGGCCGCAACCCGCAGACCGGTGCCGAGATCAAGATCCCCGCGGGCAAGCGCGTCAAGGTCACCGCCGGCTCGAAGCTCAAGGCCGTCGCCAAATAACACCCTCACGAAGGGGGGATGCCATCCGGCATCCCCCCTTCGTCGTCCCCCGCGCCGGGCGCTGACGCCGCCCGCGTAGGCTGGACGGGTGAGCGCCCGTGCCTTCCGGGTCGCAGGTCCTGCGATCCTCATCGTCGCCGCGCTCGCGGCGCTCATCGCGGGGCTCCTCTACGGTGGCGGTGCGGCGCCGCAGCTGCTTCTTGACCCGGGTCCGGTCGTGCGCTGGGGCCTCCCGGCGGCGACGCTCGCCGTCAACCTGTCGGCGGCCGGGCTCGTCGGCTCGCTCGTGCTCGCCCTCTTCGCCCTGCGCGCGCAGTCGACGCCCTTCGACACGGCGCTGGATGCGGCATCCGTCTCGGCGGCGGTCTTCACGGTCGCGAGCGGCGTCGTCGCGTTCCTCACGTTCGTGAACATCTACAACGCGCAGCCGAGCGCAGGCGCCGAGTTCGGCCAGCAGCTCGGCCGCTTCCTCGTCGACACGGATCCGGGGCGCGCGTGGGCGCTGACGACGATCGCGGGCGCGGTTCTCACGGTGCTGACGTTCGCCGTGCGCGGGTGGACGGCCACGCTCCTCATCGCGCTGCTCGCCGTGGCATCCCTCGTTCCGATGGCGACGCAGGGTCACGCCGGCGACGAGGCGGGCCACAACACGGCCGTCGTCTCGCTCACGCTGCACATCATCGGCGCGGCGGTGTGGCTCGGCGGGGTGCTGCTGCTGGTGGCCCTGCGGTCCCGCCTCGGCCGCGACGAGCTCGCCGACGTCCTCGGCCGCTACTCGTCGATCGCGCTCGCCGCCTTCGTCGTGGTGGCGCTGTCCGGAGTCGCGCGCGCGATCGTCGGCGTCGTCGCGGTGCAGAACCTCCTCTCGCCGTACGGCGCGATCCTCGCGGTGAAGGTCGTCGCGCTTCTCGCGATCGGCGTGCTCGGCGCGTGGTACCGGCGCGGACTCATCGCGCGCTATCGAACGGATGCCGCATCCCGCCGCTTCTGGTCGCTGATCGCGCTCGAGCTGGCATTCATGGGCATCGCGAGCGGCGCGGCCGTCGCCCTCTCGCGCACACCGCCACCGGTCGACACGACGATCTCCGACACTCCGACCCCGGCCGAGATCCTCACCGGCGCGTCCCTGCCGCCCGAGCTCACGCCGCTGCGCTGGATCACCAGCTGGGACGTCGACGTGCTGTGGGCGTTCGCGGTCGGCTTCGGCGCGTTCTTCTACCTCGCGGGCGTGCGTCGCCTCGCCCGCCGCGGCGACCGGTGGCCCCTGCGTCGCACGATCCTCTGGCTCGCCGGCCTCGCGCTCCTGTTCTGGGTCACGAGCGGGTCCGTCAACGCGTACCAGGACTACCTGTTCAGCATGCACATGGTCGGGCACATGCTGCTGTCGATGGCGATCCCGATGATGCTCGTCTTCGGGGCGCCCGTCACCCTGGCATCCCGTGCGATCGCGAAGCGCGACGACGGCACGCGGGGCGGCCGCGAGTGGATCCTGTGGGCGGTGCACACCCCGTTCGCCCGCGTGATCGCGCATCCGCTCTTCGCTGCGGCGATGTTCATCGGGTCGCTCTGGGCGTTCTACTACACCGACCTGTTCCGCTGGACGCTGTACGACCACCTCGGGCACGAGTGGATGGTCGCGCACTTCCTGATCTCGGGGTACCTGTTCGTGCAGTCGCTCGTGGGCATCGACCCCGTGCCGCTGCGGTACCCGTATCCGTTCCGCCTCCTGACCCTCATCGGCGTCATGGCGATGCACGCGTTCTTCGGCATCGCGATCATGATGTCGACCGGGCTGTTCGTCGCGGAGTGGTTCGGTGCGATGGGGCGCACGTGGGGCGACCCGCCGCTCGTCGATCAGTACACCGGCGGCGGGCTCGCGTGGTCGATCGGCGAGATCCCGACGCTCATCCTCGCGATCACCGTCGCGATCCAGTGGAGCCGGTCGGATGAACGCTTGCAGCGACGTTCGGACCGCCAGGCCGACCGCGCCGGAGACGCGGAGCTCGAGGAGTACAACGCGCGCCTCGCGCGCCTGGCCGAACGCGACGCCCGCGCCGGCCGGTGACGCTTACTCGCCGGTCGTAACGCGGATGGATGCCGTGCCGTCGGGGAGCACGGTGACGGTGCCGCCGACGTAGAACGGCACCGCCTCGTCGAGGGTGCGGACCTTGCCGTCGAAGATCGACTGGATGTCGACCTCGATGCGAGCGACGGCCTGGACACGCTCGATCGCCCAGCCCGCGCCGTCGGGAACGAGGGTCACCGTCGGCTGTTTCTGCATCGACCACGTCGGCTCCGTGACGATCCGGTTCTGCACGACGAGACCGAACGGGCATCCCGTCGGCTGCAGCACCTGTTGCGTCGCGCACTCGGTCAAGAACTGCTCGACCTGCTTCTGTACGACAGCGGTGAACTGCGGCGTCGGCACGGTCTGGAGGTCAACGGGGATGCCGGTCGCCGGCGCGTCCGAGAGCACCGCGACCCCCGGGCTCGCCGAGATTGGGGTGTCGACCGCGATCGAGTAGAGGCCCGGCGAGAAGACGAGCAGCGACACCGGGTCGAGCGGGTCGGCGTCGACGCCGTCGGGCGAGACCTGGCGGGTATCGAGCGCGAACCCGTTGACGGTGAACTGCGTCGCGCCGCGGAGCGTCAGCTCGATCACGGCGAGCGGGCTCGTCTCGAAGCGCCACGTGGGCGCGACGCCGATCCAGCCCGCCTGCTCGACGCGGAATGTCGTCGTCGCCTCGTGCGGGCCAGCGCCGTATGAGGCGGTGACCGTCGTCACGCCGTCGTCGCCCGTCTCTTCGCTCACGATCGTCGCGCCGGACAGCGGCGAGAGTGCCGCGCTGCGCAACAGCACCTCGCTGGCATCCGTCGGCAGCCCCGCCTCGCCCAGCTGCGCGGAATCGACGGAGACGCCCGCGATGGTCAGCGCTTCGGCGGCCTGGCCGCGGCTCAGCAGGTCTAGATAACGCGACACGAACGCCGACGGGCTGTACAGGTCGCGGTAGAGCAACGCGCCGGTCGCGGCGAGTGCCCCCGCGAGCAGTACTCCGACGAGCGCGAGAGCGGCGAGGTCGCGGCCGAGCGTGCGGTGGCGGCGCGGCGCGGGCGGCGGCGCGGCATCCGTCCGCAAAGCCTCCGACGTCGCGTGCATCCCCTCAGTCTAGAAAGCGACGCTGGGAGGGCGCCCCGATACCATGGGGGGAATGAGCCTCCCGCCGCTGTCTGCCGAGCAGGAGGAGCTGTATCGCCTGATCGAAGACACCCGCGAGCACGTATTCGTCACGGGCCGCGCGGGCACCGGCAAGTCGACGCTGCTGCAGCATCTGGCGTGGAACACCGACAAACAGATCGCCGTCTGCGCGCCGACGGGGGTGGCGGCCCTGAACGTCGAGGGGCAGACGATCCACTCGCTGTTCCGCCTGCCGATCGGACTCATCGCCGACAGCGATCTCGACCAGCCCGAGCCCGCGCGCAAGATCATGAACGCGATCGACACGCTCGTCATCGACGAGATCTCGATGGTGAACGCCGATGTGATGGATGCCATCGACCGCTCGCTGCGCCAGGCGCGCCGCCGCCGATCGGAGCCGTTCGGCGGCGTGCAGGTCGTCATGTTCGGAGACCCGTATCAGCTCTCACCGGTGCCGCCGCGGGGCGATGAACGGCGCTACATCGACGACCATTACCGGTCGTTCTGGTTCTTCGACGCGCAGGTGTGGGCCGGCCCGTCGGCGGGAGCGGCGGGGAACGGCGGCGACGGCGCGATCCGGTCCGACGGGCTGCTCGACCTCGGTCGGGTGGGCACGCCGCTGAACATCCGCGAGCTACGCCAGATCCACCGGCAGTCCGACGACGGATTCAAGGCGATGCTCAACGCCGTGCGCTACGGCGTCGTCACGGCCGAGATCGCGGGCGCGCTCAACGCCGCGGGCGCGCGGCCCGTCCCCGAGCCGGCCGACGGCGAACCCCCGATCATCACCCTCGCGACGCGCAACGACATCGTCAACCGCATCAACCAGCGCCACCTCGACGCGCTGCCGGGGCCGGTGCAGACCGCGCGCGCCGAGATCACGGGCGACTTCGGGCGAGGGGATGCCGGGTACCCGGCCGACGCCGAGCTGCAGCTGAAGGTGGGTGCGCAGGTCATGTTCTTGCGCAACGACCTCGGCGGCCGCGGCGACGGCCCGCGCTGGGTCAACGGCTCGATCGGCACCGTCACCCGCATCGCGGGCGGGACGGTGCGCGTCGAGCTCGACGGCGAGGAGGTCGACGTCGAACCCGCCGTCTGGGAGCGGTTCCGCTACGCGTACGACCCGGCAACCCGCAAGCTCACGCGCGACATCGTGGCGGAGTTCACGCAGTTCCCACTGCGGCTCGCGTGGGCGGTGACGATCCACAAGTCGCAGGGAAAGACGTACGACCGCGCCGTCATCGACCTCGGATCGGGCGCGTTCGCGCCGGGGCAGACCTACGTCGCGCTCTCGCGCCTGACATCCCTCGACGGTCTGTATCTGACGCGCCCGCTGCGCCCGTCCGACATCCTGGTGGATGCCGACGTCCGCCGCTTCATGGCCGGCGTCCGGGCATCCGGCTTCTGACGGCGGGCGTTTCGACTCGGCGGGGCCGCAGGCGTCAGGCGGCGGCCTTCGCGGCGGCGAGGTCGGTGAACAGGTCGGTGTTCAACTGGTACGCGTACAGCACTTCGTCGATGACGCGCTCCGCCTCCGCGGCATCCCACGGCGCGGCATCCAGCTGTTCGCGGTAAACGTCCTTGAATGCGGCCGGGTCGGCGATCTCGTCGAAGAGGTAGAAGCCAATGCCGTTCGTGCCGAAGCCGAACTGGCGTGACATGACGCGGCCGATGAACTGGCCTCCGGAGAGGTCGCCGAGGTAGCGCGTGTAGTGGTGCGCGACGAAGCCGCCGGGCCAGTCCTGCGCGACCTCCGCGATGCGCGCGACGTAGCGGCGCGTGGTCGCCAGCGGTTCGATGCGACCGCGCCAGTCGTCGCCGATCAGGAACGCCAGGTCCGCTTCGAGCGCGGGCAGTCGCGTGAGTTTCGCGGTGATGAACGGTGCCGCGATCGGGTCATCCTTCATCCGCTCGGCGGCTGCTTCGAGCGCCTCGTAGATGAACCAGTGCTGCGCGACGAGAGCAACGTAGTCGTCGCGGGTACCCTGCCCACGCATGAGGTCGGCCATAAATCCGGCGTGCTCACTGCCCGAGTGCGCGCCGCGCGAGCGCTCGCGCAGGGCGGTCGAGAAGGGGACACGTGAGCTCATGGCCCTCAGTGTAGCTGAAACTAAGGCTCAGCTAAACTGAAGGATGCCCGTGAATCAGCCGGATGCCGGGCCGGTCAGTCGTGCGGGCGCGCCGGGATTCCCAGGCGCGCGCAGGCGGCGTCGTAGAGCGCGACGATCTCACGCCGTACCTCGCTCCGCTCGGTGATCTCGCCGCCCGGCCAGGGCACGCGAATCACATCCTCCGCGCCGTCCGCGGTGTAGACGACCCACTGGCCAGCCGCGCCGTCGAACGTGATCATCGTCGACACAATGACATCCGGCAGGGGAGAGAACGCCCGCGCGATGAGCAGGTTGTCGTCGGGGTGATCGTTGTTCATGTGCCCGATCACGCCCGCGAGGGCGTCCGGGTCGAAGGTGTGCGCCATGTGCCAACTGTAGAGAAACCGCACTGTGGACAACCGGTCTGTGCGACAGCGAAAGTCAACCCTCGGAGTGCTCGCAGAGAAGTGATCTACGCTGAAAGGAACCGTCGGGGGTGAGAAGTGGTGCGTTCGTTTCGCATGCGACACGTCGTTGCGGCCGCGTCGGCAATCGCCCTCGCGGCCAGTCTCGCGGCATGCGCGCCGGATGCTGGCGACGACATCGCGGCGCCCCCGCAGGTGGAGGCGTCACTCCCCGACGACACCCGTGCGCAGCTCCAGTCCGCCGTCGAAACGGCCGTGGCAGCCTCGGGAGCGAGCGGCGCGCTCGTCGGAGTGTGGGCGCCGTGGGCGGGCGAGTGGGTCGCCGGCGTGGGTACGGTATCGCCCGGCGGCGCGGCCGTCGACGGCTCCGACACCTTCAAGGCTGGCGTCGTCACCCGTGCGATGACCTGCGACATCCTCTACGGGCTCGCGCACGAGGGCACCGTGAAGCTCGGCGATCCGGTGACGAACTACGTGCCCGGTCTTCCCGAAGGCGAGGATGCCACGCTCGAATCGCTGTGCGATTCGACGAGCGGGATCGCCTCGTACGGCGATCTGCTTTCGGCGCGGCTCCTCGCCAACCCGGAGCGTGTCTGGAACCCGCGCGAGCTCATCGCGTACGGCATCGGGCGCGGCGGTGACACGACCGGCGGCGCGTCGTTCGCCGATTCCGATACCGGCTACGTGCTCCTCGGCCTCGCGCTCGAGAACGCCGCGGGTAAGCCCGCCGCGACCCTGCTGCAGGAGTACGTGTTCGATCCGGTAGGGATGGATGCCAGCGCCCTGCCCGCCGTCGCCGGCGCCGAGCTGCACGGGCTGTGGTCGCCCAACGCGGAGGACGGCACCGTCGCCTGCGCCGCGCCCCTCGACCTCACCGACCTGTCGCCGAGTGCCGGCTACACGGCATCCGGGGTCGAGTCCGACCTCGACGATCTCGGGCGCTATACCCGTGCCCTCGCGACGGGCGCGCGCGCCTACGACGCGACGGGCCGGTTCGAGGATGCGCTGCCGGCGGCCGCCGACGGTCCGTCGTGGTTTACGGCCGCGGGCGGCACCTACCAGGCGGGAACCCTCATCGGGCAGTACGGGGCGATCCCCGGGTACCTCACCGCGGCCTTCGCCGACCGCAACAGCGGCATGACCGTCGTCGTCGTGCTCAACGACTCGAGGGCGTCGGCGACGCTCGTGCGGAGCCTCGCGTGGCAGCTCGCGTCGATCGCGTCGAAGGTGCCCGCGGCGTCTGGGCAGACCGCCCCCGAGGCGGGACTTCCCTGGACCGCGGAGGAGATGGCCGCGCAGGTCGCTTCGGCCGCGGTCTGCCCGGTGCCGTAGGGGTGTCGCGATGACCGCGGGCGCTCCGCGCCCGGCATCCGGCGTCGGAGGCTCGGCGGTCGCGCTCGTCATCGCGGGTCTCGCGTGCCAGGAGGTCGGAGCATCCCTCGCCGTGCTGCTGTTCGAGCAGGCGGGGCCACTCGGCATGGTGATGCTGCGGCTCGTGTTCTCGGCGGTCATCCTGCTACTCATCGCGCGCCCCCGCCTGCGCGGTCACAGCCGCCGAGACTGGACCGCCGTCATCGTGTTCGGGCTCGTCCTCGCCGGCATGAACGGGCTGTTCTATCTCGCGCTCGAGCGGTTGCCGCTGGGCGTCACCGTCACGATCGAAGTGCTGGGCCCGCTCGCGCTGTCGATCATCGCGAGTCGGCGCGCGTCGGCGTGGCTGTGGGCGGCGCTCGCGTTTGCCGGGGTCATCGCGCTGGCGGGCGGCGGATGGGACCGGCTCGACCCGCTCGGCGTCGCCTTCGCCGTGGGTGCGGCGGTCGCGTGGGCGTTCTACATCCTCTCGTCGGCGCGGGTCGGCGCGGCCTTTCCGAAGCTCGACGGACTGGCCCTCGCGATGGCGGTCGGCGCCGCGGTATCGCTGCCGTTCGGCATCGCGGATGCCGGCGGCGCACTCCTCCAGCCGTCGCTCGTGGCGCTGGGCGCGGCCGTCGCGGTGCTTTCGTCGACCCTGCCGTACGCGTTCGAGCTGATCGCGCTGCGGCGGCTCGCGGCATCCGCCTTCGCGATCCTCATGAGCCTCGCGCCCGCGATCGCGACGCTCGCCGGGCTCGTCTTCCTCGGGCAGGGGATGTCGTGGCTCGAGCTCGTCGGCATCGGGCTGGTCATCGCGGCATCCATCGGCGCGGTGCGCGCGGCGGCGAAGGTCGGTGGGGGCACCCCGGGCTGACAGAAGATGACGGCGAGCTCTCGAGATGGCAGTGGCGCAAGAAGCACAACCCTCTGATTCAGCGTGACACGCCGCCCGGGCGTGACGCGAAGCAAGGAAGTGGAGGGGATGACGGGAATCGAACCCGCGCTATCAGCTTGGGAAGCTGAAGTTCTGCCATTGAACTACATCCCCACAGACGCCGAGGGCGTCTCCCGCCATCATACCGGCCGATGGTCGTGCCAGTCGCATGGCGGGTGGGGCTCGTGGTGACCACAGGGGCACGGGAGTCGACATCTGCACCAACGTCCATGCGACTGGACCACAGTTTCCCGACAGGCGTCAGCTGGGCGCGTCGAGGGCGGCGGTCGCCGCCCGCCGTCCCTCGTCGATCAGGCGGGGCACGTCGCGCATGCTCCACTGCGCCATGCGCTCCAGCTCGGGCTGGATGAGGACGACCGTCGGGTCGCGCCGGAGCTCCGCCGTGTTCGCGACGTTGCGCATCATGCGCACCGTCTCGCCCTTGGCGTGCAGCCGCGAGATGATGACCCGTTCGGCGCCGAGTTGCCGCGCCGTGGCGAAGGGCACGTTGTCGACCATGCCGCCGTCGGCAAGCAGGCGCCCGTCGACGCGCATCGGTGGCAGCAGTCCGGGCACCGCCATGGTCGCGCGCAGCGCCGTGCTGAGCCGCCCGGTCCCGAGCGCCACGACCTCGCGCGTGCGCAGATCGGTGGTGACGGCGGCGAATCGGCGCGGAAGGTCCTCGATGAGCGGGTCCTCGCCGAGCAGGCCGACGACGGCATCCGTCACCGCGTGCGAGTCGAGCAGCGACCAGCGCGGGCGCAGGCTCCATCGCGCGATCCGTCGCCAGCGAAATCGCCGAACGATCTGCTCGATCCTCTCGCTGTCGACACCCGCCGCGTACGCCGCGCCGATGAGGGCGCCGGAGCTCGTGCCCGCGACGATGCCAGGCCGGATGCCGCGTTCGGCGAGCACCTGCAAAACGCCGGCGTGCGCGGCCCCGAACGCGGCCCCGCCGCTGAGGACGAGGCCGAGCGTGTCGTCGTCGGCCAGTCCTCGCAACTGCATACCGCAACGGTAATCCAGGCCGCCGCCGGAGCGCCGCGCACCCGGGCGAACCGCGCGCCTCGCCCCGAACCGCGCGTCGCCCCGAACCGCGCGTCGCCCCGAACCTTGCGTCGCCCGGAACCGCGCGTTGCGCCCGGCGCGTATCACCGCGTGCTCCCGCGCCTCCTCAGATCAGACGCGTTGCGCGCGTCGGGCGCGCCGGCCCACCTCCGGACCGGGCACCACCGAAAAGGAGCGTGTCATGTCCACTATCAGCGTCCGATTCGACACGACCGGCGTGGTCGTGCAAGGGACGGGCACCGCGCAGGGGTCGGCGACGCCGACCGCCCTGGCGGCGCCGATCACCGACCCGGCCTTCGCCGAGCCGCTCGCCGAGGGGTGGATCCCGGACGGCGCGCTGACCGTCGAGGGAACCGTCGACACTGTCGCGTTCGGCGAGTGCGCCGTCGACCTCGTGCTCGCGGGCGTCACCGCGACCCGGCCGGGCGCCGTCGTCGCAGGCCCCGGCATCCCGGTCGATGTCTCTCTCGCGCCGGATGCCTCGGGCGGCACTCTCGTGACGGCGACGCTGCGGACGGCCTCGGCATCCGTCGCGCTCACCGGGGTCATCCCGGTCGGTGTCGACGTGGCGCGCATCGGCGTCTGGATCGCCGGCACCGAGGCGGTGCTCGCCGTCGACGGCGTGGCGGTGGCTCGGCGCCGCAGGACGACTCCCGTCCCGCCCGCGACGGGCACCATCGTCCTCGGTGGTCTCGTCGCCGCCGACGGCACGCCCACCGCGACCGAGGCCGCGATCGTCGCCCTGACGGTCGCCGACCAACTCTCGGTTTCGCAGGAGGCCGAGCTTGCCCGCGCGGCCGCAGAAGGTCTCGGCGAGATCGACAGCCTCGTCGAGAGCGGCGCCGAGGGGATGCCGGGTGCGCCGACCGGCGACGAGGCGCGCCTGGGCGGCGTGCGCTGGCGCACCTACGCCACGGCGACGGCGTACTGGAGCGCGGCGACCGGCGCGCACCTTGTCCACGAGCGGATCGGCGCCGTGTACAGCGCCCGCGGCGGTGCACTCGGGCGACTGGGCCTGCCGATCTCGGACGAGACCGGGCTGTCCGAGCTGCTCGACAGGTTCCGCGCGAAGGCGCGCGGCAAGAGCGGACTGACCGGATGGGATGTGCTGCAGTCGCGGGGCGCACTCACCGCGCGCAGCACGGTGCTGAAGGCGTCGGATGCCGCGATCCGCCGGCTCTCGGAGCGCACGCCGACGCTGCGCGAAGCGGCGCCGGAGCACACCGGCGTCCGCCTTCGGACGGGCCTCGCCGAGCGGCTCCAGGGAGTCCCGGGGCTCCAGGGGCTGCTGGTGCTCCGCACGGGCCTCACGATCGACCCGCGCGTGCGCGAGGTGCGCGCGAACGCAACCCACGAGAACGTGAGCGAGGCGGTCGGGGCCGCGCTCGAGCGCGGCGAGATCGGAGCAGTCGAGGCATCCATCGCGGCTCCGCAGGCGTTCCTGCGCAACGACGCGATCACAGCCGCCGTCACAGCGCTTCGCCCGGACGCGCTCGATGGGTCGCGTCCGGTCGACGAGGCCGGGGGTGCGCTGGCGGACCTTCTCGCCGACAGTGAACTGCACGGCGTTCCGGTCCAGGTCGCCGTCGGCGACCTCGGCTACATCCTGATCGGCCCGCGCGCACAGCTGTTCCAGCACGGCATCGTGGTGGTTACGGCGAACGCGGCGACCTTGCTGTACGACGAGATCCTCGCGCACTGGCTGCTGCTGGGTGGCACGAAGGGCTTCCTCGGGGCGCCGCAAGGCAGCCAGATCGACATCGTCGGTGGCTCCTACGCCGACTTCGGCGGTGGCCGCATCTACTGGTCGGCGCCCACGGGCGCGCACGAGGTGCACGGCGCGATCCTCGCCCGCTACTTCAACACCGACGGCACCGATCGGGCGTTCGGGTTCCCGACGAGCGACGAACTGCCCGTCGACGGCTACGACACAGCGCGGATGTCGACGTTCGAGCGCGGCATCATCTTCTGGCGGCCGGAGACCGGCGCTGTGAAACTCACGGGTGCCTTCCTCGCCGCCTGGAACTCGGGCGGCGGCCTTGCCCGTTATGGACTGCCTGTCGCCGAGACGCAGACCATGACCCGGGCGGGCATCGAGTACCGGTGGCAGGTGTTCGAGCGCGGCGTGCTGCTGTGGACGGCCGACCTCGGCTGCTTCGAGCAGCTGAGCGTGCGCATCGCCCGCGTTGCGACGGGCAACATCGACGACGGCGTCGAGCTCAGCGGCTTCATCCCCCGCGAAGACACGACGGCCGAGCTGATCGTCAAGGCGTGGGTCTGGGTCGACGGAACCGAGGTGCTGCGCAAAGAGAGCGGGCACGGGGGTTCGTCGATGGACTTCTCCGACTGGCAGACCGCCCCGTTCACGGTCGGGCCCGACACCGCGGTGCGCATCCGTATCGAAGCGATCGACTGGGACGAGATCTCCGGGAACGACCGGCTCGCCGAGCGCGATGTCACCTACCGGCTCGGCGATGACCTGTGGGGGTACGCCACGGCATCCGGCGCGCACCTGAACGAGCCGTCGACGGCCAACGACTCGGACAACGCGGATGCCGGGGACGTCACCTTCGACTACTCGATCGCCCCCGACGTGCCGAGCGACCTCGGCCACATGCGCGAACGTCACTTCTGGCGCTTCTCGAACAAGGGTCGCGACCACCTGCCGTGGTCGATGTACAAGCAGACCTTCATCGACATCGACGGCGACGACGTGAACTACTTCACCGACCCGCTCGACTCGTCGTACTACGACTCGCAGTACAAAGACGTCGCCGACGGCGGCAACTGCTTCGGGTTCTCGGTGTCGGCTGTCGATGCCTTCCAGCGGCGCGGAGGAGTGCCCCAGCCGCTGTCGCAGCAGCAGAGCGATCGGGTCGACGACGCGAACTGGCGCCTCATCAACCGCGGGCAGGGCAGCCAGAAGGCGGCGAGCGTCACCCTGTACAAGATCGCCGCGAAGCTGGATGCCGACTACTGCGACCCGCGCCGGGTGTGGTCGCGGGTGAAGGCGTCCACCGATGCCGGGCGGCCGATCGTCCTGTCGATGCGCGGCTACGACAACGGCAAGGACGAGGGCGTGGGGCACGCCGTCATCGCACACCGTTGCGAGCAGCTGCCCGACGGCACGCGGCGGATCTACATCGCCGACTCGAACGTGCCGTGGGCGCCGTCGTGGAAAAACGACGACCAGTCGATGGTCGTCATCGGTGCTGACGGATCGTTCCACGTGGAACCCGCCGGCACCTACCCCGAGTTCGCGGCCGACGCGTTCGAGGAGGGATCACTCGGCAAGCGCTACTTATTCGAGATCCCCGAGTCGGCGTACGCCGGCCCGCTGCGCACGCCCGTGTGGGATTCCGCGACCGCGCTCGCGTGCCTCGTCGGAGGCATCCTGACGAGCGATGGTGCGGCCATCGGCCAGGTCGAAGCGGGCGGCCGCAAGCTCGTCGGCGATCAGCGCAAGCGCCTCGTCGACGAGCTGCGCCTGCAGAGCGAGGTGCTCGACGGCGCCGTGCGCGCGGGCATCGTCGAGCGCGCCGTGACCGTCGACGAGCAGCAGATCGAGCCGGATGCCGAGGCCTCGGTTGTCGCCAAGGGCCTTCGCGACCAGGCGCGCCTCGTCTCGGCGGCCGTTCTGTTCGCCGACACCGGGTCGGTGGGGCTGGACCTTCCGGCGGCGGCGATCGGTTTCGCGAGTGCGCTGCAGCAGGTCCCGGCCGCTGAGGCGGCACGCGCGTCGTGGGGATCGGTGTCGCTGATCTCGAGCGAGCGAGCCGACCGGATCGAGGCTCACCTCAATCGCGTGGGCGCCGCGATCGGCGAGCTGATCACGCCGGGCGCGATGCCCGACGCGGCTTTCGTGCACGGCGATGAAGACCAGCCCGGCCGCGAGATCGTCGCCTTCCGCGGGGTCGTTCCGGCGGAAGTCGCCGTGAGCCTGCGCGGTCGGGGCGGGGAGTACCGCAGCTCGATGCTCGGCGGGGGTGGGCTCATCCGCGTCGCGGCGACGCTGGCCCGCGGCGCTGTCGATGTGCTGACCGCCCAGCAGCTCTCCGGGCTGCGGCCCGGGGTAGGGATCGTCGGGTCGGGTGCCGCGCGGATCGCAGACGTGTCACTCGACCTCCGCTCGGGGGTGTCGGCGGTGGCCGCGGCCGGGCGCGCGGCGTCGGGCTGGGCCGTTCGCCTCGGGATCGGCGACGGCGCTCCTGCGTCGGTGCGGTGGCTGGCGGGGCGCCCCGGGCTGCGGCTGCAGCACGCGGTCGCAGTGCCGGCATCCGAGCTGGTGCTCCGCACCGGAAAGGTCGCGTACCCGGTCGCCGCGGCGCAGGCGGGAGAGATCGTGCGGGTCGCGCCGGAAGACCCCGCCTCGCCGCTGGGCGCCGCACGCGTCGAACGGCTGAGCGTCCTGGGCGACCTGCTGTCGTCCGACGTCGTCGACGCGGTCGGCCAGTAGGGCGGTTCTGGCCGCGTGTTGCCCCGGCGGCCGGGAGGCTGGCCGCGTGCTGCCCCGGCGGCCGGGAGGCTGGCCGCGTGCTGCCCCGGCGGCCGGGAGGCTGGCCGCGTGCTGCCCCGGCGGCCAGTAGGCTGGCCGCGTGCTGCTGAGCGACCGCGACATCCGAGCCGAGATCGAGAAGGGCCGGGTTGCGCTCGACCCCTGGGACCCGGCGATGGTCCAGCCGTCGAGCGTCGACGTGCGTCTTGACCGGTACTTTCGGTTGTTCGACAACCACAAGTACCCGTTCATCGACCCGGCGGAGGACCAGCCCGACCTCACCCACCTCATCGAGGTCGCTCCGGATGAGGCGTTCGTCCTGCACCCCGGCGAGTTCGTTCTCGGGTCGACGTTTGAGCAGGTCACGTTGCCCGACGACATCGCGGCACGACTCGAGGGCAAGTCATCCCTCGGGCGGCTCGGGCTCCTGACGCACTCGACCGCGGGATTCATCGACCCCGGATTCTCCGGCCACGTCACCCTCGAGCTGTCGAACGTCGCGACCCTGCCGATCAAGCTCTGGCCGGGCATGAAGATCGGGCAGCTGTGCTACTTCCGGCTGTCGTCGCCCGCCGAGAACCCGTACGGCACGGGCCCGTACCTCAACCGCTATCACGGACAGCGGGGGCCGACGGCATCCCGTTCGTTCCAGAACTTCCACCGCACCGACGTTGGATCGACCGACGCCGGGGCGCGCGGCAACTGAGCGCTCGCGCAGGGGCCGCGAGCCTGGCGTCGCCGGCCGGTGGCGGCCCAGTCGCATGGCCCGTGGGGCGGGTGATCGCCCGAGTGGCTGCTGCGGCGGCAGACGCACCGGAGCCCATGCGACCGGCACAGCATGTGCCGCCAACGCGCCACCGGGTCAGCTCATCGCGGCGTCGAAGTCGTCCTGGGTCCAGACGCGGGTGAGGCGGATGCCGCCGCCGTCCACCGCGGCCTCGGGAAAGCGTGCGGCGATCTCGGCCGCGCGAGCCTGATCGACGACGTCGACGAGGTAGTAGCCGGTGACGACCTCGGCATCGCCCGCGGGCGCCTCGGTCACGGTCGGGCCGTCGGTGCCGCGCGTCACGACGAACTGGGTGTCGCCGTCGACGGCCTTAGAGTCGACGAGTTCGCCGGATGCCTCGAGGTCGCTCTCGATGTCCCAGTAGAGCTGGAATTCGCGCTGACGCTCCTCGTCGCTGAGAGCGGCGAAGTGGGCGTTGATCGCGGGGTTCGCGGTGATCAGGAGGAGGTACTTCATGGATGCCTCTCGCTCGGTCGTCTCGCTAGTATGCGGGCGCGCGGGCGCACGTCGCCAGGGGGAGCGACGCGGCATCCGTGCCGGCCCGCATGCTCGCGAACGCCCGCTTCACCCCAGCACTTCGGTGTCGCCGCGCGTGGTACCGGGGCTGACGGTGAGGATCAGGATGTTCTGCGCGTCGGCGGAGGCCGGTCGGGTCCACACGATCTCGATGTACCATCTGTCGCCGTCGATCGTCTTGCGGTAGCCGTCGGCGACCTGCCCGTCGACCTCGCGCACGCGCCCGGGCGCCCATCCCGCCGTCTCCAGGCTCTCCGCCAGCGCGGCGCCCGCGGCGGCGGACGCACCCTCGACCGCGCCGTACTCGACACGCGCACGCGCCTGCGCCCACGCGGGGTCGGACGGCTTGCGCTCGGCGGACTGCGTGTCGCCGATGCGCGCCTCGGCTCCCTCTTCGATGATCGTGCCGGGTGGGTCCTGCGGTGCCATCTCCGCGGTTTCGCGGGCGAGCTGCGCGGACTGCTCGAGGTACTCGTCGAGGCGGCTCTTGGGTTGCACGCCGCAACCCGCGATCACGAGGGAGATCAGCGCGATCAAGGCGACCATCGGCAACTTCTTCATACGCACCCACGCTAACCCGAACAACGACGGCAGGCCCAGGGGTCTGTGTCCCCTGGGCCTGCCGCCGTGCGCGAGGTCTCAGGCGCCGCGCTCGGCGCGGCCGCGCTCGAACCCCGCGTCGAAGCCGCGCTCGAAGGCGCGCTCGGTCGCGCCGTGACCGTCGCGGCCGCAACCATCGTGGCCGTGACCGTCGTGCGGGTGCGGGCCGAATCCGCGGCCGAATCCACGCCCGGCGCCGAACCCGGCGTGCGGGTCGAAGCCGTGGCTGTGGCCGCGGCCGACGCCGTCGCGGGGAGCGAACGGGGCGAACGGGCCGAACGGGCCGAACGCCGGGCGTCCGTGCCCGCGGCCGAAGCCCGGGCCGAAGCCGTGCCGACCGAAGCCACGCGGCATCCGCTCGTCGGGATCCCAGCCGAGCTCGCGCGCGATCGCTTCGAGGCTCGCGAGCGTCGTGGCGAAGTCCTCGTCCGAGACGGATGCCGCGACCTTGCTGCGGATCGCGTCGACCGACTCGGCGAGCCGCGCCTTGGCGGCGCGCCCTTCGTCGGTGAGCGTCCAGGCGCCGTCCGTTTCAGCGACCCAACCGCGGTCGACGAGCGTCCGCAGCTTCTTGCCGCCGTGGCGCTGCAGGCGCGCTGTCAGCTCGGGCGCGTTGACGTCGCCGTCGAGCAGGCTCAGCAGTCGCCAGTCGCGACGCGTGACGCCCTCGGCGGCGAAAGCCGCCTCGAACTCGCGGGCGAGCAGCCGGTCGACGGCGCGCAACCAGTAGCCGAAGGGGTGGGAGGTGGTGGTGTTCGTGTGAGTGTCCATGAGGTGTCCTTTCGTGGGGCGGCGCTCAGACGGCCGCCGGATACATGTCGAAGTGCATGTATATGCAGTGTGACATGCTTTCACTTCGTATGTCAAGTCACATGTAAATTGGAAGGATGACGGATGCCGTGCCCGACGACCTCGCCGCCATCGACGCGGCCCTCGCCCAGTTGCGCGGCAGGGGGAGATTCCCGGGCCCCCGGGGACCGTTCGGGCCCCCGGGGGGCGGCGGTCCCCACGGTCATCGCGGGCACGAGTGGCCCACGGGGCCCTGGGCTCCCGGCGGACCCGGCGGCGCAGGCGGCCCGGGCATGCGCGGCGGCGGGCCCGCGCGCCTGCGCCTGCTCGAGGCGCTCGCCGCGGCATCCCACCCCTTGAGCGTCAGCGAGCTGGGCGAGGCGATCGGCGTCGATCAGCCCCGCGCGTCGCGGCTGGTCCAGCAGGCCGTCGACCTCGGCCTCGTGCGCCGCGAGGCCGACCCCGAGGACGCCCGCCGGACGCGCATCGCACTGACCGACGAAGGATCCCGCATCGCCCGCGGCTTCCGCGGCCAGCGCCGCGAGCACCTCACGCAGGCGCTCGCTGACTTCACGCCCGACGAGCGTGCCGACCTCGCGCGCCTGCTCGCAAAGCTCGCCGCCGCCTGGCCGCAGCCCTGACCCCCCGCACGGCATCCCGCCGCCCGGGCCTCCGTCCCCGGCATCCCGCCGAGAAACCACTTCTCGCCTGAGAAACCAAGCCACCGCGGGTTTCTCAGGGCGTGAGTGGTTTCTCGCCGCGACCACCCGCATTCCGATGGAATCTGATAATCTGATCCCATGCGCACCATGACCGCGACCGAAGCGAGCCGCTCTTTCGCGGCACTCCTCGACGAGGTCGAGCGCGGCGAGCAGGTCGTCATTACGCGAGGTGGCCGCCGGATCGCGGCCATCGGGCCAGCCCCCGCAGCGAATGGCGGCGTTCTCATTGACTTCGTGACCGATGCGCGCCTCGACGTCGACTTCTCCCATGATCTGGATGCCGTGCGCGCGGCATCCGGCGAGGTCACCGCGCAGAACGGCGACCCGTGGGCAGACGCCTGATCGTCGACACGGGCGTTCTGGTTTCCGTCGAGCGCTCGGGCGCGGGCGCGACACTCGACCGCGACGACGATGTCGTCATGGCCGCGGTCACGCTGGGCGAGCTCCTGGCAGGCGTCGCGCTCGCCGACGATCAGCGTCGCGGTGCGCGCGAGCGGTTCGTCGCCGGCATCCGCGAGATCGTTCCGGTGATCGAGTACGACGAGCGAGTCGCCGAAGCTCATGCGTTGCTCCTCGCGCATGCGCGCCGCACCGGGGCGCCGCGGGGAGCGCACGACCTCATCATCGCGGCGACGGCGATCGCCACCGACCGCATCCTGTTCACGACCGACCGCGCGGCCCGCTTCGCCGAACTCCCCGGTGTGCGCGTCGTGGTATCGGTCCCTTGAGTCCGTTCATCCGGCGCAGATTGCGGCTACTGCGCGGATTCCGCGCACTTTGCGACGGATGAACCGGGCTCAGTCGATCCGCGCCTGCTTCGTCTTCACGGGCAGCATGAGCAGCAGGCCGGCCAGCAGCACGAGGACGATGCCGAGGATGCCGAGGCGCGTGTCGCCGGAGATGCCGACGAACAGCGCGAACAGGCCCGGCGCGAGGAACGAGACCGCACGACCGGTCGTCGCATAGAGCCCGAAGATCTCGCCCTCGCGACCCTCGGGCGTGATGCGAGCGAGGAAGGAGCGGGATGCCGACTGGATCGGCCCGACGAACATGCACAGGATCAGGCCGACGATCCAGAATCCGATCTGCGCCGAGCCGATGAACAGCACCGCGGTGCCGGCGACGACGAGTCCGACGAGCGAGGCGAGGATCACGTTCTTCGGCCCGAATCGGTCATCGAGCCGCCCCGCGAGGATCGTCGAGATGCCCCGCGACGACGTTCGCGGCGACGGCGAAGTACAGCACCTGCGACGACGTGAAGCCGAACACCTGCTCCGCGATGATGGCGCCGAAGGTGAACACGCCTGCGAGTCCGTCGCGGAAGACCGCGCTCGCGAGCAGGAACATCAGCACCTGGCGGTTGCCGTGCCAGAGCTTCTTCAGCGTGTCGAACAGCACGCCGTACGAGGCGAAGAAGCCGACCTTGACGCGCCGCGCCCGCGCCGGAATCTCGGGTACGCGCAGCAGCACGGGGATCGCGAACACGCCGAACCACACCGCCGAGGCGAGCACTGCGAGGCGGATGTGGAGGCCGCCGTCGGTCGTGATCCCCAGAGGCCCCGGGCTGTCGACGAGCCCGATGAACCCGACGAGGAGGATCAGCAGCAGCACGATGCCGCCCACGTATCCCATGCCCCAGCCGAATCCCGAGACGCGGCCCATGTTCTCTTTCGTCGAGACCTGCACGAGCATCGCGTTGTAGTTGACGCCGGCGAACTCGAAGAACACGTTCCCGACGGCGAGCAGCGTCGCGCCCAGGACGAGGTACTCGGGAGCTCCCTCGACGAACACCATCGCGGCCATCGCGAGCACGACGACACCCGTGTTGATGCCGAGCCACAGCTTGCGCCGGCCGGTGCCATCGGAGCGCTGGCCGAGCACGGGGGCGAGGACGGCGATCAGGATGCCGGCGATCATGAGCGCGATGCCGATGAACGAGGCGTTCCCCGCCTTCGCCGCGACGAGCGCGGGGTTCTTCTCGTCGTCGCCGGCGGCCTCGACGATGGCCGGGTCGATGAAGTAGTTGCTCGAGAGGTAGGTGCTGAAGACGAACGTCGTCACGACCGCGTTGAACGCCGCCGACCCCCAGTCCCACAGCGCCCAGGCGAGGACGCCCTGCTTTCGCTGGACGGCGGGTCGCCCTCCGGTGGCGGCGAGGGCATCCGGGGCGGGTTGATCGGGGAGCGACATGCTCGTCACGGTAGGTCCTCTCGGTGAACACCTGGTGGCGCGACTGCGGTGTCGCGGCGCGAGCCCAGACTAGCCCCGGCGGGGCCGGGAACGCGTCGCGCACGGGCGATGCCATGATGGTCCCATGCCAGTGCATGTCGAACGCGCCGAGCTTCCCGGCATCGGCGTCCGCCACGACATCCTCACGCGGGGTGGACGTCGGCTCTCGATCATCAACTTCCGCGACGGCGGGCGCGAGCTCGCGCTGTCCGACGAAGACGATCCCGATCGCGCGGAAGACACCATCGACCTGACCGACGACGAGGCGACGGCGCTGTCGGAGGTGCTCGGCGGGTCACTCATCCTGACCCAGCTCGCGGGGCTGCGCGAGCAGATCGCAGGGCTCTACATGGAGCAGATCCCCGTGCGAGCGGACTCGCCGTACGTCGGCCGCCCGCTCGGTGACACCCGCGCCCGCACCCTCACCCGCTGCTCGATCGTCGCGATCGTGCGCGACGCCGGAGTCGTTCCCGCCCCGGAGCCGAGTGACCTGCTGGATGCTGGCGACACGCTCGTCGCCGTCGGCACCCGCGACGGACTCGACCGCCTCGTGCGCATCCTCGCGGGCGACTGAGCGCTCGCCCATGGATCACGGAGCGCTCGACCTCATCGAGATCGGCGCGCTTCTTCTCGGCATCGCGATCGTCAGCCGCCTCGCCGGATACCTGGGGCTCTCGCCGATCCCGTTCATCCTGCTCGGCGGTCTCGCGCTCGGCGAGGGCGGGCTGATCCCCGTCGATCACGCCGAGGGGTTCATCGCCGTCGGCGCCGAGATCGGCGTCATCCTGCTGCTTCTCATGCTCGGGCTCGAGTACAACGCGCGCGAGCTCGTCGGCAACCTTCGCACCTCGGCGGGGGCGGGTGCGCTCGACATGGCGCTCAACGCCCTGCCCGGCGCGGCGTTCGCGTTGCTGATGGGCTGGGGTCCCGTCGCGGCGCTCGTCCTCGGCGGCATCACGTGGGTGTCATCGTCGGGCGTCATCGCGAAGATGTTGCACGACCTCGGCCGCCTCACGAACCGCGAGACGCCGACGATCCTCTCGATCCTCGTGATCGAAGACCTCGCGATGGCGTTCTACCTGCCACTGCTGACGGCGCTTCTGGTCGGGCTCGACTTCGGTGCGGCGACGGTCACCGTCGTGGTGGCGCTGGCATCCGTCCTCGTCATCCTGTATCTCGCCCTCCGGCACGGCAAGTGGTTCTCGAGGATGCTGTGGACGCGAAACGCGGAGGCGTTGCTGCTCGCCGTGCTCGGGGTGACGGTGCTCGTCGCGGGCCTCGCGTCGGAGGTCAAGGTATCGGCGGCGGTCGGGGCGTTCCTCGTGGGCATCGCGATCCAGGGCAATACGGCGGTCGAGGTCGAGCGGATGCTGACGCCGCTGCGCGACCTGTTCGCGGCCGTCTTCTTCCTCTACTTCGGGTTGTCGACGGACCCCGCCGACCTCGTGCCGATGCTGTTGCCGGCGCTCGCGCTCGCGGTCCTCACGATGGCGACGAAGGTGCTCACCGGCTATCTCGCGGCGCGGAAGGCGGGAATCGCCGAGGCCGGACGCTGGCGCGCCGGGTTCGCGCTCACCCCCCGCGGGGAATTCTCGATCGTCATCGCGGGCCTCGCCGTCGGCGCCGGCGTCGACCGCTCGCTCGCCGCGCTGGCGACCGCGTACGTGCTGATGACGATCATCGCGGGCCCGATGCTCGCGCGCATCCCCGACTCGGCGGGCTTCACGCGGTGGGCGAAGGCGCGCCAGGCGGTTCGTCGCGAGCGCGCCCGCGCCGTGAGCTGACCCCGAGGTCGGTGCGCGCTCGGCGCGCGTTCATGCGTCGGACGGCAGGAGGAGGAAGCTCGCGAACTCGGGGTTGAGCGGTCTGATGGCGCGGAAGTCGCGGTGGTCGAGCGTGAAGATGCGGTTCGTCCGATACTTCTCAGCGATCGCGACCCCGACGCCGTCGGAGAGGTCGAGCTCATGATCCGCGTACTCCGTGCGCACCCGCGCGGCCGTCTCGAGGTCATCGTTGGAGACCTCCGCGAGGGCATACTGACCGTCCGCGACGCGATTCGTGAGCGCTTCGATCGCGGCGATCGCAGCACGGAACCCGAACTCTCGATGCACGAGATGGTCGAGTTCTGTCAGAACGAGAGGTGAGATGACGAGGGTTTCCCGCGAGAGGACCCCGCGGGCTCGGGTGTGTTCGCGCTCACCGGCGTCGAACGCGGCAAGCAGTCCGGAGGTGTCCGCGACGACGATCATCGACGGGCGGCGCGCTCGGCGAGTTGCGCGCCGAGCGCATCATCGATCTCATCCATCGATCTCGTGCGCCCACCGTTGAAGACGGGCAGCTCGGCGGTGCGCCGCGGACGCGAGCTCTGCTCGAGCAACTCCGTGACGCCGCGTCGGATCAGTGCGGCCTTGCTCACCCCTTCGGCCCGCGCTTCGGCCGCGAGCCGAAGGTCGAGCTCGCGGGGAAGGTAGACCGTCGTCTTGTGCATGCCATATATGGTACCCGCCAGGCGGCGGCGCGTCGCGAGCGCGCCCGCGCCGGTACCGTAAGGGGATGACGACAGACGACGCGCCCGCAGAGGCGGCGGCCCCGACTCTGAGCTTCGCCGACCTGGGGCTCGACGACGCCGTGCTGCGCGCGGTGCGCGACGTCGGGTACGAGACGCCCTCGGCGATCCAGGCCGCGACGATCCCGCCGTTGCTGTCGGGCCGCGACGTGCTCGGAACGGCCCAGACGGGCACGGGCAAGACCGCGGCGTTCGCGCTGCCGATCCTGTCGCAGCTCGACCTGTCGCAGACGACCCCGCAGGCGCTCGTGCTCGCGCCGACCCGCGAGCTGGCGCTGCAGGTGTGCGAGGCGTTCGAGTCGTACGCGGCGCACCTGCGCGGCGTGCACGTGCTACCGGTCTACGGCGGCCAGGGCTACGGCCAGCAGCTGTCCGCGCTCCGCCGCGGGGTCCACGTCGTCGTCGGCACGCCCGGCCGCATCATGGACCACCTCGACAAGGGCACGCTCGACCTGTCGGAGCTCCGCTTCCTCGTGCTCGACGAGGCCGACGAGATGCTCAAGATGGGATTCGCCGAAGACGTCGAGACGATCCTCGCCGACACCCCGGCATCCAAGCAGGTCGCCCTTTTCTCGGCGACGATGCCGGCGCAGATCCGCCGCCTCGCGGGCACCTACCTGAAGGATCCCGACGAGATCAACGTCAAGGCGAAGACGACGACGTCGGCGAACATCACGCAGCGGTACCTCGTCGTGTCGTATCCGCAGAAGGTGGATGCCTTGACCCGCATCCTCGAGGTCGAACCCTTCGAGGGCATGATCGTCTTCACCCGCACGAAGAACGAGACCGAGACCCTCGCCGAGAAGCTCCGGGCGCGCGGGTACACGGCATCCGCCATCAACGGCGACATCGCGCAGGCTCAGCGCGAGCGCACCGTGAACCAGCTGAAGGACGGCAAGCTCGACATCCTGGTCGCGACCGACGTCGCCGCGCGCGGGCTTGACGTCGACCGCATTAGCCACGTCGTGAACTTCGACCTGCCGATCGACACCGAGTCGTACGTGCACCGCATCGGCCGCACCGGCCGGGCCGGCCGCGCGGGGGATGCCATCAGCTTCGTCACTCCGCGCGAGCGGCGGATGCTGGCATCCATCGAGAAGGCCACACGTCAGCCGCTCACCGAGATGACGCTGCCGAGCGTGGATGACGTCAACGCGACCCGCCTGACCCGTTTCGACGACGCCATCACCGCCGCGCTCGCCGACACCGAGCGGATCGACCGGTTCCGCGACATCATCACTCACTACGTCACGCACCACGACGTGCCCGAGGCGGATGTCGCCGCGGCGCTCGCCGTCGTCGCGCAGGGCGAGACACCGTTGCTGTTGGATGCCGCGAACGACGAGCCCGCGCGCCGCGACCGTGACCGCGACCGCTCCCTGCCGCCCCGCGAGCGAAGCGAGTCGAAACGCGGCGACCGCCCCGACCGCGCCGACCGCGCCGACCGCCCCGACCGCCCCGACCGCCGGCGGGCGAGCGGCCCGACGGCGACCTACCGCATCGAGGTCGGCCGCCGACACAAGGTCGAGCCGCGGCAGATCGTCGGAGCGCTCGCGAACGAGGGCGGCTTCCGCCGCGAGGACTTCGGCGCGATCCAGATCCGCCCCGACTTCTCGCTCGTCGAGCTTCCCGCCGACCTGCCCCCGGGCGCGCTCAAGCGCCTCGAGAACACCCGCATCTCGGGTCGCTTGATCGAGATCAAGCCCGACCGCTTCCAGCGCTCCGCAAAGCGCCCCGAGCGCCGCGACCGCACCTGACGCCCGCGCGTGCGCGCCGAGGCCGGCATCCGCGCGCCGAGGTCGGCACCGGTGCGCGAGTGCCTAGGGCATGTCTGACAATTGCCGGGTCCAGGCGATGACGGCGTTGAGGATGACAGCGGCCCGGTAGGTGATCGCGAGTTTGTCGTAGCGGGTGGCGAGT
>QFPM01000015.1 GCA_003248655.1 Microbacterium sp.
GATGGTGAGCGTGAAGAACTTCCATCCTCCGGGAGACCTCGACCCCTACCCAGCCAGCGACGCGCTCAACCCACTACACCCTCGTTCGTGAAGAGCCGGGAAAGATCCAGACGCGCACAGTGCGACTCTCCGTGGATATCATCAGCAACTGTGGTCACGTCCGCTGCCGGACGGCACACAGATCGGGCTGGAGCTGGCACCTCAGGAATACCTCCGGATGATGTCATCGCGCGGCAGTTGGATGGTCAGCAGTGACAGCATCATCCACACGTACGCGACATGGCGACACACGGCCGCGGTAGTAGCCGGGATTCCGCACGACGAACTTGACGCATTCCTGCGGGCCAGCTGCACCGTCGGTGGATACATCGTCTTTCCTGTGGCGTTCGAACTGAAGCCGACCATCAATCAAGCCAGGGGGACCCGCGCTGCGATCTCCGACCGCTTCGATCTCACGTTGGAGTGCATTCGGCGCCACTACGCGCGCGAGGCCAGCCCACTGAGTGACGTCCTCGACGCGTACGCAGGGTTCTTCGCCGTCTTCGGCGACTTCCCCACTTACGTGTCGCACTTTCTTCTCGGCGACCTCGTTGACGCTCGGGGGCGAGTGCGCACCTTCTTGCCTTTCGAGTCGTTCGGTGGCAGACCGCTCCCACGCAGCGTCGACGAGTACCGGCGATACCGAGATGCGAGCATCGAGTTCGTCGAACAGCGCAATGCGCGCATCGCTCGTCTTGGCCAGCCCGAGGGTTCGAAGCGCTAGGTATTGCGGATCCAGTCCCGGAACTGGCGCCACCGTCGCGCGGAGGCGCACCCGCGGGCATCGGATTCGCGGAGGTACGAAAGAATCCCGGTCGGGCCGCAGCCAGTGATGCGTGGCGGGAGATCTCTAACGCACCGGACTATCGCGACGAGCATCTGCGACTGGGGCTACGGCGCACCCTCCTGAAATCGGGTGACGCCGTCCTGTTCGTGGACGATTGGGCGGACACCGGCGCTCAAGCGAGCGCGTGCCGATCGCTCGTTGAGATGAGCGGCGCCAGATGGTGTGGCGGCGCGAATCTCGCGAATATTCCGCACAATCAGGGATATCTCGGGCTCGTGAGCTCCACACTCTACGCACTCCACACACTCGCAGCGTGGACAGGATCCGTGTCCTACACATGCTCGGGGTCACCTGGGGGTCACCTAGATCGCGACCATCGAGGCGCCGCCGCTGGGTGGGTCACAGGGGTCAGTACAGCCTCGCCCTGACCGCGTCGGCGAACTTCGGGACGCCCGCGCGGGTCAATGCAAGCAGGTAGTCGTCCATCGTCATCGCGGGTGAGTCATACGCGTCGACGAGCTCGACGATGGCTCGCAGGGTGGGAGCGTGGTGAAGGTCGAGTTGATCGAGGAGGAAGTCGTCGGGGTGGACGACCTCGACGTCGAACGGCTCAACGGACTCGAACGGGAAGTCCTTGAGGTTGAACGTGACCAGCACCTCCGCTCCCCCGCGCACCGCCGCGGCGAGCACATGCCGGTCCTTCGGATCGCACGTCATCGTCGCTATCAGCGAGACATGGCCGTCAACCATCGCATCGGGGAAGAAGGTCGTCATCGTAGAGATCCGCTTGCCGACGAGACGTTCATCTTCGCCAGCGGTGACGAGGTTCCGCCGCAACTCTTCGATGATGTCCGCCGACCACAGCGGGCGATAGAGCCCGCGGTCAGCGAGCTCGAGGATCAGGTCGTTCAGCAGCGCGCCGTAGAGGACGTTGGTGTCAAACAGTGCCGGGAAGCTCACTCGTCGTCGAGCTCCGCCAACCGCTTGACCTGGGCCGGGTCCCCGACGTGCACCTTCGCGTCCAAACCTACGCGCGCGAGATCGCGCAACGCCGCTCGCCGGTCAGCACGGAACGACGATTGGTAGGCGAGGAGGTCCTCCAGCCTCACCCGACGGTGACGACCCGGTTTGTCGAATGGGATCGCGCCCGACTCCAACAGACGCACCAACGTGGGACGACTCACCGAGAGGAAGTCCGCCGCCTGCTGGGTGGTCATCGTCATCCCTTGGGGAACGATTGTGATGCCCTCCCCCGCGGCCAGAGCATTGGTCACCTGCTCCAGAATCCGGAAGATCTCATCAGGAATCGGACGCTCTGCGCCCGAGGGGTCCACCAACGCCGCCCTACTCGAACTCCGAGCCAAATACGCCTCAAGCTCCCGTATCAGCTCCGCGAAATCGAGCAACTCCGCGCGAGCTCCCTCTTCAGGAAGGTACGTCCGCGCTTTCCGCGCACCACGAGGAACATCCGTCGGCGTACTCATACACCCACCCTACTCAAGAACGAAAAAAACGAAAGACCTCCGCGCCGTGACAGACAAGAAGTCGATGCGCACACAGGATCCGTCGTATACGGGCATTGCACGGATAGGGCGGCCTGCGGACTGCTGAGCGCGCTGCGCTCGACATCACGTCGCGAAGCACGCCGCTCGTGACGTGTCGGCCAGCCGGCTTTGCGGGATGCTGAGATGGACAGCACGCTATGAGGACAGTGAACCACAAAATGCGGGGCTGATGAGGCCATCCATGCCGCGAGAGGGCGGCGAGGAAATGGCTCTTGACCAGGAAGAAAAATGGCGGAGACGGAGGGATTTGAAATCGCGCCGATGGCAATCGAACCCAACTCAAACCGCATGGTTCTGCGGGTTCTGATGTCGCGGATGCACGGCTCGATCAGATCGATTGGTCTCGATTCGTGGCAGATTCGTGGCACGAATCGCCGCGCCTGGCGCACTTGCAGCCGCGTCGAGAATCGCGCAGCCCCAAGCCCGGTATCGGACAGGTCGCTGTCATCTCTAGAATCGACATTCCTAGAGCAGGTAGCTGTACTTGCGGCTCGCAGTCTTGACGGCGTCGAGCGCAGCCTGGTCGCCAATATATGCCTTTTCGATGAGCGTTCGGAGTTGTGCGGCCTCGGCATCGTCAATGAACGGAACGATCTTCGTTCCGACGTCCACCACCAGCTTGCGGTCCTCAGCATTCAGAACGGATTCGCGCGCCGTTGTAGGCACCTCGATTCGGCCCTGGTCAAGCGTGCGCTCGACGCGCGACGCGATCTTCGCCAAGTCGCGCTTGTCGACCACCTGGCCGTACGAGACGGCATCTGACAACAAGGTGTTACCGAGACTGTCTTCTGCTGCGACGTGCAGGATGCCATCGACGTCGTAGCTGTAGGTGAGGTCCACCGAGATCTCGCCCAGCGGCTGCGGTTCCGGCAGGTCAATCTCCCACGACTTGATGATGACGTTGTCCTCGTCGTCAAGCGGCTTCTCCGGGTCGCCCTCCACTACCTGCACATTTAGCTTCTCCTGGAACGGGACCACTGGCATAAAGCTGTCGGTGACGCGTGCCGGCAACTTGTGGTTGCGAGGGATCAGTTCCGAGAACTTCAAGCCTGACTCGGGATCAAGAACGATCGTTCCGAGGGCGTGTTCGGTCGACACGAAGAAGTCACGGTCGTCGAGATCGCCCGACAGAATGGCGGACGCCACCGCTGCGCCCTCCGCGACAGCCGTCATCGGGTCGATGCCGGTAGCCGGCCCTCGCCCCATGATCTCCGATACGAACTGACGGATCGCAGGGACCTTGCACGTGCCGCCCACAAGCACCACAGCGTCGATGTCGCTCGGCTGAGCGCCGAGATCTCGAAGGCACTGCATGATCGGCTCGCGAACCCGTTCGATCTGAGGCTTGACCGCTTGCTCAAACATCGACCGCGTGACCTGCCGATACTCACCGCCCGGCAGCGGAACGCTAACTTGTTCCGCGTCAGAAAGCTGGATCTTGGCCTTCTCGATGTCGAGCCGCAACCCGTTCCGATCGCTCTGACTCCACCCCGATGAGTCGGAAACTGTGTCCAGCACGAGGCGCGACAGCGCTGTGTCGAAGTCAAGTCCTCCGAGCTGCTGGATTCCTTTGGATGACTGCTCCATGAACACACCGTCGATGTTCCGGAGGATGGTCACGTCGAGCGTGCCACCACCCCAATCCACAACCATGAGGGTCTCTTCGTGCGCCGACCGCATGCTATACGCCATTGCCGCAGCTGTGGGCTCGTTGATGAGCGCCTGGACCTGGACTCCAGCCATTCCGGCGGCGAGCTTGGTCCGGTGGCGCGCAATGCCGCGACTGTTGGCGGGGATTGTCACGACGGCCTGATCGAATGAGACGCCCTGGTTGGAGCTGGCTCTCTTCAGATGCCCGAAGATGAGGGTCGCGATCTCCTCGACGACGTACTCGATACCGTCGACGTCAGCGCGCTCCTCAGCGCGGAGCAGCCGCTTGACGGCCGCGAGACTGCCCGGACGCCGCTTGGCGGCCCACCCAAAGATGGGCTCGTCGTCGTTCCCGCGTCCGAACACTGTCGGCAACACGCGGTCGAATCCGAGCCCTGCCCAATCCGCGGGCGGCTCGTCGATGGAGAGCACCGACAGCGAGTTCGCTGCGTACTGGGCGACAACGGAGTTGGTCGTTCCGAAGTCGATGCCGATACCTGCCACTAGGAGTCCCCCTTGATGCCTTCAGATTCCTTATCCGAATAGCGCTCATCGTCAGCCTGCTCTTCTGATGGAAGCTCGCTTCCATCAGCGTCGACGCCGCCTGGCGCCGGCCCCGCTTCTGCAGACTCCGGCTGCTGAGTGTCTTCCCTGATCGGCTGCGGAGTCTCCCGCGTCAGCCTGAGCCGTCCTTGGCGTACGAGTCGGCCGGTGACGCCGTCAACGTACGCAGGGATCTCCACCTCTGCTGCGTGCCCGATGGCGTCTGTCTCCCAAGCTCCCTGGACGCTGGGATCCTCGACCCGCTTGATACCAGCCTGTCCCAGCCACTGGTCGATGAGAGCGGCAAGGTCCTCGGCGCTCGCACCCCGCCGTAGCGCAACATCGAACTCTGCGAGCTGCGCCACATGTTGGAGCCGCGAAGACGCAGAGGCAATGACCTGCTTGCGAAGTCCCTCATATGCGTCAGCCGACAGCGTCGTACCGGGATCGCGCACGATCAGCGCCGTGTGAATCCGGTCGATCTGCCGCTCCATTGTGGTCAGAAGCTGCTCGGTCTCTCGCGAGCGCTTTCCGATCATCGAGATCCCCTCTCTGTGGGCTGGTTGGACTGGGGTGCGACGGAGACCACCTGAGCGGGGACTCTGCGTGTGAGCCCGCGACTAGGTCACGCAGGCGAGCCGCAACGGCGCCGCGAACTCGGGGTCACCTGGCTCGGAAGGCACGACGACCCGCTTGACGACGCCTTTCTCGAGACGGCCGACGGACTGGACTCGGGTGATTGTGGCTTCGACGGCATCCTCCGATGAGTACATGCCGATCTCGATCTCAGCCCCTTCGCACGACTCGGTGGGCGTGGTGTCCCAGATCCAGCATGAGTCCTCGCACACGTCGTAGGCCCGCTCGTCGGTTGCGAACTGCGCGTCGAACGCCATCGCGGCGGGGTCATCTGGCTCCGGCGTCACTGTAACCGGCGAGCTGGAAGGCACGACTTCAGCATTGGGCTCAGATGAGTTCGCCGTTGCGATGCCGATTGCGATCGCGATGATGGCGGCGATCCCGATCAACGCCGCGGTCATCACCCCAAGCGCCCTGCGCCGATGACTGGGCCGCTCGCGGCTCTCGGCTGCCGCAGACGCAACCGCACCCGCACCCGAGGCGTGCGGCGTCGAGCCCGCGGAGTCGCCATATCCCGTATCGCCTGGGAAGTAGTGCAGTGCCGGCAGCGGGGTGTCCCTGCACTCCGCTGCGACCTCGCCCGCGATTTCGACGAGCACCGCAGTGTGCAGAGCGTCGAGGTCGGTCGAGTCCGATGGGGGGGTGCGCCGTCGGTAGAGCGTGGCAGGCGGATTGAGGATCCCCTCCCCCGCGGGCAGTTGATACACACTCGTGTCGGCGGGCATCCGGAAGTCATCGATGCTCGTCGCCGGATCCTGGATTCGCTGCTCAACGGCATGAAGTGCCCAGTTGAGATCTTCGAGGTCGTAGGGCGCGTCGGATTGGCGTCGGAGTCTGCGCGTTGCTCGCGCGAACGCCCGCGCGGCGTCGTTCTTGGATGCGCCGTATGGCACACCGAGGATGAGGTAGGGGCTCCTGCGGTTACCCATCAGCGGAGCTTCACCGCCATCGCGCCGAGATTGGAGGCCACGCCCATCAGCTCATCGATGGCATGGAGCAGGTCGCGGTCGGAGATGAGTGGACGGACCTTGTGCAGCACCTGCCAGGTCTCACTGCAGAACTTCGACAGCGGGGCCATGACTTCCTGAACCTTTTCGTGGTTGATCTGCCAGGAGGGCATTCCCGTGAGTTGGGCGCTGACGCGGATGATGACTTCGCGGGCCTGGTCGATCTGCGGCGTGCGCGCCCGCGCGAACGTACGCGCGAGTTCCTCCCCCGCGAGCGTGACCAAGGGCGCGAGCAGTCGACGATCTTCCTCGTCCAGGCTTGCCAGCGCGTGCTTTGCGCCAATCACCCAGTCGATGAACTCATCCTTTGGCTCGCCCTGATCCGTGTTGATGTTCTGGGTGATCGACATCACGGTGAAGCACGTGAGTGGTACTCGCTGCCTTGGTTCGAGCGGTAGACCACCCTTCAAGAGCGTCAATCCGAAGAACGCTCCACCCATCTCATCGTTCTGCTCCGCCAGGATGTTGACCGCAGCCTCGACGACGGAGTCGCGCTCCTCCTCGACCCACTTCTCGGCGAGACCGGTGCGGAGCTCCTTCGAAAGCTCGGCAACGAACTCTTCAACGCCGCGTGCGCGGCCCTGGAAGATGCGCGCTGCGGCCGAACCAGCGTTGCGGCCGAATGCACCGGGCGGCTGCGCGGCGAGCCAGTTCGAGTCGTGGATCGCGAGGGTACGCACGATCCGGAGATACCGCTCAGTGGGAATCTGCTCGCGAATGAGTGGCCGCAGCGCAGCCAGGATGTCCTCAGGGATGGTCTCATCATCGTCTGCCCAGATGCGGGCATCGTCGTTAACCCACAGGAGGAGTGCGCGCTCCGCCGCCATCGCACGCTGTTGGGAACTGGGTGCCTCGCGCGCGATCTTGACGAACCGTTGGATCGCGCTCCAATGCTCCAGCTCCGTCGCGACTACGGCGGCGTTGGTGAGCAGGGCCTCCGTGTACTCACCTTCGAGGGCACTATCAAGTGCTGCCAGCGCGGGTTCGGGTCTGTCCTCGAGCCAGAGTCCGCAGGCGATGAGGTTGAGTAGCTCGTCGCGAACCGCTTCGCGCCTCGCGCCGCGGAGGCGATCACGCGCGATCTCCTGCGCCCGGGCCCAGTTCCAGCTGAACAGTGCCTCACGCGCCTGATGCAACGCGAAGAGGTCCTCGTACTGTTCGGACTGACTACCACCGTCGCGCGATGCACGTACGCCTTTGCTGATGAGAACACCCCATGTCGAGGAATCGGCCAGCAGTTCCGCAGACGCAGACCCCGCTGCGCCAGCCTTCAGAGCGTCCGCAAGTTCCCGTAGCAATGGGTCGTGAGCCTCTTCGACAGGTTGGTCGCCCTTCGCGATGCTCCGGGCGGCCATCGCATCCTTGAGTTTCAGCCCGGGCATCGCCGCCGCGACATCGTCGTCCCCGCGGAGGTAGCGACGGTAGGCCTCGCCGGCGAACTTGAGTGCGATCACCGCGTCAGTAGTCAACTCGTCGGGGCGTGTACGCGCTGCGATATAGGTGCTCCATGAGACACCCTGCATGTCATCGACGTCGACGGCTCCGTCTATCGTCGAGGCCGTGACGGAAGCTCCGGCGTCAATGAGGTCGTCGACAGCGGAAAGGGACAACCCGCCGATATCGATCTGGCGGGCCGCCTGCGGGCTCCCACCTGAGAGAACGGAGTAGGCCGCCGCGCGGCTGGATGTCGCCGCGAACCATCCGGGCGTCCTGCTCGCAAGGCTGAGTCGCCCAGCACGCTTGAGCCCGGCCGCAACGAGTGCCGCCCCGAGCGTGTTCGCCGCGCTCGCCATATCGGGTCGTGTGGCGCTCGACGGAGCGAACAGGGCGGCGATGTCGGCGCCCAGCGAACCTAGCTCCACGCCCTCGGCGAGTGCCACGCGAGCGCGCACGCCAAGTGGCGCCGCGAAGTCCGCGACCAGTGCGGCGGCCCTAGCACGCCGTTGCCTGGAACCCGCCGCGTGGTCTTGGAGCAGCTCGTAGTTCACCCGCCACGCTGCCAGCGGGAGTCGTCCGCATTCTTCCTCGGTCAGGCTGAGAGCTTTGCGGTCGAGCAGCAGCCCCACCGCATGATTGCCGCCAGCACGTCGGAGCATTGCGTCGACGCGCTTGCCCAGCTCAGCCGCGGCGGGCTTCGTGACGAATTCGTCGGATACAGCACCGCTAAGCAGTCTCTTCAAGCGACCTGCGTGGGAGCGAATCGCAGGCGACGCTGGCACCACTGCCTGACCAAGACGCTCAACAAGGCGGACCTCCACCTCGCCGTCCCGCCAAATACCTTTGACGTGCGAGCGGTCTCGGTCAATGACGATGAACACCTCCTTGCGGAGGCCACGGCGCACACGGTAGATCGATCCAACCTCAAGAGAGGGCGCGACGCGCGCCTCGACGCCTAGAGCGTGCGTCGCGCTCGCCTCGACCCGATCAGCAACCAACCTAGCGCGATCAGCACCCATCCTGACGCCCTACTCCAGCACATCCAGGCAACCCAGCCCCCATTATCAAGAGGTACCCTATCGCGGCTCCCATTCATGACACGGCATCGCCACGGCACGTGATCCGCCCAACGCGCCCCCGAACGGGGTTCGCTCGCTCGAGACTGAACACCCGACTCAGAGACGGAGGGATTCGCGCTCTCGGCCCCATGCTGACGCGGTCGAAACCAGGCAGCGGAGCAACGCGCCGTGAGCAGAATGCTCAGCGACATCCCGCAGAACCACAAGACTGCTCAACGCCGAGCTCCTCGAGGACGTGGCAGAAATGGCAGACTTCGTGGCAGAGCCGAAAGAAAATAGCCTCTGATCAGGCATTTTTAGAGCGGAGACGGAGGGATTTGAACCCTCGGTCCCCGTAAGGGGACTCCACCTTGGCAGGGTAGGCGGAGCCGAATCCGGTCTCGATCCCCGCGACGGCGCGGGACCGCGCGGTTCCGCGGATTGCGCTCTTCACCTGGCATATTCAGTCGGCCATGGGTCGGCTCGTGTCGCACTCTATCCACTCCGCGCAACGAGACAATCGGGATCATCGGCAGCCTCGGGGACCCCTGGGGACCCCTGACCTGGGATGCGCGAGCGTGTCAACTGACAGCCACGACCGGCACGAAAGCAGCAAGCGACACCGGGTCGCGCGACCGATCGTACTCGCGCAGCAGATCAATGTAGGGGCGCTTGTCGACACCCCAGTCGTAGGTGAACAGCAGCT
This sequence comes from Microbacterium sp., assembly GCA_003248655.1. Lineage (GTDB taxonomy): Bacteria > Actinomycetota > Actinomycetes > Actinomycetales > Microbacteriaceae > Microbacterium. The sequence goes on from QFPM01000015.1 coordinate 9,429, forward strand.
CGCCGGCATCCTGCGCGGCGAAGAACACGAGATCCGCGAGCAGCCGCGTCACCCGGCCGTTCCCGTCGACGAACGGATGAATCCGGACCACTTCTGCGTGAACAGCGATTCCGAGCTCACGCGGCGACCAGTCGTCGGTGTGTTCCCACCGATATGCAATGGTCTCGAGAGACTGCCTCAACTCCACCGCGATCTTGACCGGGTCGATCCCGACGCTCTTCTCCGTCCGCCGGTACACACCCGCCCAGGTCCAGATGTCCCCGTACAGTCGCCGATGAAGCTCCCGCACGAACGCATCCGTCAACAAATCGGACAAGCCGACGCGCCCGTCGATGACGGCATTGGCGAACTCGAAGCTCACCTCGTCACTGACCGCCTGCTCCACGTCGTACACGTCAGCCCGCAGCGGATCATCACCTAGAAGCGCGCGTGCCACCGGCGTCAGCGCGTCGGCTTCATCGGGCTCGAGCGGAGTCTCCCCGTAACCCGGGCTGAGAGGGCTCACGCAGAATGGCGTGCCGCGAGGAACCGCGCGGCCTTCTCCGTACGCACGTGACCGGCGGGAACCGAGCGACGCTCGAGCGCAGCACTCGAACGCGTCGACTTCTCGACAGCGCGACGGAGCGCGTCACGATCGATCTTCTTGACCATGCCCACCACCTCCGATAAGCCCGAGCTAATTCAATAGCTTACTCGCGCACGGTCTGCCCGGACCAGAGCAACCACAGTACGCGCTGAGGATCCCCAAACGGGCAATGCCCGAAGACAGCGGCTTCGGTGGCGGAGTGCGATTGTCAAACTCCCTTCGCAGATTCTCGGTGTTGGCTTGTATTACATCCGCACACGCGTCTCCGCGGGTGATACTCCTGTAACGATGTCAGACAACGCGACGCTTCTCAGCATTACCGGCAAGGTGTCATACAACGACGAGATCTCGGTCGCGCAGGCCGCTCGGATCATCACATTCCTGAACTCTGAAGAGGCCGAGACCTCTACCAGCGCTTTCGGAATCGAAACCCCCGCGCAGGAGCGGGCCTCTTCCTCATCGGCAACGACCACGAAGAAGGTCAACAACCCGCGGGACGCGCTCGACGTTTCAGGCGCTACGAAGAACCCGGAGAAGATCGTGGCGCTCGGGGCGTATGTGCTGCAGGACGGCGGGGACACGTTCAAGATCGAGGATGTGAAGGCCGCGTTCCGCCGTGCTCGCGAGACGCAGCCGGCGAACTTCACGCGCGACCTCGGGGCTGCCATCTCGGCGGGGTGGATCTTCGAGTCAGATGACGCCCCGGGCGAGTATTACCTGAACAACAGGATCGATGCCATCTTCGACGGTGACTTCATCTTTCCGAAGGCCTCAAACGGGAGCGGCAGTCGAGCCCGCGGAACGAAGAAGACTCCGAGCAAGGAGTAGTGCCCCTTAACGTGGTGTAGCGCGCGGTGGCTGCCGGCCCCGTCGTGGACGTGGGCGCGGTCACCGTGTGATCCTTCGAGGAAACTCTCACATCCCACTCGAAAGGCATCATCACGATGACCGCACTTCATATTGTCGACCCTGCGAGCGTGCTCGCTGAAGCCCTGACCGACGCGTCGCCGGACCTGATGCGCAGCCTGCTGCAGACCACGATCAACGCACTCCTGTCCGCCGATGCTGACGCTGTGGTCGGCGCCGAGTGGGGCAAGCCCTCACCGGACCGTGCCGCGCAGCGCAACGGCTACCGCCACCGCGACCTCGACACCCGCGTCGGCACGATCGACGTCGCGATCCCGAAGCTCCGGCAGGGCACCTACTTCCCCGAATGGCTCCTCGAGCGCCGCAAACGCGCCGAGACCGCGCTGATCACGGTCGTCGCGGACTGCTACCTCGCGGGCGTCTCGACGCGGCGGATGGACAAGCTGGTGAAGACTCTCGGGATCCACTCCCTGTCGAAGTCGCAGGTCTCGCGGATGGCGGCCGACCTCGACGAGCACGTCGACCAGTTCCGCCACCGCCCCCTGGACGACGCGGGCCCGTTCACGTTCGTCGCCGCCGATGCGCTGACGATGAAGATCCGTGAGGGTGGCCGCGTGATCAATGCGGTCGTGCTGGTCGCGACCGGCGTGAACGCCGACGGGCGCCGCGAAGTCCTGGGGCTGCGGGTCGCAACGTCGGAGACCGGCGCTGCCTGGAACTCGTTCTTCGCCGACCTCGTCGCCCGCGGTCTGGGCGGGGTGCGCCTAGCCACCTCCGACGCTCACGCAGGTCTCGTAGAGGCGATCGCGGCGAACCTGCCCGGCGCAGTCTGGCAAAGATGCCGCACGCACTACGCCGCGAACCTGATGAGCGTCACCCCGAAGAGCATGGCCGGCGGTGAAGGCGATGCTGCACTCCGTTTACGACCAGCCCGACGCTGACGCAGTGAACGCGCAGTTCGACCGGCTCCTGGACTACGTCGACGGAAAACTCCCCGCCGCGTTCGAGCACCTCGACAACGCGAGAGCTGACATCCTCGCGTTCACCGGGTTCCCCGACGGGCTCTGGCAGCAGATCTGGTCCAACAACCCCAACGAGCGATTGAACCGGGAGATCCGCCGCCGCACCGACTCCGTGGGCATCTTCCCGAACCGCGACGCGATCATCCGCCTCGTCGGCGCGGTCCTCGCCGAACAGACCGACGAATGGGCGAGGGCCGCCGCTACCTCGGGCTCGACATCCTCGCCAAGTCCCGCCTCACCCTCGTCCCCGACACCGGGAAGGAGGCGACCACCGACACCGTCCTCGAGCTCAGCGCCTAACCGAAATCAACAGCAGAAGGATCACCGACCGCTACACCACGTCCCGGGGCTTGACCTCGTTCGGATGACCAGCCCGCAAATAGTCGCAATGGCCGCGGCCCATTCGTGCGGTCGTCAGCGGCTCCGAAGAGTCGGGGGCGCCACCCTCGCGGGGTGGTGCACCGCCCCGCTGTCGGCACCCGCTTCACCGCGGAATCATGCGGAACTCGGCGCGACAGCTGGTCCGATAGAGCGAGGGAATGTGCTCCAGGGGTCCCCCGCGGGTCCCCACCGGGGACCCCTGGAGGCCGAAATGCCCTGGGCTAAGCAAAACCAGACCTCAAGCGCCAGCAGGAGAAAAAAACGCTGACCAGGTATTTTTGGCGGAGACAGAGGGATTTGAAATCGCGCCGATGTCAATCGAAGTCAACTGAAACCGCGCGATTCCGAGGGTTCTGACGTCGCCGACATCCGCTCCGATCAGGTCGATCCGGTTCGATTCGTGGCAGAAACGTGGCCCGAATCTCTCGCCCTCAGAGCTCCTGGAGCGCGGGGTTTGCCTCGATCACGGGCAGCAGCCTCTCGGTCTGGACGAAGAAGCGAGCCGCGTCGGGACCGATCGCGTGACACACGCTCCGCATGTCTCGACGGACCTTGCGGAGATCGTATCGATGCAGCGGCTCGAGGTGAGCGACACGGTTGCGTAAGCCGTGGACGTTGGCGACGCGGGCGACGATGCTGTCTGCCGACCAGTCGCCGGGCCACGCCGGGAACGCGTTCTTGATGGCGACCGTCCAGAGCTTCTGCTTCGACTTGTTCGACTTCGACGGGAGGAGGTAGCGCCACACTCCCAACGACATCTGAGCCAGCACGTCATCATGACTCACCGGCCGGCCGTGGTCCGCGGCGATGCGTCTCGCCCGCGTTGCCGCCTTCGACAATTCAGTCTGGTTCATTGCCCGAAGCAAGTACGGATGGGGGCGCAACAGCCAGTCGGACGTCCCTGCCATCCCGTCGTTCCAGATGCGCAGCTCGCGATCGATGGCGTTGCGCAGGACGAGCTCGAAGACATGGATCGCCTCCATCGCGGCGCCCGATGCGCGGACATTCCACTCGAACAGTTCGTGCGCGCGAGTGATGTCACCACCGGCGTCATCGAGAATCCGCTGCAGTCGAGCGTCGCCGACGAATCGGGAACTCACAGGCTCGATCGGCGACACACAGGCTAGACTAGACGCACAAACACCGGACGCTTCGCGGATCGGTGCTTACACATAAGGGGCCCGGCGCAAGCCGAGGCCCCTTATCCTCTGCCCCACTTTGAGGTCGTCGCTACATCGCTGTCGGCTGCTCAACGATCCGCGTCATCCGGGAGTCGCTGAACCCCGAGCCGCGCGAGTGCGTAGTCCCACGGGACTCGTTCCTGTTCGAGGCGTATGTTCCCTTCGGCGCTCAGCGACTGGAGCGTCGCGCGTTCACCGCGCGTGAGCTGATCGAGTACGCCGACGTTCGGACTTGGATCGATGCCCCACAGGTCGCGGTGGTCGAACAGTGTATCCATATCCATCAACGCCGACGTCGCGTCCACTCCCGCGGCTCGGAGTTGGTTGAGGATGGCGAACCCATGCGAATCCAGGTCCCCCCAGTACATCACCGCCTGGGCCCAGGGGAGTCGAGCCACGAGATCGACGCGGTGCCCACCTCCGTGGACGGCGACTGCTCCGGGGACGTCCGGCATCGCGAGCACGGTGGCGAGGTTCTCGAAGACGAACACCCGCTCGGGACGGATCAGATTCGCTGCAAGGTCGTCGACCGGCGCCGACACATCGGTGAGTCCGTGGAAGGACAGCGACGGGTCGAGTATGCGGACCCGTACGAGCGGTGACGACTCACGCAAGCCGAGGTTGAGCGCGCCGGTTCCCGCTCGATGCAAGGACTCCACGAGCCCGCGACGAGTCTCGATCCACTTGGTGTGGATTCCCCGAATCGGCAGCTCGCGGACCAGGCGACCCGATTCCGGATTCTCGCGCAACCACGCGAGCACATCGACGAGTCGCCCGAAGTCGTCATCGTCGAGGTCGGCGATGGCGCGCGCATGTGCACGCAGAACGCCGCTCACGTCGAATCCAATGGACTCCCGCAGCGCATTGAGTCTCGCCACCAGAACGCGCCAGCCTTCCGTCTCGCCGGCGACGCGAGCGATCACCTCCGCCCCGCGCAGCACCGCACGGACGGGGACTTCCTGCGACCCGATGCGCGACCAGTTGCGGACGGCCCACTCGAGTTCTATCCCTGAGCCTTCATCCACGCCTCGCCAGGCGTCCACCCACTCGCGGACCCGCTCGAGGTCACCCAGCGCCTCGCGTTCGGTCGGCGGACGCAGCGGAACGTCGAGTACGACGGCGGTCTGCTGCTCAGTAGCCCACATGCGCGCATCACGGTCGAAGAGCTTCTTCGCTCGCGCGCGCACATCCGACGGAGAGACGTACGTGGTCACGCGTGCAGCTCCGCGTGCGGTGAAGCCTGTGTGTCAGACTCTTCGACGGAGAACACGACGTTTGCGAGCCGCGATGCCCTACGGTCGGGGTTCGACACCGACGTGATCGCGCCCACGTAAGGCTCGAGGGTCTGCAGCAGCTTCTGCGGTGTGGCGAGGATCATGTGGAAGCCGAACTCGCGGAACACCTCCATCGCGTTTCGCGTGTAGTGGCTGTCGGCCTTATCGAACGCCTCGTCGAGCACGATCGACCCGAACTTCGGGACGTCGTCCTCCTCCTCGGTCAGCTGATAACGCAGCGCTGCGGCGAGGCAGAAGATGACGAGCTTTTGCCGCTGGCCGCCCGACAAACCCTCAGCAGAGTCGTACACGCGTGTGACACGGCCGGTGACGTCCTTCTCCCTCGCGAGGAAGCTCACATGAAGCCTCGTGTCGAGCACCCGCACCCGCCAGTCGGCGTCGACGCGGTCTTTGGATCCAAGTCGGCCTATCACCCGCTGCAGGACGGCGAAGCGCTGTTCCGCACCGGCGGCCGACTCGTCCGACCAGTTGCCCTCGACGATGCGGCGAAGGTCGCCGAGGAAGTCGTCGACCTCCGGGGTGCGCATCGTCTTCACATCGATCTCGAGGAACCGGTCTGCACCCTCGAACGGCGACCGCCCGAGAGAGGCGTTGACAGGGAGGATCCGTTCACGGATGAGTCCCGGGGCGTCACGGAGGTCGCTGAGCAGATGCGCGACGACGTCCTGTGATCGCTCGCGCAAGAGCTTCCGGAACTCGGTCTCCTTCTCCGGCAGCCCGCGGGCAAGGATGCCGTCGCGCAGATCGCGGTAGCCGTAGCGATCGCGGATGTCGGCGGTGAGCTCGGCGGATGCCGCCGGCCACCCGAGCCGAAACTCGGCGGCGCGTCCGGCGAACCCCGCCTCCGCGTCCGCTGCGCGAGCTGCCGCGGCGTCCTTTTCCTTCGAGAGCGCCGACTGCACCTTTCGTGCGACTTCGTCGACCGTCTCAAGGCTCACGGAGCGCCGCTCGGCTCGGAAGCGAGCGTCCAAGGCATCTGCGGTCACCTCATGGACCGCCTCGGGCGCGGTCGCCTCGAGCTCCGCGATCTGCGACGCGATGGCCTCCACTCGCTGGCGAGCCACCGCGTGGTCGCCGACAGCCCGGGCGTGAGCGGCGTTCGCGTCCTCCCGCCGTTGCGTCGCCCGTTCTGCGACCTCCTGCGCCTCGCGGAGGGTCACTGACTCCTCTGTGAGCGCTCGGAGCTCGTCGCGCCGGGCGGCGGTGACCGCTGCGGCGGATCCGAGGTCGATGTCCGTCCAGGTGAACGACGACACGCGCGCGAAGACATCGCGGCGGATGAGTGCGTCCTGCCGACGAGTGTCGGCCTCGGCATCCCGGGCTGCCGCCCGCTCCATCGCGGCCGTCGCGTCGCGATGACGCGCGAGCAACGCGTCGAGCCGCGCTTCCGTGTCGCCGCCCAGCACCCATCGTGTGGCGTCGCCGACATCGTGACGGTCGTCCTTCTCGTACCTGCGCGAGTTGCGCTTGACGAGGCCGCCGATCGTAACACCGCGCTCGATGCCCTCGAGCTCGTCGGGGTGCGCGACGCAGGCGTAGTCGAACTCGGTGGCCAGGCGCCTGCGGAGGTACGCGCCGAACGGTCCGTCGCTCACCGCGAGGCGGTGGACAAGCGACCGGGCATCCTTGGGGCGACGCGGCTCGTCGACGGTATGCGGCACCGCTTCGATGACGAGCCGCACACCGAGTGTGCGCGAGTCGGCAGCGCGGCGTGCCGTTGCGAGGTGCTCGTCGCGAACGAGCAGCGTTGTCGATAGCGAAGCCAGCACACGCTCGGCTGCGCCACGCCAGGCAGAGTGCTGTTCGGCGACCGAGATCAGTTCGCCCGCGAAAGGCAGCGCGGATGCCGGAACGCCGATCGCATCGGCGATGAACCGCCGGGCGCTCAACAGCCTCTCGTCGATATTGCTTCGGTGGTCTCTCAGCGACTGGATCTGCTTCGTGACGTGCTCCAGCGCTTTGCGCGTCTGGCTTGCGGCGTCGCGCACGTCATGCGGTACTGCTGCGATCTCACGCGCGGCTTCTGTGACGGCGGCCGCGAGCATCTCCGCGAACTGCTCGGCGTCTTCGGGCAGCGGGGCTCCGATGCGCGCCAGTTCGGCGACGAGCTGGGTTCGGTATTGCCCGGTGATATCCTCGTCGCGCTGCGCGCTTTCGATCCGCTCCTGCAGCAGCTCGACCCGCGCGCCTCCCTCGTCCCGGACGCGCGCCTTTGCGCTCTCCAGCGCTTCGGCGGCCAATCGCTGCTCCCGCACAGCGTCGCTCAACTCGCTGTCGGCGCGCGCCAGCCCGGCCCGCGCCGGCGCCTCGGCATCCTTCGCAAGCCGTAGCTTGAGTACCGAAGTGAAGGGTTCCACGGCATCGTGCAGCTCAGAGATCGCTGCCGTCTCCGCACCGGCCAGGTCGAACGCCGTGATCGCCTCGTCCACCCTGCGCAGCGAATCGGCCTGCTTCCGCAGATCGACCACGTGCCGGTATGCGGCGTCGAGCTCCGTGAACTGCTCGACGGCCGTCTCGGCGCGCGCAAAGGTGCCCGGCTGGTCGAGCATGAATCCCCGGAACAGGGCGTCGAGGGTACCGAGGTTCTTCGCTGACTGGGTCTTGTGCAGAAGCTGGAGAGTGGCGTCCCCCCGGAACCCGAACTCGCGGATGACTCGCTCATGGAAGCGCCCGTGCCGTCCACCCGTGGTGATCAGCGCATCTGGGAAGGCCTTCGACATGCGGCGAGCATCTATGCCGCCCTCGACGTGCGGCTTCATGTCAAGCAGCCGCACCTGACCGCGAGCGAAGATCCGCGCATCCTTCAGCGCGGTCGGTTCGGTGCGTGTGCCGGGGGCATGGAACACCCGCATCAGCAAGACGGGTTCGTCACGGAGATTCTCGTATCGCAGCAGGATTCCACTCCACGTCGCTCTTGCTCGCAAATAGCTCGTGGTGGCCCGATCGGCGGTCTCGTCCGCTTCCTTACTCCACGCGCCGCGCACGTAGCTCATGAGGGTGCGATCGCTGTTCCGAGAGGCGCCGTCTTGAGCGGCAGCGTTGAGCCTCAGCCACCGGTCCGGGGTGTAGACGGCGGCGATCGCGTCGAGGAGCGACGACTTGCCCGAGCCGGATGCGCCCGTGAAGAGATGTCCGGTACGCGCGACGCCCACGGCGACGTGGCCGGTGAACGTGCCCCAGTTGACGATTTCAATCTGGGCGAGGCGCCATTGTCCGGGCCTGGTCGGATCGGTCTCCGGCTCGTCGACGGGGAAGCTCAGCATCGTCATTCGGTTTCGCCCTCGTCATCCTGCGATACGGCGGCGACATCGCCCGCACCCTCGCGCGCGATCCGCTGGTACTCCGCGGCGATCGCGCCGATCTGGTCGGCGTCGACGAGCAGACGCAACACAGGTGAGATCTCGGCGCGGTCGTCGCCGACGGCGTGCAGCACTCGCAGTTTGTTCTGCATCTTGTTCCACGATGAGTTGACGCGGCTCGCGAAGTCCTTCTCGTCCCGATCCGGGGTGCGGAAAACGGCGAGCTGTTCGAACACCTCCACCTGCCCAACGATGACGCGGCCTCTCCCTTCCTCGCTCAGCAAGGTCTGGCGCAGGATGAGCAGCATCGCGGTGTCGAGGAACGTGAGCGACTCGGACCGTACGGCTTTCGGTGCGTCGTCGGCGGGCGCATTGCGGACGAACGCGAACTCGTTGTCACGATCGATGACCAGTTCGAGGAACAGATCGGCGAGCCGCGATCGGATGACGGCCTCGTCGGTGAGCAACACAGCCCACAGCTGCGCCTCGCGCGCTCCAGAAAGATACGGGCCGCGCACCAGACGCAGCAAGACGCGGCGCGTGCGATCGGGAAGTTCACCGACGTCGCCAGGCCAGAGTCCGATGTGCTCATCGTCGATGACATCCGCTGTGAACGGTTCGGTCATATCACCGCTCCTGTGAATCGGTGCGCGGCGACCATTGCCGCGCGCGGAACTCCGTCGGCGCCCTGCCACGCCAGAATCTCCGGCTCATCGTCGATGGTTCCCTGTTCGGCGGCGATCGACAGCAGCCCGACCACGCTTCCGACCCCCTGCGTCGCGGGGTGTCGAGCAAGGACCTCCGCGACGGTGCACGACGCTACCTCTGCGAGCAGGTCGTTCACGTTGCGAGTGAGTTCGTCGAAGTCGATCTCCGTCTCGCGAGCGATCGCACGCACTTCTTCGAGGCTCGCAAGCGACGCTGTCTGCGTGACGACCTCTTCGGTGGCGGCGAATTCGGCGGGATCATGAAGGTCGATCGCACCGACGCTCGACATGGCGACAGCAGAGAGATCCAGGGTGAGCGACGTCGACTGCCATGGCCGCGTATGCGAGGCCGCTGCGATGCCCGCGTGCTGAGCGTCACGCAGCAGTGTCCTCAAGACCCGGTCCCGCTGATAGTCCTGCGACTGCACGTAGCGGCGAAGCGCCCGCGCGAAGAGCGTGATGACATCGTGGATCTCGGCGCTTCGGCCCTTGAGCGTCGTGAGGAAGGAGCGCAGCACCCGGCGCTCATCCGAGGTGAGGTCGCGAGCGAACCGGCGATCCAGGATTCGGCGGACGTCGGCCTCGAAGGCTGCGCCGAGCGCAGGGTCGAGGACGAGTTGGGAGAAGGCAGCGAAGCTGCGGCCGGCGTCCGAATCGGAGATGTGGTCGATGCCGCGGAAGACCTCGTCGACGACCGATGCTTGAGAGACATCGGACTCGACGATCTTCGCCCGCAGCGACGTGTTCAGGGTCTCGAACTCGGCACGCACCCGAGCGAAGTCGTCAGGAACGTCGGCAGCCTGCGCCAGCACATCGCGAACGCGTTCGAGCGCCCGGTCTTCATCGATCGCCGCTTCGTCGCCCGAGCGGAGGCTCTCGATCCGCCGCTCGATCGCCTCGATTTCCTCTTCGAGCAGTGCGATGCGTGCTGAGACGTCCGGATCGGTGTCGATCGCGAGGCGGCGCACTTGCGCGGCGAGGCTCGCAAGCCGCGATTCGGTCACACTCGAACGCGGCGCGGCGCGTCCCTGGAGGAATCGGATGCCCGCAATCGCGTCCGGCGACAGCTCGAGCGTCTCACCTCGGGCTTCCGACGACGGCCGACGCACAAGGAATCCGGCCGTCCGCCACTGCCCGCAGTACCCCTTCGCCGTCAGCGGCAGGGCGAGGCCCTGCGCGCGCAGTCGCTCGAGGTCGACGTCGATCCGCTCGTACAACTCCTCGGCGTCGACTCGGCGCTCATCTCCGCCCAGGTGGGTGCCGAGAAGACCGGCAACCACGGGTGCACTGTCGGCTCGAAGCAGCTTCCACGCCGCATCGCGCTCCGCAAGCTGGGCGAGCTCGAGAACCTGGGCGACGGAGGGCACGCGTCCATTCTGAAGGAACACACCGACATCCGTTGACGCGGCGGCGGATAGCTCGGGCTGAGTCAGCCGATGAGATAGACCATCCCACGGTCATCTGTCGCGAGCGCCTCGACGAACTCCTGGGCCCGCCTGAGGTAGTCGAGGACGTAGCGAAGCTCGTCGTCATCGTCGGCTCCGTGCCGACTGCGCCACGTGCGCGCCCACGTTCGCACCTGGTCCTCGTCGAACGCACAGAGGTCGTCGCGGATCGCCGGGATCTCCTCGGGGAGGATAGTCCTGACCCACGGGTCCCAACCCATGTCGTGCATCGTCACGCTTCCCTCGAACATGCGATAGCTCGAACCGGCGGCAGGGTTTCCCGGCCCCGAGCACGTCAGAGACTGCAAAGCGGACCACGCCTTGTCGAGATAGAGCATGTCGCGCTTCGGCGAGACCTGCTCGAACGTCGTGACACTCACGCTCGCGTGCGGTTCCAAACCCCATGCGTCAGCGAGCGGATCGCTGGAGAGGATGCTGTGCGGGTCATCGACCGCCTGCTGAGCGAGGTCGGCATCGAACGCATATGCGTAGTAGCGGATTCCCATGTCGCAAGCATCGAGGTCGGCCGTGGTCATGATCACGCTCAGAGCCCATCTGGGGACAACTCGCGCGAAGCTCTCGCGGTGGAGGAGGAGACGGGCGATGCTGTACCAGCGGAGACGGGGGGATTGGGGCTCTCTGTCCCGCAGTCAAGCGACCGAAACCGCGCTACGGGGCGAGCGCGCATCGAGCAGAACGCTCAGCGACATCCAGCAGAACCGCGATACTGCTCAACGCCAACCATGCCGCGAACATGACAGAAACGGCAGAGATGGCAGACTTCGTGGCAGAAACGAAAAGAAATAACCTCTGATCAGGGTTTCTGTGGCGGAGACGGAGGGATTTGAACCCTCGGTCCCCGTAAGGGGACTCCACCTTAGCAGGGTGGTGCACTAGGCCTGACTATGCGACGTCTCCAGGCATCCGGCCGTCGAAACGGGGCGAATGCACCCGGCAATCATAGCCCGTCTGCACGTCGCAACCGAACCGGGCAAAGCCCGAACGATCAGCGCTGCGCGACGGTGCAGGTGACCTGCGCGGCGGTCTGGCCGGTGACCGTCGACGGCAACGCGACGGGGGTCTCGGTGGGCGCCGGCGCCTCGGTGGCACCGGCATCCGGCGTCGCACTGCCGGTCGGCGTCGGCGTGGGCGTGACCGGCGCAGTGGCCTCGCCGACGACCTCTGTGGCCGACCCGTCGCTGGTCGAGCCGGTCAGCTGCAGCGGCTGGTTGTTCGCGATCGCGTCGAAGAGCTTCGCGGCATCCGAGGTCAGCGGCAGCACGCGCAGCCCGCCTTCGGCATAGGCGGTCGGGTACTGGACGAAAACGATGTCCGAGTAAGGAACGCTCTTCACAGCCATCGCGATCTGCACCATCCGCTGCGGGTTGGCGAGCGACTTGCTCAGCACGACCTGCTTGTCGTTGACCTGCTGCACGGCTGTGTTCGCGAGGTTCAGCAGCGTCGCGGGGTTGCCGAGCACGCCCTCCGACTGCAGCTTGCGCACGAGCGAACTCATGAACTGCTGCTGGTTCGAGATGCGGCCGAGGTCCGACCCGTCGCCGATGCCGTGGCGGATGCGCAGGAACTGCAGCGCCTGCACACCCTGCAGCGTCGGCGTGCCCGCGGCGAGGTGCAACCCGGTGTGCGAATCGTTGATGTCATCCGACAGGCAGACCTGCACGCCGCCGATCGCGTCGGACATCGCGATGACACCCGTCCAGCGAGTCGCGGCGGCGAACTGCACGTCGATGCCGGTGAGCTTCTCGATCGTGAGAACGGTGCACGCCAGCCCGCCGTACGAGTACGACACGTTGAGCATCTGCGCGCTCATCGCCGAATACTGCGTGCCGTCCTCGCCGGTGCACGAGGGGATCGGCACGATCATGTCGCGCGGGAACGAGACGACGGTGACCCGGCGCGGGTTGTCGGAGATGTTTACGAGCATCGTGACGTCGTTGCGCTCGCCCTCGGTGTCGCGCTTCTGGCACGCTCCCGACAGCGCCGCGTTCGCACCCTCGCACGAGTCGGTGCCGACGATCAGCATGTTGACGCCGCCCTCGATCTCACCGAGGGTGGGCGGGAGCAACTCGTCGTCGCCCCCGATGTCGACCCCGCTGTCCGCGACGGCGCGAGCGGCATCCCACAGGTAGAACGCGCCGACGGCCGAGACACTCAGGACGGCGACGAGGGCCATCGCGCCGATCACCGTGAGAACCTGCAAGAACGGATTCGGAGACCGAAGGATGCCGTGGCGCGCGACGGGTACGCGACGCGAACGGTCGGTGCGTGTGCCCACGGGCATCCTTTCTGGCGGAGGGTGTGGGATTCGAACCCACGGGACATTGCTGCCCACTGGTTTTCAAGACCAGGTCCATCGGCCGCTCGGACAACCCTCCCGGCGGAGCACATCGCGAGCGATGCGACATCCGTCGAACAGGCGTCGAGTCTAGTCGAGGGGACGATCCATCATCGCGCGCGCGCCTGTGCGCGCCCTGAACGACTCGCCCGCAAGCCCCGAGGGGACTGTCACGCGGTGCGCTGTCAGAGCGCGCGAAGGATGTCGGCGACACCGCCGACGTGCACGGATGCCGTGATCTCGCCGGCCGCGCTGCGCACCTCGTCGGGGCCTTGCCCCATCGCGATCGCGCGGCCCCCGTGCCCCAGCGCCCAGCGGAACATGCCGAGGTCGTTGCGCCCGTCGCCCATCACGAGCACCCGGTCCGGCTCGACGCCGAGCCACGCGCGCACGCGCTCGAGCGCCGTCGACTTGTCGACACCCTGCGGCGCGATGTCGAGCCACGCCGACCACCCGACCGCATACGACACCTCGGTGAGGCCGATGCGCGAGACGAGCGCGAGGAAGTCGCTGTCTGTCTCCTCCGGTGAGACGACGACGACGCGGCACACGGGGTGCGCCGACAGCTCCTCGAACGGCACGCGCCGCGCCTGGACGAGGTTCCAGTCATCCATCGGCTCGGTGTACAGGCGCTCCCCGTCGGCGAGCTCGACGAGGTACTTGCCGTGCGGCAGGTGCTCGCGCAGGAGCACCAGCACCTCCGTCGGGTCGAAGGTCTCGACGTGGAACCGCTCGTAGACGCTCTCTTCGCCGAGGTCTCCCCCGACCCGCTTCATGATGACGGCGCCGTTCGAGCAGACGGCATACTCGGGCGCGAGGGCGAGCACTCGCTGGATGCCGCGCGTGCCCTCCCACGAGCGCCCCGTCGCGAGCATGACCTCGTGCCCCGCACGGTGCGCGTGCGCGACGGCGTCGACGATGCCGGGGCTCAGCGTCTCGTCCTCGAGCAGGACGGTGCCGTCGACATCGAGCGCGATGAGCATCCGCGTGTCGCTCACGGCATCCGTCATGCGATCGGCTCCGCCACCTCGAGTCCGCCCAGGTACGGGCGCAGCACCTCGGGGATCACGACGGAGCCGTCGGCGCGCTGGTGCGTCTCGAGGATCGCGACGATCCATCGCGTCGTCGCGAGCGTGCCGTTGAGGGTTGCGACGGGCTGCGTCTTCGCATCGGGGGCCGGGCGGTAGCGCACGTCGAGCCGGCGCGCCTGATACGTCGTGCAGTTGCTCGTCGAAGTCAGCTCGCGGTACGCGCCCTGGGTCGGAACCCACGCCTCGACGTCGTACTTGCGCGCCGCGCTCGAGCCGAGATCGCCCGCGGCGACATCGATCACGCGGTACGACAGGCCGAGATCCTGGAGCATCTGCTCCTGCATCGCGACGAGGCGCAGGTGCTCGGCCTCGGCATCCTCGGGCGTCGTGTAGATGAACATCTCGAGCTTGTTGAACTGATGCACGCGGATGATGCCGCGCGTGTCCTTGCCGTACGACCCGGCCTCGCGGCGATAGCAGGTCGACCAGCCGGCGTAGCGCTTCGCGCCGGATGCCAGGTCGAGGATCTCGCCCATGTGGTACCCGGCGAGGGACACCTCGCTCGTGCCGACGAGGTACAGATCGTCCTCGTCGAGGTGGTAGACCTCGTCGGCGTGCTGGCCGAGAAACCCCGTGCCGCGCATCACCTCGGGCCGCACGAGCGTCGGCGGGATCATCGGGATGAACCCGGCATCCACCGCTCGCTGCAGCGCGAGCGACATGAGCGCGTACTCGAGCCGCGCGCCGATGCCGGTCAGGAAGTAGAAGCGCGAGCCCGACACCTTGGTGCCGCGCTCCATGTCGATCGCGCCGAGCTTCTCGCCGAGGGCGAGGTGGTCGAGGGGCTCGAAGTCGAAGGATGCCGGCTCGCCATGCGTGCGCAGGGTCACGAAGTCGTCCTCGCCACCGGCGGGAACCCCGTCGATCACGATGTTCTCGACGCGCGCGAGCGCCTCGTCGGCGGCCGCCTCGGCCTCGGTGACGGCCTGCTGGGCCGCCTTGACGCGGTCGCTCAGCTCTTTCGCCTGGGCGACGAGCGCCGCCTTCTCGTCCTTCGGTGCAGCGGCGACGGTCTTGCCGTGCGCGTTCTGCGCGGCGCGCAGCTCTTCGAACGCCGTGATCGCCGCTCGCCGAGCGCGGTCGGCCTCGAGCGCGGCATCGACCGTGTCCGGCGACTCGCCGCGCGCGATCTGAGAGCGCTTGACAAGGTCCGGGTCATCACGGAGGACGGCGAGATCAATCACCCGTTCAGTCTAGGCTTTGGCGCATGACGCCCTCCCCCGTCGGCGACCGCCGCGCCGCCCTCGTCTACAACCCGACGAAGGTGGATGCCGAGGCGTTGCGCGCGACGGTCACCGAGCAGGCGGCATCCGCGGGGTGGGGCGAACCCCTCTTCTACGAGACGAGCGTCGACGACCTCGGCGATGGGGTCACCGGCGAGGCGCTCGAGGCGGGCGCGGCGGGCGTGCTCGTCGCGGGCGGCGACGGCACCGTGCGGGCGGTCAGTCAGGCGATGGCGGGCACCGGCATCCCGCTCACGATCGTGCCGAGCGGCACGGGGAACCTCCTCGCCCGGAACCTGTCGCTCCCCCTCACGGATGCCGCGGCGATGGTCGCGGCGACCTTCGACGGCGACGTGCACGCGATCGACGTCGGCTACGCAGAGTTCGAGCGCGAGGGCGGCGAGCGCGAGGAGCACGCGTTCGTCGTGATGGGCGGCATGGGACTCGACGCCGCGATGATCGCCAACACGCGCGGCGACCTCAAGAAGAAGGTCGGGTGGGTCGCGTACGTCGACGGCGCGGCGCGCTCGCTCGTGAACGCCAAGCCGTTCTCGATCCTCTACCAGGTGCCCGGCCACCGCATGCACCGTGCGCAGGTGCAGAGCGTGCTGTTCGCGAACTGCGGGTCGCTGCCGGCGGGTCTGGAGCTCATCCCCGAGGCGTCCGTGTCGGACGGCGAGCTGGACATCGTGATCTTCCAGCCGAAGAACCCGCTCGGGTGGCTCGCGGTGTGGCGCCGCGTCGCGTGGGATAACAGCGTGCTGCGGCGCTTCCGCGCGGGCCGCAGCATTCTGCGGCTGCGCACGAAGGACAACTCGGTGCGCTACGCGAAGGGCACCGGGATCGAGGTCTCGGCATCCGGCGCGCAGCCCGTGCAGCTCGACGGCGATGAGTTCGGTGAGGCGACGTCGGTGCGGGTGCGCATCGCGGCGGCGTCGCTCGAGCTCGCCGTGCCGAAGGGGCACGTGTCGCCGAACCTCTGAGGCGGGGGGCGTGACGGGCGCGCCTGTCGCCGTCAAGGGGATGCGCGCGACGCGGGCGCGCGGCACGATGGGGGGATGCCTTCGCCGTCGCTCGTCTGGTTTCGCGACGACCTGCGCCTCGCCGACAACCCGGCCCTGCGCGCGGCGGTCGACCGGGGCGAACCGGTCATCGGGGTGTACGTGCTCGATGAGCGCTCCCCCGGCATCCGCCCGCTCGGCGGCGCGGCGCGCTGGTGGCTGCACCACTCGCTGACCGAGCTCGGCGAGCGGATGCGCGAGAGGGGGTCGGCGCTCGTGCTGCGGCGCGGCGCGGCGGCCGAGGTGGTTTCCGCTCTCGTCGCCGAGATGGGCGTCGGCGCCGTGTTCTGGAACCGCCGCTACGGCGGGCCGGAGCGCGAGGTCGACGCCGGGCTCAAAGAGCAGCTTCGCGCGGGCGGCATCGAGGTGGCCTCGTTCGCGGCATCCCTCTTGTTCGAGCCGTGGACGGTGCGCACCGGCGCCGGCACCCCTTACGCCGTGTTCACCCCGTTCTGGAACGCGTGCCGGCAGCTCCCCGCGCCGCGGGCGCCGCTGCCCGAACCGCGCGAGCTGACCGGGCCGCGGGGGCACCCGGCATCCGACGACCTGTCCGACTGGGAGCTGCTACCCACCCGGCCCGACTGGGCGGACGGGCTGCGCGAGCGCTGGACTCCGGGTGAGCGCGCCGCGCACGCACGCCTGCGCGAGTTCTTGACCGAGGATGCCGCGGACTACGACCGCGCCCGCGACGAACCGGCGGCGGGAGCGACGTCGCTGCTGTCGCCGCGGCTGCGGTGGGGCGAGCTGAGCCCACACCAGGTGTGGCACGCGGCGGTGTCTTCGGGTGCGCAGATCGGCGGGTTCCTGTCGGAGCTCGGCTGGCGCGAGTTCGCGTGGCACACGCTGTTCCACTTTCCGTCGCTTGCGGAGCGCAATCTGCGCGCCGCGTTCGACGCGTTCCCCTGGCCGCCGCTACGCCCCACGATGTTGCGCGCGTGGCAGCGCGGCGAGACCGGCATCCCGCTGGTGGATGCCGGCATGCGCGAGCTCTGGACGAGCGGGTTCATGCACAACCGGGTGCGGATGGTCACGGCATCCTTTCTCGTCAAGAACCTGCTGATCGACTGGCGGCGCGGCGAGGAGTGGTTCTGGGATACCCTCGTCGACGCGGATGCCGCCAACAACCCCTTCAACTGGCAGTGGGTCGCCGGCTCGGGCGCCGATGCCGCGCCGTACTTTCGGGTCTTCAACCCCGAGCTGCAGGCGAAGAAGTTCGATCCCGACGGGCTGTATGTGCGCGAGTGGGCGCCGGATGCCGCGGGCCGCGACCCGATCGTCGACCTGGCCGAGACGCGCGCGGCCGCGCTGGCCGCGTACGAGGCGGTCAAACGCGCCGGCGCGAGCGGTTGAGCGCGCGGGCGCTCGGTTGAGTGGGCGCAATCCCCGGGAATCGCGGGCTTATACCCGGCGAACGCGCCCACTGAACCGCCGCAGCAGGAATGTCCTCCAGCCCGCGCGGGTTGACACAGGGGATGAACTCCCCCGTGCTCTCTGTCCTTGACCTCGTCCCTGTTCGCACCGGGCAGACCAGCGCGCAAGCGGTCGCGGCATCCCTCGCCCTCGCGCAGCGCGCCGACGAGCTCGGATACCGCCGCTACTGGTTCGCCGAGCACCACAACATGCCCGCCGTCGCGTCGACGACCCCGCCCGTGCTGGTCGCCGCGGCCGCCGCGCGCACGACGCGTATGCGGGTCGGATCGGGCGGTGTCATGCTCCCGAACCACTCGCCGCTCGTCGTCGCCGAGCAGTTTGCGGCCCTCGAAGCCCTCGCGCCGGGCCGCGTCGACCTCGGCATCGGCCGGGCGCCTGGCAGCGACCCCGTCATCACGCAGCTGCTACGGATGTCGGGAACGACGAGCGACGTCGACCGTTTCCCCGACCACATCCGCGACATCCTCGCCCTCGCCTCCCCCGACGGCGCGAGCGTGCGCCTCACCGGGCGACCGGACGGCGAGGACCGCTACGCGATCCGCGCGACCCCCGCCGCGACCGGCGCCCCCGAGCTGTGGCTGCTCGGATCGAGCGACTACTCGGCGCAGCTCGCCGCAGCCTTCGGCCTGCCGTACGTCTTCGCGAACCACTTCTCCGGCGAGGGCCTCGAGCGCGCGCTCGACCTGTACCGGCAGGGGTTCCAGGCATCCGAGCACCTCGATGCGCCGCGCACGTTCCTCACCGCGAACGCCGTCGTCGCACCGACCGCCACCGAAGCAGAAGAGCGGATGCTGCCGCAGGCGCGCATGATGGCGCGCCTGCGCGGCGGCCGCCCGCTCATCGCCCTCGAGACCGTCGAAGAGGCGGCGGATGCCGAGGCCGCAGACCACCTCGCAACGCCGCTGCTCGACGCGATGCGCACGCGCTGGTTCGTCGGCGAGCCCGGTGACGTGCGCGCGCGCCTCGACGCGTTCGCCGCGCGGCACGGGGTCGACGAGATCATGATCTCGCCGGTCGCCGCCGCGTTCGCGCACGAGCCGATCGATGCCGCGGTCGGCCGCACCCAGACGCTCGAGCTCCTCGCGGGGTGAGTCGTTTCGACTCGCTGCGCCCGCTCAACGACCGGGGTCTGGCTCGCCCGAGATGAGCCCGCGCAGCCAGTCGCGCGCCTCGACGAAGACGTCGTCGGAGTAGCGCTCGGGGTAGTGCACGATCTGCCGGTCGGCGCGCGGATACGAGCCGAGGTAGATCACCTTGGGGCTGAAGCGGCGAAGGCCCAGCAGCGCGTCGGCCATCCGTTCGTCATGGATGTGGCCGTCGGCATCCACCACGAAGCGGTAGCGGCCGAGGGCGTCGCCGATCGGGCGCGAGGCGAGCAGCGACAGGTTGATGCCGCGCGTCGCGAACTGCTCGAGCATCTCGAGCAGGGCGCCCGGGTGGTCGTCGGGCAGCTCAACGATGAGCGACGTCTTGTCGGCTCCCGTCGGCGGCGGCGCGACCGCGGTGCTTCCGACGAGGACGAACCGCGTCACGGCGTTGGCGTTGTCGCCGATGCCCTCCGCCAGCAGCTCGAGGTCATAGTGCCCGAGGATGCCGGGGGGCGCGATCGCGGCATCCGCATCACTCACCCCGTCGACGATCCCGACGGCCGAGGCGACGTTGGAGGCGGCGGGAAGGTGCGCGTGCTCGGGCAGGTGCGCGGTGAGCCACTGCAGGCACTGCGCGTAGGCGACGGGGTGTGCGGCGACGAGCCGCACGTCCTCGAGCCGCGCGCCGGGGCGCCCGACGAGCACGAAGTTCACGGGCACGAGGTACTCGCCGATGATGCGGAGGCCCGGCATCGTCGCGAGGGCGTCCTGCGCGGTCGACACGCCGCCGTCGACCGAGTTCTCGATCGCGATCATCGCGGCATCCGAGCGGCCGGAGGTGACGTCGGCGAGCGCTTCGCCGACGTTGCGCACGGGCCGCCAGATCTGGTCGCGCGCCTCGGGCACCTGCGCGAGGGCCGCCTCGGTGAACGTCCCCGCGGGGCCGAGGTAGCTGTAGGTGCGGCGGCTCGGCGCGGACGGGGCGGCGTCGCCCGTCGCGGACTGGTCGAAACTCACGCCGCTCAGCCTAGTTGCGGCGGGCCACCGCCCGCGAAAGTCAGCGCTCGCCTACCCTGGAGGGCATGACCCGTCGCCCCCTCGCCTCCGTGCTCACCCTGGTCTCCACCGCGACGCTCGCGCTCGGGCTCGCTGCGTGCGCGCCCACCGGCGACACCCCGTCGCCGAGCGGCAGCACCGGCGGGGCGTCGAGTTCGCCGAAGCCGTCGTCCTCGGCATCCGCCTCGCCCTCTGCATCACCGAGCGCCGACGCGGCCGCGTGCCTCATCGGCGACTGGACGATGGATCAGGCGGGCCTCGACGGGTTCTACGGCGACGTGAACACGCTGCTCGAGGGGTCGGGCGTCGTCTTCACGCCGCAGGGGTCTGCCGCGCTGAGCATCACGAAAGACGGGGCGTTCACGTGGTCGCCCAGCACTCAGCTCACCGCCGCCGTCTCGGGGACGGAGATCCTGGTGACCCTCGGCGGCCAGATCGTCGGCACGTACACGGCGACGGGCGACCGCATCGCGACCGCGACGCAGTCGACCGACGGGCTCGTCGTCTCAGCGACGATCGACGGCGCGGAGACGGATGCCGGCGCCATCACCGAGCAGATCGCCGCCGCCCCCATCACAGATGCCGCGTACACCTGCTCGGGCGACACGCTGACCCTGGATTCGTCGCTCGCGGGCGGCACCGCGACGAGCGTGCTGCACCGCCGCTGAGCGATCCTGGCGGCGTGACCGCGTCGACCGTATTCACGGCGACGGGTCAGGTAGGACGCAATAGCCTGAACGGGTGACCCCTCGCCTCGCGCCCCTCCTCGGCGGTGCCGCCGCTCTTGCCCTCGCGCTCACCCTGAGCGGATGCACCTCAGAGCCGCCCGAGAGCGCGCCAGATGTGCCCCAGACGCCGAGCGACTCGGCATCCGCGACGCCGACGGCAGCGACGACCCCCACGCCCACGACGGCGGCGTGTCTCGTCGGAACGTGGACGATGGCGCAGGAGGACCTCGTCGGGTACTACGACGACATCAACCGCCTCATGTCGAAGTCGGGGGGCACCTTCGTCCCGGCGGGGATGGCGACGCTCGTCCTCGCCGCGGACGGCACCTTCACGTGGTCGCCGGAGATCGCCGTCACCGGCGACGTGTCGGGAGAGAAGCTCGTGATCTCGTTCTCGGGCGAGGTCACCGGCACGTATGAAGAGGACCGCAGCGACCGCGGCGACCGCATCTGGACCCCGACACAGTCGGGCGAGGCGCTACGCGTGCTCGCGACCGCCGACGGGGAGCCCACCGACGGTGGAGCGCTCAGCCAGCAGATCGGGGCCGTGCCGATCGGCGACGCGCGCGTCTCGTGCTCGACCGACACGCTCGTGCTCGTCTCGACCTTCTCGGACAGCACGGCGACCTCGGTCCTGCACCGGCACTGAGAGCAAGGCTGACACCCGCACCGGCAACGGTGACAGACTGAGGGCATGAGCCGCGCAGGACAGCCAGCCGAAGCCTCCGACCTGATCGACATCGACGAGCTGATCGCCGCCTATTACGACCGAAAGCCGGATGCCGGCGTGCCCGAGCAGCGCGTCGCGTTCGGCACGAGCGGGCATCGCGGGTCGAGCCTGTCGACGAGCTTCAACGAAGACCACATCCTTGCGACGACCCAGGCGATCGTCGACTATCGCGCGGGGCAGGGCATCACCGGCCCGCTCTTCCTCGGCCGCGACACCCACGGGCTGTCGCTGCCCGCCGAGCGCACCGCGATCGAGGTCCTCGTCGCGAACGGCGTGGATGTCCGTGTCGACGCGCGGGACTCGTGGGTGCCGACGCCCGCGCTCAGCCACGCGATCCTCACCTACAACCGCGGGCGCGCGGCGGATGACCCGGCCCGCGCCGACGGCATCGTCGTGACGCCCTCGCACAACCCGCCTCGCGACGGCGGCTTCAAGTACAACCCGCCGCATGGCGGGCCCGCCGACACCGACGCGACCGGCTGGATCGCCGACCGCGCGAATGCGCTCATCGCCGCGGGGCTCGAGGGCGTGCAGCGCACGCGGTACGCCGACCTCGACGCCGAGACGCTCGGCTCGTACGACTTCCGCGAGGGGTACGTGGCCGCCCTCGCCGACATCCTCGACCTCGCCGCGATCGCGAAGGCGGGCGTGCGGATCGGGGCAGACCCGCTCGGCGGCGCGTCGGTCGAGTACTGGGCCCTCATCGGCGAGCGCTACGGGCTCGACCTCACGGTCGTGAACCCCGAGGTCGACCCCACGTGGAAGTTCATGACGCTCGACTGGGACGAGAAGATCCGCATGGATCCGTCGTCACCATCGGCCATGGCATCCCTCGTGGCGCGCCGCGACGAGTACGACATCCTCACCGGGAACGACGCCGACGCCGACCGGCACGGCATCGTGACGCCGGATGCCGGGCTGATGAACCCGAACCACTTCCTCGCGGTCGCGATCGACTACCTCTACGCGCACCGCCCGCAGTGGCCGGCGGATGCCGCGGTCGGCAAGACCCTCGTGTCGTCGATGATCATCGATCGCGTTGCCGAGGCGCTCGGGCGGCGCCTGCTCGAAGTGCCGGTCGGGTTCAAGTGGTTCGTGCCGGGCCTGCTCGACGGCTCGGTCGCGTTCGGCGGCGAGGAGTCGGCGGGCGCGTCGTTCCTGCGCTTCGACGGCACCGTGTGGACGACCGATAAGGACGGCATCCTGCTGTGCCTGCTGGCATCCGAGATCCTCGCAGTGACGGGCAAGACGCCCTCGCAGCGATACGCGGAGCTCGAGGCGGAGTTCGGCGCCTCGGCGTATCAGCGCGTGGATGCCCCCGCGACGCCCGCGCAGAAGACGACGCTGTCGCGCCTCGCGCCGGATGCCGTCACTGCGACCGAGCTCGCGGGCGAGCCCATCACGGCGAAGCTGTCGCACGCGCCCGGCAACGGCGCCGCGATCGGCGGGCTGAAGGTGCAGACCGAGCACGCGTGGTTCGCCGCGCGGCCGTCCGGCACCGAGGACGTGTACAAGCTGTACGCCGAGTCGCTGCGCGGGCCTGAGCACCTCGCCGAGGTGCAGGCCGAGGCGCGCGCGGTCGTGTCGGAGGCGCTCGGCGGGGTGTAGCCGCGGGGCCTCCTCCCCAGGGTGCGTGTCGGGCGAGTTGTCCACCGATCGACTCTTGCCACCCGTGCGTGTCACGGGCGGACGCTAGCGTTCGTGACATCCCGCCCGCGACGGGTGAGAATGGAGGCATGACCGTGACCCCGGAGATCCTCGGCGTGATCATCGCCGCCTTCGGCGGAGCCGCGACCTTCCTCGGCGGCGTCGCCGCCCTCAACGCGCGCATGATGCAGAGGATCGATTCGAGGTTCGACCAGGTCGACGCGCGGTTCACGCAGGTCGATGCGCGGTTCGCGCAGGTCGACGCGCGGTTCGACCAGGTTGACGCGAGGTTCGCGCAGGTCGACACGCGGTTCGATCGGGTCGATGCGCGCTTCGACCGTCTCGAAGCACGCGTCGACAGCCTCGCGACCGACGTCGTCGGCGTGCAGGTCGCGGTCGCGCGGCTCGAGGGGCCTCAGCCGCGGCTGCTGCGGCCCTGACCAGGTACGGCCTCTGATCGCGCGGCGAGGGTCTTCCCCGCCTCGCGAAGCCATCGCTCCGGCGACGACATCGCAGCCTCGGCAGACCCCGCCAGGTCGGTGAGGGACAGCATGATGGCGAACCTGCCGGCATCCGCACCCGTCATTCGCCCCGTCATTCGCCCCGCGACGAGGGCGACGGGCACACCGCGCGTTCGCGCAAGGTCGGCGACGAACGCGGGCGCCTTGCCCGCCGTGGACTGGCCGTCGTACGATCCCTCGCCCGTGATGACGAGGTCGGCAGTCGCGATCGCGTCGTCGAGCCCGATGAGACGCCCGACCTCGGCAGCGCCCGGCGCGAGGGTGGCGCCCCACGCGAGCAGAGCGAATCCGGTGCCGCCCGCGGCCCCGGCACCCGGCGCGTGCGGGTCGGCGATCCCGACCAGCTCCGCCAGCCGCCTCAGTCCGTCGTCGACGACCGACAAGTCCGCGGCGGCGAGTCCCTTCTGCGGGCCGAAGACGGATGCCGCTCCGCGCGGCCCGCACAGCGGCGCGTCGACGTCGGTGACGACGATGACTCCGCCGCGCGGGGGCTGCCGCAGCGCCATGAGGTCGACGGATGCCAGCGGCGCGAGTCCGCGTGCGCCCGTCGCGACCGGCGAACCCGTCGCGTCGAGGAAGCGAGCACCGAGCGCGGTGAGCAGCCCCATCCCGCCATCGGTCGACGCGCTCGACCCGATGCCGAGCACGAGTCGCTCCACGCCGTGATCGAGCGCGTCGGCGATCGCCTCGCCGAAGCCGAGCGTGTCGGCATCCCACGGCCGCAGGTCGTCGCCGAGCAGTTCGATCCCGCTCGTCGAGGCGA
Source organism: Microbacterium sp. (assembly GCA_003248655.1). Lineage (GTDB taxonomy): Bacteria > Actinomycetota > Actinomycetes > Actinomycetales > Microbacteriaceae > Microbacterium. The sequence goes on from QFPM01000015.1 coordinate 33,907, forward strand.
GCTCGATGACGCCTGTGCCGTCCGGGAACGCGAGCCAGTGCGCGTCGACGGCGCGGCCGTGCGGGCCGGCGACGGTGACGGGCATCCGCCGCGCACCCGGGAGGGCACGCTCGAATGCGTCACGAGTGCCCTCGCCGCCGTCGGCCATCGGCAGCTCCGTCACGACGTCGTCGGGACGGGCCGACAGCCAGCCGTCGCGCAGCGCGGCGCAGGCCGCGGCCGCACCGATCGAACCCTTGAAGCTGTCGAGCGCGACGACGATGCGGCGGGGAGGAGCCATGAGCCGAGGATAGGCTGAAGCCGTCGAAAGGGATGAGATGAGTTGGCTGGTCACCGGCGGAGCCGGGTACATCGGAGCGCATGTCGTCCGGGCGCTGGCGTCGGCGGGGATCGAACCGGTCGTCGTCGATGACCTCTCGAGCGGACACGCGTCGTTCGTGCCCGACGGCATCCCGTTCGTCCGCGGAACGATCCTCGACCGCGGGCTGCTCGTCGGCGCGATGCGCGAACACGGCGTGACCGGCGTCATCCACGTCGCGGGCTTCAAGTACGCGGGCGTCTCGGTGCAGCGGCCCCTCCACACGTACGAGCAGAACGTCGACGGCACGCGCGTCGTGCTCGCTGCGATGGCGGATGCCGGGGTGACCGACATCGTGTTCTCGTCGTCGGCGGCGGTGTACGGCACGCCGGATGTGCCGCTCGTGACGGAGGACCTTCCCAAGCGCCCGGCATCCCCCTACGGCGAGTCGAAGCTCATCGGCGAGTGGCTGCTGCGCGATCAGGGCGTCGCGACGGCGGGGAGCGATGCGCCGCTGCGGCACACGTCCCTGCGGTACTTCAACGTCGTCGGGTCGGCCGACACGGCCGTGTACGACACGAGCCCGCACAACCTCTTCCCGATCGTGTTCGAGAAGCTGCTCGCCGGTGAGACGCCGCAGATCAACGGCGACGACTACGACACCCCCGACGGCACGAACGTGCGCGACTACGTGCACGTCGGCGACATCGCCGCCGCGCACGTCGTCGCGGCGCAGCGCCTCGCCGCGGGTGAGTCGGTCGAGCCGGCCTACAACCTCGGCTCGCAGAACGGGCTGAGCGTGCGCGAGATCATGGATGCCATGGCCCGCGTCACGGGCATCGACTTCACCCCCGCGGTCGGCCCGCGGCGCGCGGGCGACCCGGACCGCATCGTCGCGACGGGAGAGCTCGCCGCGCGCGACCTCGACTGGCAGAACCGCTACACGGTCGACGAGATGGTGCGCACGGGCTGGGACGCCCGCCGCGCGGCGCAGGTCTGACCACGTACGTACTCCGCAGGCTCGCGCGTACTCCGCAGCGGAACGCGCGACCGGCTGCGGAGTACGTCTGTTTCTGCGGAGTTGCTGCGGCCCCCGCGGGCCGCGCGCGACGGCGGAGGTCCCGGCGCGAGCGGGTCAGGCGCTCGCGCGGCGGACGAGGGTCGGACTGAGGGTCACGGATGCCGGCGCCGCGCCGGCGATCCGGGCGACGAGCGCGTCGACGGCGGACTCGCCCAGGGCGTCGAAGTCCTGGCGGACGGTCGTGAGCGGCGGGCGATAGTCCGCGGCATCCGCGATGTCGTCGAACCCGACGACGGCGACATCGTCGGGGATCGAGCGCCCCGCATCGGCGAGCGCGCGCATCGCTCCGAGCGCCATCTGGTCGTTCGCCGCGAACACGGCCCCCACCGCGGCCGGCAGCGCGCGTGCGGCGGCGTGAGCGGATGCCGCGGTCCAGTCGCAGCGGACGACCGGCGGAACGGCGGATGCCGCCACCCCCGCGGCCTCGAGCTCGGCGCGCCAGCCGCGTTCGCGTTCGGATGCCGCGAAGGATGCCGTCGGCCCGGCGACGTGCCAGACCGGTCCGCGGTCGAGGTCGAGGAGAAGACGCGTCGCGGCCCGCGCACCGGCGGCATGGTCGGTCTGCACGATCGAGTAGCGATCGTCGGGTGGGGAGTCGACGACGACGAGGGCGAGCCCGTCGGGCGGCCGGACGGTGCGCGCGGCGGCGGTCGCCTCGTTCAGGACGATCGCGCCGTCGACGCCCTGCTCGCGCAGTCGCGCGAAGCCGCGCACCACGTCATCCGCACCGCTCGCGGTGACGACGGTGAGAACATACCCGCGGGATGCGGCGGCGCCCGAGATCGCCTGCAGCATGCGCGAGTTGCCGACCGTCGCGAGGGTCGACACGAGCAGTCCGATCGCGTCGGTGCGGCCCGTGCGCAGGGCACGCGCGGCGCGGTGCGGGCGGTAGCCGAGCGACGCCATCGCCGCCTCGACACGCGCACGAGTGCCCGGATCGACCCGCGGGCTGCCGTTGACGACGCGTGAGACCGTCTGTCCCGACACCCCCGCGGCGACCGCCACGTCCGCCATCGACACTCGTCGCTCCACCCGCCGCCCCCTCTGCCCCGCATACGCGCTCAGCCCGCCCGGCACACGCCGCCACGTCTCCGGAGCTCCGGTCATTTCTCCGGAGATTCCGATCATGTTGACGATAACACGGCCGAGTTCTAGAGTGTTGACGTGAACATTCCGGAGTTGCGGACGCCCGCGACGTCCCCCTTCGAGCTCCTCGGCGCCGGCGTCGTCAAGCGACCGACGCGTCTCGCCGACGGGCGCGAGCTGATCTACTACGACGACCCCGACACCGCGCTGGGCCCCGACCGCGCCGTCGATGCCCGCGCGCTCGACCCCCGCCCGGCGACGGCGACGATGCGACAGGACATCCTGACCGGCGACTGGATCTCGGTCGCCGCGGCCCGCCAGAGCCGTGCGTTCCTGCCGCCGGCCGAACTCGACCCGCTCGCCCCGCAGTCGGCGACGAACCCGTCCGAGGTGCCCTCGCGCTACGACGTCGCGGTCTTCGAGAACCGCTCCCCCTCGTTCGGCCCCGCCCTGGCCGAGGCCCTCGGCGAGGATGCCGGCGACGCGCCCACGGCAGACGACCCGCCGCGCGGACTCGACGACCTCGCCCACCCCGGCCTCGGCCGCACGCGCACGAGCGTCGGACGCTGCGAAGTCGTCTGCTTCGCGCCCGACCACGCCGGCTCGTTCGGCACGCAGACTCCGACGCGCGCCCGCACCGTCATCGAGGCGTGGGCCGACCGCACGGCGGCGCTGTCCCTGCTCCCCGGCATCCAGCAGGTGTTCCCGTTCGAGAACCGCGGCGAGGCGATCGGGGTGACGCTGCACCACCCGCACGGGCAGATCTACGCGTATCCGTACCTCACGCCGCGGACGCAACGCCTGCTCGATCAGCTCGATCGCACGGCGCCCGACCTGTTCGCGCGCATTCTCGCGTTCGAGCAGGAGGGCCCCCGCGTCGTCCTCCGCGGCGAGCACTGGACGGCGTTCGTGCCGTTCGCGGCGCGCTGGCCGATCGAGCTGCACGTGCTGCCGCACCGGCACGTGCCCGACTTCGCCGCGCTGAGCGATGCCGAGCGCGACGAGCTCGCGCCGTTCTACCTGCGGCTGCTGCGCGGCATCGACGCGCTCTACGACACTCCGACGCCGTACATCGCGGCGTGGCATCAGGCGCCCGTGAACGTCGGGCGCGACACCGTGCGTCTAAACCTGCAACTGACGAGCCCGCGCCGCGCGGCCGACAAGCTCAAGTATCTCGCGGGTTCCGAGGCGGCGATGGGCGCGTGGATCGGCGACATCCCGCCCGAGGCGGCGGCCGACCGGCTGCGCGCGGCTGTCGAAGGAGTATCACTGTGAGCACCGGCACCCCGTCGGCATCCGTCGGAGGCACCTGGTCGGCGCCCGGCCGCGTCAACCTCATCGGCGAGCACACCGACTACAACGACGGCTTCGTCCTGCCGTTCGCGATCGAGCACCGCACGAGCGTCCGGCTCGCCACGCGGGATGACGGACGCATCCGCGTCTCGTCGTCCTTCGCCGGAGAGACGGATGCCGTCGAGGTCGCCCTCGCGGATCTCGACGCGCTCTTCCCCGCCCGACGCAACGAGGTCGTCGAGTGGGCGCGGTATCCGCTCGGGGTCGCGTGGGCACTGCTGGAGGCGACGGGCGTCGACGCGGCATCCGTCTGCGGCGTCGACCTGGCGTTCGCCTCGGATGTGCCGGTCGGGGCGGGGCTGTCGTCGTCGGCGGCGATCGAGGGCGCGACGGCGTCGGCTTTGAACGACGTGTGGGGGCTCGGGCTCGACCGCGTCACGCTCGCGAAGGCGGGTCGCCGCGCCGAGAACGAGGCCGTCGGCGCGCCGACCGGGATCATGGACCAGATGGCGTCGATGCTCGGACAGTCCGACGCCGCGATTTTCCTCGACTGCCGCACGCTGGATGCCGAGGTCACGAGCCTCGGGTTCGCGGCGGCGGGGCTCGAGGTTCTCGTGATCGACACCCTCGTGACGCACGCGCACTCCACCGGCGGCTACCGTGAGCGCCGCGAGGCGTGCGAGCGCGGGGCCGCGATCATGGGCGTCGCGGCGCTGCGCGACGTGTCGGTCGCTGACCTCGACCGGGCGCGCGAGCGGATGGACGACGTCACTTTCCGCCGCGTGCGCCACGTCGTCACCGAGAACCAGCGCGTCATCGACACGGTCGCCGCGTTGCGTTCCGATGGGGCGCGGGCGATCGGGCCGCTCCTCGACGCGTCGCACGCCTCGATGCGGGACGACTTCGAGATCTCGACTCCCGAACTCGACCTTGCTGTCGAGACGGCGCGGGATGCCGGGGCGCTCGGCGCGCGAATGACCGGCGGCGGCTTCGGCGGCGCGGCGATCGCACTGATCGATCGCGAGCTCGTGGCATCCGCGACGGCATCCATCGAGCGCGCCTTCGCGGATGCCGGCTTCGCCGCCCCGCACGTGTTCACCGTGCGCCCGTCGGCCGGTACTGGCCGCGACGCCTGAACCGGGCGCCCGACGCGGAGCCCGACCCGACGCCTGACGTGACGCCCGGCCCGGGTCCTGACCCGAGCGCCCGACCCGGCGTCTGACCCGACGCCGGCCGCGACGCCCGACCCGGCGCCCGACCCGGCGCCTGACCCGGCGCCTGACCCCGATAGGGTGCGGGTCTCCGTGTCTCGTCGGGCGCCACTTCGTCGCACTGGCGCCACATCGCCGCGGTGTCGCCATGTCGGGCGCCAGTTTGCCGCGCGGGCGCCACAGATCTGTAGCGCCCGAGCAGCAAACTAGCGCCCGAGCTGGGAGGTCGGATAGTGGCGCCCCCGTGGGAATCAGGGAGGTGGCGCCGGGTCAGAGAAGTGGCGCCGACACGGGGAAAACGCGCCGGAGGGGCTGAGCGCGGGCGGTCAGCCGATGACGCGTCCGTCGGGCAGCCGGCGGCGCATGACCTCGATCGCCTCGGGGTTGTCGTCGACGAGCACCGCGTCGCGGCCGAGCGCGGCGCACACGGCACCGGTCGTGCCGCTGCCCGCGAACAGATCGAGCACTCGGTCGCCGGGGCGGCTGGATGCCTGGACGATCCGCCGCAGGATGCCCTCCGGCTTCTGCGTCGGATATCCCGTCTTCTCGCGCCCGCTCGTGGGCACGATCGTGTGCCACCAGACGTCGGTCGGGAGCTTTCCGCGTGCCGCCTTCTCGGGCGTCACGAGACCGGGCGCCATGTACGGCTCGCGGTCGACGGCATCCGAGTCGAAGAAGTAGCCGCGCGGATCCTTGACGTACACGAGGATCGTGTCGTGCTTGGTCGGCCAGCGTCGCCGCGACTTCGCGCCGTAGTCGTACACCCAGATCAACTCGTTGAGGAAGCATTCCCGGCCGAACAGCGCGTCGAGCAGCACCTTGGCGTAGTGCGCTTCGCGGTAGTCGAGGTGCAGGTAGAGGGTGCCGTCGCCCGCGAGTAGGCGCCACGCTTCGCGCAGCCGCGGCTCGAGGAAGTCCCAGTAGTCGTCGAACCGGTCGTCGTACGCGCGCAGGTCGCCGCGCAGGCGCGCGTAGCTCGTGCCGCGAAAGCCCGCCTTGATCGGCGCCTGTTCAGAACTCCGGAGATCTGAGCCAACAGGCGCCGCACCGACACCCTCGGCGGCCTGTGAAGCGCGATTGTCCGGAGTTGTGACCGCCGACTCGATCGCCTTGCCCTGGCTGCGGCCCGTGTTGAACGGCGGGTCGAGGTAGATGAGCGTGAACGACGCGCTCGGCAGGGTCGCCGCGACGGCGAGATTGTCGCCGCGGCGGATTTCGACGGTGGCGGATGCGGGGACGCCGACGGGCCCGGTCACGGGACCCGGTGCAGCCACGCGTCGGTCGCGAACTTGGACGCCACGAGCGCTTCGGCCTCGGCATATTCCTCGGGCGTTATGTGCCCCGGCGCGGCGCCGTAGAGCGTCGCGAACGTGTCCTTCAGTCGCTCGATGATCGCCTCACGCGGCAGTCCCGTCTGGCTGCGGAGCGGATCGACGCGTTTGGCCGCCGAGGTCGTGCCCTTATCGCTGAGCTTCTCGCGCCCGATGCGCAGAACCTCGGTCATCACCTGGCCATCGAGGTCGTACGACATCGTCGCGTGGTGCAGCACGCCGCCGCCCGCGAGACGCTTCTGTGCCGCGCCGCCGATCTTGCCCTTCGGGGAGGCGATGTCGTTGAGCGGCTGATACGTCGCGTCGATGCCGAGCGAGCGCAGCGCCTGCAACACCCAATCGTCGAGGAACGCGTACGAGTCGGCGAACGTCATCCCCGCGACAAGGGATGCCGGGACGTACAGCGAATACGTGACGATGGCGCCCGCGCCCATCATCATCGCTCCGCCGCCGGAGATCCGCCGCACGACGTCGTAACCGTGACGAGCCGCCCCCTCGGGATCGACCTCGTTGCGGTACGACTGGAACGACCCGATGACGACGGCCGACTCGTTCCACTCCCAGATGCGGAGAGTCGGGTTGCGCACCCCCGCGCCGACGCGCGCGGTGAGCACTTCGTCGAGGGCGAGGTTCATGCGCGGCGAGACGGCCTTCTCGTGGACGATCTCCCACGTGAAGTCTTTCCAGCCCGGTGCTGTCACGAGCGCCCGCCGCACGGCCGTGCCCACCGATTCGGGGGTGAAGCCGAGCAACTGCGCGCCCTCGGGGAGCGCCGCACGGACGGCGGCGGCGATCGCCGCGGCATCCGTCTCTACCGGAAGTCCCTCGACGGCCGCATCGATGTCGGCCAGCGCGTCGTCAGGCTCGAGGAAGAAGTCGCCCGCGAGGTGAAAGTCGGCGATCCGCCCGCCCCGCACCTCGAGATCGACGACGACGAGCTTGCCGCCCGGAACCTTGTACTCCCCGTGCATGAGTCCAGCCTAGGCCGGGCGGAGAACGCACTCTCGGCCGTCGTATATATGAACTATCTCTCATCGGATTCGCCTTCCTCTAATAGAATCTATGTACTAATGTGTCAGTATGCAACCACCCGCCGACATCGACTCTGGCTACGAGCCAGACCACGAGTATGAGCTCGATCTCGAGCCCTACCCGGGGTACTGGGCGGATGTCGATGCGGATGCGGCGATGTTCGTGCCGCCGGATCCGGTGGATGCGGTGACCGGGTTCGCGGCGACGATCGCGTTGCAGCAAGCGCAGCAGTACTCTGCTGTCGCCGCGCTGCGGCGCGATGCGATGGCGCGTGCCGCCGGGCGCGGTGTGCGTGCGCGGGTGGATTCGATGGTCGACCGCTCGGTGCGCCTCGAACTCGCCTGCGCGCTGCGGATCACCGAGCATGCCGCGGGCGAGCTCCTCGCCAGGGCGACCGCACTCGTCGACCAGTACCCGTCCGCGTGGGAAGCACTGCACGACGGGAACATCACCGACCAGCACGTCCGATATCTCGTCGACCTGCTCAGCACCGCGACCCCCGAGGTCGCCGCGCGTGTGAGTGAGCGCGCGGTGCAGCTCGCGATCGACCTGCCCGCCGGGATGTTCCGTCGGGCGCTACGCGCGCTCCTCGAAGAAGCCGCCGCTCCCACCCTGACGGAGCGACACCAGCAGGCCCTCACCCAGCGGCGCGTGTGGGTCGACCCCGCGAGCGACGGCATGGCCTACCTCACCGCGCACCTGCCCGCGGTCGAAGCGCACGCGGTCTTCGACCGCCTCACCCGCATGGGCAAGACGATCGTCGGGCGACACGCGGGCACGGGCGCCAGGGATGGTGCAGACCCGGATACCGGGGATGATGCACGCACAGACGCCAGTGATGGCGCGGGCACGGATGCCGCCGCGGTCGGCGTCGATGACGCAACGGCAGGACCCGACCCGCGGACCCTCGACCAGGTACGGGCCGATATGCTCTGCGACCTCCTTATCGACGGAACCTGCGACGGACACTCCGGCGCGGCCCGCGGCATCCGGCCGACGGTGGTCGTGACGGTTCCGGTGCTCTCGCTCCTCGACGACGCGCAGGCCGCCACCGCGCCCGCGACCGTCGAAGGCCTCGGTCCGATCCCCATCGACACCGCGCGCGTGCTCTGCGGCGGCGGAGCGGACTGGATGCGGGTGCTCACGCACCCCGAAACCGGAATGGTCCTCTCCGTCGGACGCACCCGCTACACCCCACCACCCGAACTGAAACGCCTCATCCGGTGGCGATCGGGGCGGTGCATGGCCCCCGGCTGCACGGCACCGGCATCCCGCTGTGAGATCGACCACAACCACGCCTGGCACGAGGGCGGTCACACCTGCCTCGACAACAACTGCCCGTTCTGCACCGGACACCACCACGTCAAGCACGACGGCGGATGGACCGTCCGACAGATCCCCGACAGCGGCGGCGTGATCGAATGGATCTCACCCTACGGGCGCCGATACCTCGTCGAACCCGAGCGGCGGGTCCCGGTCTTCCGAGCCCAACCCGAACACGAACCCGCTCCCTTCTGAGCGGAGTCCGCGGGCAGCGGCGATCAGCGGCCGCGTCGCGGGTTCGGTCGCGGCCCCGTCGCGAGTTCAGTCGCGGCCCCGTCGCGGGTTCAGGCGCGGGCGGGTATCCGCGCGTCCAGCCAGGCGACGAGGTCTGCGATGACCTCCTCGCGCGACACATCGTTGAAGATCTCGTGACGCACATCCGGGTAGACGAGCGTCGTCACGTCGGTCAGTCCCGACCGCGAGCGGTACGCCTCGGCGAGCCGGTGGACGCTCCGCGGCCCGCCGACGGTGTCGTCGCGCCCCACCATGAGCAGGGCGGGGATGTCGACGCCGAGGTTCCGTCGCGGCTTGCCCAGCAGGCGGATGACGTCGCGCAGGCCGAATAGCTCGGGGAGCGACCGCGACGTCGTCAGCGGGTCCTCGAGAAAGTCCCGACCGACCGACAGGTCGGATGCCAGCCACTCGGTCCCCATCGCACCCGGCTTCTTCCAGGGCTTGTTGAGGTCACCCGAGTTGAGCGAGCCCGGCCAGCGCAGCGACGACCCGCTCAACACGAGCGCGTCGTACGCCTCAGGATGATCGTTGATCAGGATCTGCGCGAGGAACGACCCCCACGAGTGGCCGAGCAGCACGAGCGGCAGTCCGGGGTTCTCGTCTCGAATGATCTGCGTGAGCTGCCACACGGCATCCACGGCAGCGCGCAACCCGCCCGGGCCGAGCTCGCCGAGCCGCTGGTGATTGCCTCCGTGCTGCCCCACTCCGGTGCGCCCGTGACCTCGGTGGTCGTCGGCGTAGACGAGGTATCCGTTCGCGGTGAGCGCCTCGACCACGCGCGCGTACCGCCCCGCGTGCTCGCCGACGCCGTGCAGCAACTGGACGACCGCGCGCGGCGTACCGGCCGGGGTATGCCGGTCATACACGATGCGGATGCCGTGGGCATCCGTGAACGACCGCTCTTCGCTGATCTCGGGCATGGCGCGAGTCTATGCCCGTCCGCGCCACATCCGGTTTTACTTAGCAAGACTAATGAGCTATGCTAAGGAAAAGCATGAGCACCGACACCGCACTGGCCGCCGAGGCCTCCGAGTTCCGAATGGCCACCTTCCGACTCGCGCGGCGCTTACGCTCGCAGCGCGCGGTCGACTCGATGAGCGACGGACAGTTCGCCGTTCTCGCCGCCCTCAAGATCCACGGCCCCCATACGCTCGGTGAGCTCGCCGACCGCGAGCGCGTCTCGGCCCCGTCGATGAACCGCACCGTCAACTGCCTCGAAGAGGCGGGCTACCTGAGCCGCACTCCCGACGCCGACGACCGCCGCAAGGTCAATATCGACCTCACGGTCACGGGCCGCGACGTCGTCGACGAGACGGTGCGCCGCCGCGACGAGTGGCTCGAAGAGGCCCTCGCCGAGCTGTCGCCCACCGACCGGGCAACGCTGCACGCGGCAGCCGCGATCATGGGGGAGGTGGCTGCCCGATGAGCGCGATGTTCCGCTCCTTCAGCGTCTTCAACTACCGCATCTGGTTCATCGGCGCGCTCGTATCGAACATCGGTCAGTGGATGCAGGGCACCGCACTCAGCTGGGTCGTGCTCACGGGCCTCACCGACAACGACGCCGGCGCGATGGGCATCACGATGGCCCTGCAGTTCGCTCCCCCGCTGCTGCTCGTGGGGGTCACCGGCTGGGTCGCCGACCGCTTCGACCGGCGCCGGCTGTTGATGCTGACGCAGGCGCTCCTCCTCACGATCGGCGCGGTGATCGGCGTCCTCATCCTGCAGGGGCTCATGACCCTGCCGCTCATGTACGCCTTCGCGTTCGTGCTCGGCATCGTGGCCGCCTTCGACAACCCGGCACGGCAGGCGTTCGTCTCCGACCTCGTCGCCCGCGAGAATGCCTCGAACGCGGTCGCCCTCAACGCGGCATCCTTCAATGGCGCCCGGATGATCGGTCCCGCCGTCGCGGGCATCGTGATCGTCGCAGTCGGCACAGGCTGGGTGTTCCTCATCAACGCGGCGACCTTCCTCGCGATGATCGTCGCGCTCATGCGCATCCGTCAGGACGAGCTTGTCCCTCGTGTGCAGGCGCCCGGCGCCGCGCGCCTCGCCGACGGGTTCCGCTACGTGCGCGGCCGCCCTGACCTGCTCGTCACCTTCGCGATGGTCTTCCTCCTCGGCGCGTTCGGCATGAACTTCCCGATCTTCGCGTCGACGATGGCGATCGAGTTCGGCAAGGATGCCGACGGCTATGGCCTCCTCTCGTCGATCCTCGCGATCGGATCGCTCGCGGGAGCTCTTCTCGCCGCGCGGCGCGACCGGGCACGCATCCGGTTCGTCGTGGCCGGCACGGGACTTTTCGCGGTCGCCGGAGCGATCAGCGCCCTCATGCCGACCTACTGGCTGTACGCTGCGACGCTCATGTTCACCGGCTTCGCCGTCGTCACCACGATGACGACGGCCAACGGATACGTGCAGACCACCACCGACCCAGCCCTGCGCGGCCGCGTGCTCGCGCTGTACATGGCGATCCTCATGGGCGGCACTCCCATCGGCGCGCCGATCGTCGGGTGGGTCGCCGACAGCTACGGGCCGCGCGCCGCGATCTGGCTGGGGGCGGCTGCCGCTTTCGTCGCGTGCGCCATCGGGGTCACCTGGATGCTCGCCTCGGGCCGAGTACACCGCAGCGAAACCCGACGCTTCGCGCTGTCGCTCGACGAGACGCGCCCGATCGCCCTCGTCGAGCCGCCCGCGCCCGAGGAGTTCAGCGACGAGGTGGCTGGCACGACGCCGATCCGCCTGCCCGACATCGCGACCGCGAGCATCACCGCGCCGATCGCGGTCACGCCTCGCGCGTGATCGTCACCTTCACCTGCAGCTCGCTCTTGAACGGGCCCGCGTACACGCCGCGCAGCGGCGGCACGTCGGTGTAGTCGCGGCCGCGGCCGACGAGCACGTGGCGCTCGCCGATCTCGGTGCGATTGGTCGGGTCGAAGCCCTGCCAATCGCCCGCGAACCACTCCACCCACGCGTGCGATTCGCCGGCGACGGCAACCCCGACCTCGGGGTGGGCGCTCGGATGCAGGTACCCCGACACGTACCGCGCGGGGATCCCCACTTCGCGGAGGGCCCCGAGGGTGATGTGCACGATGTCCTGACAGACACCCTTGCGCTCGTCCCACGCCTCCGCGGCGGTGGAATGGACGCCCGTGATTCCCGGCATGTACTCCACGGCATCCCCGATCGCGGTCGCGATCGCGACGGCGGCGCGGCCCGGATCGTCGTGCTGCGCGGCGATCGCGCGGGCGATGTCGGCGACCTCGGCGGGAGGCGCGGTGCGCGCCGACTGGCTGAGCATCTCGACCGTCGCGATCGACCTCGGGGCCTCACGGGCGAGACGCTCCCAGCTCATGTCGCGGAACTCCAGCGGCCGCGGGCGCACCTCGACGAGAGAGCGCGCCGTGATGCCAAGCGCTGCGTGCACGGCGAGAACGTCGAACGCCGCGACGCGCGTGCCGAAGTAGTCGGTGTAGTGGTTGACGCTCGTCGACGGCTCGATGTCGAGCTGCGAGCTGAGCACGAACTGGCTGTCGGTCGAGCTCGGCAGCATGCGCGCCTCGTTGTACGACGCGCCCACCTCGCCCTGGTACTCGAAACCGGTGGAATGCTCGATCCGCAGCCGCATCATGACGTTTCTCCGATCCAGCTGGGCTCGGCGTGCGTCGGGAAGAACCGGGCGCGGATCGCCTCGGATGCCTCGCGCGTCACCTTCTGCACCTGCTCCATGTGCTCGGGCAGCTCCGCGAGGATCTCGCCGATCGGGCGGTACTCCAGGTCGTTGCGGATGCGGCCGAGCGCGCGCAGCACGCTGTTCGAGTGGCCCACGCGGTCGGCGACCGGGTCGATCGCGCTCATGCACTTCTCGGCGCGAGCGATCGAGTGGATGACCGAGCGCGGGAACAGTCGGTCAAGCAGCAGGAACTCCGCCGCGTTGGCGGCGCTCGGCATCCCCCGGTAGGTGCGCAGGTACGCCTCGTAGGCGCCGCAGGAACGCAGGATCGTCGTCCAGGAGGGGCCGGATGCCTCGGTCAGCGCCCGCGTCGCGAGCAGGCGCGCCGTCATGTCGGTGCGCTCGATCGAGCGCCCGAGCGTCAGGAACTGCCAGGCCTCGTCGCGGCTCGTCGACGAGTCGGTGATGCCGACCGAGAGCGCCGAGCGCTCGCGCACCCACTGGAAGAACTCGTGCACCTTCTCGTTGTTGATGCGCCGCGGCATCCGCGAGTAGGTGGTGTTGAGGGTCTCCCACAGCTCCGTCGAGACGATCTCGCGCGCCCGGCGGGCGTTCTCACGCGATGCCTGCACGGCGTAGGCGATGCTCGACGGGTTCGTGCGGTCGACCGCGAGACTGGTCAGCACGTCGTCGCGCGTGACGCGCGCGGTGCCCTCGGGCGGGAACGAGCCCATGACGCCCATGAGCGAGCGGCACGCGGTGTCCTCGTCGATCCACGGGTCCTCGAGCAGCAGCTGCAGGTGCACGTCGAGGATGCGCGCGGTGCCGTCGCTGCGCTCGATGTAGCGCCCGATCCAGAACAGGGACTCTGCGATGCGGCTCAGCATGACGCCACCTCCCCGGCATCCTCGCTGCGCGCCTGTTGCTGCTGCTCTTGCTGCTCGGTGCGCCCGCGTGGGCGATCCTGCGGCGAGTGGGCCTGCGCGCCCTGCGGGTCGTAGATGATCGGGATCGCGGCGGTGACCGATGCCTGGTCGGCGACGAGCCCGGCAAGGCCCTCCGGCCCGCGCGGGCCGCGCTGCGGCGCGTTACCGCCGACGATCCAGGTGTCCTTCGACCCGCCGCCCTGCGACGAGTTGACGACGAGTTGACCCTCCGGCAGCGCGACGCGCGTGAGGCCGCCGGGCAGCACCCACACCTCGTCGCCGTTGTTCACGGCGAACGGACGCAGGTCGGCGTGGCGCGGCCGCATCCCGTCGTCGACGAGCGTCGGAATCGTCGACAGCATGACGACGGGCTGCGCGATCCAGCCGCGCGGGTCTTTGATGAGCTTCTTGCGGAGCTTCTCGAGCTCGGCGGGCGACGCATCGGGGCCGACGACGAGCCCCTTGCCGCCCGAGCCGTCGACGGGCTTCACGACGAGCTCGTCGAGCCGGTCGAGCACCTCTTCCAGCGCTCCCGGGTCTTCGAGGCGCCACGTGTCGACGTTTTTGAGCAACGGCTCTTCCGCGAGGTAGTAGCGGATCAGGTCGGGCACGTACGTGTACAGCAGCTTGTCGTCGGCGACGCCGTTGCCGACGGCGTTGGCGATCGTGACGTTCCCGAGGCGCGCCGCGAGCATGAGTCCCGGGGCTCCCAGCATCGAGTCGGCGCGGAACTGCAGCGGGTCGAGGAAGTCGTCATCGACGCGGCGGTAGATGACATCGACGCGCTTGAGACCCCGGGTCGTCCGCATGAAGACCTTGCCGCCCATGCACTGCAGGTCGCGGCCCTCGACGAGCTCGATGCCCATGAGGCGCGCGAGCAGCGTGTGCTCGAAGTACGCCGAGTTGTAGACGCCGGGGGTCAACACGACGACATTCGGGTCGTCGATGCCGGGAGGAGCGGATGCCCGGAGCGCCTGCAGCAGTTTGTGGGGATAGTCGCCGACGGGCTGGACGCGCATCGAGTGGAAGAGCTCCGGCAGGGTCTGCGCCATGACGCGACGGTTCGAGATGACGTAACTGACACCCGAAGGCACGCGCACGTTGTCTTCGAGTACGCGCATCTCGCCGTGCTCGTCACGGATGAGGTCGATGCCGGCGACCTGAATGCGCACGCCGTTGGCGGCGTGGATCCCGTAGGCCTGCCGGTAGAAGTACTGCGAGCTGGCGATGAGCGCGGCCGGCAGCACCCCGTCGCGCACGCAGTGCTGGTGCCCGTATGCGTCGTCGAGGAACGCCTCGAGCGCCTTGACGCGCTGCTGCACGCCCTTCTCGACCTGCGCCCACTCGTCGTACTCGATGACGCGCGGCACGGCATCCAGGGGGAACGGCCGCTCTTCACCCGCGAAGTCGAACGTGACGCCCTGCGCGAGGTACGAGCTGGCGAGCGATTCGGTGCGTCCGCGCAGCTCTTCCTGCGTCATCCGCGCGAGCGCCTGGTAGAGCTCGCGGTAGGCGGCGCGCGACGGCCCGGCATCCCCGGCATCCGCCGGCAACTCGAACATCTCGTCGAACGCCGGCACTCCCGATGCGGTCTTGCGCGGCGCCAGCGTGGAGCCGTACCCGTCGAACAGATCGCCCATGCAGTGAGCCTAGCCCGGGGCGTGTTTCGAGGATATGACGGGTTCCCCGCGCGGACGACGTACGCTGAGCGCGTGAAGGCGATGGCGGGTGCGGGAGTCGCCGCGGTACTGCTGGGTGCGGGAGTCGGTGAACTCGTCGCGGCGCTGGTCGCGCCGGCATCCAGCCCCATCGCGGTCGTCGGCGGCACCCTCATCGACCGCGCTCCGGCGTGGGCGAAGGATGCCGCGATCGCCCTCTTCGGCACGGGCGACAAGGTGGCGCTCGTCGTCGGAATCGCGATCGTGCTCCTCGCCCTGTCGGCTCTCGTCGGGCTCGTCGAGGCACGGCGGCCCCCGTTCGGCGCGCTCACCTTCGGGGTTCTCGGGTTCGCCGTCGGCATCCTCGCGGCCGGGCGCGCAGGGGCGGAGGCCCTCGCCTGGGCGCCCGCGATCACGGCGGGCGTGGCCTCGGCGGTGATGCTGCGGCTTCTGGGCCGGCGCGTGCCGCAGCGGTCGACGCCGGATGCCGAGGTGCGCGACCCCGACCGACGACGCTTCCTCGTGTGGACGGGAGCCGCGGGGCTCGTCGGCGTCGCGGCTGCTGTCGGCGGCTTCGCCGCCCGCGCGGGGTCACAGGCGGTCAGCGCCGCGCGGCGGGCGATCACGCTGCCCGCGGCCGCCGCACGCGCGGCCGCCGTGCCCGCGGGCGCGGAGCTCGCCCTCGCGGGGCTCGCGCCGGTCGTCACCCCGAACGCGGACTTCTACCGCATCGACACCGCTCTCGTCGTGCCACAGCTCGATCCGGCGCAGTGGTCCCTCCGCATCCACGGACTCGTCGAGGAGGAGATCACCCTCTCCTGGGACGAGCTAATCGCCCTCCCGCTCGAGGAGAGCTGGACGACCCTCGCGTGCGTGTCGAACCCGGTCGGCGGCGACCTCATCGGCAACGCGCTGTGGCTCGGCTACCCGATCCGGCATCTGTTGGACCGCGCGCGTCCGACGTCCGATGCCGACATGGTGCTGTCGCGCTCCGTCGACGGGTTCACCGCTAGCACGCCGATCGAGGCGCTCCGCGACCCGTCCGTCGCCGCGATCCTCGCCGTCGGCATGAACGGCGAGCCCCTCCCCGACCAGCACGGCTTCCCCGTGCGGATGGTCGTGCCCGGGCTGTACGGCTACGTGTCGGCGACGAAGTGGGTGACCGAGCTCGAGGTCACAAGGTTCGACCGGGCATCCGCCTACTGGACCGACCGCGGGTGGTCCGAGCGCGGCCCTGTGAAGCTGCAATCGCGCATCGACGTCCCGCGACGGGGCGCACAGGTCGCTGCGGGCGACACCGTGATCGCGGGCGTCGCGTGGCGCCAGCACGTCGGCATCCGCGGTGTCGAGGTGCAGGTCGACGACGGGCCGTGGCGTGCGGCGAGCCTCGCCCCGGCCATCTCGACCGACACGTGGGTGCAGTGGTCGATGCCGTGGACGGCGGATGCCGGGCCGCACAGCATCCGGTGCCGCGCGATCGACGCGCGCGGCGACACGCAGACCGAACAGGCCGCCCCGGTCGCCCCCGACGGGGCCACCGGGTGGGACGAACTCTCGGTCTCGGTCGCCTGAGTCCGGGTCAGCCGGCGAGCACGAGCCGCAACTGCTCCACGGCCCAGTCGAGCTCGGTCGCGCGGATGACGAGCGGCGGCGCGATGCGGATCGTCTGGCCGTGGGTGTCCTTCACGAGAACGCCCCGCGCGAGGAGCTTCTCGGCGACCTCGCGCCCGGTGCCGTGGGCGGGGTCGATGTCGATGCCCGCCCAGAGGCCCGCGATGCGCACGGTCGTCACGCCGTGCCCGATGAGCTCCTGTAGCGCGCCCGCGAGGTGCTCGCCGAGCGCCTGCGCGCGCGTCTGGAACTCGCCCGACGCGAGCATCTCGACGACCTGCAACCCGACGGCGACGGCGAGCGGGTTGCCACCGAAGGTCGATCCGTGCTCGCCCGGTTGGATGACGCCGAGCACCTCGCTGTCCGCGACGACGGCCGACAGCGGCACGATTCCGCCGCCGAGCGCCTTGCCGAGCAGGTACACGTCGGGAACGACCCCTTCGCGGTCGCACGCGAAGGTCGTACCGACGCGCGCGAGGCCCGACTGGATCTCGTCCGCGATGAACAGCACGTTCTCGCGGTCGCAGATCTCGCGGATCGCGCGCAGGTATCCCTCCGGCGGAATCACCACGCCCGCCTCGCCCTGGATCGGCTCGACGAGAACGGCCGCGGTGTTCTCGTCGATCGCGGCCTCGATCGCCTCGGCATCCCCGTACGGCACGGACACGAACCCGGGCGTGAACGGGCCGAAGCCCTCGCGCGCCTGCGGGTCGTCACTGAAGCTCACGATCGTGGTCGTGCGGCCGTGGAAGTTGCCGTCGGCGACGATGATCTTCGCCGCCCCCGCCGCGACGCCCTTGACCCGGTACGCCCACGCGCGTGCGACCTTGATGCCCGTCTCGACCGCCTCGGCGCCCGTGTTCATCGGCAGGACGAGATCCTTGCCGCACAGCTCCGCGAGCGCGGCCGCGAACGGGCCGAGCCGGTCGTTGTGGAAGGCGCGGCTCGTGAGCGTCACGCGCCCCAGCTGTTCGGTCGCCGCCGCGACGAGCGCGGGATGCCGGTGGCCGAAGTTGACCGCCGAATACGCCGACAGCAGGTCGAGGTAGCGCTTGCCGTCGACATCCGTCACCCACGCGCCCTCGGCGCGTGCGACGACGACGGGGAGGGGATGGTAGTTGTGCGCGACGTGCGCCTCTTCGGCGGTGATCAGCTCGCCCGTCAGGGCGTCAGTGGAGGTCGTGGTCATCGCTTTCCTCGCAGTTCGAGAGTGCAGCACTTGATCCCGCCGCCGCCGAGCAGCAGCTCGGACAGGTCGACGAGCACAGGGGTGTAGCCCCGCTCGCGCAGCTGGGCCTCGAAGCCCGTCGCGCGCGGCGAGATGAAGACGTTGCGACCGTCGGAGGCGGAGTTCAGCCCGAAGACCGCGCCGTCGGCATCCGAGACGAGGATCGCGTCGGGGTAGCGTTCCTCGAGGATGCGGCGGGACTCGTCGTCGAACGCCGTCGGGAGGTAGGCGATGTTCGCCTTCTCGACGCCGCCCGGGCCCTCGACGGGGTCGAGCACCGAGATCGCGGTGTCGAGGTGGTAGAACCGCGGGTCGACAAGCCGGAGCGACACGACCTCGCGGCCGAACACGTCGGCGACCTCGCGGTGGCTGTCGCCGACCGAACGGAACCCGGTGCCGGCGAGGATCGTGTCGCCGACGAGGAGGAAGTCTCCCTCGCCCTCCTGCACCTCGATCGGCTCGATCACCTCAAGGCCGTCCGCGGCGAACCAGTCCATGAACGGACGCTCCTCGCCGCGGCGCTCGTCGACACGAAAGCGCACGGCCAGCGCGCGCCCGTCGATGACGAATCCGCCGTTGGCGGTGTAGACCATGTCGGGCAGCCCCGGCACCGGGTCGATCAGCTCGACCTCGTGGCCGAGCGCGACGTAGGTGTCGTAGAGGCTCTGCCACTGCGCGACCGCCTTGGCAGTGTCGGTCGGCTTCGCGGGCTCCATCCACGGGTTGATCCGGTAGCTCACGGTGAAGTGCTCGGGGCGGCACATGAGGTACCGGCGATGCTGCTGGATGCGCTCAGCGCCTCCGCGCGGCGTGGAATCTTCGTGTGAAACCGGTTCCAGAATCGGGGCCTTTTCGATGGACATCTCGCTCCTCGGTGATGAAGGGCGGCGGACGCTGTCCAGAGGCTCGTCGGCCCTTCTACCCACCGCGCCCGCGAGTGCGCGAGCGGGAGAGGAAAGGTCGTGTCGAGCACGCCGGAACCCATTGTGCCAGACGCGCGGCCAGGCTCCGGCTCGGAGGCGACAAAGGTAGGTAGATTTCTTATCTATGGGCCGTCGCACGGGTGACGAGACCCGCGCACTGCTGCTGCGGGTCGGAATGCAGATGCTGCTCGAGCGCGGCGTCTCCGCCGGCGTGCAGCACATTCGGCTTCAGGACGTCCTACGGCACGCGGGCCTCACGACCGGCGCCGCCTACCGCCTCTGGGCCGACCAGAGCGACTATCAGCGCGACCTCGCCGTCGCCATGGTGCGGCTGCGCCTGAGCGGCCCCGCCGATTACGCGCGCACCGCCGTGGACGATCTTATCGCCGCGGGCGCAAGCGGCGACGACGTCATCCGTGCCGCGGCAGAGGCGCACATTCGCACGGCCGGGCGCGACATGGAAGACCCCGCAGACGCGCTCGACGCGCAGCAGTTCCTCATCTCACTCGCGCTGCGCTCGGCCGCGCAGACGTGGCCCGAACTCCGGGATGCCAGCAAGCAGCGTCACGACGAATCGATCGCCGACTTCGCGGAGTTCTACTCGTACGTGTTCGAGCGGTACGGGTTGCGGATGAAGTCGCCGCTCACGATCACGGACTTCACCGAGGCGATGGCGGCGATGGGAGAGGGCTATGCGATCCGCGCGCTCGAGGAACTCGAACACCCTCGGTACGACGTCTCCGAAGACGACGAGATGCCCGCAGGACAGTGGTCGTTGTTCGCGCTCGGGGTGCGTGCTCTCGTAAACGAGTTCACCGTCAGCATCGAGCCGGATGATCTGGAGTCTGACACCGCGGGCGGGAGCTCTGGGGCCGAGTGATTCCCCCCAACCCCAGAGCGACACTCCCCCCGGCGTGTCTTTGACGGCCCGACCATCGGCTCTAGGCCGTGCTGGAACCGGTCTCCGTCGGCGCTCCCCAGAAGCGCCACTTGCCATGTTGGCGTGTTAAGCGGTCACAGGCTAGAAAGATAAATTATTTCTCTCGGTATCGAGCGATCCGTGCGCGGTGACTGAATAGCGGATCGGCGTCAGATGACGGGCCCGCTCCAGCGGTCGGGGTTGCCGAAGCGATGCGCGGTGATCGTGATCGACTGCTCGTGCAGGAACGGCAGCAGCTCGATGCGGCCCGCCGTCGTGACCTCGCCGGCGTAGACCGCGATGTCGGGGTCGCCACCCGTGGCCTCGGCGAGGCCCTGGTGCAGCGCCTCGACCGACGCCCTCGCGCCGACCAGGCGCACCCGTCCGACGCCGCCGGCGGCTCGCGCGGTGCGGACACGGTCGATCCACTCGGCATCCGTCTCGACGTACACCGGCACGTCGACCTCGGCAAGCGCGCGGCGCACCCCGGCGGGAAGACCCACGGGTGCGCTAAGGATCACCGTCCCTCCCGCTCGGATGCCGGCGACGACGACCCGCAGCACGGCCTGCCACGTGGCGTCGCTCGTCGCGCGCACCGCGACCTCCACCGGGCGGTAACGGAAGAGGTTCCGCTCGACGCCGAGCTGCGAGACATCGCGCACGCGGCCGAACTCGCGGTCCCACACGACGGCATCCGACAGCGCACCGCGGCGCAGCCACTCGAACGACCCGTAGTCGAGCGACGGCTGCGCCGACTCGATGAGCGCCGTGATGCGCGAGTCGAGGCCGCGCAGGTGCAGCGTCGACGACGGAGCGCCGCCCGCCGACGCGCGCCACGAGCCGAGGCCGACGAGGTAGTTCGGGCCACCCGCCTTCGTGCCCGCTCCGACCGACGAACGCTTCCATCCGCCGAACGGCTGGCGCTGCACGATGGCGCCGGTGATGCCGCGGTTGACGTAGAGGTTGCCGGCTTCGACGCCGTCAAGCCACAGCGCGAGATCGGCGGGATCCTGCGTGTACAGGCCCGCCGTGAGGCCGTAGGCGACAGCGTTCTGCAGCTCGATCGCTTCCGCGAGCGACGACGCGTGCAGCACCGACATCATCGGGCCGAAGAACTCCTCGAGGTGAGCGCGCGATCCCGGCTTCACCCCGACGCGGATGCCGGGGCGCCAGAGCCGGCCGGCGTACTCCGGTGCAGCGTTCTCGACGAGCCTCGGCTGGACGAGCCACTGCTCGCCCTCGTCGAGGGTCGTCAGCGCCCACTCGAGCTTGCCGCGCGGCGTCTCGACGACCGGGCCGACCTCGCTGCGCGGATCTGACGGCGCTCCGACGCGCAGCGACCCCGTGGCATCCACCAGCTGCCGCGCGAAGCGCTCCGAGCGCGCGACCGGCCCCACGAGAATCGCGAGGGAAGCCGCCGAGCACTTCTGCCCCGCGTGCCCGAAGGCGCTCTTGACGAGGTCGGATGCCGCGAGGTCGAGGTCGGCCGACGGCATGACGATCATGGCGTTCTTGCCGCTCGTCTCGGCGAGCAGCGGCAGGTCCGGCCGCCACGAGCGGAACAGCGCCGCCGTCTCCCACGAACCGGTCAGGATGACGCGGTCGACCCCGGGGTGCGAGATCAGCTGCTGTCCAAGGCCGCTTTCGTCGATGTCGACGAGCGCGAGGACCTCGCGCGGGATGCCGGCCTGGTCGAATGCGTCCCAGATCGCCTCGGCAACGACCGCCGCGCACCGGCGGGCCTGCGGGGCCGGCTTGAACAGGACTCCCGACCCCGCGGCGAGCGCGGCGAGCACTCCGCCCGCCGGGATCGCGATGGGGAAGTTCCACGGCGGCGTCACGAGCGTCAGGCGCGCGGGCTCGAACACGGCTCCCGGCACGCGGTCGAGTTCGCGCGCCGTGGCGGCGTAGTAGTTCGCGAAATCGACCGCCTCGCTGATCTCGACATCGGCCTCGGCGAAGACCTTGCCCGTCTCGGATGCCGCGACCTCGATCAGCTCGCCACGGCGCGCCTCGAGGGCGCGAGCCGCGGCCTGCAGGACGGCCGCGCGCTCGGCGGCGGGGCGCGCGCCCCAGGCCTGGGCTGCGGATCGGACACCCGCGACGACGCCCTCGAGCGCGTCGGGGGCGTCGATGCGCGCGGCGGCGATCGTGGCATCCCCCGCCGTCGAGGTCTCGACGCGAGCGAGGATGCCAGCGGCCCACGCCCGGTTCGTCGGCAGCGCCGGGTCGGAGTCGGGAGTGTTCCGGAAGCCGGGCGCCCCCTCGGGCGCGCGGCCGGGCGCGCGGTCCTCGCGCTCGGCGTAGACGGCGGTCTCGACGAACCCGTCGCCCGCGAACGCGGCCAGCTCGTCATCGACGGCGCGCGCGATGCCGAGCACCGCCTGGGTCAGCTCGGTCTGCGTCGCAGGTGCCGGGCGAACGAGGGACGGCGCGGGTTCCGCTGGCGCCGCCGTGCGGTCCTGCCGGCGGTTCGCGCCGACCGGGAGGGCCGGATCGCCCGCGCGCGCGAGCGACGCGACGAACCGCTCGCGCTCACGCTCGAACATCGCCGGGTCAGTCGCGAGATCGAACGCCGCGGAGAGGAAGTTGTCGCTCGATGCATTCTCTTCGAGCCGCCGCACGAGGTAGCTGATCGCGACGTCGAACTCGTCGGGGCGCACCACCGGCACGTACAGCAGCACATGGCCCACTTCGCGCGTCACGGCCTCGACCTGGCCCTGCGCCATGCCGAGGAGCATCTCGACCTCGACGGCATCCTGTACGCCCCGCTCCCCCGCGAGCAGCCACGCGTAGGCGATGTCGAAGAGGTTGTGGCCGGCGACCCCGAGGCGCACGGCGCGGACGTTCTCCGGCTGCAGCGCGACGTCGAGGCAGCGCAGATACGACGCGTCCGAGTCGAGCTTCGATGCGTGCGTCGCGAGCTCCCAGCCGTGCATGACGGCATCCACCCGTTCCATCGCGAGGTTCGCGCCCTTGACGAGACGCACCTTGATGCGCGCGCCCCCGGCATTCACGCGCTGCTGCGCCCACGCCGTGAGCTGCTGGAGTGCGGGCAGCGCGTCGGGCAGGTACGCCTGCAGCACGATTCCCGCCTCGAGGCCCTGCAGCCGCGGGTCGTCGAGGATCCGCGTGAACACCGCGATCGTGAGGTCGAGGTCGCGGTACTCCTCCATGTCGAGGTTGATGAAGGTGCCGTCGGATGCCGCGGTCAGATACAGCGGCAGCAGCCGCTCGACGACGAGGTCGACGGTCTGATCGAACGCCCACATCGAGATGTGGCTCGCGATCGCCGACACCTTCACCGAGACGTAGTCGACGTCGCTGCGACGGATGAGGTCATGGATGCCGTCGAGCCGGCGCAGCGCCTCGTGCTCGCCGAGCACGGCCTCGCCGAGCAGGTTGAGGTTCAGCCGCGCCCCCGACTCGCGGATCGTCGCGAGGGCGGGGCCGAGCTTCTCGGGCCGCGCGTCGACGACGAGGTGCCCGACCATCTCGCGCAGCACCCGGCGCGCGATCGGCACGACGGGGCTCGGGAGCACGGGCGCGACCGCGCCGCCGGTGCGGACGGCGGCGCGCAGGTACCACGGCAGGAACGACGGCACGAGCGGCGCGACCCGCTGCAGGTTCGTCGCGGCGGCGCTCAGCGCCTCGGGGCGCATGACCCCGTCGACGAACCCGATCGTGAAGGGCAGTCCGTTGGGGTCCTTCAGCACCCCGGCGAGCCGCTCGGCGGCGGGGTCGACCTGCGCCTGGGCGGACTCGTCGACCCATCGCGCGGCGAGGGCGATCGCGCGCTCGGCGAGCGGAGACATCTCGGGGTGGGGCATGGGGTCCTCCTGGGTCGCACGTCCAGACTGCACTGTCGTCATCCGATCAGGATGGAGGATCACTATGATTCGAGAAAAGCGATGATCTCTCACCGATATCATTCAGGCTTTCCGATGAATAGAGGATGCCCGTGTTCGAGCTGCGGCGGCTGCGACTCCTGCACGAGCTTGCGTTGCGCGGCACGCTCGCGGCCGTCGCGGAGGCGCTCTCGTACAGCCCCTCGACCATTTCGCAGCAGCTCGCGCAGCTCGAGCGGGATGCCGGCGTCGCGCTGCTCGTGCCCGACGGGCGCCGCGTACGCCTCACCGAGCACGGCGCCGCCCTCGCGGCGCACGCTGCCCGAGCGCTCGAGGCCGACGAGCGCATCCGCGGCGAGCTCGAAGAGCTGCAGCCCGGCATCGCCCCCGTCCGCGTCGCGGTGCTGCAGACGGCTGCCCGCACGATCGTCCCGCGTGCGCTGACGCTGCTCGCCGAGCGCGCGCCCGCGTTGCGGGTCGAGCTCGCCGAGGTTCCGCCGGAGGAGGGCCTGTTCGAGCTCTCGGCGCGCGGGTTCGACCTCGCCGTCGCCGAACAGTATCCGGGACTCACCCGCGAGCACAGGCCGGGACTCGAGCGACACGTCCTCGGCACCGATCCCGTGCGTCTCGCCGTAAGGGGCAGGCGTGCGGCGCTGCACACCCTCACCGACCGCGCGTGGGTGATGGAGCCGCCCGGCACCGCGGCACGCGAGTGGGCCGTGCAGCAGTGCCGCGCCGCGGGCTTCGAGCCCGACGTCCGATACGAGCTCGCCGACCTCGGCGCGCACGTGTCGCTCATCGCCGCCGGTCACGCCGTCGGGATGCTCCCCGACCTGCTGTGGGATGGGCGCCGTCCGCCGGTCACCCTGGGCGAGCTCCCCGGAGCGCCCGTGCGCGAGATCTTCGTCGCCTCACGTCGCGAAAGTGCGGCGCGACCGGGCATCCGTCTCGTCCACGACGCGCTCACGGGCGCCTTCGCCGAGCGGCGCGGCGAGACCGACCGCTAGCCCGTAAGTGCGGGTCAGTCCCAGAGGCTCGGGGCGGGCGCCTTCGTCGACGGCAGTGCGGCACCAACCGCCCAGTCCGTGATCCACTCGGGCAGCGGCGGCAGGTCGTCGGGGCGGCCGAGAGCCTCGAAGAGCTCGTCGGTGTTGACGACGCCGCCGGTCTTGCGCAGGAACCGCGCCCGCACGATCATCTCGGCGTACACCTCGCCCTTCACGACCGCGCGATGGATCTGGTAGACCGCCTTGTCGTCGTGGCCGAGGATGCGGGATTCGACCGTGAACCGCTGCCACAGCTGCAGCGACTTGCGGAAGCTCACCGTCTCGCTCGCGACGACGGCGTACCAGTCGCGCGCGGCCATGGCATCCCACAGGCCCGTGCGGATGAGCAGGTCGAAGCGGCCGAGATCGAACAGCGACGCGTAGCGGCCGTTGTTCATGTGCATCAGCAGATCGATGTCGGTCGGCAGCGTCGTCAGCCGGACCCGCCCCACCGACCGCGGCGGAATCGGCCCGCGCCGACGCAGCAGGGTCTTCGCACGCCAGATCGTCAGCAGGGTCCGCCACCACACGTTCACTCGGGGGATGCTACCGGCATCCGCCTGATTTCGCGTTTCTGCGCCCCCGACGTAGAGTCGGCCCATGGAAGCCACCGTGCATACGTCGGCTGAGACCGGCGTCGTCGTCCGCCCCGTCCGTGACGTGGATGCCGAGGCCCTCGGCCGCGTCCACGCCGCCTGCTGGCACCAGACCTACGATCACCTGATCAGCAAGGCCGCGCTCGAGAACGTCTCGCCCAAGCGCCTCGCCGAGCTGTGGACGCACTGGGTGTCGCAGGGTCCCGAGTTCCGCATGTTCGCGGCGCTGGAGAGAGGCGAGATCGTCGGCTTCGCCGGCTCCGGCCCCGCGCGCGATCGTGACGCACCCCGCGCCCGCGAGCTGTACTTCATCTATCTGCTCGCCGACTACCAGGGCACGGGCATCGGCCAGCGCCTGCTCGACGCGACCGTGGATGCCGGCGAGCCTGCCTACCTGTGGGTCGCCGACGACAACCCCCGCGCGCACAGCTTCTACACGCGCAACGGGTTCTCGCTCGACGGCGCGACGCACACCGAGCCGTTCCTCGGCGAGACGCTGACCGAGGTCCGCTTCGTCCGCTGAGGCGTCTGCCCCGGCATCCGCTGGCGTGTGCGTCAGCGTCCACTGACCGTGCCGAACATCCTCGCGATCGGTGCGAGCACGAGCGGTCGCGCGGCGACCCACGCTCCCGCGATGACGACGAGGGATGCCACGAAGAACCAGAACCCGGTCCAGTTGTCGGCGTAGGCGACGCCGTCGACCGATCCTTGCGCCGCGTACATGTGGTTGAGGTTGCGCAGGGCTCCTGTCGCGAACACGAGGAACACGTGGACCGCGATGAACACGACGAAGTACAGCATCGTCGGGAAGTGCACCTTGCGCGCCCACTCGACGGGGTACGCGGCGCTCAGCTTCGTGTTGTTCTTTGGCCACAGGGCGCTCATCCGGAATCCCGTGACGACCGCGAGCGGCGCCGCGAGGAAGACCGTCGCGAAGTATGCGAGCTGCTGCAGCGAGTTGTAGTTCACCCAGCCGTTCTCGGTCGGCCAGTCGAGCGAGACGTACTGCAGGCCCGCGCTGAGCGCGTTCGGGAACACTTCCCAGCTCGTCGGGACGATCCGCATCCATTGCCCCGTCACGAACAGCAGCACGATGAAGATGACGCCGTTGACGATCCAGAGCAGGTCGAGCGACTGGTGGAACCAGATCGTGAGGCTCGTCTTGCCTTTGGGATCCCTCTTTGGCGTCCAGAACACGGTCGGCCGCTTCTCGTGGCGGATCGTGAGGCCCGTGCGGATGATCAGCACCATCAGGAACACGTTGAAGAAGTGCTGCCACGCCATCCACGCGGGGATGCCGACGGGCGCGCCCTCGGGCAGGTGGTATTCGCCGGGGTAGGTGGCGATGAAGTCCTGCATGAACTCGAGGCTTAGGAAGAACCGGACGAACGCGACCGCCATCCCGGCCGCGAACAGGAGCGCGAGGCCGCCGACGATAACCGCGCCGGCCCACTGGGCCTTGGTGAACGGCCCGATGCGCTTCGGCTCGGGCTTCGGCGTCGGACGGTGGCTCGCGGCGCGCCCGGGCCACACCGTGCGCGGCGCGGCCAGCGGCGGGATCGGACCCGCGGGGGCGGGGGCGGTTGCTGCGGGGGCTGCGGTTGCTACTGCGGCGGCAGTTGCTGGCGCGGCGGCGATTGTGGGCGCGGCGGCGGTTGTGGGCGCGGCGGCGGCCACGGCATCCGCTCGGGCGCCACCTTCCTGCACGGGCGCCACAGATTCCTGGCGCCCGGGCAGCGAACTGGCGCCCGCCGAGGGTGCGGGGGTGACCGGGGGCTCAGCGGCGGCGGACGGGGCGGGGGCTACGGTCCCAGGAGCGGGGGCTATGGCTGCCGACACGGTGCCCGCGGGCGGCCACGGCTCGCCGCCGGTCGCGCGCGGGAGGCCGCGGCGGAGGGTTTCGCCCCCGGCATCCTGCCCGGCCACGGGCGCCGCAGCGGTCGCGACCGCCGCGGTCGTCGATGTCGGGGTCGCCAGGTGCCCGGCATCCGCCGGGGATGCCGCAACAGGCGCCCCCGAGTCGGAAACCGCGGGGGCGGGCGCTGCCCCCGAAGTCGCAGCGGCTGCACCGGCGTCGACAACGGCGACGGATGCCGGCGGCCACGGCTCGCCGCCGACGACGCGCGGCAGCCCGCGGCGTAGCGCGGCGCCGCCCGAACTCGGGGCCGCAACGTGCCCGGTCTCCGCCGCGGAGGCCACACCAGGCGCCCCCGAGTCGGATGCCGGCGCCTCGACCACAGAGGTCGGGGGCGCCAGGTGCCCGGCCTCCTCGACGGAGGCAGCCACAGGCGCCCCCGAGTCGGATGCCGGCGCCGCAGCCACAGTGCTCGCTGCCGCGGCCGCCTCATCGACCGGCGCGGCGCCCGCGGGCGGCCACGGCTCGCCGCCGGGCACGCGCGGAAGCCCGCGCCGCAGCGCCCGGGCCGAACCCGACCCCGAACCCGAGGCCGCCATTACGCCTTCTTCGCCCGGTCCGCCTCGAGGGCGGCGATCAGCTGCGGCACGACCTGGAACACGTCTCCCACGATGCCGTAGTCGGCGATCTCGAAGATGGGCGCGTCGCCGTCCTTATTGATCGCGACGATCGTCTTCGCGGTCTGCATGCCCGCCTTGTGCTGGATCGCGCCCGAGATGCCGAGAGCGACATACAGCTGCGGCGCGACCGAGACTCCGGTCTGCCCGACCTGGTGCGAGTAGGGGATGTACCCGGCATCCACCGCCGCGCGCGACGCGCCGACCGCGGCGCCGAGGGCGTCGGCGAGCTGCTCGACGAGCACGAACTTCTCGGCCGATCCGAGGCCTCGGCCGCCGGAGACGACCTTCGCGGCCCCGCGCAGCTCGGGCCGCGACGACGTCGCGACGACGGCGTCGAAGCTCGTGATGGATGCCGCGGGCGCTCCCGACGGCGTCACCTCGAGCGGCACGATGACGGGCGAGGCGACCGCCTCGGCGCGGGCGTCGACCGCACCCTGGCGCACTGTGATGACCGGCGCACCGTAGGTCGGGGCGGACGTCGCGTTGTACGCGCCGCCGTAGACCGAGTGGAGCGCGAGCACGCCGTCGTCGTCGCGCGCGACGCCCACGGCGTCGACCGCGAGGGCAGAGCGCGAGCGCGCAGCGAACCGCCCCGCGACGTCGCGCCCCTCGATCGAGTTCGACACGAGCACGGCAGAAGGCTTCACGAGCGCCGCCGCGGCGGCGAGCGCGTCGACGATCGGGACGGTCAGCGCGGCATCCGCCCCGCCGAGTCCGGCCGTCAGCACCGTCGCGGCACCGCGCTCACCCGCGGCCGCCGCGAGCGCGGCCTGCGCGTCGTCGCCGGCGACGACGAGCGCGACGGGAGTGCCGACCTGCGAAGCCGCGCCGAGAAGGCCCGCCGCCGACGAGGCGAGTTCGCCCGAGGGCGTGACATCCAGCAGGACGAGGATCGAGTCTGCAGCGAAATCCACCATGATCTGCCCCTTACGCCAGTCGGTTCTCGAGGAGGTAGGCGGCGAGCCTCTCGCCCGCGTCGCCCTCGTCGGTGATCTTCACGCCGGCCCCACGCGGCGGCTTCGCCGTCACCTCGGTGAGGATCGTCTGCGGCGCGGATGCCGGGTCGATGTCGACCCCGAGGTCTGCGACCGACACCGTCTCGAACGGCTTCTTCTTCGCGGCCATGATGCCCTTGAAGTTGGGGAACCGGGCATCCGGCAGCGCCTCGGTGATCGAGATCACGGCGGGGAGGGTCGTGGTGACCGCAGCCGTGCCGGCATCCGTCGCGCGCGTTCCCGAGACACCGTCTTCCGAGATCGTCACCGACGACAGGGCGGTCGCCTGCGGCACGCCGAGGTGCTCCGCGAGCATCGCGGGGATGACGCCGCCCGACCCGTCGGTGGAGAGGTTTCCGGTGATCACGAGGTCGAAGCCCGCGCGCTGCACCGCCGCCGCCAGCACGCGCGCCGTCACGCCCAGGTCGGCGCCCGCGAGTGCCGGGTCGACGACCTGCAGAGCGGATGCCGCGCCCATCGCGAGCCCCTTGCGGATCGTCGCGGACGCCTCTTCGGGAGCCATCGACACGACGGTCACCTCGGTACCCGCGTGCGCGTCGGCGTAGCTGAG
The DNA here is from genome assembly GCA_003248655.1 of Microbacterium sp. Taxonomy (GTDB): domain Bacteria; phylum Actinomycetota; class Actinomycetes; order Actinomycetales; family Microbacteriaceae; genus Microbacterium. The sequence continues at coordinate 63,322 of QFPM01000015.1, forward strand.
GGCGACCTCGAGGGCGCGCTCGCCGATCTCGTCGAGTACCCGCTCCGACGCGCCGCGTTCGGTGAGCCCCGTCTCGAGGTTCAGCTTGCGGTCGCCGTAGGTGTCCGGGACTTCCTTGACCAGGACCACGATCTTCATCGGTTCTCCTTCAATGCCGAATCGGGCCGACTCGGGCCGGATTCCATTCTATGCGGTGCGACGCAGTGTCGCGAAAGATGAGACTCAGGATCATCTGATCGCGGCGAGACCCGCCCCGCTCACCGATGCGTGAAGTTCGCCGCGCGCTTGTCGCGGAAGGCAGCCATGCCCTCTTTCTGGTCGTCGAGGGCGAACAGCGACGAGAACACCTGCTTCTCGAATCGCAGCCCCTCCGCGGCCGTCGTCTCCTGCGAGGCGCGCAGCGCCTCCTTGGCCGCATACACGACCGGCAGCGACTTCTCGGCGATGGCGCCCGCGACCTTCGCCGCCTCCTCGAGAAGCTCCGCCGCGGGCACCACGCGCGAGACGAGTCCCGCCCGCTCAGCCTCCGCGGCATCCATCATCCGCCCGGTGAGGACGAGCTCGGCCGCCTTGTAGTAGCCCACTGCCCGCGGAAGCCGCTGCGTGCCGCCGAGCCCGGGGATGACCCCGAGCGTGATCTCGGGCTGACCGAAGCGCGCGGTGTCGGCGGCAAGGATGATGTCGCACGTCATCGCGAGCTCGCACCCGCCGCCGAGCGCATAGCCGGCGACCGCCGCGACGACGGGGGTGCGGAGGCGGGTGAAGTCCTCGAGACCGGCGAACGGATTCTGCATGGACATCTCGCGCGGCGTCTTGTCGGCCATCTCCTTGATGTCGGCGCCGGCCGCGAAGGCGCGCTCCGACCCGGTCAGCACGATGCATCCGATGCCCTCGTCGGCATCGAAGAGGGATGCCGCGTGCGCCAGCTCGCGCACGAGCGTCGAGTTGAGCGCGTTGAGCGCCTCGGGACGGTTGAGGGTGATCCAGCCGACGCGTCCGCGCGTCTCGACGAGGATCGTGGAGTACTCGGTCATGCCGTCAGTCTTGCACTCCCCCCGGTGCCGCTGAGCACGTTCCGCCCGATGATCACCCGCATGATCTCGTTCGTCCCCTCGAGGATCTGGTGCACCCGGAGGTCCCGCACGACCTTCTCGATGCCGTACTCGTGCAGGTAGCCGTATCCGCCGTGCAGCTGCAACGCGCGGTTGGCGATGTCGAACCCGGCATCCGTCGCGAAGCGCTTTGCCATCGCGCACTGCGCCGTCGCGTCCGGCGCGCCCGCGTCGATCGCGCGCGCCGCCGCATGCACGAGAGCGCGCGCCGCGGCGAGGTCCGTGGCCATATCGGCGAGCGCGAAGACGACCGACTGACGCTCGGCGAGCGCCTCGCCGAAGGTGAACCGCTCGTGCACGTAGCGCACGGCGCGATCGAGCGCCCACTGCGCGCCGCCCAGCGAGCACGCCGCGATGTTGACCCGCCCACCGTCGAGCCCCTTCATCGCGAGACGGAAGCCCCCGCCCACCGCACCGAGCACGGCGGATGCCGGCACCCGCACCTCGTCGAAGATCACCTGCCGGGTGGGCTGCGCGTTCCAGCCCATCTTGTGCTCTTCGGGGCCGAAGCTCAGCCCGCCGGCATCCGCCGGGACGAGGAAGGCGGTGATGCCCTGCGCTCCCGGCTCGCCCGTGCGCGCCATGACGAGGTAGACGGATGCCTCGCCGGCGCCCGAGATGAACTGCTTGACCCCGGTGAGGACGTACCCGTCGCCGCTCGCGATCGCCGTCGTGGTGATCGAGGCGGCATCCGAGCCTGCACCCGGCTCGGTGAGGCAGTAGGCGCCGAGGTGCTGCATCGTCGTGAGTCGGGGCAGCCACCGGTCGCGCTGGTCGGTCGTGCCGTGGGCGTCGATCATCCACGCGACCATGTTGTGGATCGAGATGTACGCGGCGATCGTCGGATCGCCCATCGCGAGCAGCTCGAAGATCAGGGCCGCGTCGGCTCGGGTGAGGTCCGACCCGCCGACATCGCCGCGCACGTAAACGCCGCCGAGGCCGAGGTCTCCCGCCTCGGCGAGCACGTCGCGCGGAAAGTGCCGGCGGCGATCCCAGTCGAGGGCGTTCGGGGCCAGCCGCGCCGTCGCGAAGTCGCGCACGGCATCGAGGATCGCGGAGCGCTCCTCGGCGGAAAGGGTCGTCGGGGCGGCGGTCATGCTCATGGCGTCACGTCCTCGTGAGACAGATCGACAACATTGTCGGCGCCCGGTAGGGCACATTGCTCAGTCTAGACGCTCTTCAGGGTCAGAGTCGCTCGATGAGCGTCGCGTTCGCCATGCCGCCGCCTTCGCACATCGTCTGCAGCCCGAAGCGGCCGCCCGTCGCCTCGAGCGTCGCGAGGAGCGTTCCGAGCAATCGCGTTCCGCTCGATCCCAGGGCGTGACCGAGGGCGATCGCGCCACCCCAGGGGTTGAGCTTCGCGGCATCCGCGCCGAGCTCCGCGGCCCACGCGAGCGGCACCGATGCGAACGCTTCGTTTACCTCGTACGCGTCGAGGTCGTCGATCTCGAGTCCCGTGCGTTCGAGGATGCGGCGGGTCGCGGGGATCGGCCCCGTGAGCATGAGGAGCGGATCGTCACCGGTGATCGCGAAGGCGTGGAAGCGGGCGCGCGGAGTCAGGCCCAGCTCGAGCGCTTTCGTCTCGCTCATGATGAGCGCGGCCGACGCGCCGTCGGTGAGCGGCGAGGAGTTCCCCGCCGTGATGCGCCAGTCGAGCTCGGGGAACCTCTCGGCGAGCGCATCCGTCCGAAACGCGGGCGCAAGCCCCGCGAGAGCAGCGACGGTCGTCCCGGGGCGCACCGTCTCATCCAGCGTGACGTCGCCGGCATCCGTCGGCACCGGGAGCACCTGCGACGCGAAGCGGCCCTCCTCCAGGGCCTCGGCGGCTCTGCTGTGCGACTCGGCCGCGTAGGCGTCGAGATCGTCACGGCTGAGTCCCCACCGGTCGGCGATGAGCTCGGCCGAGACGCCCTGGTTGACGAGTCCGTCGGGGTACCGTACCCGCATCCTCGGCGAGAACGGCGACCCGCCCTGCCCTGACGCGGCGCCCAACGGAACGCGGCTCATCGACTCGACGCCGCCCGCGATGACGATGTCGTACTGGCCCGCCATCACGCCCTGCGCGGCGAAGTGTGCCGCCTGCTGGCTCGATCCGCACTGGCGATCGATCGTCGTCGCGGGCACGCGCTCATCGAAGCCCGCGGCGAGCACGGCCTGCCGCGCGATGTTCACCGACTGCTCGCCGACCTGGCTGACGCAGCCGAGGAGCACGTCGTCGACCTGCGCCGACTCGAGGCCGTTGCGCTCGAGCGTCGCGCGCAGCACGTGCGCCGCGAGGTCGACCGGATGGATGCCGCTCAGCGCCCCACCGGGCTTGCCGCGCCCCGACGGGGTGCGGACGACGTCGACGATGACGGCGGTGCGCACGGTGGATCAGCCCTCGGCTTCGGCGGCGCGCAGCGCGATCGTTGAGGTTCCCGCGTCGTCGACGAAGCCCTCGATGTGACGCTCGTCCGCTCCGACGTAGGCCGACAGCGGGCGGATGAGGGCGTTGGATGCCGCCTGCTCCATGATGTGCGCCGTCCAGCCCACGACGCGCGCCGCGACGAACAGCGGCGTGAAGGTGAGCGTGTCGAAGCCCATCAGGTTGTAGGCGGGGCCGGAGGGGTAGTCGAGGTTCGGGTAGATCCCCTTGCGGTCGACGAACTCGCGCTCGAGCGTCGTGTACAGGGCCTCGACGTCGGGGCGCTCGTAGTAGTCGATGAGCGTGTCGAGCGCCGCCTTCATCGTCGGCACGCGCGAGTCGCCGCGCTTGTAGACGCGGTGGCCGAAGCCCATGATCTTGCGCTTCTCGGCGAGGGCGGTGTCGAGCCACGGGACGACATTGTCGGCATCCCCGATCTCGTCGAAGATGTGCAGCACGGCCTCGTTCGCTCCGCCGTGGAGCGGGCCCTTGAGAGCGCCGATCGCGCCGACGACCGCCGAGTACAGGTCGCTGAGGGTCGACGTGATAACGCGCGCGGTGAACGTCGATGCGTTGAACGAGTGCTCTGCGTACAGGATCATCGAGCGGTTGAACGCGTCGACGACGATGGGGTCGAACTCTTCGCCGAAGGTCATCCAGAGGAAGTTCGCGGCGTAGTCGAGGTCGTCGCGCGGCGCGATGAGGTCCTCACCGCGGCGGCGGCGCTGCCCGTACGCGACGATCGCGGGAAGCGCCGCGAACAGGCGGGTGGAGCGGGCGAGGTTGTCTTCGGGCGAGCCCGAGGCATCCAGCACCGAGCCCGTGCCTGCGAGGTCGCGCGCGCCGAGGACGCTGACGGCGGAGCGCACCTCGTCCATCGGGTGGGCATCCAGCGGCGTCAGGTCGATGACGGCCTTGACGTCGTCCGCCAGCGCGCGGTGGGTGCGCTCGGTCGCGCGCAGCTCAGCCAGCTGCTCCGCGGTCGGCAGCTCGCCGTTCCAGAGGAGGTACGCGACGGCCTCGACGGGCTGCGTCGCCGCCAGCTCGTGCACGGGGTAGCCGCGGTAGAGCAGCGAGTTCGTCTCGGGGTTGACCTTGCTGACGGCCGTAACGTCGGCGACGACGCCCGCGAGCCCCTTGTGGATGTCCTGGTCTGTCATTGCTGCTCCTTTGCTGTCATGCCACCCGGCATGTCCCGAAAATGGCTGCGTCGGGATGCCGAGGGCGACCGTTTTGGGGACATTCCCCGCCCGAAGTGGGACGAGGGAGAGGTCACGTGTCGATCGTGAAGGTGAAGACGTTCGTGTCGAAGTGGTTGTAGGACTCGTAGTCGAGCAGGTCGTACAGGTCGGCCCGGTGCTGCATCTCGCCGAGGCGGCCGGTCAAGTGCCCCTCGTCGTTCAGCGTATCGAGCGCACGGCCCGCCGCACCCATCGCCATCCGCAGGAGGGAGACCGGCCAGATCACGATCTGGACCCCAGCATCCTTCAGCGCATCGACAGAGAACAGCTCGCTCTTGCCGAACTCCGTCATGTTGGCGAGGACCGGGACGTCGACGGCCTTCGCGACGGCCTCGAACTCGGCGAGATCCTTCATCGCCTCGGGGAAGATCGCATCGGCGCCCGCATCGACGAGCGCCTTCGCGCGATCGATCGCGGCGCCCAGGCCGTCGACCGCGCGGATGTCGGTGCGCGCCATGATGAGGAAGTTCGGGTCGCGCCGGGCGTCGACGGCCGCGCGGATGCGCTTCAGCGCTGTGCCCTCGTCGACGACCTGCTTGCCGTCGAGGTGTCCGCAGCGCTTCGGATTGACCTGGTCTTCGATGTGGGTGCCGGCGAGCCCGGCATCCTCGAGCGTCTGGATCGTCCGCGCGACGTTCATCGGTTCGCCAAAGCCGGTGTCGGCGTCGATGATCGCCGGCAGCTCGGTCATGCGCGCGATCTGCTGGCCGCGGCCGGCCACTTCGGTGAGCGTCGTGAGGCCGATGTCGGGCAGGCCCAGGTCGGCCGACAGCACGGCGCCCGAGATGTAGACGCCCTCGAAGCGCTTGCGCTCGATGAGCCGGGCGCTGAGCGGGTTGAACGCCCCGGGGAACCGCAGCAGCTCCCCCGCGGCGAGCCGCTCGCGGAGCAGCCGCCGCTTCTCGGCGGCCGGTGTCTGGCTGTACAGCATCAGAAACCCCCCGTTTCGACTCGTCGCGCGCGCGGGGCGTGCAGCGCCACCGGCGCATAACTCAGGCAAAACCCGCCCGATGCTGCCCGAAACCGCCCGCAAACAGCAGCACTGCCTGAGTTGTGCGCCGCGACGCGGCCGGAACCGCGCATCAGAACAACCCCTTCGGGCTGGGGACGGATGCCAGGACGCCCGCCTTCGCGACGATGTTGAGCTCCCGCACCTCGTCGGCGGTCAGCTCGGGCAGGCGCTGCGCGAGGCCCAGGAACCGCTCGATCTCGGCGGGCTCGAGCACGGGCTCCGCGAGCAGTCGGAACTTCGCGATGTAGTTCGCGCGGGCGAACGGGCGCGCGCCGAGCGGGTGCGCGTCGGCGACGGCGATCTCGTCGACGAGGGTCGACCCGTCGGCGAGCGTGATCTCGACGCGACCCCCGAAGGCCTTCTCGTCGGGGTCCTCGGAGTGGTAGCGGCGCGTCCACTCGGCATCCTCGGCCGTCGTGATCTTGTGCCACAGCTCCACCGTGTCGGGCCGGGCCGCCCGGGCGGGCAGGTACGAGTCGACGTGGTGCCAGCCGCCGTCCTGCAGCGCGACCGCGAAGATGTACGGAATCGAGTGGTCGAGCGTCTCGCGCGACGCGGTCGGGTCGTACTTCTGCGGGTCGTTCGCGCCCGATCCGATGACGTAGTGGGTGTGGTGCGAAGTGTGCAGGACGATGGATGCCACGTTCGCGGGGTCGGTCAACTCGGGGTGCTCGCGGTGCAGCTTCCGGGCGAGATCGATCCAGGCCTGCGCCTGGTATTCGGCGGAGTGTTCCTTCGTGTACGAGTCGAGGATCGCGCGCTTGGGCTCGCCCGGCGCGGGCAGCGGCACGTCGTAGCTCGCGGAGGGCCCGTCGAGCATCCACGCGATCACGCCGTCCTCACCTTCGTAGATCGGGCTCGGCGAGGTCTGCCCGCGCATCGCGCGATCGACGGCTTCGACCGCCATCTTGCCTGCGAAGGCGGGGGCGTGCGCCTTCCACGTCGAGATCTCGCCCTTGCGCGACTGGCGGGTCGCGGTCGTGGTGTGCAGGCCCTGCGCGACCGCCTGGTAGATCGTCTCGGCGTCGAGGCCGAGGAGAGTGCCGATACCGGCCGCGGCGGACGGACCGATGTGGGCGACGTGGTCGATCTTGTGCTTGTGCAGCGAGATGGCGCGCACGAGGTCCATCTGGATCTCGTAGCCGGTCGCGATGCCGCGGACAAGCGCCGCTCCGTCGGCCCCGACGTGCTGCGCGACGGCGAGGATCGGCGGGATGTTGTCGCCCGGGTGCGAGTACTCCGCCGCGAGGAAGGTGTCGTGGTAGTCGAGTTCGCGCACGGCCACGCCGTTCGCCCACGCCGCCCATTCGGGGCTCGAGACGACGTCGTTCGGCTCGCCGAACACGGTCGAGCCGTGCCCGTTGCGGCTCACCGGGTGGTCGAGCGCCTGGCTGCGGGCAGCCGTGACCGGACCGCGCGTGAGGGATGCCGCGGCGACCGACGCGTTGTCGATGACGCGGTTAATGATCATGTCGACGACCTCCGCCTCGACGGCGACCGGGTCTGCGGCGACCTCGGCGATGTTGTAGGCGAGCTGATCCTCGCGGGCGAGGTTCTCTTCGGAGCGATGGACGCGGACGTGGTGGATGACGGTCATGGGGTTCCTTCCGGAGATGGCAGCGAGGCGAGGATCGATTCCAGCGCGTTGTGCAGGTGCACGTGGGTCGCGTGCGCGGCGAGGTCGCCGTCGCCCGCGGCGACGGCTGTGGCGATGAGGCGGTGCTCGGCGACCGACGCGGCGAGGCGGTCGGGGTTGTCGCGCGCGAGGCGGCGCACCCGCACGAGGTGGGTGCGCACGTTCCGCAGGGCCGCCGTGAGGTAGTCGTTGGCGACCGCGGCATCCATCGCCTCATCGAACCGCGCGATGAGCGCGAAGTACGCGTCGGGGTCGGCGGCGGCATCCGTTCGGGCGAACTCGTCGGCGATCTCGGCGAACACGTGTCGGGCGCCCTGGTCGGCGGCCAGGCGCGCCGCGGTCTCTTCGAGGGCGCGGCGCAGCGCGAACAGCGCGCGGATGTCGCCGGCGTCGATGTCGCTGACGACGGTCACTCGAGGGGATGCCTGGACGACGAGGCCGTCGGCGGCGAGACGCCCGAGCGCTTCGCGCAACGGCGTACGGCTGACGCCGAGGCGCACGGACTGCTCCACCTCGGCGAGCACGGCTCCGGGCGGCAGTGCACCGGACTGGATCTCGTCGAGGAGGGTGCGGTAGGCGCGATCACTTGCCCGCATACGCACACCTCCTTGGGTCGGACGCCTTTATTGTATACATAAAGCCCGTCGATCGCGCAACAAGCCAGCACAGGCGCCCTCTACGTATACAGTGCACCCCCACGACCGCACGCCCCACCCGCCGAGAAACCATCTCCGCGCCGAGAAACCATGGCTCCCCCGGTTTCTCAGGCGCGATGTGGTTTCTCACGGGAACGGTCGCGCGGAGCGACTACCGTCGAGGGGTGACTTCCTCCCCCGACACCTACACCGTGGCCACCGACGGCGCCTGCAAGGGCAACCCCGGCCCCACCGGGTGGGCGTGGGTCGGCGAGGACGGCCACTGGGCGGCGGGTGCGATCCCCGTCGGCACAAACAACATCGGCGAGCTCATGGGGCTGCTGAAGGCGATCGAGGACCACCCCGGCATCCGGCACCTGATCGTTCAGGCCGACTCGAAGTACGCGATCGACACGTACGAGTCGTGGATGGATGCCCACCGCCGCCGCGGCTGGAAGACCTCTACCGGCGCGCCGACCAAGAACCGCGACCTGCTCGAGCAGCTCATCGTCGCGCGCGACGCGCGACGGGCGGTGGGGCTGCCCGACGTCGTGCTTGAGCACGTCCGCGGCCACCGCGGCCACGTGCTCAACGAGTGGGCCGACGAGCGGGCCGTGCGGGGCGCCGAGCATGCCGCGTCGGGCACGGCGTCGGCGTGGTCGAGCCTCGGCGGGCTGCACCCGACCCTCGATGTGTCGACCGCGCCCGCGAAGAAGCGCTGACCGCGCTGCGCCGCGCGCACCTCGCGCACACAGGAGATCTCACGCACACAGGACGCGGCGGGCTTCACACGTCCTGTGTCGGTGACTTCCCCTGTGTCAGCAACGACGACTCCCCCTGTGTCAGCAACGACGCGAGGCGGTCGAGCGCGGGCCGCTGACCCTTCACGAGCCGCTCGCGGGCAGCATCGACGGGCATCCATTCGGCCCGGTCCACCTCGGGGAACCGTTGGGTACGACCCGAGCGCGGCGGCCACTCTAGCTCGAACTCGCCGAACTCGAAGTCGGATGCCGTGAACGCAGCGCCATCGGCGACGAAAACCGTGACCCGCTTGCCCGACGAGTACGCGAACGTGCCGAGTTCCGCATAGCCACCGACGGGCGCGTCGACCCCCAGTTCTTCGCGGAACTCGCGCTTCGCGGCATCCAGCGGCGCCTCGGCATCCGGGTCATATTCCCCTTTCGGAATAGACCACGCGCCAGCGTCCTTCGCGGCCCAGAAAGGACCACCCATATGCGCAACGAGCACCGTCACCCCGCCGCCGGGATCGACCCGATACAGCAGGATGCCGGCGCTCGTCGTGACCATACGACCCGCTCAGGCCGGGCGCGACTTCGGCGAGACCTTGTACGTCTCTTCCGGATCGGTCACCGCGACACCGGCGAGCGCGTCGTTCACGGCGGCGTACGTCGCATCGTCGAGCGTGATCTCCGACGCCTTGACCGTGTCCTCGAGCTGCTCGGGGCGCGACGCGCCGACGAGCGCTGCCGCAATGTTCGGGTTGTGCAGCACCCACGCGAGCGACAGCTGCGGGACGGTGATGCCGGCATCCGCGGCGATCGGCACGAGCTTCTGCACGGCCTCCAGCACCTCGTCGCGCAGGAATCGCTTGATGAAGTTCGCGCCGCTCTTCTCGTCGGTCGCGCGCGAGCCCTCGGGCGCGGGCTGACCCGGCAGGTACTTGCCGGTGAGCACGCCCTGCGCGAGCGGCGACCAGACGATCTGCGAGATGCCGAGCTCTTCGGATGCGGGGATGACGCGATCTTCGATCACGCGCCACAGCGCCGAGTACTGCGGCTGGTTCGAGACCAGCTGGAAGCCCAGCTCGCGAGCGAGCGCATGCCCGTCGCGCAGCTGCTCGGCCGTCCACTCGCTGACGCCGATGTAGAGCGCCTTGCCCTGCCGGACGATGTCGGCGAAGGCCTGCATCGTCTCTTCGAGCGGGGTCTCGTAGTCGTAGCGGTGCGCCTGGTAGAGGTCGATGTAGTCCACCTCGAGGCGCTTCAGCGACCCGTGGATGCCGTCGAAGAGGTGCTTGCGCGACAGCCCCTGATCGTTCGGGCCCTTGCGCCCGATCGGCCAGTAGACCTTCGTGAAGATCTCGAGCGACTCGCGCGGTTGCCCCTTGAGCGCCTTCGCGAGCACGACCTCCGCCGCCGTGTTGGCGTACGTGTCGGCGGTGTCGAAAGACGTGATCCCGAGGTCGAGAGCCTTGTGCACCGTCGCGATCGCCGCGTCGTCACCGACCTGCGACGCGTGCGTCACCCAGTTGCCGTAGGTGATCTCCGAGATCTTGAATCCGCTGTTGCCGAGGTATCGGTAGTTGACCATGGAATCCACGCTACCGGCGCTCGGGATGCCGGGGGTCGCGACTCAGTCGACGGGCACGCCTGCCGCGACGGCGCGATCCTCTTCGGTTGCGACGAGCTGGCCGCAGGCGCCGTCGATCTCCTTGCCGCGGGTGTCGCGGAGCGTCGTCGGGATGCCCGCTTCGTTGAGCCGTCGCACGAACTCGTGCTGCACGTCCTTCTCGGATGCCGTCCACACCGATCCCGGCGTCGGGTTCAGCGGGATGGGATTGACGTGCACCCAGCCGCGGCCGCGCGCGTTGAGCTTCTCGGCGAGGAGGTCGGCGCGCCACGCGTGGTCGTTCATGTCCTTGATGAGCGCGTACTCGATCGACACCCGCCGACCGGTCTTCTCGAAGTACCCGCGCGCGGCATCCAGCGCCTCGTCGACCTTCCAGCGCGAGTTGATCGGGATCATCTCGTCGCGCAGCTGATCGTCGGGCGCGTGCAGCGAGAGGGCGAACGTCACCGGGATGTCCTCGGCGGCGAGCTTGTCGATCGCGGGCACGAGGCCCACCGTCGACACCGTGACGCCGCGGGCGCTCATGCCGAGTCCGTGTTCCTTGTCGACCATCGTGCGCACCGCCTGCAGCACCCGGTTGTAGTTCGCGAGCGGCTCGCCCATCCCCATGAAGACGATGTTCGTGACCCGCTCGCCCTCGTGCTCGGCGGGGCCGAGCTCCCCCGCACGGATCGCCGCGTTCGCGCGCACGACCTGCTCGATGATCTCGGCCGCCGACATGTTGCGCGTGAGCCCGGCCTGGCCGGTCGCGCAGAACGGGCAGTTCATGCCGCATCCGGCCTGCGACGAGACGCACAGCGTGATGCGGCCCGGGTAGCGCATGAGCACGGACTCGACGAGCGCGCCGTCGTGCAACTTCCAGAGAAACTTGATCGTGTCGCCGCGGTCGGTCTCGAGCCGGCGCACCTCGGTCAGCAGGTGCGGGAGGAGGCCCGCGACGAGCTCTTCCCGACCGGATGCCGGGAGGTCCGTCATCTTCGCCGGGTCGCTCGTGTAGTGCTGGAAGTAGTGCTTCTCGAGCTGCTTCGCGCGAAAGCCCGGCAGACCCAGCTCCTTCGCCTTCTCGACACGCTGCGCGGGCGTGAGGTCGGCGAGGTGCACGGGCGGCATGCCCTTCTTGGGTGCCGCGAACTGCAGCAGCGGCTTGCCCTCGGCATCCACCCGCTGCGTCCACCCCTCGGTACGCGGGCGCACCTGACGAGGCGTGGTGGCTCGCACGGGGGTGGGCTCTGTCATGACTCCAGGGTACCGACGCGACCTGGATGCCCGCCCGGCGGTCGACGCCGGACCTTGCATCACCTTTGCATCAGTAGTGATGCACGCGCTACTCTGAGGACATGAGGACGACCGTAGACCTACCTCCCGCGGCCCACGCGCGGGTACGCGAGCTCGCCGTTTCGCGAGGTCAGTCACTCTCGCGGGTGGTCGCCGACCTCACTCTTCAGGGGCTCTCCCAGCTCGACATAGAGATCGAGTACTCCGCCGATGCGCGCACGGGATTCCCGGTGATCAGCGTCGGACACCGGGTGACTGACGAGGACGTGGCATCCGCGTTGGATGACGACGAGTGATCTCGTATCTCCTCGATGCCAACGTCGTGATCGCCCTCGTTGTGCGCGAGCACGTACACCACGACGACGCCCACACCTGGCTACGAGGGGTGGCCCGAGCCGCTGTCACGCCCGTCGTCGAGGGCGAGCTGGTGCGCTACCTGGTGCGGATCGGCGTCGGGGCCGCCAGCGTCGCCGCCCTGCTCGGCGCAGTCCGCGCCAACCATCGGATCGAGTTCTGGCCAGACGACATCTCGTATGCCGATGTCGATCTCGCACACGTCGTCGGTCACCGACAGGTCACCGACGCGTACCTGGCAGCATCCGCCGAGCGGCACGGGGCGCTCCTTGCGACCTTCGATCGGGCGCTGGCGGATGCGCGCCCGAATCAGACGCTCCTGATACCGACCAGCCGGCCGTGAGAGACAGTCAGCGCGGAAGCCGCAGGTAGACCGAACCCGCAATCGTGTCGTCCGGCTGTGTCCGTACGGTCCTAGACTGCTGGCCATGAGCAGCCCCGATGACGGAGCGCACGCGCACGCCGTGCCGGTGCACAAAGTGCTCAACAACAACGTCGTCATCACGATCGACACCGCGGGGCGGGAGCGCGTGCTCATGGGGCGCGGCCTCGGCTTCCAACTCAAAGTCGGATCGACAGTCGACTCCGACAAGGTAGAGAAGACGTTCATCCTCGACGAGGGAACCGAGGGCGATCGCCAGCGAGAGTTGCTGCGCGACGTGCCGTACGCCGTGCTCGAAGCCGTGACGGATGCCGTGGATGCGGCGGAGCAGACGCTCGGCCGCCACCTCGACCGACACCTCCGGATCGCCGTGATCGACCACATCCAGTTCGTCCTCGAACGGCTCAACCGCGGCCAGCGCATCCCCTCCGCCGCGATGCCGGAGCTGCGCGTCCTGCATCCGCAGGAGTTCGCCGCCGCCGAAGGGATGACCGCGTCGATCGCCGCGAGCCTCGGGCGCGACCTGCCGCCCGAGGAGTCGGTGTTCCTCACGATGCACCTGCTCAACGCGACGCGCGACGAGCCGAACGGCACCGCCGCGTTGCTGTTCCGTCGGGTGCAGCACGTCGTCACGACGGTCGAGAACGGACTCGGTGTGCGCCTCGACGTCGAGAGCCTCGACTACGCCCGCTTCATCCTGCACGTGCAGTTCCTGCTGCAGCGCCTCGTCACGCGGTCGATGCTGCGCAGCCAAGACACCTCGTTCTTCGATTTCGCGAAGCACTCGTACCCGGCATCCTTCGAGATCGCGAGCGAGGTCAAGGCGTACGTTCGCGCCGCGACCGAGTCCGAGCTCACCGACGAAGAGGTGCTCTACCTCATCGTGCACATCGAGAGATTGAAGACCCAGATTGGCCCTGGCGAAAACCTCCACCCGGTGGTATCGTCGCCGTAGATCCTCAGGATCGTTACCGCGCAAGCGGGCGAAACCTGGACTCATCTCATCGTTTCAACGATGAACCGAGTCCAGGTTTTTTTGTTGCCCGGGCACAGCCGCCCGGGCATGAACCCGACAGAAAGGCGAATCCGATGGCGGATTACGCGAAGACCGCGGCCGGCGTACTCGCTGGCGTCGGCGGCGAAGACAATGTCAGCTCTCTCGTGCATTGCGCGACCCGCCTTCGGTTCGTCCTGAAGGACGAGTCGAAGGCCGACACCGCGGCCGTCAAGGCGACGCCCGGTGTCGTGACGGTGGCGCAGGCGGGCGGCCAGTACCAGGTCGTCATCGGCAACGACGTGCCCGAGGTGTTCGCCGAGATCGGCAAGGTGACGCGTTTCGGCAGCGATGACGCGCCGGCATCCGACGGCCCGAAGGGCAGCCTGTTCAACCGCTTCATCTCGATGATCTCCGGCATCTTCACCCCGGTCCTGTGGACCCTCGCCGGCACCGGCCTGCTCAAGGCGTTCCTGTCGGCGGCGGTGACCTTCGGCTGGATCGACCCGACGACCACGACCTACGCCGTGCTCAATGCGCTCTCCGACGCGTTCATCAACTTCCTGCCGCTCGCCCTCGCGATCACGGCTGCGCGCTACTTCAAGGCGAACGAGTGGACCTCGCTCGCGATCGCGGGCGCCCTTCTTTACCCCACGATGACCGCCCTCGTCGGCCAGCCGGATCTCACGTTCTTCGGCATCCCGTTCGTCATGGTCAGCTACGTCTCGAGCGTCATCCCGGTCATCATCATCGTGTGGTTGCAAAGCCACGCCGAGCGGTTCCTGTACGCGAAGCTCCCCGGCGCGATCCGGCGCTTCGTCACCCCGATGATCATCGTCCTCCTCGGTGTGCCGATCGTGTTCCTCGTCATCGGCCCGATCTCGGACTTCGTCGGCGGCCTGCTCGGTGACGGCATCGGCTGGGTCTTCGCGACCGTCCCCGTGCTCGGTGGAGCGATCATGGGTGGCCTGTGGCAGGTGTTCGTCATCTTCGGTCTGCACTGGGGCCTCGTCCCCGTGTTCCAGATCGAGTTCCAGTCGACCGGGAAGATGCTCCTCATCGCGCCCGTGTTCGCCGCGGTGCTCGCGCAGGCGGCGGCCGTCGCCGGTGTGTGGGTGCGCGCGCGCAACAAGAACCTCAAGTCGCTCGCGGCGCCCGCTACCCTCTCGGGCTTCCTCGCCGGTATCACCGAGCCCGCAATCTACGGCATCAACCTGCCGCTCAAGCGACCGTTCGCCTTCGGCATCGTCGGCGGTGCGATCGGCGGCGCGATCATCTCGATGGGCTCCGTGTTCTCGACCGCGTTCGTCGTCCCGTCAGGCCTCGCAATCACCGCGCTTCTGGGCAACGGCAATATGGTCGCCCTCGCGCTCGGACTCGGCGCCGCGATCATCATCCCGTTCGTCCTCGTGCTGATGTTCCTGAAGGAGCCCGCAGCGGATGCCGCGGCCCCCGCCGCGAGCGCCGACGCCGCGAACGACGTCGCCGTGCGGTCGCCGCTCGACGGCACGGTGATCCCGCTGTCAGAAGTCGCGGATGCCGCGTTCGCCGACGGCTCGCTGGGCAAGGGCGTCGCCATCCAGCCCCGCTCGGGCGCGGTGTATGCGCCCTTCGACGCCGTGGTCGTGGCCGCATTCCCCACCGGGCATGCGTTCGGGCTGCGCCACGCCGACGGCGCCGAGGTGCTCATCCACATCGGCCTCGACACAGTCAAGCTGAACGGCCAGCATTTCACCGTCAAGGTCACCAGCGGCCAGCACGTGAAGGCCGGCGACCTGCTCGCCACCTTCGACGGCGAGGCCATCGCGAAGGCCGGATACGACCTCACGACGCCCGTCATCGTGACCAACCCCGACCTGTACCCGGCGATCGCCGCCGCCGCATCCGGCCCGGTCGCGCACGGTGAGCCGCTGTTCACCGCCGAGTCGATCGACTCGGTCGCCCTGACACGCTGATCCGACCCGCGGGCGGGGCCGCACGGCGACCCCGCCCGCATCCCACTTGGAGTATCACCATGAGCACGTTCCCCCTCCGCTTCCCCGACACGTTCCTCTGGGGCGGCGCGACCGCCGCCAACCAGCTCGAGGGCGCCTACGCCGAAGGCGGCAAAGGCCTCTCCGTGCAGGACGTCATGCCGCGCGGCATCGCCGGCCCCCGCACCGCCGAGCCCACCGAGGACAACCTCAAGCTCGTCGGCATCGACCACTACCACCGCTACGCGGAGGACATCGCCCTGTTCGCCGAGATGGGATTCAAGACCTACCGCTTCTCGATCGCGTGGAGCCGCATCTTCCCCCTCGGCGACGAAGAGACCCCCAACGAAGAGGGCCTCGCCTTCTACGACCGCCTCCTCGACGAGCTCGAGCGCCACGGCATCGAGCCGCTCGTGACGATCTCGCACTATGAGACGCCGCTGCACCTCGCCGAGACGTACGACGGCTGGACCGACCGCCGCCTCATCGGCTTCTACGAGCGCTATGCGCGCACGCTCTTCGAGCGCTACGGCGCGCGCGTGAGGTACTGGCTGACCTTCAACGAGATCAACTCGCTCGTGCACGCGCCGTTCATGTCGGGCGGCATCAACACGCCGAAGGCCGAGCTCTCCGAGCAGACGCTCTACCAGGCGATGCATCACGAGCTCGTGGCATCCGCCCGCGCCACCCGCATCGCGCGCGAGGTCGCCCCGAACGCGCAGATCGGATGCATGGTGCTGTCGATGCCCGCGTACCCGCTCACCCCGTCGCCCGCCGACGCCCTCGCCGTCATGGACTTCGACCACTCGAACCTCGTGTTCGGAGACGTCCACACGCGCGGCGCCTACCCGGGCTACTTCCTGCGGATGCTGCGCGAAAAGGGCCTCGAGCTGGAGATCACCGATAAGGACCGTGAGGACCTCACCAACACGGTCGACTTCGTGTCGTTCAGCTACTACATGTCGGTCGCCGCGACCGCCGAGCCGGAGAAGTACGCGAACGGCGCGGGCAACATCATGGGCGGAATCCCCAACCCCACCCTCGAGGCGAGCGAGTGGGGCTGGCAGATCGACCCGGTGGGCCTTCGGATCGTGCTCAACCAGTTCTGGGACCGCTGGCAGAAGCCGCTGTTCATCGTCGAGAACGGGCTCGGCGCGAAAGACCAGCTCGTCGAGGTCGACGGCGTGAAGACCGTCGTCGACGACTACCGCATCGCCTACCTGAACGATCACCTCGTGCAGGTCGGCGAGGCCATCGCCGACGGCGTGGACGTGCTCGGGTACACGACGTGGGGATGCATCGATCTCGTCTCGGCATCCACGGCGCAGCTCTCTAAGCGCTACGGCTTCATCTACGTCGACCGGAACGACGACGGCTCGGGCTCGCTCGAGCGCTTCAAGAAGAAGTCGTTCGACTGGTACGCCGAGGTCATCCGTACGAACGGCGAAGCGCTGCAGTCGTGACGGCCGCGCCTTCCCCCGCGCGCCGACGGGCGGTGTTCGTCGACGTCGACGGCACACTCATGCAGGACGGCCACTACATCCCTCCGTCCGCGGTGGATGCCATCCGCTCGGCCCGTGCCCGGGGACACCTGGTGTTCCTCAGCACGGGTCGGGGCATGGCGGAGCTGCAGGGCGAGCTGGCCGAGATCGGCTTCGACGGCGCCGTCAGCAACGGCGGCGCCTTCGCGAGCCTCGGCGACGAGATCGTCGCGGGCACGCACTTCACCACAGACGAGGTCGCCCGCCTGCAGCGGTATCTGACGGATGCCGGCATCCTCGGCTACTTCCAGTCGTATGACCGGCTGTTCGCCGAGCCCGGACTGGCCGAGATGATGGCCGCCCGCCTCGAGGGCACGGGCCTGCCGATGAAGGTCTTCCACGACCGCGCCGACTTCGACCCGGCGGCGATCGCGAAGCTCGTCTTCGTGACCGACGACCGTGAGGCGGCGGCCCGCGCGCTCACCGAGCTCGGCGAGGACTTCGCGGTCGTCGGTGGCACGATCCCCGTCTCATTCTGGGCATCGGGCGAGGTCGCCCCGCAGGGCGTGCACAAGGGCGCCGCGATCCGCGCGATCCTCGATCGCCTCGGCATGGATGCCGCCGACGCGATCGGTATCGGCGACAACTGGAACGATGCGGAGATGTTCGAGGTCTGCGGCACCGCGATCGCGATGGGAAACGCCGTCGACGGCGTCAAGGCGCTCGCCGACCAGGTGACGACCGCGATCGACGACGACGGCATCCGTCACGCGTTCGCGCGGAACGGACTGATCTGAGCCGGCGCGGCGCGAGCACGCCCTCTGCCGCGCCGTCAGCGCAGCGCGGCGGCCAGCTCGGCGATGTGGGCGGGCGTCGTGCGACAGCATCCGCCGACGAGCCGCGCACCGGCGGCGATCCACTCGTGCGCGAGCGCGGTCGGCACGCCCGGTTCGCCGCTCCAGGTGCGCGTCAAGGCATCCCACTCCTCACCGCTGTTCGGGTAGGCGATGCCCGGGGTCTCGGCGGGCCGGGCTGCGAGGGCGGCTGCGACGGATGCCGGCGGGCAGCAGTTGACGCCCACCGCGACCACCCCGGGAGCCGTGGCGGCAGCGGCGAGCGCTCGCGTGAGTTCCGCCGTATCGCTCAGCGCCCCGCTCGATGCGGACAGGCTGACCCACACCGGCAGGTCGGGGCGGCCGAGCCGGCCAAGCTCCTCGACCAGCGCGGCAACCTCGAGGTACCTCGGGATCGTCTCGATCGCCAGCGCGTCCGCGCCCGCGTCGGCGAGCACCGCGAGACGGCGGCGGTGGAAGGTCCGCAGCTCATCGATCCCGACGCCGTCGCCGTAGTCCCCCGTGTACTCGCTGCCGTCGGCGCGCACGGCGCCGAACGGACCGACGGAGGCCGCCACGAACACGTCGCCGGCCTCGCGCGCGAGGTTCACGCTGCGCTGCAGGAGCGCATCGACCTCGGCATCCTCGAGTCCAGTGCCGTACGCGAGCTGATACGACGACGTCACGAGCACATCCGCCCCCGCAGCCACGAACTCGGCGTGCGCCGCCCGCACCTCGTCGGGGTCATCACGCAGCAGGCGCGCCGACCACATGGCACCTGCCAGATCGTTGCCGCGCGCTTCGAGCAGGGTGCCGAGACCGCCGTCGAGCACGAGCGGACGCTCGGCGATCGCCGCCCGCACACCACCAAGAGGAGCCATGGCCACACCGTATCGCGGCAACCGTTCACCTCGACCCGGGAGAATGGTGACGTGACTTCCCTCGACACCCCCCAGCGCATCGTGTTCATCGACGTCGACGGGACGATCCTCGAACACGGGTCGGTCGTCGCCCCGTCGACCGTGACGGCCATCCGCGCCGCGCGGCGCGCTGGCCACCTCGTGTACCTGTGCACCGGGCGCTCGGCGGGCGACATCCACCCCTCGGTGCGCGAGATCGGCTTCGACGGCGCGATCACGAACGGCGGGGCGTTCGCCGTCCGGTACGGGGCTGACGCAGCCCCGCAGCTGATCGCGGCGCACCTCATGCCGCGCGCCGCGGTCGACCGGATGATCGCCTACTTCGAAGAGCACGGCGTCCCCTACTTTCTGCAGACGGATGACGGGGTCTACGCGAGCGAGCTGGTCGCTGCGCTCGCCGACGACTTCTTCCGGCAGCGACGCGAGCGGCACGCCGGGGACCTGCGCGCGCTCGGCCTCGACGACGACGCGGAGCCCGCGGTCGCCTTCCGGCCGGTCGGCGACGTCGACCTCGACCAGGTCGTGAAGGCGACCTTCATCAGCCGCAGCTCCGACACGGTCGAACGCGCGGGCGCCGACCTCGGCGACGAGTTCCACGTCATCCCCGGCTCGATCCCGATGCCCGGCGGATCGACCGGCGAGATCGCGCTCCTCGGGGTCAACAAGGGCGCGGCGATCCTCGAGGTGCTCGATGCCCTCGGCCTCGACGCGGCGGATGCCGTCGGCATCGGCGACAGCTGGAACGACGTCGAGATGTTCGAGGTCGTCGGCACGTCCGTCGCGATGGGTAACGCCGACCCCGAGCTGCAGGCGAAAGCCGACCTCGTCACGACGAGCGTCCTCGACGACGGCGTGCACGGCGCACTCACGCGCCTCGGCCTCGCCTAGCCCGCCGAGAAACCATCTCGCGCCTGAGAAACCATGGCGGCCGTGGTTTCTCGACGCTCGAGTGGTTTGTCACGCGCGGAGCTGGTTTCTCGAGCGCGGGATGCCGACGGCCGCGCACCCCTACAGGAAGATGTCGGGGTACAGCTCCGAGTCGGGGGTGCCGGGCGTTGCGGCATAGCGCGCGAAGTCGGTGGCCCCGGCATCCCGCAGCACCTGCTCGACGATGAGGGTCTGGCCCGTGTACTCCCGCGCGGGCTTGAGGAGCACTTCGTACGCCGCGTCGGCGTAAACCTCGGGCGTGCGGCTCACCTTCATCATGCGGTCGCCGCCGAGGGCGAACTGCACGGCGGCGGTCGCGATCGTCGTCTCGGGCCACAGGGTGTTGGCGGCGATGCCGTCTTCGGCGAACTCTGCCGCGAGGCCGAGCGTCACCATCGTCATGCCGAACTTCGCGAGCGTGTAGCCCGTGTGCGCACCGAGCCAGCGCGGCGTGATGTTCAGGGGCGGCGACAGCGACAGGATGTGGGGGTTCCCGGCATCCTTCAGCACGGGAACGGCGGCGCGCGAGAGCATGAATGTGCCTCGGACGTTGACGTCCTGCATGAGGTCGTACTTCTTCGCCGCGAGCTCGAGCGAGCCCGACAGGTCGATGACCGAGGCGTTATTGATGACGATGTCGATGCCGCCGAACTCGCCCTGCGTCTTCAGCACCGCTTCCGTGATGTCGTCGTCGTTACGGACGTCGCCGACGATCGGCAGCGCGTGACCGCCCGCCGCCTCGATCTCGGCCGCAGCGGAGTGCACGGTGCCCTCGAGCTTCGGATGCGGGGTGTCGGTCTTCGCCATGAGCGCGATGTTCGCGCCGTCGCGCGCCGCGCGCAGGGCGATCGCGAGGCCGATGCCGCGGCTGCCGCCCGACATGAGGATGGTCTTGCCGGCGAGGTTCTGCTCGGTCATCAGGACTCCTTCGAAGGGCTCTTGCGGGATGCCGCGGCGAAAGCCGCCACACGCACCTGGGACTCGGGGGTGTCGAATCGCGTGCCGATCGTCCGCGCTTCGTCGTCGAGGTTCTCGGCGAACGACCGCTGCGTCCCCGCGCGGATGAGGCGCTTCGCCTGCCCGAACGCCGCCGTCGCGTTCTCGAGCCAGAAGGCGGCGACCTCCGCGGCGCGCGCGCCGGGGGCGTCGGCGAGCTCCGCGACGAGCCCCCAGTCGAGGGCGGTGTCGGCGTCGATCGTGATGTCCTGCAACAGCATCCGGAACGCGCGGGTCTGCCCGATCGCCGCCGGCAGCAGGGTCGAGACGGCGAGGTCGGGCGTCAGGCCGATGTTGGCGTAGCGGCTCACGAACTTCGCCCGCGGGCTCGCGACGATGTAGTCGGCGGCGAGCATGAGGCCGAGGCCCCCACCCGCGACGGCGCCCTGCACCGCGGCGACCACGGGCTTGTCCGACTCGACGAAGGTGCGGATGCCGTCGTGGATGCGGTGCGCCGCCGCGGTCACATCGGCGCCGGTCGCGCCCGAAGTCGCCATCTCGATGACGTCCCCGCCCGCGCAGAACGCGGGGCCGTTCGCGTCGATGATGACGGCGCCGACCCCGGCATCCTCCGTGATCTCATGAGCGAGGTCGCGCCAAAGCCTGCCCATGTCGAACCCCATCGCATTGAGCGACGCGGGTCGATTGAACGTCACGCGCGCGAGCGCGCCCTCGCGCGTGTACAGGATCGAGTCGGTCACGTTCTCTCCTTACTTCGGCGCCATGCGGATCGCACCGTCGAGGCGGATCGTCTCGCCGTTGAGGTAGCCGTTGCGCACGATCTCGAGCACGAGGCTCGCGTACTCGTCGGGGCGGCCGAGGCGGGCGGGGTAGGGCACCTGCTGGCCGAGGCTCACCTGCGCCGCCTCGGGCAGCCCCATGAGCATCGGCGTCTCCATGATCCCCGGCGCGATCGTCACGACGCGGACGCCGTAGCGCGCGAGCTCGCGCGCGATCGGCAGGGTCATCGCGTGCACGCCGCCCTTGCTCGCGGAGTACGCGGGCTGCCCGATCTGCCCATCGAAGGCGGCGACGGATGCCGTGTTGACGATGACCCCGCGGTCGCCGCCGTCTGTCGGGTCGGTCTTCGCGATCGCCGCGGATGCCTGAGCGATCACGTTGTACGTGCCGATCAGGTTGACGCGCACGACCCTCTCGAAGTGCGCGAGGTCGGTGGGCGCGCCGTCGCGGTCGAGCACCTTCGCGGGCGGGGCGATGCCCGCGCAGTTCACGACGACGCGCAAAGGCCCCTGCGCCGTGGCGACACCGACGGCATCCGCCACCTGCGCCGGATCGGTGACGTCGGCGGGGGCGAACGTGCCGCCGAGCTCCGCCGCGCGCTCGGCGCCGGGCGAGGACGGCAGGTCCACGATGACGACGTGGGCTCCGGCGCCCGCGAGGCGCGTCGCGGTCGCGAGGCCGAGTCCGCTCGCGCCGCCGGTGACGAGCGCGGATGCGCCGCTGAGATCCATGGCTTCTCCCTCGAAGTCAGTTTCGCCGCTCCCGGCGAGGGGTCGTGCTACCGCGTCCCAGCATACGCGGTACTAAGTACCACGGTGCGGTGTGCCCGCGTCCACCGCGAGAAACCACCTCACGCCCGAGAAACCACGGCACGATTGGTTTCTCGACCCGCATGTGGTTTCTCGGGGAATGTGCGTACCGACGCGGTGGTGACGGGGGTGACGTCCCCTGGGGTGGTGTAGATCTCGGGTGCTGAGTGTCACGTCGTTGACGTGGTGAGCCATCGTGCGATGGTCAGTGAGAACCGACTAAAGCT
>QFPM01000032.1 GCA_003248655.1 Microbacterium sp.
ACTAGAACCTTAGACAAGCTCTATTTTCCCTGATCCGAGGGGCATTTCCGTGTCACGGCACCCGCTCACACCCCAAACTCATCGGTGGATCGAGGCTTAGGCGTCTACAACCTGATCTTCGGAATCGCCGTGTTCGTCATGCTGCTGTTCTTCTGTCTACAGCTCATCACGGGCATGATTCGCCGAGAACCCGCCGCCCTCTCCCGAGCGGCCCTCGGGCTGGCCAAGAGCGTCCTCGGCTCCTTCGTGGTGATCACCCTCACGGCCCTACTGCTAGAGATTGTTGACCAACTCTCGGTCGGCATCATCCAAGCCGCTGGCGAAACCACAGCCACGATGGGCGACAAGATCGCGATCCTCGTCGCCGGATTGACCGCGCTGAACGTGGGGGCACCCGGTGTCGGTGCGATCTTGACCATCTTCCTCGCGGCCTTGGCCATCGCAGCCGCTGCGATCGTCTGGCTGAGCCTGCTAGTCCGCAAGGCGCTCCTACTGGTCGCGGTGGTCTTGGCCCCGTTCGCGTTCTCCGGCGCCTCCTGGGATGCCACGCGCGGCTGGATCTCCAAGTGGGCGATGTTCGTCGTCGCGCTCATCCTCTCCAAGCTCGTACTCGTCGTGATTCTGCTGGTCGCAGTGACCCAGGTGTCGGCCCCGATCGACGGC
The DNA here is from genome assembly GCA_003248655.1 of Microbacterium sp. Lineage (GTDB taxonomy): Bacteria > Actinomycetota > Actinomycetes > Actinomycetales > Microbacteriaceae > Microbacterium. The sequence continues at coordinate 664 of QFPM01000032.1, forward strand.
GATTTGTCGAGTATCGCCGACCCCCTCGCCGGGGTCGTGCTGATGGCGCTGGCCGGGTTCGCGCCGTACATGACATACCGCTTCCTGTCGTTCATCGGGTTCGACCTCTACAACTCGATGGGCACCGAGCAGGAAGCCAAGAGCGCGCTCAACCGGCCCATTCCGACGCCGGGCAAGCCACAAGGGGGCGAGCCGAAGAAGGTGCTCGACGAGGGCAGCAAGGGAGGCGGCGACAAGTCCAGCAGCGCAGGTAGCAACGGGGGCGGCGGGGCCGGTGGAGGCCCCAAAGCCAACCCCACGCCTGCCCCGTCCTCGGCAGGCGGCGGAGGAGCCGGTGCGAGCAGTGGTGGTGCAGCTGGTGCAGGCGGCTCCGCCGGAGCCGCAGGTGCCGGTGCCGGTGGAGGCGCGGCGGCGGCAGGGCCGGTCGCCGCCGGAGTCGTGGCGGGTGCCGCCGTGGTCAAAGCCGCCGCCACCGCCGGGCCGAAAGCGGGCCAGGCGCTGGCCGGTCAAGCCGATCAAGCGGCCAGCGGTGCCGAGCAAGCGGGGTCGGCTCCGGTCACCCCGCACGCGCCGCCGCCCTCGCAACCGCTGCCGAAAACCCCGACCAGTTCCGCGCCGCCGCCGAAGCCCAAGCCGACGAAGGAGTGACACGCCATGCCCAGCCCGGAGACGCCCCACGAGCCAGGTGGCGGCGAACTGGTGCCCGTGAAGTTCTCACGCCTCACCAGACGCGGCATCCTGCTCGGCCTGTCGCTGAGCCAGCTGATTACCCTCGGCGTCGGTGGGGCGAGCCTCGTGGCCGCGTTCTACGGCGGCGGCGGCCTCCTGTTCCTCATCACCGCCCCGATCTGGGTACTTGCTGCCGCGATCACCTGGATTCCCGTGGCGGGCCGCCCGCTCGTCGAGTGGCTGCCGGTGGCCTGCTGGTGGCTGTGGCGCAAGACCGGCGGGCAACTGGCCTACCGGCGCAGAATCGTCACCCCGCGCCCTGCGGGAACGCTCGCGCTGCCCGGCGACATGGCCCGGCTGCGCGAGTACACCGACCCCGAGACCGGGGCCGGGATGGTGCACGACCCGACCGCCGGAACCCTCACCGTCGTCACCGTGATCACCCATCCCGCGTTCGTGCTGCTCGACCCCGGCGAGCAGGAACGCCGCGTGACCGCGTGGGGCCGGGTGCTGGCGACCGTGTGCCGCTCCGGGCGCATCGCCACCCTGCAAGTGCTGGAACGCACCCTGCCGGACTCCGGGCAGGGCTTGGCCGAGTGGTGGGCCGCGCACGGCACCGCCGACGGCTCGTGGGCGGCGACGACCTATCAGGAGCTGATCGACCGGGCCGGACCTGCCGGGGAACGTCACGCGACCACGCTCAGCCTGAGCCTGGACATGCGCGCCGCCGCCCGCCAGATTCGCACCGCTGGCGGCGGCATCAAGGGCGCGGCGAACGTACTGCGGCAGGAGATGGGCACCCTGTCGGCAGCGCTGCGCTCGGCAGACCTGACGAGCAAGGGCTGGCTCAGCACCGGGCAGATCGCGGTCATCCTGCGCTCGGCGTATGACCCGGCTATCGCCGCGACGCTGGAACGCCACGGCGACCTCGGACACGACCTCGCCACCGCCGGGCCAGTCGCGGTCACCGAGTCGTGGGGGCATCTGCGCAGCGACTCGGCCTATCACACCGTCGTCTGGATTTCGGAGTGGCCGCGCTCGATGGTGCATCCGGGGTTCCTCTCACCCGTGTTGCTGTCCAGTGGTATCCACCGTGCGTTCTCGCTGATCTGTACCCCGCTGCGCACCGATCAGGCCGCGCGCGACATTCGCCGCAAGAAGACCGAGTACATCAGCGACGCGGCCCAGCGCGCCCGCATCGGGCAGATCGAAGACGCTTCGCAAACCGCTGAATACCACGACGTGCTCCAGCAGGAGGCAGACCTCACCGCCGGGCACGGAGTGCTCCGCTACACGGGTCTGATCTCGGTGTCTGCCGACTCGCTCGAGGAACTGGAAGCGGCAGTCGCTGCGATCGAGCAGGCCGCCATCCAAGCCTCGTGTGAGGCCCGCGTGCTGGTCGGCCAGCAGGCCCAAGCGTTCACCGCCGCCGCGCTGCCGCTGTGCCGCAAGGTCTGAGCCGTCGGGCGCACCTCGAAGCCACCTGCACCTGTTCATCTGGAGGTCCGACATGCCCACGTTCAACGACCCGACCGCTGACGCTGCGGAAGCAAACGCGGCGTTGCGAGGCCTCGCGCACGCCAGCCGACGCATCGACAACCCCGACAAGCTCCACGGCATCGTCGGGGAACTACTGGCCGCGACCCGCTTGCTGGAACAGTCGTTCATCCAGCTCGCCGGAGCAGGTATCACCTACCAAGGCCGGGCCGCTCATGACGACGGTGACCGCGACCTCGGTGCCGCGGATGTCTGGGCCGCTGCCGATGCGCTGCGCCAGGCCGCGCAGCATGTCAGCGCCGCCGAGAGCTGCCTGGATCAGGCGTCCGGGCACCTGGGGCGCATCGCCTGGCAGCCGTCCGAGCGCCAGTGGGTGACCGTGGTGTTCTTGCAGGGCGAGGAAGCCGACCGGGTGCTTGACTTCATCGACCGCGACGGCACCGACGCGGCAATCGAGTATCTGCGAGGCTTGGACTACGGCGACGAGACCAACAATGCCGCGCTGGCAAACGGGCACGTCTACGACGAGCTGCCCGACAGCACAACCGACAAATACGCCAAGACCGCCGGCTACTCCCTCACCTACAACCGGACGCTCGGCAACGTCGCCCTCTACCGTGACTACAACCCGCCAGCCAACGCCACAGCAAACGCCGACGGTTCACAGCGGGTGGAGCCCGCACAGGATGCGGCGAACGTCGAGGCCGCGCGCCGCGCGCTCGATGAGCGCCGCGACCGCGTGCGTGGCGATGGGTCCTGGTTCACCCCCGACCGCATCGCGGACATCAAGCGCGACCGGGGGCTGGAACGATGAGCCACAGCGACGAGGAGAAGCTGCACGCCTCGGTGCTGGTCGCCCCCGCGAAAGAGCGGCGCCGCTACCGCAAGCAGCGGCGCCAAGCCGCGGACCAGCTGCACCGCGAGCAGCGCCAGCAGCGGATAGACGAGGCCAAGGCCCGCGCCGAAGCGGACAAGGCCGAGCGCGCCGCACGCCAGTATCTGCCCGCCGCCGGGGAACCCGGACCCTCGATGCTGCGTACACCGGGCCGCTTCCAGTTGCCCCGACATCAAGACACCTCCGCCACCCTCTCCGGCGCGTACCCGTTCGTCGCCGAGGGCGGCCTCGGCTCGTCCGGTGTCTTCGTCGGTCAAGACTTGTACTCGGGCGGGAGCTTCGTCTACGACCCGTGGGTGCTGTACGCCAACGGCGTCATCACCGCGCCGAACGTCGTGCTGGCCGGAATCGTCGGGTCCGGCAAGTCCTCACTGGCCAAGTCGCTCTACACGCGCAGCCTGCCGTTCGGGCGGCGCGTGTACGTGCCGGGTGACCCGAAAGGGGAACATACCGTCATCGCTGAAGCGGTCGGCGGCAGGGCGATCGCGCTCGGCCACGGCATGGCCAACAGGCTCAACCCTCTGGACGAGGGGTATCGGCCCTCCCACTTCACCGATGCGGAGTGGGAGAGCACCGTGGCAGCGCGCCGCCGCGACCTCATCGGCGCGCTGGCCGAGGTCGTCCTCAACCGAGGCCTCACGCCGCTGGAGCACACCGCAATCGACACGGCGCTGATCGCGACCGTGCGAGAGAACACCGTGCCGATTCTGCCGATGGTCGTAGACCGTATCCTCGCCCCGTCCGACGACGCCGACGGGCGACTGACCGAGGACGGCCGCATCGTCGGCCACGCCTTGCGGCGTTTGGTCGCAGGCGACTTGGCGGGATTGTTCGACGGCCCCTCGACGGTGCAGTTCGACCCGACGCTGCCGATGATGAGCCTCGACCTGTCGCGGGTGACGGAGAACAGCACGCTCATCAGCGCGCTAATGACGTGCTGTTCGGCGTGGATGGAGTCGGCGCTGCTCGACCCGGCAGGCGGGCAACGGTGGGTGATCTATGACGAGGCGTGGCGGCTGATGTCTCAGCCGTCGTTGCTGAGACGGATGGACGCGCACTGGCGGCTCGCCCGGCACTACGGCATCGCCAATGCCTTGATCTTCCACAAGCTGACCGATCTGGAGAACGTCGGTGACTCCGGCAGCGCCATGCGTTCGCTCGCCAACAGCCTGCTGGCGAACGCCGAGACGCGGGTGATCTACCGGCAGGAATCCGACCAGCTGGGCGTCACCGCCAAGGCCCTCGGCCTGACGACCACCGAGCGTAAGCTGCTGCCCTCACTCGGCGTCGGGCAGGGCCTGTGGCGCATCAAAGAACGCAGCTTCGTCGTCCAACAGCAGTTGCACCCTGCTGAGCTCGCGCTCTTCGACACGAGTGCCCGGGCATCGGGGCGCTCTCCGGGCGGGAGCGTGCGATGAGCCAGAGCGAACCTGATCGGGAGCGCCTCACGCTGACGATGACGGCGCTCGACGACGGCCTGAACCGGATCGCTCGGAAGCACGAGGGCGCGGTGCAGTTCTTCTACGAAGATCCCGAGACGTTCGGCGCCGGGCACTTCGTGTTCTACCCGGAGAACGACACCCGCTCACGGTTTGCGATCGAAGAGCAGTACACCGGCACCGACTGGTCAGACGACGAGCGGCTGCCGACGTCGTGGACGTGGACAGCGGAACGTCGCGTGCGCCACTCGGACGGCACGCACATGTGGGGCGTCGAGCGCACCGGCGAAGCGCGTGCGGAGGACTTCTGGCAGGTGCTCGTCGAGGCCGAGAACTGGGCGCGGCGCATACAGAACCGCACCACTCAGGCCGCACAGTTCGGCATCGGTCACCGCCGAAGGAACGAACCGCCCGCGCCGAGGCTCTAGCCGCTCGCCGGGAGGCGTCAGGCGCACCTGACGGCATGAGAAAACCACTTGCCCATGCCGCTGCTCCCGCGCCGGTCTCGATGCCGCTGATCCGCCTCGCCGTGCACGACGACGGCACGATGAGCGCCACCGTCGACGGGGAACCCCTCGCCCCGCCGGTCGCCGAGGGCGCATGGCGGCGCGGCTCGTTCGCGCGGATTGTCGATCAGGTCACCGCCGAGCGGATGATTCCGGCACGAGTCGAGGTCACCGAGGCCGATGGCTCGACGTTCACCGACATCATCACCGCCACCGCCCGCAAGAACACCCCCGCTCCGGCCCCGCCGGAACCCGAACCTGCGGATGCGCCCCGGCTGCTGGAAGTGACCGGGGATGGTTTCGTGCCCGGTGAGGACATTGCGGTGTGCCACATCATCAGGCACACCGACGCCGCCCCGACTGGCACCGCCCGCGCGCTCATCGACCTGGCCTGTGACCACGTCGACCCCGGCGACGAGGTTGTGCTCGTGGGCAGGGTCTCGGGCACGTTCGTCGTGCGGAGCCTGTCATGAGTGCCCCGGCACCGGGCAGGCAGACCGGCTCCTTCGGTGACGAGCTGACCAACGCCGCCATGATCGGACTGATCGGGGTGTTCGCGCTCACGCTGCTGCTGCGCGGTGCCGGGTCGGTCGCGGCGTTCCTCACCGGCACCGCTCAACCCCTGGCCGGCCCCGCCGCCGGGGTCGGGGTGCTGTTCAACCCCGGCGACCCGGCGACCGCGCTGGAGGCCGATGGCCTCAGTGTCGTCGCCTATTGGATCGTCGCGGTCGTGCTGCTGGGGCTGCTGGCGGCGGCGATCACCTGGGCGTGGACACTCCTGCGCCGCCAGTCGCGCAAGAGTGCGCAAGACCCTCATCGACTTCCCGGCACGGCAACGAAACATGACGTGGCTCAGGCCGCCTCCGCCAAGGCGCTGCTATCTCGGGCAGGGAATCTCCGGCCCTCTCTGGAGCGTCCCGCGCCGTCCGATGTGGGCTATCGGATCGGCACCTCGCATGGGCTTGACGTGTGGGCCAGCGTGGAGGACTCTCTGCTGGTCATCGGCCCGCCTCGAAGCGGCAAATCCCTCCAGATCGTCGTGCCGACGATCCTGGATGCGCCCGGCGGAGTGGTCGCCACCTCGACCCGCCCGGACAACCTCACCGCGAGCCTGCGCGCGCGCCAACGCATCGGCCCGACCGCCGTGTTCGACCCGCAGCACCTGGCCGAGGGCATCCCGGCCGGGCTGCGCTGGTCACCGATCAGGGGCTGCGAAGACCCGCTGACGGCGATGATCCGCGCAACCGGCCTCGCCTCGGCCACCGGCCTAAGTTCGGGCGGCGTGGAGGGCGGCGGGTTCTGGGAGGGCAAGACCCGCTCCGCGCTGCAGGCGCTCTTGCACGCGGCCGCGATCGACCACAGGCCACCGTCGGAATTGTTCCGGTGGACGCTCGACCCCACAGCCGCCGCCGATGCGGTGGCGATCTTGACGAACAGCCCACTCGCGGCGGGCGGCTGGGCCGAGTCGCTGGAGGCGATGATCGACGCCGACCCGAGGACGCGCGACTCCATCTGGCAGGGCGTGTCACTGTCGCTGAGCGCCCTGGCCGACCCGCGCGTGCTCGATGCGGTCTCACCTGGCGCGGGCGAAGACTTCGACCCGGAGAAGTTCATCCTCTCGCGCGGCACCCTCTACCTGCTCGCCACCGGCGCGGGCGCGGGCGCGAGTGCCGCGCTCGTGGCGGCGTTCGTGGAAGACCTCGTCGAGGCAGCCCGCCGCGTAGCGGCACGCTCACCTGGCGCACGCCTCGACCCGCCCCTGCTGCTGGCCTTGGACGAGATCGCCAACCTCAGCCCGCTTCCCAGCCTGCCGACACTCATGTCGGAGGGAGGCGGAACGGGAATCACCGCCATGCCCGTGCTCCAAAGCCTCGCCCAAGCGCGGGATCGCTGGAGCGAGAACCAGGCCAACGCGATCTGGGATGCCGCGATCACCAAGATCGTCCTCGGCGGCGCATCCAACAGCCGTGATCTGCAAGACCTCTCCTCACTGATCGGGGAACGCGACGAGTTCACCGACAGTGTGACCTTGGGCGACCACGGCACCCGGTCCAATCAACGCTCGGTCAGACGCATCGCGATCATGCCGCCCGAGCGAATCCGCACCCTCCCGTTCGGCACCGCGGTCACGCTGCTGCGCTCGGCCCCGCCGATCATCACCGATCTGCGGGCCTGGACGAAGCGAGACGACGGCGAGCGACTGAAAGCCGATCGGATCGAGATCGAGGCGTTGCTGGAACGAGGCGCGAATGGCCCCTGAGCTGCACCTCATTCACCGACCGCTGAACCGTGGCCGCGAGCTGCGATCGGTGGTCGCAGCAACGACGGCAGAGGCGTGGAGGTGATGGCCAATGGCCCGCAGGAGCCGGAAAGCGCCGCCCGGTCAGCTCGAGTTCGACCTGTGGGGGCTGGCCGAGCAGACCGCCGACGAGCAGATCAACGAAGCAGCCGAAACCGCGACCGGACTGGAGGGATCGACACATGAACAAGTACGGAGCGCAGGCGATGGCGCACTGGAAGACCCACGCACCCCAGCGGTTCCAGAACCTCGACGACCCGACCCGGTTCTTCACCGATCTGGGCCAGGAGGCGCAGGGCCAGATCAGCGAACTGGCGCGACAGATCGAGACAACACCGGCGTCGGTGCTGGCGAAGACGGCCTCTTCGGAGCAGACTTACTTGCAGGACGTGGCACGCCGGATGACGGCGCTACGGATAGCGGAGGAGGTCGTGATGCAGCAACTCGCCTGGGTCAGCGACCCGAGCCTGCCGCTGGACGAGGCCCGCGAGGAGTGGGAGCAGACCCGGCCGTCGGACGAGAATCTGGTGACCTGGGCCGAGCGGATGCAAGACGCCCCCGACCTGATGCCCTCGACGGTCGACCTGGAGCAGAAAGCCAAAGACTGGGCCGTGCCGACTTGGTTCTTGGAGGGTCTGGTCGAAGCGGAGATCCCGAGGCAGTACCTGGAAGAACACCAGAGCCTGCTGGCCGAAGCGGCGACGATCCGCTTCCTGCGCGAAGTCCGCTAACCTCCACCGCCGACGAGACCGCCACCGACTCGGAGCCTGCCGCGACGGTGGGGCGGTTCGTGCCCGCCACGCACGACGACCTCGCTCCCTCGGGCGCGAAAGCCCGCTTTCGCGCGAACATCGCGGCGATCGAAACCGCCCGGCTGCTGGTCGAGCAGGAACGCCCGGCGACCGCTGATGAGCAGCAGACGCTCGCGCGCTGGTCGAGCTGGGGCGCGGTGCCCGATGTGTTCGACGAGTCCAGGCAGGACTGGACAACCGAGCGTGAGCAGCTGCGGAGCCTGCTGACCCCGGACGAGTGGGATGCCGCCGCACGCACGACGATCAACGCGCACTACACCGACCCGTTGATCGTGCGGCAGATGTGGCGGACCATGACCGCGCTCGGCTTCGACGGCGGCAGGGTGCTGGAACCTGCGTTTATGCGCAAGTCAGGTGTCTCACGAGACAGGATCTGGCGGCGGCGTGAAGTAGCCGATCTTGATGACGGAACGAGTCTGCAGCACGTCGACCTGATACGGAATGTCCCTAAACAGGATGGTCTGGGCGAGGGCGGCATCGAGAACAGATACTGCATAGCGGGCCGTGGCGCCACGCTACCGGCGCGGTGCGCCACCGAAACTGGCCGCGCAATCCTGTTGACGTGCCCGTCGGCCGGCTAGAGAGGCTCGCTGTGCGCAGCGGTGGGGGTCACAACAGCTGCTTTAGGAACGGCTGGCGAACCTCTCGGTCTGGCCTGGGAACTTCAATGCCGTGGCCCGGAACTCGGGGATCTCGTCGTCTTCGTGGTCTTCATCTGTTGGTAGCGCAACGACTGCAACACCGGTTGGTTCAATTCCCTCGAACTGCCAATTGTGGTTCCACCTGATGGCAACGGTGACATCGATGTGCGCCATGGGTAGCGAGACCACCTGGGGCACCGGAGAATATTGACCAGGTGTTACCTCGCGCTGCTCAACGAGCACTACCGAAATATCCCCGAAGATCCTCAAGTCGGCGAGGCCGTAGCGGTTCGCGTCGTCGCGCGCGATCGTGAAGTCATGGACCTCGACGATGTCGACATTTGAAAGCCGAATCGTCGCGATACGTGGAGATGTGTCAGACCCGAAACGAAGCGACCCCGACTGAAGCTCGACGCCCAGATCGTCGAAAGGCATCGCTACGCCGTGGTCCGCGATCTCCTCGTTCAAGATGACTGGCAACTCCTCCTCCACACGCAGAGAGAGATCTTCCTCCGCGGGTACGAACTCGTTGAGCTGCGGCAGCAGCTGACCTACCCCGTTCGCGACCAGCGCATCGCCGCACCTTATCCTGCACGCTGCACGTAACTTATCGTCTTTCGAGAGCAGTACTACCGCGCCGTCTGCGCCGTTGATGTGCTCCTCTACACAGGCGAGTACGATCGCATCCGCAGCTCCGGTCTTGATCCCTGTCTTCCGCTCGCCAGTACCGATCTGAAGCACCTGTTGGCGCAATGCGTCACGCCACGCCGCAGGCGGCGGTGCCCAGATCGTGGCGCGGCCGCGCAACACGGATTCGATTCTGACGACCAACGCGTCAATGTCTGGAACCTCGGGGACAGGAAGACGCGCGACCAACTTCTCGTCAATCCTCTGTCGCCGCACGACTTCTGCGAGCGATTCCTGCGCCATGCGTGCATGCTCGGCCCACTCCCAAACGACGACTTCAGGGACCACAATCGAAGCTCCGCGGCTCGCAACCTTGACTAGCTCGCTTAAGACGCGATCGTTGTAGTGCCCGTGCGGGAGGGCATTGGTGTCGAGGATCACAACAGTCGGGACTGCTGCACGGATAGGTGACATCTGATCTGGCTTGCCCGAAGGGCGGGCCTGGAAGGATGGCATCGTGCCTAAGCCCTATCCCGCCGAGTTCCGTGACGACGTGGTGCGTGTCGCCAGGAACCGTGAGCCCGGGGTGACGATCGAGAAGATCGCTCGTGATTTCGGTGTTCACCCGATGACGCTGACGAAGTGGATGCGTCGCGCTGATGTTGACGAGGGGACCAAGCCCGGCCAGCCTCGAACCGAGGCCGTGGAGCTGCGGGAAGCTCGGAAACGGATCCGGTTGCTGGAGCAAGAAGTCGAGGTGTTGCGGCGGGCAGCGGCGTATTTGTCGCAGGCGAACCTGCCGGGAAAATGATGTACCCGCTCGTGACGGAGCTCGCCGAAGCAGGGATTCCTGTGACGGTGACGTGCCGGGTCTTGAAGCTCTCCCGCCAGCCCTATTACCGGTGGCTGGTCGACCCCATCACACCGAGTGAGGTGGTGGAGGCGTATCGAGCGAACGCCCTCTTCGACGCCCATCGTGACGACCCCGAGTTCGGGCATCGGCTCCTCGCCGACGAGGCCCGCGACAACGGCGAAGCGATGTCGGACAGGACGGCGTGGCGGATCGCGTCGAGCAACGGCTGGTTCAGCGCGTTCGGGAAACCCAAGCGCGGCAAACACCGCCGACCCGGCCCGCCCGTTCACGATGACCTCTGCGCGGTCGTCGATGAGCACGGCCGCACCCGGCATGCGTTCGCCGCTGACGCGCCGAACCAGTTATGGCTCGTCGACATCACGGAGCACAAAACATCGGAAGGCAAGCTCTACGCCTGCGCGATCAAAGACGCGTTCTCCGGTCGAATCGTGGGGTACTCAATCGACTCCAGGATGAAGTCGCGTCTGGCCGTCCAAGCCCTCGAAAACGCCGTCCAGATGCGCGGTGACGTCGCCGGCTGCGTCGTCCATTCGGATTATGCCGAGGTTTTCGTTAAGCCGAGGATTCGTGTTCTGGCGTGTGGTGGCGCGGGTTCGTGACAGTTTCCTCGGCTTAACATTTCGGGGTTATCGGAGGCTGTAGAGCGCGCGGAGCGCGTCTTCGGGGATGCGAGCGACGTCGGCTGTTGGTGTGGCGGCGTTGATAGCGTCGCGCATCATGTCGATGGTCGCGAAGGCGTAGAACGCGTTCGTGGTCGAGATGTTCTCGTGGCCGAGGAGGCGCATGATGATGGGCAACGGGACACCTTGCTGGTAGAGATCCATCGCTTTGGTCTTGCGGAGCATATGACAGTGAACCCTCGCAGGGACCGAGGGGCAGTGCGCTCGTGCGGTGTCGGCGGCGATGGTGAGCACGTTCGCGACAGTATCGGCCGAGAGCGGCGCCGGTTGTCCCTGATGGTGGCTGTAGAACAGCGGCCTGTCCGATGGGAGGACCGCTCGGTCGGGATGGAACTCATCGAGATAGACGCGCAGGTGCCCGATCGTGGCCTCGGTCAATGGAACGACACGGGTCTTGCGTCGTTTCCCGGTCAACATCACGTGGCCCGGATGGGTGAGGGTGAGATCGCCGAGAGTGAGACGGGTGATCTCGCTGACGCGGGCCGCAGTGTCGTAGAGCAAGATGAGTAGCATTCGGTTCCGGCGTGATTTGGCTGTGTGGCCGGTGTGCGCGGCGAGGACCGCGCGAGTCTCATCCTCGGTGAGATACTCGATCGGCCTCTTCGGGACGGTCGGAGGTTTCAACGTCGAGGCCGCGTTGTGCAGCGCGACGAGGGTGATGTCCTCGGCGGCGGCGTAGGCGAGGAACGCCCGAATCGCGGTGAGCCGCAGTGTGATCGTCCGGGGTGCGTAACGCTGGTGTTCGTTCATCCATGCCAGCCAGGCTTTCAGATGCGTCCGGTCGAAGCAGTCGAACGTGACATCGGTGCGGGTGATGTGCTGGTGGTCGGTGAGAAACCCGAGGAAGCATTCCAAGCTGATCCGGTAGGCCTCAATCGTCCTCGCAGATGCTGAGCGGACGGCGGGAAGATAGGTGTGGAGGAAGCCGCGGGCGAGGTCCCAGAAATCCGGGGCGCCGGTGACGACGTGACGTTTCATGCGAAACCGACCTCCGGCAGCAGGCCCCTGCTGGCCTCACGGGTGATGCCAGCAGGGGCCTGCTGGCCTCACGGGTGATGCCGGTGTAGGCGTCCATGAAATCCGGAGACGTGTGGACGTAGTAGTAGGTCGACTCGACGCCCGCGTGGCCCATATATACCTGCAGGTAGGGCAGCATCGCGGACACGTCGGTCCCGTCGGCCATCCAACGTTCCAGATTCGCATAAGCAAAGTGATGACGGAAATCATAGGGACGAGGCTGGGCACCGCCGTTCGGACGGGGCAAGCCCGCGTGGTCCCAAATGCGGTGAAAGATCACCCCGACCGATGTGGGCGTCACGGCCGAGCCGGTCGCGGAGACGAAGAACGATCGCCTGCCGGGAAACCACTTCCTTGACGTCGCATCGCAGGACCTCAGGATCGCGGTCACGTCATCGGTGACCGGCAGACGCCGGCTGCGGTGGCCCTTGGACTCGATGATCGTGACATGCCCGCCGCGCAGGTCAACGTCTTCGGGGCGCAGGGCTCTGACCTCGCCGGTGCGCAGCCCGCACGAATGCATCAGGGTGAAGAACGCCGACGCCTGCCATTCCCACGGTGATTTCGATCTCACGCTCGTGGCCGCAGTGAAGAACTTCTCGATCTGCTCTCCGGTGAGCAGGTAAGGGTGCGAGCGCACGAAGGGTGCTCTCCAGGTGCTGTCGAGGACGTAGGCGTCCGGGTCGCGGTGAACGAGGACCCATCGCCCGAAGCCACGGATGTATGACATCCATGACCGGTAGGTGCCGGAGCTGGCAAGCCGTTCCGTGACCCATCCTTCAACGGTCACCCGATCCAACGTCGTCGACTGGTGGTGGGTGCAGTAGGCGTCGAACTGCTTCAGATACCAGATGCGGGAGAGACCAGTGAAGCCCATCGCCGTTTTGAACGCGACGTAGTCATCCAAATCAGCCGCGAACACACTGACGAATCCGTGCCCGGATGAATACTCGATCATGATCGTGCCCCCGCCGGGACGGGCAGCACGCATCCGGCCAGCCGCCCCTCATCAACGGTCAGGTAGATGCTGGTTGATTCGATACGGGCGTGACCGAGGACAGCGGAAATCGTCGGCAGTGCGGTCGCCGCGGCCAGCAGCCTCGACGCGGCCGTATGCCGCAACAGCCGTGACCCGGCCCGCGGATCAGTGACGCCAGCGGCGGTGAACACGACCGTGGTGATCCGGTGAATCGTCGCATGATCAGCCAACGGGGTGTGTGGCGCGAGCTGGCGCAGGAAGACATGATCATCACCAGTGTCGGGCCGCTCATTCAGGACATAATCGGCGAGGCGTGCCAGCAGTAGGCCCGGCAGTGGCAGCGTGACCGGGTTACGGGTCTTCTGCTGGATGAGACTGATCGTCTGTGATCGCCAATCGATATCACCCAACCGCAGGAGGGTGTCAGATCGTTTGTGTAAGGGGTGGTGCTCCTGACTGATCGGAGACACTGATGACCATGATTGATAAGCAGGCGCGTGAGGAGCGTCGTCGCGAGCAGCGCGAGGGGGTGGAAGCGCTCGAAGCGTCGGGCGCGTTGGACGAGCTCTACGCGATGATCGACGCTGGGCAGGTCCGCCTGGACGGCAAGGACGGGCTGATCCAGCAGCTCATCAAGGCGGGCCTCGAACGTGGGCTGCAGGCCGAGCTGACCGAGCACCTCGGCTACGAGAAGGGCGACCCCGAGGCTGGGCTGCACCCGAACTCGCGCAATGGCACGTCCGCGAAGACCGTCGCGACGAGCGTCGGGGACGTCGAACTCGCGATCCCCAGAGACCGTGATGGGTCGTTCACGCCCGCCCTGGTACCCAAGGGCTCCCGCCGTGTCGGGGGCCTCGACGACATGATCGTGTCGCTCTACGCGGGCGGGATGACCGTGCGGGACATTGAGCATCACCTGGTCTCCACGATCGGCACGGAGATCAGCCGGGAGACGATTTCGAAGATCACCGACGAGGTCCTCGACGAGGTGATGGCCTGGCAGAGCAGGCCGCTCGCGTCGTTCTACCCGGTGATCTACCTGGACGCGATCATCGTGAAGGTCCGCGACGGCGCGCACGTGCGCAACAAGGCCGCTCACATCGCTGTCGGCGTCGACATGGACGGTATCAAGCACGTCCTCGGGATCTGGATCCAGGCCACCGAGGGCGCGAAGTTCTGGGCCGGCGTCTGCGCCCAACTCGCGAATCGGGGCATCGAGGACGTCCTCATCGTCTGCGTGGATGGGCTGACCGGGTTCCCCGAAGCGATCGAGGCGACCTGGCCGCAATCGACCGTCCAGACCTGCGTGGTGCATCTGATCCGCTCGGCGATGCGGTTCGTGAACTACAAGAACCGCAAGGCCGTCGCCGCGGCGCTCAAGCCGATCTACCAAGCCGCTGACGAGGACGCCGCCCTCGTCGCGCTGACCGAGTTCGCCGCCTCCGACCTCGGCGTCGCGAACCCGAACACGGTCCGTGTGTTCGAGGACGCGTGGGACCGGTTCACCCCGTTCCTCGCGTTCCCGCCGATGCTGCGCCGGGTGATCTACACCACGAACAGCATCGAGTCGCTGAACTACCAACTGCGCAAGGTCATCAAGAACCGAGGCCACTTCCCCTCCGACGACGCGGTCGTCAAGCTGCTATGGCTCGCGATCTGCAACATCGAGGACAAGCGCGCAAGAGACCGCCTCAAGGAGCGCGGCAGGCCCCGCGGCGCGAAGCGCAACGCCGAAGGACGCCTCGTCGAGGGCCAGATCACCACGAACTGGAAGCAAGCCCTCGCGCAACTCGCACTCGCCTACCCCGACCGTATCCAGCCCTACCTCTAACCCGAGCACATGCCCGCTTACACAAAAGACTTGACAAGCTCAACCGCAGATCGATGATGTCGCACGAACGCAGCCCCGTCATCAGCGCCAGCAACGTGATCGCTGCGTCGCGTGACGACACCACCGTGCGTGACGCGCACGCGGTTACCACGCGCTGCACGTCCTCATCAGCCATGACCGACAACACCGGGTGCGAACGGCGTATCCCGACAAGACCCAGCGCATCGACGAGGTCACGTCGGCCGGTGAACGTCAGGAATGGGCGGAAGTTCGACACCACCCAGAACAGGGAGCTCTTCGCCCACCGATCCAGCAACGATTCCAAGAAGCCAGTGATCGTGCCGGCGTCCGCGTCTTCCAAACGGACGATCCCGTGCTCTTCGAGGAACACCAGGTAGCCGCGCGCAGTGCGACCATAAGCCTCACGCGTCGCATCAGCGAGTTCTCGCTCGATCATCTCAGCCTCCCATTCGGCATTCAGCGAGATGAACGTGTCGGAGAATGGCCGGCGGCCGCCACCACCGCGCTTACGAACGCTGAGAGGCACGTCCCCAGTATCGACAAGTGCGTCGAACAACGTCACGAGCCGCGTGTAGTTGAATCGACGAATTGCGCTGAAGCGGCCCGTGCGCGGGCTCGTCGTCAACGACGCGAACACCACCCCGAGCGCACTCGTATACGCCCCGCCGCGACCATCGACGAATCGGTCCAACGCGCGGATCGTTTTCTCGTACTGTCCAATCGTGGACTCCGCGTACCCCGCCTGACGCAACGCCGCGACAACGAGACCACCCAAATGAATGACAGTCGTATCCATAGCCGTGTCCTTTCCATAGACGAATGGATACGGCGGACACTACGACCAGACCGATGTTAAGCCGAGGAAACGGTCACGAACCCGCGCCAACACACGCCAGAACACGAATCCTCGGCTTAACGAAAACCTCGGCATAATCGGAATTAAGCCGAATTCGGCTTAACTCCGATCGAGGATCTCAATTTCGAAGCAGGAAATTCCTGCGCGCACTGACCCGCCACCGCATGGTCGGGAGCATGGGACGTGTCGGCTCGAGCGGCGACAACGCAGCCATGGAATCCTTCTTCGCGCTCCTGCAGAAGAACGTCCTCGACCGGCATTCCTGGGCCACCCGCGAGCAGCTACGCATCGCGATCGTGACCTGGATCGAACGGACCTACCACCGCCGCCGACGCCAGGCCCGCCTTGGACGTTTGACGCCCATCGAATTCGAGACCATCATGACCAAAGACGTCGCCCTCGCGGCGTGACTACAACCCGTCACCTATCCGTGCAGCAGACCCGTCATCGTTGCGAGCATAGTCGTCGATCGCAACGGCATGCTGGCGACTCGTAGTTCACTGTCTCAGGGTCTCAGGGTCTCAGGGTCTCAGGGTCTCAGGGTCTCAGGGTCTCAGGGTCTCAGGGTCTCAGGGTCTCAGGGTCTCAGGGTCTCAGGGTCTCAGGGACGAGCCGGCCTACGCACAGGTACGCGACAGGGTACCCAATTCCGAGACTCGTTCTAATCGTTGCCGTAGTCAGGTTCGTCGTCGGGTTCGTACTCAGATTCGACTTCGAAAGTGAGAGGTAGGCCGGCTTCCTCGATGAGTTCGGCCCTGATCAGAATGAGGTGACAGTTCGCGCACGCGAAATAGTCAGAGTGAATCGTGGAAGTAGCGATCGGCGTGTCCCAGGGGTTGTGGCCCCAGTCGACGTTGCGATCGTCCCTATCATCTCCTTCGAGCACCCCGTCCTCTCCGCAAGCTGGACAGCTGGCGTGTGTGGCATGGGCCAGCGAGGCGCTTAGTAGCCTCGATCCACCGATGAGCTTGGGTGACAAGCGGGTGCCGTGACGCAGAAATGCCCCTCTGATCAGGAAGAATAGTGATTGTCTAGACCGCTGTTC
>QFPM01000042.1 GCA_003248655.1 Microbacterium sp.
AGGCTCACCCACAGCGATGAGGATGTCACCGTCCGCCTCGAGAGCGGTCACAGCATCCTCGCCGACGACACGGAAATAGGTCCGGACAAAGCCCGCGCTGACGTCCTCTCTACCGCACCAACGCAACTGCACCTCCCCGTCGGACACGGAGAGCTGAAAGGGAAGGACATTCGGCCGCGTCGGAACACACGCGCACAACGCGAGCGCGCTCACGATCGCCGAGACGCTCAACACCGCAAGCGCACCCGCTCTCCCAGCGCGCCACCTTCGCCACAGGGTGAGCCACTCGCGCCATGAGGGCGAGAGTGTGGCCGATACTCCAGGTCGCGTCGTCATTCTTCCCCGCACGGCACGTAGAACGAATCTCGCCACTTGTCGCCCTCCGCCCAGATGTCTCCGCACGAGTACGTCAGCCGCCAACGACGTGCCACGTCGCAGGTGAAAGCGATCACCGTTGCCCAGTCCTGGCTCCGCACCCAAGCGCGCATCTCACCTCACTTCCGGTAGCCTTCGTACTCCCATAACGCGAAACAACTGAGTTGCTGCGCGACATCCGCCCAGGTGTCGCCGACGCATCTGGCCACGGCACCCTCGATGAACCCGCGAATCGCGTCCCACCGGAACTCGCGCACCACGAGATGGTGTCGCATATCCATGACCGGGGTCGACTCCAGGAACCGCTCAATCCACGGCACGGAACACACGATGAGATCAAACGTCTCCTCACCCGGTCCAATGAGCAGCCGCACGGGCACGGCAAAACACTCACTCGACGGCCTGAAACTACTCAGATCCTGCACGTCGCTTGAGGTGATGGATCGAATCTGCGGCATCATGGCAAATCCGTAATATCGAGGTGACCGTTCGTCTGCCATTCTCCATTGGGCACCCAACGAGACTCGAAGTTGGACTGCCAGGTCCCTCCGTTCCAGTTCTGCTTGTACGTCGGCGGCCTCCACTGACGCAGACCGTCGGCGCTCACCCAGGCCTTGCCATCTCTAGACAAACGTGCGCCCTCCCCCACCCATGCCTTACCGGCTGATTGAGCTTCAGCAACAACGCCGTCTCCAAGACCGAAGCTTCCCTTCCCGCGCGCAGCATCGCGAAGTATTCCGCTTACGTTAGCCCAGTCCTCCTGAGCGCTCACGCCGCAGTTGTGGGTGAGGATGTTTGTGGTGCCGGCGTAGACGTAGTACGTGTGGGTCGTGTTGATGGTGAGGTTGTAGACGGTCTGCTCGCGGTGGTCGTACTGAACGGCCGTGAGTTGCACCCAGGTTCCTGCTGAGGTGCGTAGCCAGTCGCCCGGCGCGAGGTCGCCGGCGATGAGCCACCCGCGGGTCGTCCAGATCGGGTGCCCCTCGGTTGCTTCGACCACTCCGGTGGTGCCGTCTTCGCCGGTGACGGTGAGGGAGACCAGGTCTTTCATTCCTGTCCCGTGGATGACGGCGACTACTGGCTCTGACGCGGTGGCACCCGTCTCCGGGTCGGTCGCCGCGACTCTATCGCCCAACGTGACCTGTTCGATGGGGGTTGTGGTGCCATCCGCGAGGAGGATCAACGTCCCCGCCGTGAAGCTGTTGAACGCGCATGTCGCACCACTCGGCGGACCCGCCGGCGGTGTGGACACCGGCCCGGCGCGACCCGAGCTCGCCGCTGGCATAGATTTCGGTGTGGGGGCGCGTAGTGCTCCGGTGGCTTTGTTGATGAGGGCCTGGACCGGTTTGCTGAGCGACGCGACGAGGGTCTTCGCTGTGGGGGCGAGTGCTTTGCCGATCGCCCCCGCGACGGGTCCGAGCAAACCTGCGGCACCACCCCAGGCGACGTCGGAGACGAAACTCCCGAGAGAGAACTCCTGCTTCTCCACTGTGGTCTTGTAGAGGTTGGTGACGGCGCCACCGATCGCGCCGCCCGCGACGAGGCACCCGACCGAATCGGCGCCCGCGGTGATTGCGAGGCATCCCGCGGTCACTAGGCTGCCCGCGGCGATGCCGACGAGTGTCGACGCGTTCTCCTTGACCCACTTTCCTGCCGTGTTCCACGCGTTGGAGACGTTCTTCCCGAGGTCTGACCAGAAGTCCATTCCCGACGGATCCGACCAGGTCACGGGGTTATTGCCCGCATAGTCGTACGCGTTGAACTGGGCAGTGTTCAAGGGAGATAGGACGGGGTCGACGCTCACGAACCGGCCCGCGTCCGGGTCGTAGTAGCGTGCCCCGAGGGCGACCAGCCCGGTGGTGTCGACGGTCGCGGCGAGGAACCCTCGCCCGTTCGTTCCGGTGGCGGTGGAGCGTGCCGCGCCGAACGGGTCCGTGCGGGTGCGGGTGACACCGGCTGCCCAGTTCGATTGCGCGACCGTGCCCGCGGGGGTGCCTTGATGGTCGGGAATGACCACGACCATCGCCGCGACCCCGGACGCGTTCCGGTAGGCGACGGTCCTGCCCCCGAACGTGTACCAGCGGGTCGCCGACACAACATTCGCGGGGGTGACTTTCACTTCCATCCCGCCCGGCAGGAACACCGTCGACCCGGCCCCATCCGTGCGGATCAGCCGGTTCCCCGACGCGTCATACACGCTGCTTTCCGCTGTGGAGCCGCCCGAGACAGATACCAGTTCACCCTCGGCATCCCACCCGAGGGTCTTCTGATCGGCCCCGACCATCGTGGACGTCTGGTTGCCTGCACCATCGAACGAGAACCCATTCGTGACGACCGCGCCGGATGGTGACGTGGTCTGCGTCTGCACTCGTCGGTGCGGACCTGACCCGACTCCACCGAACGTGTTCACGGTCGTGGTCGCACCGGCTGCCGTGCGCACGATCTTCTGCGTCCGGTTCCCGACGCTGTCATACGCATACTGCTGCCAGAACGGTGACGGACCCCCGATGTTCGACTGCGACACCGAC
>QFPM01000016.1 GCA_003248655.1 Microbacterium sp.
CGGATGTGAAGAGTTCTCTCGAAGGATCACACGGTGACCGTCGCCACATTCACAGCGACGTGGCCACCGGATCCGTACACCACGCTATTGGACGCAACCATGATCGGCGCGTGCGGGTGAGCGATGTGGTCTACGAGCAGATCCGTTCGGAGATCATCGAGTGGGATCTGAAGCCCGGTGCGTCGCTGGGCGAGATCGAGACCGCCGAGCGGGTGGGCGTCTCTCGCACGCCGGTGCGCGAGGCTTTCGCACGGCTCGCCGCCGAGGGCCTCGTGGTCACCTCCGGGCGCACGGTGCGCGTCGCGCCGCTGTCGCGCCAGCACGTCATCGAGTACTACGAGCTGCGCGAGGCGCTCGAGACCGCGAGCGTGCGGCTGGCCGCGAAGCGGCGCGACCCGGTCCGCTTCGATGCGATCATCCGAGAGCTGCGCGCGAGCCTCGAGGGTCTCGAGGAGCTCGATCCGAACCGGCTGTACCTCCTCGCGAGCGAGCTCGACGCGGCGATCGAGGAGGCGGCGGCATCCCGCTACATCAGCTCCGCGCTCGACGACCTCGGCGGACAGATGGCGCGCGTGCGCCACTATTCGCGGTCGGACGGCGAGCGCCTGGCACGGGCGGCGGAGGAGCACATCGTGATCGCGGAGGCGATCCTCGCCGGCGACGAGCTGCTCTCGGTCAGTGCGACGACCGTGCATCTGCGAAACAGCCTCGCCACGGTTCTGCGGTCGCTTCCCGAAGACTGACGCCTGACGCAGGACGTATACAACGGTCGGGATCCGCTGATCCGGGATCGTCTGCAAAGGCGCGGATCTGTCGGTTTGCGAAATCCCTGCGCGCGTGCAAATGTATACATTGAGGGCGAGGATGCCTGAGACGGGGTCATCCGTTCAGGTCCGCCCGCAGCGTGACGAAGGAGACACCGTGGGTTTTCTTGATGGCAGGGCCGTGACGGCGCCGGTCGGCGGGCATCCGCTGAGCGAGAGCGCGGGGGAGCCGCGCTCATGAGGATCGTGGTGCTGGTCAAAGAGGTCCCCGACACGTACGGCGACCGCAAGCTCGACCTCGAGACCGGCCTCGCCGATCGCGGTGCGAGCGAGGCGGTGCTCGACGAGATCGGCGAACGCGCGCTCGAAGTGGCGCTGAGCCACGCGGATGCCCACGCCGGCACCGAGGTCGTGCTGCTGTCGATGTCGCCCGAGTCGGCCGTGACGTCGCTGCGCAAGGGGCTCGCGATGGGCGCGGCATCCGCGGTGCAGGTCGTCGACGAGCGGCTGGCCGGCGCCGACCTGGGGCTCACCGCGGAGGTGCTCGCCGCCGCGGTGGCCCGTGCCGGCTTCGACCTGGTGATCACCGGCAACCAGTCCACCGACGGATCGGGCGGCATCCTGCCCGCCATGATCGCCGAGCGTCTGCGCGTCGCGCAGCTGACCGCCCTCGTCTCGGTCGACCTCACCGACGACGCCGTGCGCGGCCAGCGCCGCACCGAGTCGGGCATCGCCACGGTCTCGGCGAGCCTGCCCGCGGTCATCTCGATCACCGAGGCACTGCCGGATGCGCGCTTCCCGAACTTCAAGGGGATCATGGCGGCCAAGAAGAAGCCGTTCGAGACGATCTCCCTCGGCGACCTCGGCATCGACCCCGAGCGCGCGGATGCACCGCGCTCCATCATGACGGCGATCGCCGAGCGCCCGGCGCGCGAAGCCGGCACGAAGATCACGGACGAGGGCGACGCCGGCGAGCAGTTGGCGGCCTTCCTGGTGCAGAACCAGCTGGTGTAAGGGGACGACGATGAACTTCGCACATGATTCCATCCTGGTGATGCTCGAGACGGCCGCGACGGGCGGGCTCGAGAAGAGCTCCGCCGGCTTGCTCGCCGCGGCGGCCGCCGTCGGCACCCCGGTCGCGCTGATCGTCGCGCCGGCGGACGCGCAGGCGGCGCTCGCGGCGGATGCCGGTGCCCTCGGCGCCGCCGCCGTGCTGACCGCGCCGCTCGATGACCCGTCGGCGCTCACCGTGCCGTTCGTCGACGCCCTCGAAGCCGCCCACCGGCTCGTGGCCCCCGATGCCGTGCTGCTGTCGAACTCGGTCGACGGGCGCGATGCCGCCGGCGGGTTCGCGGCGCGCGTCGGACTCGGGGTCGCGGTCGACGCGATCGGCGTCTCGCGGGATGCCGAAGGCGTCGTCGCCCACCACTCCGTCTACGGCGGGGCGTACAACGTCGACTCGGCCGTCACCTTCGGCGCTCCCGTGATCACGGTGCGTCAGGGCTCCATCGACGCCCGCGCGGAGGCCCGCACTCCTGAGGTCGAGGTTCTCGCGGTGGCGGCATCCGACCGTCCTGTCGCCTCCGTCGACGGATTCGAGGCCGCCCCGGCGACCTCGGCGCGTCCCGAGCTGCGCGGAGCCGCGAAGGTCGTCTCCGGCGGCCGCGGCCTCGGGTCCGAGCAGCAGTTCGTGCTCGTCGACCAGCTCGCCGACGTGCTCGGCGCCGCCGTGGGCGCCTCGCGTGCCGCGGTGGACGCCGGCTACATCCCGCAGTCGGCCCAGGTCGGGCAGACCGGTGTGTCGGTGTCGCCGCAGCTGTACATCGCCCTCGGCATCTCGGGTGCGATCCAGCACAAGGCCGGGATGCAGACCGCGAAGACCATCGTCGCGATCAACAAGGATGCCGACGCCCCCATCTTCGACATCGCCGACTTCGGCGTGGTCGGCGACCTGTTCACCGTGGTGCCGCAGCTGATCACCGCACTCGAGGCGCGGAAGGCGTAACCCGATGGCGACGTACGGGAGCACTGTCCGGCGCGGGCTGCCGCGCACCCGTGGTGGGCTGCCCTGGCCCGCCGGAGGCGACGCGCCGGTCGCGGTGGCGTCTGCAGTCGAGGAGCCCGTGGCTGTGGCTCCGGTCGCGGCGCCCGTCTCGGCACCTGCTGCGGCAGCTGTTGCGGCTGCGCCGGTTGCGCCGGTTGCCGCGGCTCCCGCCGGCCCTGTGCGCCGGGGGCTGCCGCGGGTGAAGGGCGGGGAGCCCTGGCCGCCGGCCGGGTTCGCCGCCGTCGCCGCGGCGGCGGCATCCGTCGCCGATGCTCCGGCATCCGTCATCGCCGTCGCAGACCCTCCCGCGGCCCCCGTCCACGACGTCTCCACGCCGCTGCCGTTCGAGCCGACGGCGTTCCCCGGGGCCGAGGCGATCCGCTGGAACGCGGAGCGACGCACCCGCACCGTCCCGGTCGAGGCGCCCGAACCGGCCCGGATCGGTCCGTTCACGAAGGGCCAGTGGGCCGGGGTCGTCGTCATCGGCGGTGCCGGGCTGCTGTTCGCGGCGGGGATGGTCGTGCTGTTCGTGCGCTGGCTGCTCAGTCTGCCGCTCATGCAGGACTTCACCACGACGTATCCGGGGGAGTACCACCTTCCCGAAGGGGCCCCCGTGGGGTTCCCGGCCTGGCTCGGCTGGCAGCACTTCTTCAACGTGTTCCTGATGGTGCTGATCATCCGCACCGGCCTCACGGTGCGCCGCGAGAAGCGACCGACCGTGTTCTGGTCACCCAGGTCGAACCCGGCGCGCAAGATCAGCCTGACGCTGTGGTTCCACCAGTCGCTGGACATCCTGTGGCTCGTCAACGGCGTCGTGTTCGTCGTACTGCTGTTCGCGACCGGGCAGTGGATGCGCATCGTCCCCACGTCGTGGGAGGTCTTCCCGAACGCGATCACCGCGGCGCTGAAGTACCTGTCGCTGGACTGGCCCACCGAAGACGGCTGGGTGAACTACAACAGCCTGCAGCAGCTCGCGTACTTCACCACCGTGTTCGTGGCCGCACCGCTGGCTGCGCTCACCGGTGTGCGCATGTCGGGCATCTGGCCGAAGAACGCGAAGCGACTCTCGCAGGCGTACCCGGTGGAGGTGGCCCGGGCGGTGCACTTCCCGGTGATGCTCTACTTCGTGCTGTTCATCATCGTGCACGTCGCCCTCGTGTTCGCGACCGGGGCGCTGCGCAACCTCAACCACATGTACGGGGGCTCGGACCAGGTCAACTGGACCGGCTTCTGGATCTTCGTCGCCTCGCTCGTCGTGATCGCCGCCGTTTGGATCGCCGCCCGTCCCCTCGTGCTGGCGCCGATCGCGCGCCTGTTCGGCAAGGTCAGCGGTCGCTGACAAAGCCCTCGCCCGGATGCCCCGAGACCACTCGGGGCATCCGGGCGATCGCATGTCCGGGGGCGGACCGCCCGCCGGCGAGGGGCAGCAGAAAGGCCGCGTGCCGCGACCCGGATGGGATCGCGGCACGCGGCCTTCGCGTGCGGATCAGCCGACGATGTACGACTTCACGTTGGCGTAGGCATCCATCCCGCTCTCGCCGAGCTCACGGCCTACGCCGGACGCCTTCGTGCCGCCGAACGGAACCTCGATGGGGGCTCCGAAGTAGCGGTTGATGCCGACGCCGCCGGTCTCGAGAGCCTCCGCGACGCGGGTCGCCTCCTCGATGTCCTCGCCGAACACCGTGCCGGTCAGCCCGTACTTGGTGTCGTTCGCGAGGGCGATGGCGGCATCCGCATCCGGCACACGGTAGATCATGCCGAGCGGGCCGAACGCCTCCTCCGAGTAGATCGTCATCTCGGGGGTGATGTCGGTCAGCACCGCAGGCGTGAAGAACGCGCCGGGACCGTCCACACGACCGCCGGGCACCACGACCGTCGCGCCCTTGTCGACGGCATCCTGATACAGCCCCTGCAGCTCGTCCGCCGCGGCGATGCTCGAGAGCGGACCCACGGTCGTCTCGGGGTCGAACGGGTCGCCGACCTTCGCGCCGGCGAAGACCGCCGCGTACGTCGCGATGAACTCGTCGGCGACCTTGTCGGTGACGATGACGCGCTTGGGCGACACGCAGATCTGGCCGGCGTTGCCGAGGCGGATCTGGGCGGCGAGTCCGGCGGCGCGCTGCACGTCGGCCGAGTCCAGCACGATGAACGGGTCGGAGCCACCGAGCTCCAGCACCACCGGCTTGATGTGCTCGCCGGCCTGGCGGCCGATGATCGAGCCGACGCGATCCGACCCGGTGAAGGTCACCGAGCGCACGCGACGGTCCGCGATGAACCGCGAGATCTGATCGCTCGTGATGAGCGCCGTCTGATAGACGCCCTCCGGGAACCCGGCTTCGCGGAACCACTCATCGAACAGCAGCGACGAGTTCACCGTGAGACCCGCGGGCTTCAGCAGGATGGTGTTGCCGAGCATCAGTGTCGGCGCGGCGGCGCGCATCGCCTGGTACGCCGGCACGTTCCACGGCTCGACGGCCAGCGTGACGCCGGTCGCCTCGAGCTTCGTGTAGGCCCGGCTCGCACCGGCCATCTGCGCCTCGCGCGGGGCGAGCAGACGCGGACCGTTGTCGGCGAAGTAGGAGAACATCCGCTGGGGGAGCGCCACCTCGCCGACCGCCTGCTTCAGGGGCTTGCCCATCTCCTCGGCGTTGCGGTGCCCGTACTCCTGCGCGTGCGACCCGATGACGTCCACCATGCGGCGGAACAGGGCCACGCGCTCGTCGACGGATGTCCGCCGCCACGTCTCGAAGGCGGTCGCGGCGCGGTCGAGGGCGGCATCCGCCTGCTCGTCCGTCCAGGCATCCCGTCGGTGGACGACCTCGTCGGTCGACGGATTGACCGTCCAGTAGCTGCTGCGCGGCGGTGCATCGATCGTCGTGCTCATGTGTGATTCCTCTCTTGTTTCCGAAGGTGCCGGGCGGGTCAGCGCAGGGTCATGACTCCGCGGTCGACGACGATGTCGCCGGTCTGCTTCGCGGTCTGGAACAGGGCTCCGTCCTCGGTCCGCCAGATCGAGACCGTCAGCGTGTCGCCGGGGTCGACGGTCTTCGAGAAGCGGGCGGAGAAGCCGCCGAAGTGGTCGGGGTCCGAATCCGCGACCGCGTGCAGCAGAGCTCGCGCGGTGAACCCGTACGTGCACATGCCGTGCAGGATCGGCCGCTCGAACCCGGCCTGGCGGGCGAACTCGGGGTTGGAATGCAGCGGGTTGCGGTCGCCGGTGAGCCGGTACAGCAGCGCCTGGTCGAGGCGCGTCGGGTACACGATCTGCGCGTCGGGCTCGCGGTCGGGGCGCGCCCACGGGGCATCCTCGCCGCGCTCGCCGCCCCAGCCGCCCTCGCCGCGGATGAACAGGCTGCTGGAGGTCTTCGCGATCAGCTCGCCGGTGTCGGCATCCATGATCTCGTTGCTCGTGTTCACGACCGCCGCCGACCCCTTGTCGTAGACGCTGTCCATCGTGCTGAACGCGGCCACACGGGCCTCCGGCTGGGGCGTCTTGAAAAGCTCGAAGCTCTGCGCGCCGTGCAGCAGCCGGCGCATGTCCCACGACAGGTTGCCGGCCCGGCCGGTGCGGGGCGCCGCGACGCACACGAACGACGGCAGCACCTTCTGCGGCAGCGGGCCGTTCTCGGTGGTGAATTCGAGCTCGTCGAACGGGGCATCCTGACCCGCCCCGACAGACAGCGCATACAGCAGCGCGTCCTTCGAGGTCCAGGACCCCACGGCGATCTCGGTGCGCGAACCGACCGATGCCTCGACATCTTCCTTGGTGAATGGCATCCGATTGTCTCCTTCTCTCAGGCCGTCATCACGGCCGCTGGTTGCCGAGCACGAGGCTGCCGCCGGCGCCGAACATCATCCCGACGCCCTGCACGAAGCTGGTGCGCACATCCGGCACCTGCACGACGGCCTCGCCGCGCAGCTGGCGCACCGCCTCCTGGATGGCGAACATGCCGTACATGCCGCTGTGGGTGTACGAGAGGCCGCCGCCCTGCGTGTTGATGGGGAGCTTGCCGCCGGGGCGCGTGTGCCCCTCCTTGTAGAAGGCCGCGGACTCTCCCTTGCCGACGAAGCCGGTGTCCTCGAGCATGTAGAGCGGCAGGTGGGCGAACGCGTCGTAGAACATCACGTGGTCGATGTCGTCATGCGTGACGCCGGCCGTCTCGAACGCCTCCTTCGCGCCACGGCGGAACGGCCCGAAGCTCTCCAGGTCGTCCATCTGTGACACGATCACGCTCTCGGTGCCCTCGCCCGAGCCGAGGATGTATACGGCCCGGTCGCCGCCGGGCAGGTCGCGGGCGCGCTCCGCGCTCATCAGCACGAGCGCGCCGCCGGCGTCCGTGACGACGCAGCACATGTCGCGCGTGAACGGGTACGCGATCGGCCGGGCGCTGAGCACGCCCTCGACGTCGATCGGGTCGCGCCGCTGCGCCCGCTCGTTCGGCATCGCCCACAGGCGCTGCGAGACGACGACCTCGGCGAGATCCTCCCGGGTGAACCCGCGCGACTTCATGAACGCGAGCACCGGGGTCGTGAAGGATGCGTACGGCGCCAGCGCCCCGTACGGGGCCTCGAACTGGCCGCCCATCGACGTCGCCGGACGCACGTTGTTGGCCCGGCCCACTCCGGAGCGACCCGATTCGCCGTGCGTGACGAGCACCACGTTCGCCGCGCCCGACGCGATCGCGGCGCACGCATGCCGCACGAGCGCCATGAAGCTGCAGCCGCCGATCATCGTGCCGTCGGCCCAGCGGGGACGGATGCCGAGCATGTCGGCCAGCTCGATGGCGGACGGACCCGCGGTGGCGACGCCGTCGATCTCGGACATCTCGATGCCCGCATCGGCGATGGCGCGGCGGGCCGCGTTCGTGTGCAGGTGGATCATCGAGACGTCGGGAACGACGCCGATCCGCTCGGTCTCGGCGGCGCCGACGATCGCGATGCTTCCCTGGTGCATGCCGGTCGTCGCCATGTCAGCTCCTCGTCTCGGGGGTGAACACCGGCAGGAACTGATCCCCGCGCGGCTCGAAGCGGACGGCCAGGCGCATGCCCAGCTCGAGGTTCTCGGGCAGCGGCTCGACGTCGACGATGTTCGACATCATCCGGACGCCCTCGTCGAGCTCGACCAGCGCGATCACCTGCGGGTCCTTCGACTCGAAGATCGGGAACGGCCGGTAGTTGATGTTGTACGAGGCGAGAGTGCCCTTGCCCGACACCACGCGCCATTCGACGTCGTCGGACTGGCAGCCCGGGCAGTACGGACGCGGATAGAAGTAGTACTCCTCGCAGGAGTTGCAGCGCTGGATGCGCAGCTCGCCGATCGCGGTGCCCTCCCAGAACGTCTGCGTCTCCGGCGTGGGAATGGGAACGGGTCCTGCGGACACGTGCGCCCCTTTCGTCGTTGTCTTCCCGCCGGGAGCCGCGCTCCCGGCGGATGGGTGATCCGCGCGCCGTCAGTGCGAAGCGGCGCGGGCGGCGGCCTCTTCGCGGTGGCGCCGGCTGCGTTCCACGTAGTACTCGGCGATCTCGGCGGAGACCTGCTCGCGCAGCGGATCCGGGATGCCCCCGTCGATCTCCGCGAGGTACTCGAGCGTGGACACCACGGTGGACTCGCCGAACTTGGCCCGGGTCCCGGTGACGTCGGGGTAGACCCGCGCGGAGAGGGATGCCAGTGACGCGTCGCCGTCGGCGAGATACCCGCGCACCTGGTCGATGCGGCGCGTGCGCACGCCGATCACGCGCGTCGCCGAGGCGGCCACGTCGGTGAATGCGGGACCGTGTCCGGGCAGGCCGATGGCGTCGCGGTCCGCAGTGAGCGCCCGCAGCATCTCGACCGAGCGCAGCAGCTCGCCGAGACGCCCCATGACGCCGGCGGAGCGGGCCCCGAGGAGCGTGTCGCCGGTCAGCAGGGCGCCGGTGGACGGCATCCAGAAGCACAGCGAATCGTCGCTGTGGCCGGGGGTGTGCAGCACGTGCACGTCGAGGCCGTCGACGTCGAGCACCGCGCCGTCGGCGGGGAGCTCGTCCGCGAACCGCGGCGAGAGGCACAGCACGGGCACACCCAGCACGCCGGCGACCTCGCGGGCGCCGTCGCTGTGGTCGGGGTGGTCGTGGGTGAGCAGCACCGCCATCGGCGTGCGGTCGCCGGCAAGGCTCATCCGCATCAGCGTCTGCAGGTGGTCGTCGTCGGGCACGCCGGGATCGACGATGAGGGATGACCCGCCGTGCCCGATGACGTACGAGTTGGTGCCCTCGTACGTCCACGAGCTCGGGTTGGGCGCCAGGAGATGCTCGACGTGCGGCGCGGGCGCGCCCGCCGTGCTGTCGGCCGGCGGCCATGGCTGAGTCACCTTGATTGTCATCTTCGACCTTTCGGCGTCGGATGCGCGGGGCCGGTCGTGGCGTCCGCGATGCGCGGGCGCTCTCCGTGAGCGGCGCATCGAACATCCGAAGCGTGATTCTAGAAACGGATTCTAACCACGGGGATGAGGGTGCGCAAGGGTTTCCGCAGGCTCGGATTCCACTCATCGACTGGGGGTTGACGGCCGGATTCCGCCGTGCCAGACTCTCGAGTCAAGTTCTAGAATACGGTTCGGCTCCATCGGAGGAGCCGGCCGCGAACGCGGAAGGAAGGGGCAGCGTGGCTCACCTGGAGAACAAGGTCGCCGTCGTCACCGGTGCGGGACGAGGCATCGGAGGCCGCACGGCCGTGCGGCTGGCAGCGGACGGGGCGGCCGTGGCCGTCATCGACATCGCCGAGGACGCCACGAAGGATGTCGTGGCCGAGATCGAGGAGGCCGGCGGTCGCGCGATCGGCGTCGGCTGCGACGTCAGCGACGAGCAGTCCGTGCTCGCCGCCGCCGAGCGCGTGCAGTCCGAACTCGGATCGATCGGCGTCCTCGTGAACAACGCCGGCGTCCTGCGCGACAACCTGCTGTTCAAGATGAGCTCGAGCGACTGGGACACCGTCATGGGCGTGCACCTGCGCGGCGCCTTCCTGTGGTCGCGCGCCGCCCAGGCGCAGATGGTGCCCGAGAAGTGGGGCAAGATCGTCAACCTCTCGAGCACTTCGGCGCTCGGCAATCGCGGGCAGGCGAACTACTCCGCGGCCAAGGCCGGCATGCAGGGGTTCACCAAGTCCCTCGCCATCGAGCTCGGCCCGTTCGGCATCAACGTCAACGCGGTCGCCCCCGGGTTCATCGCGACCGACATGACCCGGGCGACCGCCGAGCGCACCGGCAACGACTTCGAGCAGATGCAGAAGGCCGCGGCCGAGCGCATCCCGGTCCGCCGTGTCGGGCGCCCCGAGGACATCGCGAACGTGGTGTCGTTCCTCGTCAGCGAGGACGCCTCGTACGTCTCGGGGCAGACCATCTACGTGGCCGGCGGCCCCAAGGGCTGATCCGCCCCGGATCCCGTCGGCGTTTCGAGAGAAGACGCTTGACGCCGATGGGGTCCCCTTCTAGCATTTAGAACAGACTTCTAGAATAAAGTTCTAGGAACCGGGATTCAACGACGAATCGTCCGCCGAAGTGGAAGCGATCCGTCGGGAGACCGGTCAGACGCGGCACAGCCGCAGAAGACATCGGAGGCATCACAAATGATCGATTTCTCTCTTTCCGACGAAGAGCAGATGATGCGCGACACCGTCCGCGCCTTCATGGAGAAGGAAGTCATCCCGCTCGAGCCGCAGGTGCTGCGCAACGAGCGCGAGCACCGCCCCGGCCTCTCGCCCGAGCAGGCCCAGGATCTCCAGCAGAAGGCCAAGGCCGCCGGATTCTGGGGCATTGGAACCCCCGAGGAGTACGGCGGGGTCGACCTCGGCCCCGTGATGCGCTCCATCATCGCCATGGAGACCGGCCGCTCGTTCGTTCCGTTCAAGCTCGGCGGCACCGCCGACAACATCCTGTACGGCGCCAACGAGGAGCAGAAGCAGAAGTACCTGATCCCGACGATCAACGGCGAACGTCACAGCTGCTTCGCGATCACCGAGCCGGGCGCCGGCTCCGACGCGCGCAACATCAAGACCCGTGCGGTGCGCGACGGCGACGACTGGATCATCAACGGCGAGAAGATCTTCATCACCGGCGGCAACGAGGCCGACTTCGTGATGGTGTTCGCCGTGACCGACCCCGAGAAGGGCTCCGAGGGCGGCATCACGTGCTTCCTCGTCGACCGCGACATGGGCTGGACGTCCTCGCCGATCGCCACCATGGGCGAATGGGGACCGGCATCCCTGCTGTTCGACAACGTCCGCGTCCCCAACGAGAACGTGCTCGGCGAAGTCGGCTGGGGCTTCAAGCTCGCCATGCAGTGGATCGGCAACGGCCGCTACCTCATCCCCTCGGGCGCGATCGGCGGCGCCGAGCGCCTGCTCGACATGGCCATCGAGCACTCCAAGAACCGCGTCTCGATGGGCCACGCGATCGCCGACTACCAGGCGATCCAGTGGCAGATCGCCGACTCGTACGTCGAGATCGAGCAGGCCAAGTGGCTGACCCTGTTCGCCGCGTGGCAGCTCGAGAACGGGCAGGACAACCGCAACTCGGCCTCGGTCGCCAAGCTCGCCGGCACCACCATGGCCAACCGGGTCGTGGACCGCGTGCTGCAGATCCACGGCGGCATGGGCTACACGAAGGAGCTCCCCATCGAGCGCTGGTACCGCTCGTTCCGCCTGCTGCGCATCTTCGAGGGCACCGACGAGATCCAGCGCCGCACCATCGCCCGCAACCTCATCAAGGGCCACACGAAGGTCGGCGTGATCGGCGGCTGACACGCCTCGCCGACCCGACACGCACAGAACCAAGGAGTCACCCATGACGGCAACGACGACGTTCCCGCCCACCCTCACCGTCGAGAGCGTGAGACAGCTCTTCAACCCGGCATCCATCGTGCTCGTGGGCGCGACGGACAAGTCCAGCTGGTCCCGCGCGTTCTACGCGAACCTCGTGCAGAGCGGGTTCGCGGGCGCCGTCCACCTCGTCAACCCGCGCGGTGGAATCGTGCACGACCAGCAGTCGTACCGCTCCGTCGCCGACCTGCCCGAACCGGCCGACCTCGCGATCGTGATGGTGCCCACCGGTGCGGTGCTCGACGTCATGGGCGAGATCGCGGATGCCGGCATCCGCTCGGCCGTGGTGCTCACGGCCGGGTTCGGCGAGGTCGGCGAGGAGGGTGCGCGGCTCGAGGAGCAGCTGCGCGCCCTCGCCCGCGAGCGCGGCATCACCGTGCTCGGCCCGAACGGCAACGGCTTCGTCAACGTCGCCGCCGGAATCACCCCGTACGGTCTGCCGCTGTCGGATCAGATCCCCCAGGGGTCGATCGGCATCGTGCTGCAGAGCGGGGCGCTCGCGAGCTCGGTGCTGCGCCAGGCGCGGGTGCGCAACGCGGGCCTCAGCCTGCTCGTCGCCATGGGCAACGAGTCGATGCTGTCGATGACCGACGTGATCGACTACCTCGTCGACGACGAGGACACCAAGGTCGTGCTGCTGTTCGTCGAGTCGATCCGCGACCCGGAGCGCTTCCGCGAGGTCGCGCGACGGGCACTCGCGGCCGGCAAGCCGATAGTGGCGCTCAAGGTCGGACGCAGCGAAGGCAGCGCCCAGGTCGCGAAGGCGCACACCGGCTCGCTCGTGGGCGACGACGGCGTCATCGACGCGGTCTTCCGTCAGAGCGCCGTCATCCGCGTCGACTCCCTCGAGGACCTCATCGTCACCGGCGAGCTGCTCGCCCGCACCGGCCCGCTCCGCGGTCGCCGCTTCGCGTTCGTCACCCCGTCGGGCGGCGCCTGCGAGGTCATCGCGGACCGCGCCGAGGACGAGGGCATCGACATCCCGGCGTTCGCGCCCGAGACCGAGGCCCGCCTGCGCGCGGTGATGCCCGACTTCGCGAGCGTGCACAACCCGCTCGATGTCACCGGGTACATCCTCGTCGACGGCCAGCTGCTCATGAACGCGCTCGTCGCCGTCGAAGACGACCCGAGCATCGACCAGATCGTCGTCATGACCGAGCCTCCGGCCGAGCCGAACGGCGTCGACCGCAGCATCCACCTGGAGCGCTTCCGCACGCAGGCGGAGCTGTTCGCCCGCATCTCCAAGCCCGTGATCCCGCTCGCGACGGCGATGACAGACATCACCGACTACAGCCGCGGCATCATGGAGGACACCGGATTCCCGGGTTCGATCGGCGGCATCCACCACGGCCTCACGGCGCTCGGACGCGCCGCGGACTGGTCGGAGGCGTACTGGGCCGCACAGGACGAGCAGGTCTTCGATGAGCCGCAGACCCTCGAGCCGATCGAGCTCGCGGTCGCTCCGGGCGAGGTGTTCGGCGAGCGCCGCTCGGCGGCTCTGCTGGCCGAGCACGGCATCCCGGTGGTGCCGAGCGTCGAGACGACCACCGCGGACGAGGCGGCGGCCGCGGCCGACCGGGTCGGCTACCCGGTGGTGGTGAAGCTCGCGTCGGATGCCATCGAGCACAAGAGCGACATCGGCGGTGTGAGGCTCGGGCTTCAGGATGCCGACGCCGTGCGAGACGCGTTCGAGGCCGTCGTCGCGGCCGGCCGCGCCGCGGGCGCCACCGACGTGACCGCCCTCGTACAGCCGATGCGCCCGCCCGGCACCGAGCTCATCGTCGGCGTCGTGCGCGACCCGCAGTGGGGTCCGGTGCTCGCGGTCGGCCTCGGCGGGATCTGGGTCGAGGTGCTCAAGGACAGCACCCTCCATGTGCTCCCCGTCTCGCACGACCGCATCAAGCAGGGCCTGCTGTCGCTGCGTGCGGCGAAGATCTTCGCCGGCGCGCGCGGCACCGAGCCCGCCGACCTGGATGCCGTCGCCGACGTCGTCACCCGCATCGCGCAGCTCGCCGAGCGTCTCGGCGACCGGCTCGAATCGCTCGAGGTCAACCCGCTGTCGGTGCGCGGCTCGCACGTCGAAGCACTCGACGCGCTCATCACCTGGACATGACCGTGTCCGGCATCCCGCATTCCGCGGGCCGGGGCGCAGCCGCCCTGCACGGCCCGATCCACACCCGA
The DNA here is from genome assembly GCA_003248655.1 of Microbacterium sp. Lineage (GTDB taxonomy): Bacteria > Actinomycetota > Actinomycetes > Actinomycetales > Microbacteriaceae > Microbacterium. Next base: position 13,838 of record QFPM01000016.1, read on the forward strand.
GGCGGATCTCGCATGGAGACCGCCGCAGACGAAACAGAAGGAGGGGAGCAGAAATGGTCGATGTGACTTTCGGCTTCCATGACGGCACGGAGCGCACGGTCGAGGCCGAGGTGGGCTGGAAGCTCATGGAGGTCGCCGTCAACGAGTCCATCCCGGGAATCTACGGCGACTGCGGCGGCGAGGCCCAGTGCGCGACCTGCCACGTGCACGTGCGTCCCGACTGGCGTGCGGCGACCGGCGAGCGCACCCCCGCCGAGGAGGCGATGCTCAAGGCCGCCTACGACGTGAAGGACTGCAGCCGACTGGCGTGCCAGATCATCGTGTCCGAAGAACTCAACGGCCTCTCGGTCGAGGTCGTCGACAACTAGGCGCCACAGGCGGGTGCGGCATGGTCGCCGCACCCGCCGGCACCGAACAACCGCAGGAGAACGGATCAGACCATGACCATTTCAACTCCCGTCCCGAGCCGGGGCCTCACGGAAGAGCAGGCGGCGGCCCGGCAGAAGATCTACGACATGCCACTGGACGAGCTCAACCCGGGTGACCCGGGCTCGTTCGAGACGCAGGAGATGTGGTGGAAGTTCGAGCGCCTGCGCGAGCAGGACCCCGTCCACTTCACCTCCGAGGAGTACAGCGACCACGGAAACTACTGGTCGCTCACCAAGTGGGAGGACATCGTCGCGGCCGACACCGACCACGACACCTTCTCGGCGACCGCCGGCATCGCCCTGCCCGACCAGCGCGCGATGGCGCGGGCCGTGGCGCGTGCGAACTTCAACAGCCGGGCCGTGACGGCGGATGCCACAGCCGTCGAGGACGCCCCCCGGGGACCGGCGCCGGCGATCACGTCGCTGCTGAGCATGGACCCGCCCGACCACGACATCCACCGCGGCGCCGTCGCCGACGGGGTGTCGCCGTCGACGCTGCGCGAGCTCGAGCCGATCATCCGCGAACGCGCCGGGGCGATCCTCGACGGCCTGCCGATCGGGGAGCAGTTCGACTGGGTGGACCTCGTGTCCAAGGAGCTCACCGCGATGACGCTCGCGACCCTCTTCGACTACCCGCAGGAGAAGCGCCGGCAGCTGACCTGGTGGTCGGATGTCGTGACGATGATCCCCGGTCCCGACCAGCCGGTGAAGTCCTTCGAGGAGAAGGACGAGATCATGGCCGAGTTCCGCGACACGCTGGTGAGCCTGTTCCAGGACCGCGTCTCGAAGGAGCCCAAGGGCGACTTCATCTCGCTGCTGGCGCACAGCCCGCATGCGGGGGAGTTCACCCTCGGCGAGCTCATCGGCGACGGCATCGTGCTGCTCGTCGGCGGCAACGACACCACCCGCAACACGATCACCGGGTCGGTGTACGCGCTCAACAAGTGGCCCGAGCAGTTCGACAAGCTGCGCGAGAACCCGGCGCTCATCCCGTCGATGGTGTCCGAGACTGTGCGCTGGCAGACGCCGCTCACGCACATGATGCGCGTCGCGACGAAGGATGTCGAGCTCGGCGGCAAGACGATCCACGAGGGCGACCGCGTGGTGCTGTGGTTCGTGTCGGGCAACCGCGACGACGCCAAGGTCGAGAATCCGAACGAGTACATCATCGACCGCCGCAACCCCCGACAGCACCTGTCGTTCGGGTTCGGCATCCACCGCTGCCTCGGCAACCGCCTCGCGGAGCTGCAGCTGCGGATCATCTGGGAGGAGATGCTCAAGCGCTTCCCGGAGATCACGGTCGTCGGCGAGCCCGTCTTCAGCTACAGCAACTTCGTCAAGGGCTACGAGTCGATGCAGGTCATCATCCCGCGTCGCAACTGAGCGGCGACGGAACGTGGACGAGCAGGACCGGTCGGCATCCGTCGGCCGTACGAGCAGGGAGTGATCATGTCAGCTGTAGTCATCATCGGCGGTGGCCAGGGAGGCTACCTCACCGCGGCGTCGCTGCGGCAGTACCGTTTCACGGGGTCGATCACGCTCATCACCGATGAGCACGGCCTGCCGTACCAGCGGCCGCCGCTGTCGAAGGCGTATCTGCTGGGGGAGTCCGACGAGCGTCGCCTCCTGCACCGGCAGGAGAAGTGGTACGCCGACCAGGACGTCCGGCTCGTCCACGACCCGGCGGTCGCCATCGACCGCGCGGGGCACACCGTCGAACTCGCGAGCGGTGCGCGCATCCCGTACGACCACCTGGTGATCGCGACGGGCGCACGCAACCGCGCCCTGCCGGTGCCGGGCAGCGACCTCGAGGGCGTGACCGGGATGCGCGTGAAGGCGGATGCCGACGACCTGTCGTCGCGCCTGCGCGAGGGCACGAAGGCGATCGTCGTCGGGGCCGGGTTCATCGGCCTCGAGTTCGCCTCCGTCGCCGCCGCGCGCGGCGCGGACGTGCACGTGTTCGAGCTGGGGGACCGCCCGATGGCGCGGGCCGTGTCGGCGACGACGGCCGAGTTCTTCCGGGCGACGCACGAGGAGTGGGGCGTCGAGTTCGACTTCAACCACGGCCTCGCGAGCATCGACGGCAAGGACGGCCGCGTCGTGGGCGTCACGACCGACGACGGCCGCACGCTTCCCGCCGACGTCGTCGTGTACGGCATCGGCGTCATCCCGAACACCGAGATCGCCGAGGCCGCCGGTCTCGCCGTCTCCAACGGCATCGAGGTCGACGAGCGGCTGGTCACCAGCGACCCGGACATCTCGGCGGTCGGCGACGTCGTCAGCTTCCCGTGCGCCCAGCTCGGCGGTGCGATGACGCGCCTCGAGTCGGTGCAGAACGCGTCGGACCAGGCGCGGGCAGTCGCCGCGCGCCTCACCGGCGACGGCGGCGACTACCGCACGCTGCCGTGGTTCTGGTCGGACCAGGGCCACCTGAAGCTGCAGATCGCCGGCGTGGCGCACGGCTACGACCACACCGTCGAGCTCCCGGCGGAAGCCGGACAGAAGACGGTGCTGTGCATCAAGGACGGCGTGCTGGTGGCGGTCGAGACCGTCAACGGACCCGCCGACCACATGATCGCGCGCCGCCTGCTGGCCGAGCGGCCGGAGCTGTCGCCCGAGGAGGCCGCAGCCGAGGACTTCGACTTCCGGGCGTGGGCCGACAGCCGCGTCGCCGTCGGCGCCCGCTGATCCGATCGACCAGACCGAGGAGCACCCGATGCAGATGAACTGCCCGTGCGGAGAGCTGATCACCGGCGCCGGCGAGGACGAACTCGTCGACGCGGCCCGGGCCCACCTGACGGCCGCACACCCCGGTCGCGCGTACACGCGGGACCAGATCCTGTTCTTCGCCGACGAGTGATCGCGGCGGTGCCGACGCAGGCGGCGCAATGCCCGACCGCAGAGCGCGGGCGGGCGGTCACGGGTCGACGACGACCCGTGACGAGAGGAATGGAGAGAACACGATGAAAGCTGCAGTGCTCGAAGGCCCCGGTGCCGGACTCGTCGTCCGCGACATCGACATCGCCGAACCGATCGGTCGCGAGGTCCTCGTCGACATCAAGGCGTCCGGCCTGTGCCACAGCGACCTGCACATGATCGAGAACCCGGCCGGGTTCCCGGCGGCGGCCGTCCTCGGGCACGAGGCATCCGGCGTCGTGGTCGCGGTGGGTCCGGACGTGACCGAGTTCGAGGTGGGCGACCACGTGGTGGGATGCCTCGTCAGCCACTGCGGTCGCTGCGAGCGCTGCACGACCGGCCGCCCGTACCAGTGCCGCAACGCCGCCGAGACGATGCGGCAGCCGGGTGAGGGTGCGCGGCTGTCGGTCGAGGGCGCCCCGGCGATCCAGTTCTGGAACCTCGGGGCCTTCGCCGCGCAGATGCTGGTGCACGAGAACAACATCGTGAAGGTCGACCCGTCGATCCCGTTCGAGAAGGCGGCGCTGCTCGGCTGCGGCGTCGTCACCGGCGCGGGCGCCGTGATCAACACGGCGAAGACGCGTGTCGGCGACACGGTCGCGGTCATCGGCTGCGGCGGCGTCGGGCTGTCCGCCATCCAGGGCGCGGCGCTCGCCGGGGCCCGGCGCATCATCGCCGTCGACCTGGTGCCCGCCAAGCTGGAGCTCGCCAAGCGCTTCGGGGCGACGGATGTCGTCAATCCCGCCGACGGCGACGTGATCGAGCAGGTGAAGGAGCTCACCGGCGGACGCGGCGTCGACAAGTCGTTCGAGGTGATCGGTCTCCCGCAGACGTCGGCGCAGGCGATCCGGATGCTCGACACCGGCGGATCCGCGTACCTCATCGGGCTGCACAAGCCCGGCAGCGTGCTCGAGATCGACGTGATGCGCGACCTGCTCGTGGCCCAGCGCAGCGTGCAGGGCGTCTACATGGGCTCGACGAACTTCAAGCAGGACATCCCGATGTTCGCCGACTACTACCTGCAGGGCCGGCTGAACCTCGACGACCTGCTCTCCCAGACGATCCCGATCGAGCGGATCAACGAGGGCTACGCGGAGCTGAAAGAGGGCGGCGTCGCTCGCAGCGTCGTGGTCTTCTGATCCGGGAGACGCGACGCATGCCCGGCCCGCCGACGGTACGACCGTCGGCGGGCCGGGTGCTTCCGGCGACGCGCATGCGGTCGCCGAAGGGGCAGTCGGATGGCGACTACCTATCATGGGGTGGGGGAGTCGGGCGCGTCGTCGCCTGATCTCGGGAAGGGGAGGCAATGTCGGATCCGGTCGTTCCCGCGGCGGAGCGTTCGCGCTGGAACTGGAAGCGCACCAACCAGACCCAGAGGACGCTTCTGGATGCCGCGCTCGAGCTGTTCATCGAGAACGGGTACGCCGGAACGAGCGTGGAGGACATCGTCCAGCGCTCGAATCTCAGCATCGGCAGCCTCTACCACCACTTCGGCAACAAGGCGGGGCTCTACCTCGCGCTCTGGCAGGAGTGGGTCAAAGACCAGGAGAACCTCGTCTCGACGGCCATCGAAGACCTGCAGAGCCGTGGTGAGGCCGGCACCGTTCCGCTGTTCATGGTGGGCGCGCGCGCCTACCTCGAAGGATGCTGGAACCACCGGTCGCGCGGGTCGGTGTTCTTCGCTCAGGACGGTCCTCCCGGATTCGAGCTGCGGCTGCGCAACGGTCGCTACGAGTGGCTGCGGCAGGTCACCGTCCTCACGCATGCGTCCGACGATCCGCTCGGGCGGCTGACGGTGTCGGTCATGATGGCGATCGTGGCCGAGGGAGCGCAGGAGGTCGTCACGAGCGGCAGCCGTGCCGACGCGGACGAGATCATGGATGCGACCCTGCTGATGATCGAGCGGGTCGGGGCGAGTGACACCGGCGACGCCGTCGCGGACACGCCGGCCGAGGCATCCGCGTCCTGAGGCATCCTGCGCACTGAGGGCGCGGGCTCACCCGAACAGGCGGACGAACTCCCGGATGATGCGCAGCGGCTCGGTCACCGACGTCCGCACCACCTCGGCGGCGAGGGCGTCGTAGTCGGCGGCGTCGAAGTAGCCGTCGTTGCGGTAGACGTCCATGCGCTCGGCGAACGCCTTCGCCGTCGGCTCCGGGTGGAACTGCGTCGCGTACAGGCGCTCGCCGACGCGGTACGCCTGCACCGGGCAGGCCGCGTTCGTCGCGAGCAGCACGCCGCCCGGCGGCGGGGCGACGCACCCCTCCTTGTGGGTGGTGAGCACGGAGAAGCGGGATGCCAGTGAGCCGAAGACGGGGTCGGCCTGGCCGGCATCCGTCAGCTCGACGACCGCTGTGCCGGTGTCTTCGGGGAACGCGCGCGTGACCTCGCCGCCGAGCGCCCGTGAGGCCACACCGATGCCGTAGCAGGTGAACAGCACGGCGGGGCCGACGCCGTCGGCGCACGCGACCGCGAGGCGGGCCAGGTGCTCTTCGCCGCGACGCTGCTCGTCGGTCTTGCTCGACTCGGGGTCCGTGACGTTGTACGGGCTGCCGCCGATGATGACCGCGGTGACGTCGGGCTCGATCATGAGCGGATCGGTGACGAGGTCGTGCCGGCGGATGTCGCCGTCGTCGAGGCGGGCTGCGGTGCGGAACGATTCGAACTCGGCATCGGCGGCCACTGTCTGCGGGCGCGCCGAGATGTACAGCACCGTCATGCCTCCGAGTCTACGGCGGGCGACCTTTCGGCGCCGGTTCGGGGTCGCCGGAGGAAACATGTATCAGCGGCCCCCTTTCGCGCTCTGATGAGTGTGGACACAATGGGCACTATGACCGACGCTGAGCGGTCGGATCAGGGCGCGGATGCGGCAGCGGCATCCGGTGGGGGAGGATCCGGATCCGGCGAATCCGGGGAGATGTCGCTGTGGGAGCAGGCCTCGAGCCTGTTCGTGCGCTGGCAGGACGGCGAGACGAGGGCGATGGATGCCCTCGTGCGGCTCATGACGCCGGTGCTGTGGCACGTGGTGCGGGCCTATGGCCTGGAGAGCGCGCTCGCCGAGGACGTCGTGCAGACGACGTGGCTGACCCTGGTGCGCCGGCACGAGACCATCGCCGACCCGCGGGCCGTGTCGGGCTGGCTCACGATGTGCGCCCGTCGCGAGGCGTGGCGGGTGAGCAAGGCGCAGCGCCGGGCCGACCCGACCGAGACCGAGCAGCTGGAGCCGCAGCTGCCCACCGCCCAGGCGGCGGAGCAGACCGCCGTGCTCGGCGACGAGCAGCGGATCCTGTGGCTCGCGGTGGCGCGACTGAACGAGCGGTGCCAGCGGCTGCTGCGGGTGATCGCGTTCGATGAGCGCCCCGACTACGCGCGCATCGCGCAGGACCTGGCGATGCCGGTGGGATCCATCGGACCCACCCGGCAGCGGTGCCTGGTGAAGCTGCGCGCGCTGCTCGAGGACGACGGATACGAGAGGGAACTGGCATGAGCGCCGACGACACGAGCGCGGAGTTCGCGCAGGATGCCGTGCTGTTCGCACGGATGCGGGCCATGTGGGCGCAGGTGGATCCCATGCCGGCCGACCTCATCGACCGGATGGTCGCCGCGATCGCGGTCGACGACCTCAGCCGCGAATACGCCCTGCTGACCCTCGTCGAGACCGACCTCGCCGCCGTGCGCGGCGACGGGGATGTGCTCACGCTGCAGTTCAGCGACGGCACGGTGACCGTGCTGCTGCACATCACCCGCACCGAGCAGTCCACGCACCGCATCGACGGCTGGGTGGATGCCCCGCCCGTGTCGGTCGCGATCGTGCACGGCGCGGACGAGGGAAAGGTGCGGGATGCCTCCCTCGGCGAGCACGGCCGGTTCGAGATCGACGGCATCGGCGCCGGGCTCGTGCGCCTGCGCCTCACCGTGCGCGACGACCAGGGCGCGCTCCATGACATGCAGACCCCGCAGTTCGAACTCTGAGGAGACCCCCGATGGCTGAATACCCCGGCGACGGCCTGCCCGATTGGCGCGCCCGCTACGACGCGGTGCGCGCGCTCGGCGTTCCGCTGGATCCGAGGAGCGAGGAGGTTCCCGGCGTCACCGCCTACCCGACCTCGTACGCACCCGACCACCTGCTGATCACCCGCGCGGACGACCTCGATGAGCTGTTCGGCGTGCTGGAGGAGGCCGCCACACAGTTCGCCTGGCGCATCGAGCTGCAGAACATCGACGGCTCGCCGCTCGAGATCCCGGATGCCGTCGCCCGCGAGGCGCGCAACCGCGAAGCGTTCGACGTGCCCACCATCCACCGGGTGAAGATCACGTCCGTGCCGAACCGCGACGGCGCCGCGACACCCGACCCGCCCGTGGATGCCTGGCGGCTGCTGCAGCGGGCCCGGATGCTGCGCGGCAAGGACCTGCGCGGGGTGGCGCTGGACCACGTGCTGACGGCCGGGCCCTTCGGAGTCTCGAATCCGTTCGGCGTGTCGAATCCGTTCGGCGTCTCCAACCCGTTCGGGGTTTCCAACCCGTTCGGCGTCTCGAACCCGTTCGGCGTCTCGAACGCACCGGGCACCATCTCGTATGCGGTGCCGGGCAGCGGCGGGCGCCAGGTCGTGAACTTCGTGGGCAGAGCGCCGGAGCGGCACCGCGAACCCGCAGAAGGCGGCCGCCGACCGGTCATCGCGGTGCTGGACACGGGATGCGGCATCCACCCCTGGCTTCCGCCGGAGGTCGTCACAACCTATCCGGAGTACGACGGCAAGGTCATCGGAATGGCCGATCACGCGACGGATCCCGAGGTGACGGGCGACATCGCCGGTCCGCTGGACGGGGCCCTCGACCCCGCCGCCGGGCACGGAACGTTCGTCTCAGGGGTCGTGCGTCAGCGGGCCCCGGAAGCCGACATCATCTCGGTGCGCGTCTGCGACAGCCAGGGGCAGATGCTCGAGGCGGAGTTCATGCTGGCGGTGCGCGCGCTGGTGAAGTGGATGTGCGAGGCCGGCGAGCACATCGACGTCATGAATCTTTCTCTCGGCTACTACCACGAGACGCCCGAGGATGAACTCTACGACGACGCCCTCGAGAGCCTTCTCGTGGCCGCTCGGCGCCATGGCTGCGCCGTGGTGTGCTCCGCGGGCAACGATGCGACCAACAGGCCGTCCTTCCCGGCGGCGCTGTGGATGTGGGGCGGCTCGGCGCTGACGGTCGCCGACCCGGACGATGCGGCTCCCCACGTGTCCGTGGGGGCGTTGAACCCGAACCGCACGATGGCACTGTTCAGCAATCTCGGCACCTGGGTGAAGACATTCGCGCCCGGGGCCGGGGTGCTCAGCTGCTCGCCCCCGTTCCGCGGCGGGAGCCAGCCCGCGGTCCGCGACGATCTCGGTGCGACGCGACGCGAGACGATCGACCCCGATGACTACGCCGGCGGCTTCGCCCTGTGGAGCGGCACGTCGTTCGCGGCTCCGTACGTCGCCGGGGAGCTCCTCGCCCACATCTCCCCCAGGATCATGGGTGGGGCGTTGTCGCTCGAGGAGCGGATCGACCTGCTGCACGAGGCGGAGAGCGAGGTGAGCGCCCGCCTGGCCAAGGCAGGACCCCTGACCGCGCGCTGACGGGGCTCCGTTCGCCCACATCGCCATCCCGCTGCGCGATGATGAAGGCATGGTGCAGTCCGCTGCGCGCATGCATGCACGCGCCGTCGCGATGGTCAATCGCGGCGACTACGTGCGCGCCCGGCAGGCGCTGGCGACCGCGGCTGCGCGCCGACCGGATGCGGACACACAGGCGCGGATCCAGGGGACCCTCGCCTACGTGCTCGCCCAGACCGGGCAGATCGACGTGGCCGAGGCGATGTGCCGCGCCGAGTTGGAGAGACCGTCGATCAGCGGGGCGACCGTCGGGGTTCTCGCCGGTCAGCTCGGCGCGTTCGCGCAGCGCCGCGGAGACCTCGAGCAGGCCGCCGCCTGGCTGGAGAGGGGCATCGACGCGTTCGACAGCAGCACGGTGGAGCGCGCGCGGCTCCTGATGAACCGTTCCCTCGTGAACATGCAGCGGCTGCGTCTCGACGATGCGGCGTCGGATGCCGCAGATGCGCATGAGATCTACCTCGCCGGCGATGCGCCGTCCGAAGCTGCGATGGCGCAGCACAACCTGGGATACATCAACCTCCTGCGCGGGAACATCGCCGAAGCGCTGCAGGAGATGTACGAAGCCCGCCCGCTGGCGGGGACGACGCCGGTGACGACGGCGGTGTGCGACACCGACCGCGCGGAGGCGCTGCGGGACGCCGGGATGACGCGCGAGGCGGAGCGGCTGCTGGCATCCGTCGCGCCGATCTTCGGACGGCACCGGATGCCGCAGTCGCGCGCCGAGGTGGAATTCCAGCTGGCACGGTCGCAGCTCACCCACGACCCGATGACGGCCGCGCGCACCGCGGCGACCGCCGCGCGGAGGTTCCGCGCGTTCGGGGCGGAGACCTGGGCGATCCGGGCCGACGGCATCCGTCTGCGCGCGCGCCTCTCGCGTGGGTCGCCACGGGCGGTCGACCCGGCCGAGGTGGAACGCGTGGCAACCGCCCTCGCAGACTCCGGGTTCGCGAACGAGTCCACCGCGCTGCGGCTGTCGCTGGACATCTGGCGCTCGGGCCGGGGGATGCCGCAGCCGGCGCCGGTCGTGCGCGTGCCGCCGACCGCGTCGATCGACGTGCGCCTGCTCGGCTACGAGGCGCGGGCCGCGCGTGCGGCTGCCGCGGGCCGGGATGCCGTCGCCCGCCGCCAGGCCGCGAACGGACTGGATCAGCTGACCGCGTGGCAGCGAGCGTTCGGCAGCCTCGACCTGCAGACGTCGGTGCGCATGCACGCCGGCGGGCTCATGATCGCGGGGTTGACCGCCGCCGCCCGGTCGGGGCGCGCCGATGTGCTGTTCGAGTGGTCCGAGCGGGGCCGGCATCTCAGCCATCAGGTGGTCCCGGTGCGTCCTCCCGAAGACCCGCAGCTCGCCGCCGACCTCGCGGAGCTGCGCCAGCGGATGAGCGGAGACCCCACGGGACGGTGGCGGCTCGACCCGCACTTCGCCGAGCTCGAGGAGCGCGCCCGCGAACGGCAGTGGTCGGCGACGCGGGGCGGCGGCATCCGTCGGCGTGCCACCCTGCGGGAGGTGCAGGCGCGCCTCGACGACGGCACCGCGCTGCTGTCGTTCGTGTACACGGGAGCCGAGCTGGCGGTGATCGTCGTCACCGGGGCGCGCGCCCGCGTCGTTCCGCTGCCGGGCTGGGCGGCCGCGGCCAAGCTGCTGCCGGGCCTGCGCGCCGACCTCGACATGGCGGCATCCATCCGCACCAGGCCGATGGCCGACGTGGTGCGCCGCTCGCTCGATGACCGGCTGGCATCCCTGTCGGCATCCCTCCTCGACGAGGCCGTGCGGGTCTCGCGGGCGGAGCGCTTCGTGCTGACCGTTCCCGGCGTCCTCGAAGGCACGCCCTGGGCGATGCTGCCCGCCCTGCGCGGCCGCACGTTCACCGTCGCCGTGTCGGCGACGCGGTGGTCCGGGTTCGAACGCGACGTCCCCGTCGGCGGTCGCGTGGGGATCGCCGTCGGCCCGCGCGTGGCCCGCGGAGAGGAGGAGGCGGATGCCGTCGCCGCGGCATGGACGGGGGCATCCGACGCTCCGGGCGCCCAGCTGCGCGGGACGGATGCCACGGTGGATGCCGTCACCGCGCTCGCCGGCCGTGTCGACCTGCTGCACGTCGCCGCGCACGGGCGGCACGCGGTCGACAACCCGCTGTTCTCCGGGTTCGAGATGGCCGACGGCGCCCTGTTCGGCTACGACCTCGACCGTGTGCCGGACGTTCCCGGCGTCGTCGTGCTGTCCGCGTGCGAGGCCGGCCGGTCGTCGGTGCGCTGGGGCGAGGAGGCCGTCGGGATGACCCGGGTGTGGATGCACGCCGGCACGCGCGCCGTGGTCGCGGCTCCCGTGATCGTCGCCGACGACGCCGCGTGCGACCTGCTCGGGGCCATGCACGCGGGGCTCGCCGCCGGGCTCGGCGTCTCGGCGGCCCTCGCCCGCGCGGGCGCGGAGACGGGGATCGTCGCCCCGTTCCAGGTCTACGGATCCGGATTCTGACGACTTTGTATCAGGGCGCGGGGAACGTGCTCTGAGTCAGTGGGGGAAGCGCTTCTGGGGGAGCGCCGGAGCCCTCGGACCGAGGAGAGCATGGGGAAGCCACGGTCCGGGGGCTCTATCCCGCGTCAGCGACTCGAATTGCCGCCCGCGTCAGCGGCTCGAATTGTCGGTGCGGCCGCGCACGATGCCGACGAACGTCTCGACCTCGGGGGTGGTGCGGTCGGCATCCCACGCGAGCGCCACCGTCGAGACGCGGGCGTCGCGCAGCGGGCGGTAGTCGGCGTCCTTGCGATGGTGCAGGCGCGCGAGCGACATCGGCACGATCACGATCCCGACCCCGGATGCCACCGTCGCGATGGCGTCCTCCGTGGTCGCCGGCGCATCGAATCGCGGAGCCACCGTGCCCGGCACCTCGAGGTGAAGCACGTCGTCCTGCGGGACGATGAGCACCTCGCCGGCGAGGTCGGCCAGATCCAGCTCGTCGGCCGCGGTCAGGTGCGAGTCGGCCGCGGTCACCACCACCGGCACCTCGTCGTACAGCCGGATGACGTGCAGGCCGGCCGTGTCGATCGGCAGGCGCACGAGGGCGGCATCCACCTGCTCGAGCGCGTCGCGCTGCCCACGCACCTCGATCGGCTCGAGGATCAGCCGGGTGTGCGGCATCCGCACGTTCCAGATGTCGATCCACTTGCCGGGCGTCGCGCCGGGAACCGCGCCGAGCGTGAACGTCTCGGCGGGAGGCGGCAGGATCGGCTCCGGTTTCGGCGCCTTCGGACGCGGCTTGGCGTTCGTCGGCTTGCCGGGCTTTCCCGCCGCGGGCTTGCGGCCCTTCGCCGGGCCTCCGGGTGCGCGCCTGCCCGGACCCGGACCCCGCTTCGCACCAGCCATGCGTCCAAGGGTAGCCGCCGGGGCGTCCCCGTACCCGCTAGCCTGGCGCCATGCTCGTCGTCTCAGCCCTCATCGTCGCGGCGCTCGCCGCCCTGCTGCACGTCTACATCTGGGTGATGGAGAGCATCACCTGGCGCCAGCCCGAGACGTGGAAGCGGTTCGGCGTGAAGGATCAGGATGCCGCCGACGCCGTGCAGCCGATGGCGTTCAACCAGGGCTTCTACAACCTGTTCCTCGCGATCGAGGTCGGCTTCGGCATCGTCTTGGCGGCATCCGCTCCCGTCGCCGGGCGTGCGCTGGTGTACTTCGGCCTCGCGTCGATGCTGGCGGCAGCCGTCGTGCTGATCACGCGCGGCGCCAAGTACCGGCGTGCGGCGATCACGCAGGGCACCCTTCCGCTCATCGCGCTGGTGCTGCTGCTTCTCGTCTAGTCAGGCGGCCAGCCACAGGCCGCGGCGGTCGGTGGCGACATGCTCGCCGTCGGCGATCGTGACGTCGTCGCCGATCAGCGATCCGGCCTGCACCATCGCGTGCTCGCCGACGTGCGTGCGCACCCCGATCTTCGCCTTGGCGCCCACCGCGGCCCCGCGACCGACGTGCGCGTGCGCCTGGATGTCGGCCTCCGGGCCGATGACGGCATCCGCCTCGACCCACGCGCCGGTGCCGATGTGCGCACCCGGCCCGACATGCGCTCCCGGCTCCACATAGGCGCCGGTCTCGACGCGGGCGGTGGCGTGCACCTTGGCTCCGTGCGCGACAAGGCCGCGGCCATTGACGTGCTTGCGATACCGCAGCGCGTCGCCCTGGTCGTTCTCGATGTCCACGTAGTTCTTGCCCACGATCTCCTCCGTGACGTGTACAACAGCATCCCGGGAGGGGGTATTCCCCGACGCAGGCCCCGCGAACGCAGGATGCCCCCGCCCCGAGAACCGGGGCGAGGGCATCCTGCTGCGCTCCGACGAGCGGAGCACGGGTGGAACGTCAGTGCACGTAGGTGTCGGCGACGTCCAGCGCCTTGTCGTACGCGTCGAGGCCGCGCTGCAGCTCCTCTTCGGTGACGATCAGCGGCGGGGCGAACTGCAGACGGTTGAAGTGCGTGAACGGGTAGACGCCGTTCTTCTTGCACTCCGCGATCACCGCGTTCATCGGGGCGGCATCCGCACCCGACGCGTTGAACGGCACCAGCTGCTCCTTCGTCTCGCGGTTGCGCACGAGCTCCAGAGCCCAGAACAGGCCCACACCGCGCACGTCGCCGACCGACGGGTGCTTGTCGGCGAGCTCCTTCATGCGCGGAGCGACGACGCGCTCGCCGAGGTCGCGGACGCGCTCCAGGATGCCGTCGCGCTCGTAGACCTCGAACGTGGCCACGCCGGCAGCGCAGGCGAGCGGGTGACCCGAGTAGGTCAGGCCGCCCTGGAACGCCACGGTGTCGAAGTGCGACGCGATCTTCTGCGAGATCACCACACCGCCCAGCGGCACGTAGCCCGAGTTCACGCCCTTCGCGAACGTGATCAGATCGGGGGTGACGCCGAACTTGTTGACCGCGAACCACTCGCCGATGCGGCCGAAGCCGACCATGACCTCGTCGGCGATGTACACGATGCCGTACTTGTCGCACAGGTCGCGGACACCCTGCAGGTAACCGGGCGGCGGCACCAGCACGCCGTTGGTGCCGATGATCGTCTCGAGCAGGATCGCCGCGATCGTCGACGCGCCCTCGAGCACGATGGTCTGCTCGAGGTGCTCGAGCGCACGCTGAGCCTCTTCGACCGGGTTCGAGGAGTGGAACGGCGAACGGTACGCGTACGGACCGAAGAAGTGCTGCACCGAGCCGTCGCCGGGCTCGTTGGTCCAGCGACGCGGGTCCCCGGTCGCGGTGATCGCGGTCGTGGTGTTGCCGTGGTAGCTGCGGTACGCCGCGAGCACCTTGCGCTTGCCGGTGTAGGCGCGCGCCATGCGGATCGCGTTCTCGTTCGCGTCGGCTCCGCCGTTGGTGAAGAACACCTTGTCGAGGTCGCCCGGGGCCACCTCGGCGATGCGACGGGCGAGCTCACCGCGCACGTCGCTGGCCATCGAGGGCTGGATGGTCGCGAGGCGACCGGCCTGAGTCTGGATCGCCGAGACCAGGTCGGGGTGCTGGTGGCCGAGGTTCAGGTAGACCAGCTGCGACGAGAAGTCGAGGAACTCGTTGCCCTGGTAGTCCCAGAACGTCGAACCCTGGCCGGCCGCGACCGGAACCGGGTCGATGAGCGCCTGCGCGCTCCACGAGTGGAAGACGTGGCCGCGGTCATCCGCGCGCACCGTGGCTTCGGCTTCGGCGTCGGGCAGGGTGTGGACCTGGCCGTGACGGTCGGTGTAGACCGCCGTGGCGTTGAGAGTGTCAGTCATGATGCGTGTCCTCAGTTGTTCTGGGGGAAGCCGAGGTTGATGCCACCGTGCTTGGCCGGGTCGAGCCAGCGGCTGGTGATGGCCTTCTCGCGGGTGAAGAACTCGAAGCCGTGCACGCCGTACGCCTTCGCGTCGCCGAACATCGACTTCTTCCAGCCGCCGAACGAGTGGTAGGCGACCGGCACAGGGATCGGTACATTGATGCCGATCATGCCGACCTCGACCTCGTTCTGGAAGCGACGTGCGGCGCCGCCGTCGTTGGTGAAGATCGCGGTGCCATTGCCGAACTGACCCGAGTTGATGAGTGCGAGGCCCTCGTCGTAGGACTCGACGCGGACGACCGACAGCACCGGGCCGAAGATCTCCTCCTGGTAGGCGGCCGAGGTGGTCGGCACCTTGTCGAGCAGCGTGGGGCCGAAGAAGAAGCCGTCCTCGGCGCCGTCGACCGTGAACCCGCGGCCGTCGACGACGATCTCCGCGCCGTCCTGCTCGGCGATGTCGACGTAGCCGGACACCTTGTCGCGGTGCACGCCGGTGATCAGCGGGCCCATGTCGGGCTCGGGGGTCGACTGGCCGTTGCCCACGCGCAGCTTCGCGATGCGCTCCTTGACCTTCTCGATGAGGGCATCGGCGACGGGCTCGACGGCCAGCACGACGGAGATCGCCATGCAGCGCTCGCCCGCGGCGCCGTAACCGGCGTTCACGGCCATGTCGGCGGCGAGGTCGAGGTCGGCATCCGGAAGCACGAGCATGTGGTTCTTCGCGCCGCCCAGGGCCTGCACGCGCTTGCCGTTGCGCGCAGCGGTCTCGTAGATGTACTGGGCGATCGGGGTCGAGCCGACGAACGAGATCGACTGGACGACCGGCGAGTTCAGCAGGCCGTCGACGGCCTGCTTGTCACCCTGCAGCACGGTGAAGACGCCGTCCGGCAGGCCGGCTTCCTTCCACAGGTTCGCGATCCACAGGGATGCCGACGGGTCCTTCTCGGACGGCTTCAGAACGACGGCGTTGCCGGCGGCGATCGCGATGGGGAAGAACCACATCGGCACCATGACCGGGAAGTTGAAGGGGCTGATGACGCCCACGACGCCGAGCGGCTGCTTCAGCGTGTACACGTCGATGCCGGTCGCCGGTCGCGACGTAGCCGGCCAGCATGACGGCGAACGCGAACCCGTCAGGACGCAGCCGCATCGACTGCAGCGACACGGCGCCGCCCTGCGAGAAGCCGAGCAGCCCCACCGGCCCGTCGTGGCCGGCGGAATCCAGCCAGGCGAGGAACGCCTCGGCGGCATCCGTCACGGCACCCGCATCGCGCCCGGACAGCTGTTCGATCGGGTACCAGGCGGCGCCCGGGGCCGGCCACGGCGGACTGAGCGGTGCGCGCACGGACGCCACGACGAAGCCGTCGGGCAGGTACGGAACGAGCCCGTACAGGTCGTGCTCGTCGGCGCCGTAGCCATGGAGCAGCACCAGCAGCGGGCGCCCCGCGCGCTCGTCGGGCGGAGCCGACCAGAGCACCGCGCCGGGATCGAGGTCGGGAACGTCGGGATCGCTCATGCGATCCATGATCGCAGGGCCGTCCGACATCGGGCCGAGGGAATCAGTCGGGGCGGGATGCCGCCGTGCGCTTGGCGGACTCGATGATCATCTCGACCCCGCGCAGCAGCAGGTCGATGTCGCGGAGCTCTCCGAGCTGGACGGCGAACTTCGCGATCTTCGGGTACTTGCGGGGGTCGACGATCAGCGCCTCGTCGAGCCAGGCGCCCTCGTCCGCGTCGGCGGCAGGGGTCTCGCCGCGGGCGCGGGCGACTCCGGTCGCGCCGCTCAGGTTGTGGGATGCCATCAGCGCATAGTGGTCGACGATCTGATCCTCGTCGAGGCCGGCCTCGGTGAACGCGTCGAGCATGAGCTCGATCGCGCCCAGTTCACCCGGACCGTGGGTGGTCAGCACGACGGCCTCGACGCCGATCGCGGGGTAGCGCACGAACCAGTCGATGGTGCGCGCGGTGAGCTGGCGGAGCCGGTCATCCCATGCGGCGTCGGCATCCACCTCGGCCAGCGCCGAGCCGAGGATGTGGTCGAGCAGCGACCGCATGAGGTCGTCCTTGCTGCGGAAGTGCCGGTAGATCGCGGTCGGATCGGCGCCGAGCATGGTGCCGAGCTCCCGCACCGAGATCGCGCTGACGCCAGGCCTCGCGGCAAGCTCCAGGCCGGCGGCGATGATCCGCTCGGGGTCGAGCTTGACCTTCGTCCGAACGGCTGACTTCACGGCCATGCGCACCTCCTCGTCCCATGGTCCCACGCTGGCTGCCAGACACACTGTAGCCATTGCGCCCACAGTTGTGTCAACACTGTTGACAACAGCGCGCCACAAGCCGTACAGTCACAAAACGACCCGATACAGACACGAAGAAGTGGGACACATGACAACGGCAGATGTCATCTTCACAGGCGGACCGATCTTCACCGGCTCCGGTGACCCGATCCAGGGCTACGCGGTGACCGTCACCGGCGACCGCATCACCGGACTCATCTCGGCCTCCGAGATCGACCTCTACCGCGGCGCCGAGACGCAGGTCATCGACCTCGACGGCGCCCTCCTCAGCCCTGGCTTCCAGGACGCGCACATCCACCCCACCTCCGGCGGCGTCGAGCTTCTGCAGTGCGACCTCAGCGGCACCGAGTCCGCAGAGGAGGCCGTCGCCCGCATCGCCGCCTACGCGGCCGCGAACCCCGAGGTCGAGTGGATCTCCGGGGGCGGCTGGTCGATGGACCACTTCCCGGGCGGCAACCCGCCGGCATCCCTCATCGACGCGGTCGTGCCCGACCGTCCGGTCACCGTCATGAGCCGCGACCACCACAGCCTCTGGGCCAATGGCGCCGCGATCCGCGCTGCGGGGCTCGACGCCGCAACGCCCGACCCCGAAGACGCGCTGGCGTCGGTGGACGACGTCGAGTCGAGTGAGCTCAGCGAACAGTTGCTTGCTATGCCCGTCGGACATGAGCAGCGACAGGAGCGTCCAGTGGATCTCCCCTTCGCGGAACCGCCCATAGGTCATGCGATGCAGTGGTACCGCGTTGCCGGCCGTGGTCATCCATGCCGCGATAGCTTGCTCCGGCTGCTCGACCTTCACGCGTTGATCCTGAGGGCGGTCAAGAGCTGCCCACTTGGCCGCGGCGTCGAAGATGTCGTGCGAGAACACGTTGATGTACTGCCAACACGCGCGCAGCAGAGGCCACCATACCTGCGGGGGGATCACGGGGGTACTCAGCTCGGTGTTCGACTTTCGCCCGCTGAGGGCGATGGTTGTCGCGTCGCCCCATGGACGGAACGGAATGCCGCCGCCGGTGAGCACGGCTTCATAGGTGTGAAGTTCACGGATCGCATCGATGGTCTGCCGCGTTCTGAAGTGGATCCCGACCGCTTTGCTGTCGGTGAGGAAGTTATCGAGGTGTGACTGGTGGAGGTCGGTGATCGGAATGTCGGGGAGGTTCGCGGCGTGCCACGCCGCGAAGTGTTTCAAGCCTTCGAGCTTCGACCGGATCGTCTTGGGATGCGCGTGCGTGGCTTGAAGGTAGAGCATCTGATCGCGCAGGACCGGGTGCACGGGATTGAGAAGGGCCATTGCGAGTTCCCGAGCGCGGAGGTTCCACTCGCCGCTGAACGAGTCGAACGTCAAGACCACGCTGTGTCGGCCGGCGGCGGGATTCCAACCCAATGCGCCGAGGTCCCAGCGGCGCTCATCCCCGAAGAGCGGGATGGCGTAGTCGTGCTCGAGTCGGCGATGGGAGATGACGGGGGTGTCTGCCGACCAGTAGGCGCTGGCGAAGGTGGCGGCGGGCTCGGCGGGATCTATGCGGTCCACGCTCACAGGTGGACTCCTCTCTGGATGAGCGGCACGTGGACCGACGCGGCCTGATGGGCGAGCTGCGCGTTCTCGATGTCTGTCGGGGAGAACTCGCTGAGGATGCGTTCGATGTTGACGAGTTGCTGGCCATGCGTCGCGGAAAACTGGGCCGGAGGCATCTCGTTCTCGTAGCCGCGGAGTATCTCGCGGTACGCGAGAATCCGCGGCAGGTGGTCGGCGAACACGATGGCGTTCGGGCACGCGAAGCACATGGACGGTCGATGCTCGCAGAGACGCCCGGCAGGTGTGAAAGGCGATCCATAGGGTGACGTGCATCCGGTCACGCCGATTGCGCGGTCGGTGCTGGTTGAGGTCAGTTCCGCGGCGGCGGCCACGGCCAGGTCTCCTGCAGCCTGGTCGATTGTGCTGGCCTCGGCGTGGACGAAGACAGGCCCCCGAAGCCGGTCGAACACTTGATGCTGGGCCGCGTTGACGGCGTTACCGGCGAGAACATGCACCGTCGTGGACTGTGCGTAGTGGCGTTGGTAAACGGCGACGCTGTGGTCGTCTCCGGCTGCGGCGTCGGCGCTGCGGAGTACCGCCGCGCGAACGCTCTTCACGGTCTTACGCAGTCGGCGGGAGTCGTAGGGCTGCGAGATCTCCGGCGAGATCGACGTCAGCAGGGACGTAAACGGCAGACGCGAGAATGACTCGCGGCGTACGACGAGATGCCTTGACGTTGTGCGATGCACGGTGAGGAACAAGGCGTGTGCGTCTGAGGCGCCGGCCTTCAATGCTTCGGCTCGAGCGAGTTCGGTCGCAGCGATGAGGCGGAGGACGAGATCTCCTGCGCGCCACCCCTTGCCGTCGCCCGAACCCGTGACTGTGCAGCGCACAGTCCGGGTCCGATGCGCCCGCGCCTTGTGGAGCTTCACGTGAAGGGCGCCGGTGGAGTGTTCGATGTCCGGCATGAGCACTCCGGACCATTCTTCTGGCGCCGCGCCGGTCTCCAGTTGCAGCAGCGAGCGGAATGCGACGAGGTCTTCGCTGGTCGGATAGAGGAAGGGCAGAAGTCGCCGTGTGATTTGACCGGCGTCAACCTGGTTGACCGCCCGCTCGTGCGCGAAGTCAGCGTCCAGATCGTTGAGCACTCCCGCGGCGCATGCCTCCAGGATGTCCCCTTCGATCGAGGCCCCGGGTCGGCGTCCGAGGTGACGAAGACCCCACAAGACGTCGGCGGTGCGGCGCCATCCGTTGACGCGAGGATCCTCGCCGAGGGCAAGCAGCCGCCGGCTGACCGCGACGCGAGTCTCGAGGTCGCGGATTCGAGCGCGGCAGGCGTCCCGGATCGCGAGGCGTTCCGCGTTCGAAAACTCATCCAGCGGTGTGGAGTCTGCGACCTGGTGCAAGCCTCGTGCCTGAGCCCACCGCAGCGTGTGTTCGCTGACGTCGCGGCCGTTTGCGGCATGCACGCGGACAAGTGCACGGATCTGCGTGCCGTACTTGTACGGGATCCCGCTCTCGGGCGGATACGCGCCCGCCAACGCGGATTCCCATATATGGAATGCGTCGACGACGCTGGCGCCGGGTGTGGCAAGGCTCGCTGTTCGCGGGAGCTGCTCGGACAGGCCGCGCAGCAGGTTGATGAGCGCGCGGCGGTACTGGTAGGCCGTGCCGTCGGAGAGGCCGCCGGTTCGCCGCAGGCTGATCAGTGCGTCAGCGAACTCTGCGGCGAGGATTGGGTGCTCGAAATCGAGCGGGGCGAGGGCGCCATTCAGATTCCCGGACGAAACCATGAGCGACATCTGCCGCGGGGAAAGGTCAACCGCGGTCACGCGGCATTCCGATCAGCGAGAACTGCATCTGCGAAGGTCACGGCCTCGTCGCTCCAGCTCTCGAACACGTCCTGGATGATCGCGTCGGTGTCCTCGATGTACCGCAGGTACACCATGGTCGTTGCGGGGTTCGAGTGGCCGAGCAGACGTTGCACCGTGAGTCGCGGATTGATGGAGATGTGCTCGGACAGCGTGGCCGGGCCAACGTTGCCCGCGCGTCGCTCCGCCTCGCGGGCCAGGGCGACATCGGTCAGTGACTTGAGGAGCACCACCGCGAACGTGTGGCGGAGATCGTGAGGCGTGATCCGCGCACGCCGACCGCCCATCTGATCCTGCGCGAGTTCCAACGTTCGACAGCTCGCTGCCTCGAACGTCGCGTGCCACGCCCGCCTGCTGATCGGCAACCCGCCCCGGCCAACGAACAAGCCGAGAGCCTCAAGCCCCTGATCCCGCTCGACGACGGCGATCCGTCGCAGGTGTGGCGGGAACTGATGCAGCCTCCACCTCGACCTCCGCCCATCGACGCGCCCTCGAACGATTCCTGCCGAGGCGTCGAGTTCGTCGACGACGAAGAGCTCCGAGCGGCGTCGCCAGAGGGATGCGGCTGACGCGCGGACGATCGCTCGGCGCTCCGTCTGGCGATAGAGGTCCACCGCCTTGAGCGTCATGAGAGGCACGTGTACGCGCCGGCGCTTCTGGTACTTCGCGCACGCTTCGAGCAGAACCGAGATGCCTGTGCTGGACGTCGGCACCTCTGCATTCAGCAGTGTCGAGAACTCGCCGAGCCGCATTCCGGTAGTGAGGGCCAGCTGTGCGCCTGCCCGCGAACGCAAGCTCGTGCTACCTCGCCAGCTCGGATCGAGTTCGCCGGCGGCAGTCCGGCCGCCGAGGCCGATGTCGCGAAAGGTGAGCCACTGCGACTGCGTCAGTGGGCGGATGTCGGGCTCGCTCCGCCAGTTTGTCCGGAGAGGCGACGATCGTCCGATCGTGATCCACGGCTCGCGCCGAATCTGCCCGGTCTGCGAGAGCAGCTGATAGATCCCGCGGATGACGACCACCTCGCGTTGCCAGGTCGCCGGCGCAACGGGCCGTTCGGAGCCGCTCAAGCGCCAATCGCGGTAGGCGACGATGTCGTCACTTGATGCGTGGATGACGTCGGTCCGCCGCCCGTCGAGGAACGAGGCGAATCGCCGCGCGTCGTAGGCGTACGCGCGAAGAGTGGCTCGGTCTGCGGACGACGCGACGAGGCGAAAGTACGTCAGCCAGGGTTCGACCGGCCGCCACTGCTCATCGAGCAGAACCGGCATCCCCTCGGGAAGTGACCGACCGCGCGAGTACGCCTCTCTGGTGCGCTCGTCGAGGTCGGGTGTGGCGGTGAGCTGGTGGTCGACGAAACGCAGGTGCATCGTGCTCCGGGGGTGCGGTCGGGCGGGTGGTTGAGACACTGCCCGAACGTACACATAACTGCGTGCGGATCGGGCAACTTCCTCGTGCCGATCCTTGAGCGCAAGCTCGCCGCCGTGCAGGCGCGCTACGGTCGGAGCGACTTCGAGAAGCGGCACTACGCCCTCCACGGCCTGATGTGCGTCTACGGCATCGAGCTGCTACCCGACAACGCCGCCGAGTGCCGCGACAACCTGGCGGGTACTTTCGCCCGGGTACTCAAACTCAAGACGGGCGACGACCTCCTCGCGGCAGCCCGCGCCGTGCTCGCGGTGAACATCGTGCAGGGCGACGCGCTCGCGATGACGGATGCCGTGGGCGCCCACATCGTCTTCGCCGAGTGGGGCTACCTCGGGCGCGGCAAGTTCCAGCGCAACGACTTCCGCTTCGACGCGCTCGCGCAGCGGTCGTCGGGCGACCACGAGGTGTTCGTGCCGGTTCGCAGCTATCCGCCGATGACCGTCGCCCAGATCGCACAGGGGAGTGCCGCATGACGATACCCGTCCTCGACGCGCAGGCGAGCTTCACGCTCCGCGCCCATAACCCCGACGTTCTCACCTGCATCGCGAACCTGTCCAACGACGAGGTCTTCACCCCGCCCGAGCTCGCGAACCAGATGCTCGACGTCATCGCGGATGCCTGGGCCGACAGCCACGGCGGAGCGTCGATCTGGGCCGACCCCGACGTCACCTTCCTCGACCCGTTCACCAAGTCGGGCGTCTTCCTGCGCGAGATCACGCGGCGCCTCACCGACGGCCTCGCCGATGTCATCCCCGAACTGCAGGAACGCGTCGACCACATCCTCACGAAGCAGGTCTTCGGCATCGGCATCACACAGCTGACCGCGCTGCTCGCGCGCCGCAGCGTCTACTGCTCGAAGGATGCCACGGGCGAGCATTCGATCGCGAAGAGCTTCGACCGCGACTGGGGCAACATCTGGTTCGAGCGCACCGAACACACGTGGGCCGGCGACCGCTGCGCGTACTGCGGGGCCACCAAGAGCGGGTACGGCCGCGGCGACGAGCTCGAGACCCACGCCTACGCCTTCATTCACACGACAGATCCGCGGGCGCTGCTGGCCCGCATGTTTGGAGCCGACGTGCAGTTCGACGTCATCATCGGTAACCCGCCGTATCAGCTGGACGACGGCGGCGCGGGGAAGAGTGCGATTCCGATCTACCACCTGTTTGTCCGTGCGGCGAAGGCTTTGGCCCCGCACCACGTGGCGATGATCACTCCGTCGCGCTGGATGGCTGGAGGCAAGGGACTGGAAGAGTTCCGGGCAGAGATGCTGTCCGATGATCGCATTCGCGCGATCATCGACTTCGTTGATTCGGATGAGGCGTTCCCTGGCGTCGATGTCGCTGGCGGTGTCTCTTACTTCTTGTGGGACCGTGACAGCCGCGGGCTCTGTTCGATCACCACTATCATCCGAGGTCAGTCGTCCCCCGCCGTCGAGCGCCGACTTGACGAGTTTGACGTATTCGTCCGGCATTCGCCTGCGACAGCGATACTCCACAAGGTGTGGCCAGACGGTGTCGATGTCTCTAGGTCGCTCGGCGTGAAGGTGTCCGGCCGCAAGGCTTTTGGCTTCGCGACCACCGACCGGGGTGCAGCATCTCCGGACCGGATCGCGGACCCTGTTGTCCTCATCAGCAGCGGCGGGAGGGGATACGTTGCGCGAGCCGCGGTGACCATGAACGCAGAGTGGGTCGATAAGTGGAAGGCCACGGTAAGCCGCGCGGCGCCGGCCGGCGGACGCCCTGATCGTGACGGCAAGTACTACGGGCTGAGTAGCATCCGCATCGTCGAACCCGGAGCCATCACGACCGAGGCCTACCCGGTGGTCGGGGCTTTCGATAGCGAGGACGAGGCCGCGAGAATGTGTTCGTACCTGAGGACGCGGTTCGTGAGGTTCTTACTCACACTGCGCGCCGCCAATCAGAGCGTCACCCGGTCGACGTTCAACTTCGTACCTGACAATCCGATGGATCGTACGTGGACGGACGAGCAGCTCTTCGAGAAGTACGAGATCTCAGTCGCTGAGCAGGCTTACATCGAGTCGCTCGTTCGGCCGATGGAGCCCAACGATGTCTAGACCCGAATCCGAGCTTCTGCCCGCGAAGCCGGAGGCGCGCCCCCGCCTCTACGCGTGGTCGTCCGACGAGGTCGCCGAGCGTTGGCGTGGTTGCCTGAAGGTCGGGCAGACGAGCCGCGACGTCAACACGCGCATCAAAGAGTCGCAGGGGCAGGCGCGCGTCGACTACGTCCTCGAGATGGATGAGCCGGCGGAGCGTCTCGACGGCCCGCCCATCACCGACGTCGAGGTTCGCCGTCGCCTCGTCGACAAGGGGTTCGAGAACGTCGTCTTCGAGTCGAGCAAGGAGTGGATGCGGTGCACCGCCGCCGACGTGAAGACGGCCATCGCCGAGCTACGCGACGGCAAGGCTTACGAGGGCACGCATCATGCGAGCTTCCCGATGCGGAGCGAGCAGGCATCCGCCGTCGAGAAGACTCTCGCCTACTTCGCCGATATCTGGAGCAAAGACGCCGATGCCGTCCCCGAGTTCCTCTGGAACGCGAAGATGCGCTTCGGCAAGACCTTCACGACCTACCAGCTCGCCAAGCGCATGCAGGCCAAGCGCGTCCTCGTCATGACGTTCAAGCCTGCCGTCGAGGATGCCTGGGACACCGACCTCAAGACCCACGTCGACTTCGACGGTTGGCAGTACCTCTCGCGGAGTACCGGCGGCGACCCGGCATCCGTCGACGCGGACCGGCCGCTGGTGTTCTTCGGCTCCTTCCAAGACCTGATGGGCCGCGACAAAGCGGGCAACTTCAAGGCGAAGCACGAGTGGCTCACCGACGTGATGTGGGACCTCGTCGTCTTCGACGAGTACCACTTCGGCGCCTGGCGCGACGCCGCGAAGGAGCTGTTCGAGGGCGAAGACTCCGCGGCGCAGAAGAAGGCGACCGAAGACGAGTTCAGCAAGGACCTCGAGACCTTCGCCGAGAACCTCGAAGAGACCGGGCTCGACGAAGACGCCTTCGTGCCGATCAAGGCGCGATCATACCTCTACCTTTCCGGCACACCGTTCAAGGTGCTGAAGGAGGGGCGCTTCATCGAGGAGCAGATCTTCAACTGGACCTACACCGACGAGCAACGCGCCAAGGCATCGTTCGCCACCGCTCACCCGGGCGAGCCGAACCCCTACGCCGCGCTGCCCGAGATGCGGCTGCTCACCTACCAGATGCCCGAAGAGCTGCTCGCGATCGCGAGCCAGGGGGAGTTCGACGAGTTCGACCTCAACGCGTTCTTCGAGGCGACGGGCACCGGCGCGGATGCCCGGTTCGTGCACCAGGACGACGTGCAGAAGTGGCTCGACATCATCCGCGGACAGTATGCGCCGACTCAGGTCGACTACCTGAAGGCCGGCACGCGCCCGCCGTTCCCGTACTCCGACGCGCGCCTGCTGCCGTACCTGCAGCACTCGATCTGGATGCTGCCGCGCACGGCATCCTGCGCCGCCATGGCGAACCTGCTCGCGGCGCCGCACAACACGTTCTGGCATGACTACGCCGTCGCGAACGTCTCTGCGCCGGGGGTCGGCGTGGGGCTCGCCGCGCTACCGCCCGTGCGCACGGCCATCGGCAGCGGCTTCGACTCGAAGACCATCACGCTGACGGTCGGCAAGCTCACGACAGGCGTCACCGTGCCGCAGTGGTCGTCGATCCTCATGCTGCGGAACCTGCAGGCGCCCGAGACGTACTTCCAGGCGGCGTTCCGCGTGCAGTCGCCGTGGGTCATTCGCAACCCCGACGGCGACGACCCATCGCGCGAAGAGATCCTGAAGCCCGTCTGCTTCGTGTTCGACTTCGCGCCGACGCGAGCGCTTCGCCAGATCAGCGAGTACGGCGTCGGCCTCGCCCCCGAGGAACGCAACCCCGAGCGCGCCGTCGAGGAGCTCGTGAAGTTCCTGCCGGTGCTCGCGTACGACGGGTCGCACATGACGCAGGTGGATGCCGGCGGCATCCTGGACATCGCGATGGCGGGCACGTCGGCGACGCTCCTCGCGCGAAAGTGGGAATCGGCGATCCTCGTCAACGTCGACAACGCGACCCTGCGGAAGATCATGGATTCGCCCGCCGCGATGGATGCCGTGATGAACATCGAAGGCTTCCGCGCGCTCGGCGCGAGCGTGTTCGAGACCGTCGTCAACAAGAGCGAAGCGGTCTCGAAGACGAAGAAGTCGCGCGGCGATGACCTCACCCCGGCGGAGAAGAAGGAGCTCACCGACGAGGAGCGGGAGTACAAGTCCAAGCGCAAGCAGATCCAAGAGAAGCTGATCAAGTTCGCGACGCGCATCCCCGCCTTCATGTACCTCACCGACTACCGCGAGAACACGCTCTACGACGTCATCACGAAGATCGAACCCGACCTCTTCAGAGCGGTCACGGGCCTCACGGTCGACGACTTCAATCTGCTCGTCGGGCTCGGCGTGTTCAACGCCGGCCACATGAACCAGGCCGTGTTCGCGTTCCGCCGCTACGAGGACGCCTCGCTGTCGTACACCGGCATCGAATCGCACCGCGGCCTACGCCGCTACGGCCTGTACGACACCGTCGTCGCGGTGGAGGCCTCCCGCTGAGTGGGCGCAAACCCTAGGAATCCTCGACGGGATGCCATGGTTTGCGCCCACTCAACGGGGCGAAGACGGGCAAGGCCCCAGCCCAGCTCACGAGTCGAAGCCCAAGCCCAGGGCATCCAGGGTCTTCAGCAGGAGGTTGCGCCTCCCGAGATTGTGGTCGGCGCGGTCGAGCGACCAGCGGGTCAGGTTGATGCCGACCGCGGCCGCGGGCTCGGGCGGGAAGGGCAGCGGTCGCTTTCGCACCATCTCGAGGCGCGTGCGCTCCGTGTCGGCGCCCGACAAGAGGTCCAGCATCACGTTCCCCGCGAACCGCGTCGACCCGACCCCCAACCCCGTGAATCCCGCCGCATACGCGACGCGCCCGCCGCGCGCGGTGCCGAAGAACGACGTGAACTGCGTCGAGGTGTCGATCGCCCCCGCCCACTGGTGCGAGAAGCGCAGGCCCTCCAGCTGCGGAAACGTCGTGAAGAAGTGACTCGCGAGCCGCCGCCACACGTCGGGGCGGTGCTCGTAGCGCGGGTCGACGCGGCGGCCGTAGTGGTACAGCGCGTCGTATCCGCCGAAGAGGATCCGCCCGTCCTGCGTCGGCCGGTAGTAGTGGAACTGGTTCGCCAGATCGCCGATGCCCTGCCGGTCGCGCCAGCCGACGGCATCCCACTGCTGCGCGCTCAGCGGCTCGGTCATCAGCACATAGTCGTAGACCGGCACCGTCATGAGCCGGTTGCGCTTCAGCAGCGACGGGAACACGTTCGTCGCGAGCACCGCCTGCTCGGCGTCGACCCGCCCCGCATCGGTCACGACCGATACCCCCGCCCCGGTCGTCGGCGACGACAGCGCAGTCACGTGCGACCGCTCGAAGATCTCGACCCCTCGTTCTTCGGCGACGCGGGCGAGCTCCGCCGCGAGCCGAGCCGGATGCACGAGCGCGCAGTTATGCTTCTCCCACATCGCACCGAGATAGGTCGGCGAGTTCACCGACGCGCGTAGCGTCAGCTCGTCGAGGTAGACGACGCCGGGGTCGTTCGCCGCCTCGTCGCGCCAGTCGGCGAGCCACGCGAGCTGATGCTCCTCGACCGCCGGCGCGAGCTGACCGGTGCGCTCGAACTGCACATCGAGCCCCAACTCGGCGACGGACGACTCGATCTCGTCGAGGTTCTGGAGGCCGAGGCGCTCGAGATCCTCGATCTCCTTCGGCCAGCGGCTCAGCCCGTTCTCGTACCCGTGGGTGAGGCTCGCCTCGCAGAATCCGCCGTTGCGTCCCGACGCCGCCCACCCGACGCGCTGCGCCTCGACCACGACGACGCGTCGCTCCGGATCGCGCAGCTTCGCGAGCAGCGCCGTCCACAGGCCCGTGTATCCCGCCCCCACGATGACGAGGTCGGCGCGGGCCGTGCCGCGCAGCGGGGGGCGATCGGGGCGCAACGCCGCGGGCAGGTCATCGATCCAGAACACTCGCTCGCGCGTCCCGCCGAGCGCGTGATCGAGAACGGATGCCGCGGGCGCGCGACGCTCGAAAACTGTTGTCCCCACGGTGACCCCCCTCTTGTTCCACCTGTTCTGTTCGGTCGAGCGACTCAGAGCGGCGTCACCCGCAGCCACACGAACCCGTGCGGCGGCAGGGCGATGCCCTCGTCCAGATCGACCTCGGCGTCGTGGACGAGATCGTACGCGGCGCGCTCGAATCCCGACAGGGTGAGTGGGTCGATCGCGACCTCGGCGTCGCCGACGTTCGCGAGCACCAGGATGCGGGTGCCCTCGCCCGGGCGCTGGTAGCCGACGACCGACGGATGCGGCGTGCGGAACCCGATCAGCTCGCCACCGCCCAGCTCGGGCGTCGCCTTGCGCACGGAGATGAGCTTCGTCAGCCGCCGGAACACGCGCCCCGCGGGAGTCGCCGGGTCTTCGCGCCGCGCGTACTGATCGCGCGGCCGGTTGCCGCGGTGCACCCAGCGTGAATCGCCGCGGCGGACCGGGTCGTCGGCGTACGAGTAGTCGTTCAGCTGTGCGACCTCGTCGCCGAGGTACAGCAGCGGCAGGCCGCCGGTCGACAGGGCGAGGGCGTGCGCGAGCACGACACGGTCTTCGCCGCCGGCATCCTGCGCTTCGATCCCGGCGAGCGACGCCGTCGTGCCGGTCACGCGGGCGTCGCCCGTGTCGGAGTTCTCCTGGAACGCGACGCCGCGCGCGAACGTCCCCTCGAAGCGCCCCGTGTAGAAGCGGTTGAGGAACTGCCGGTGCGAGTACCCGTCGATGCCGAGCGCCGCGGCATCCTCGTCGGCGAAGGTCCACCCGATGTCGTCGTGCGAGCGCACGTAGTTGACCCACGCCGTGCCCGGTGGCAGGGGGTGGCGGCGCTCGAGCGCGTCTTGCAGCAGGCGCCCGTCGCGCGTCGCGAGCGCCTCCCACGTCAGCGCCATCTGCAGCGGGTTGTAAGAAATCTGACATTCCTCGGGCGATATATACGTCACCACCTCGTCGGGGTGGACGATCGCCTCGGACTTGAAGATCATGCCCGGCGCGGCCATCGCGAGCACCGCGTTGAACGCCTGCAGCAGCAGATGCGCTTCGGGCAGCGACTCGCACGACGTGCCCAGGCGCTTCCAGATGAAGGCCACGGCATCCATGCGAAGCACCTCGACGCCCTGGTTCGCGAGGAAGAGCATCTCGCCCGCCATCGCCCGGAAAACCGCGGGATTCGCGTAGTTGAGGTCCCACTGGTAGTGGTAGAACGTCGACCAGATCCAGCGCCCGTCCGGCAGTTGCACGAACGATCCGCGGTGGTCGTCGGGGAAGATCTCGCGCGTCGTCCGCTCGTACGCATCGGGCATATCACGATCGGGGAATATGAGGTAGAAGTCCTCGAACCCGGGATCGCCCGCGACCGCTTTCTGCGCCCATTCGTGCTCGTTGCTCGTGTGGTTGAAGATGAAGTCGAGCACGAGCGAAATGCCCGAGGCGCGCAGGTCAGCCGCAAGCTCGGAGAGCTGTGCCATCGTGCCGAGGCTCGGGTTCACGCGCCGATAGCTCGACACCGCGTATCCGCCGTCGTTGTCGCCCTCGGGCGCGTCGAAGAGCGGCATGAGGTGCAGGTAAGTGAGCCCGAGATCGCGAAAATACGGGATCTGGTCGCGGATGCCGGCGAGGTTGCCCGCGTAACGATCGACGTAGCAGACGCCACCCAGCATCCGCTCGGACTGGAACCACTGCGGATCGGCGGCGCGCTGCGCGTCGCGCACCTTCAGGTCGAGCGGGCGGGCGTTCCACGAAGCGGATGCCGTCGCGACCGTCTGCGCGAGCTGCTCCTGCCCGTCGGGGCGGTCGCCGTAGAGCCGGGCGAACAGGTCGTGCAGTCGCGGGAACTGCGCGTCAAATCGCGCGAGGAACGGGTCGTCGACGCGCCCCGCCGCCGCGGCGGCATCCAGGGCGGCAGCGCGGTCTTCGTCGAGCGTGCTCAGAGCGGTCATCGTGCTCCTTCCGCGCCCAGCCTACGGGCGGGCTACGCTGGCCACACCCTCCCTGACAGCGCGTCGAAAGGCCGGCGATGAACCTCGTCCAGATCGCTCAGCACGCCGATGACCTCGATCGTGCCGCGGACTTCTACACCGTCCTGCTCGAGAGGCCGCCGCTCGCGCGCTTCGACCCGCCGGGGCTATTGTTCTTCGACCTCGACGGGGCGCGCCTGCTGCTCGACCGGGCGGCGCCCAGCGCCCTCATCTATCTGCAGGTCGACAACGTGCATGAGACCCTCGAGCGGCTCGCGGGGCTCACGGACGTCGTCACGCCGCCGCACGTCATCTTCACGCACGAGGACGACCTGCTCGGGCCGGCGGGCCACGAGGAGTGGCAGGCGTTCATCCGCGACAGCGAGGGCAACACCGCCGCACTCGTGTCGTTCCAGAAGGCGTGACGCACTCGTCTCTGTCGGCGGTGCGAGGGTCGACGTAGGGTCGGAGCATGAGCGCTTACGTCTCCGCGTTCGAGCTGTTCTCCATCGGCGTGGGACCCTCGAGCTCCCACACGGTCGGTCCGCTGCGCGCGGCCCGCGACTTCGCGCGCCGCGTCGCGGGCGCGGAGGGCGGCCCCGGCATCCCGCTGCCGGCTCGCGTCACGTGCACTCTGTACGGATCGCTCGGCGCCACCGGACTCGGGCATGGAACTCCGGATGCCGTCGTCGCGGGCCTGCAGGGCCACGAGCCCGAGACGGTCGACCCCGCTATCGTCCGCGGCGCGTGGACCGACTGGGTCGACGGGTCGCCCTTGCGCCTCGACGGAGCGCTGGCCGTGCCGTTTTCGCGCGCCGACGTCGAGTTCGTGCCGCGGACGCGGCTGCCCGGGCATCCGAACGCGATGACGCTGCGCGCGTTCGATGCCTCCGGCGCCGAGATCGCCTCGGAGACCTACTACTCGATCGGGGGCGGGTTCATTCGTCGCGACGGCGGGGGCCCGGCGGTCAGCGCCGCGCCGTTCCCGCACGATTTCGGGTCGGCCGCGGACCTTCTCGCCCTGTGCGACGAGCGCGGGCTCACGATCGCCGAGGTTGCGCGGCAGAACGAGCAGGCGCTGCGCTCCGAAGTGGAGGTCGCGGCGGGCCTCGACGCCGTGTGGGATGCCATGTCGGCCTGCGTCGACGCGGGGCTTCACGCGGATGGCGTGCTCCCCGGCATCCTCAAGGTGAAGCGGCGCGCGGGGCTCATCCGCGGGCAGCTCGAGGCCGCCGAGGCCGGTGGCGGGCGCGAGCTCCCGGGGGAGTGGCTCGGCGCATTCGCCCTCGCGGTCAACGAAGAGAACGCCGCGGGCGGGCGCGTCGTCACGGCGCCGACCAACGGCGCGGCGGGGATCGTCCCGGCCGTTGGCATGTACTGGTGGCGCTTTCTCGCCGATTCGGGCCTCGGGTCATCGACCGCCGTCACCCCCTACGGCGAGCTCGTCGGATCGGCGCTGCTCGGCCTGCACGCGGGTGACGGCGCCGGGAGGCGGGAGTCGGATGCCGACGCCCGGGTTGCCGCAGCTGCCGACCCCGACGCCGCCGCGCACGCCGATCCGGGCGCGCACGCCGATCCGGGCGCCGATGCCAACCGGAGCGCTGATGCCGACCGAGGCGCTGATGCCGACCGGAGCGCCGATGCCGACCGGAGCGCCGATGCCGTCGTCGCCGTCGTCGCCGCCGACCCCGCCGACCCCGCCGTCGTCGCCGAGGCGAACCGGCGCCGCGGCATCCGCCGGTATCTCCTCACCGCGACGGCGCTCGGGTCGCTCTTCAAGGCGAACGCCTCGATCTCGGGCGCCGAGGGCGGATGCCAGGCCGAGGTCGGCTCCGCGTGCGCGATGGCGGCCGCAGGCCTCACCGCCGTCATGGGCGGCACGAACCGGCAGATCGAGAACGCCGCCGAGATCGCGATGGAGCACCACCTCGGACTCACGTGCGACCCCGTCGGTGGGCTCGTGCAGATCCCGTGCATCGAGCGGAACGCGATCGCGGCATCCACCGCGGTCACCGCCGCGCGCCTCGCGCTGCGCGGCGACGGCGAGCACTTCGTGTCGCTGGATGCCGTCGTCGAGACCATGCGCCAGACGGGCATCGACATGTCGCACAAGTACAAGGAGACGAGCGAGGGCGGCCTCGCGGTGAATGTGGTGGAGTGCTGACCCCTGGCATCCACCCCTCGCGCGTCCTTGAGTGGGCGCAATCGCCGGAAACCGGGCGGGCGTTTCCCGCGTATGCGCCCACTGAAGCGTCACCCGCGCCATCCACGGCGGGTGAGGGCGGCGGCCACCATCTCCACATCGGTGCGCCGCGCTGGCCGAATGTGCGATGACGCGAGGCGCACGACCTCCCACCCGATCGCGGCGTAGTCGGCGTACTTCTGCAGGTCGCGCGTCCACTGGCGCCGCGAGGTGCGGTGATGGTCGCCCTCGATCTCGACCGCGACGCGATACGCCGGGAACGCCGCGTCGCTGATCCCGAGGAGCCGCCCCTGTGGCGAGCGCACCTCGACGTCGAGCTCGGGTTCGGGCAGGCCAGTCCCGCTGAGACCGAGGCGCCAGTCGGTTTCGAGCACCGACATGCTTCCGGTGCGCAACTGCGGAAGCGCTTCGCGCAGCGCCGCGGCACCGAGTCGGCGTCCCGCGTCGATAGCCGCGCCGAGTCGGTCGATGCTCACAAGCTGCCACTCCGGATGCCGTCTGCCCCAGTCATCGCGCGGGATGCGGACCATGGCGTCGCCGATGCGGATGAGATCGTGCGTCGAATGATCGCGGGCGAGCAGCGCCCACAGGCTCGCCGGCGAGGCGACACGCAGTCCGTCCTGCGTGACCGTGTGCGCGAGACCGGGTTGCACGCGGAACGCGGCTATTCCGGGGCGCCGCAGCGCGCGGTGCGGCGCGAACACGGCGACCTCGAGCGGCGCGGTCTCTGCCTCACTCGCGTCGAGGAAGGGCAGTCCGTGCGCGGCCAACGCCGCCGCGCCGACGTAGAACGCGTGCGGCGGCAACACGAGCGAGTGGGCGCGCATGCGCGCCAGGATCGCCTCCCGCGCGAGCTCGTCAGGGCTGCCCGGCTCGCGCTCGGTTGTCGCCGCGGCATCCCGCGCCGAAGGCTGCCCGCGCACCCGGACACCGCGGAAGGGACGCGCGAGATCACGCGCGGTCAGCCTGCCCGGCGACACGTTCATCGCGGATGCCTGCGCGACCGTGAAGACCCCGGCAAGCGTCGCGGGGAGCGGGGCAGGCGGTCGCGGCATCCCTCTATTTGTCCGCAAACCTGCTCGCCACGGGGCCGAATCTGCCCGAATGTGGATGGATCGGTGGTTCTCGTCGCCTGTGGAGGAGGCGGCGCGCTGAGCACGGAGTGGCGCTTTCAGTGGGCGCGATCGCCGGAAACCCCGCGCCTGTTTCCGGCGAACGCGCCCACTGAACAAGCCGCGGGATGCCGGGCAAGAAGCATTGGCACTCTCGCCTGTAGAGTGCTAATCTGGGATCAGTTGAGTCGATGAGGCTCAACTTTCGGACACAGAAGAAGACAGAGAGACAGAAGGAGAGAACGATGGCCACGTATGACCCGTTCCGTGACCTCGACCGCATCGCGTCGGGTCTCTTCGACACGCGCCGCGGCCCGCGCCGCATGCCGATGGACCTCTACCGCGACGGCGACCACTACGTGCTGAGCGCCGACCTGCCGGGTATCGACCCGGGGTCGGTCGACATCGACGTGGACGGCCAGCTGCTGACGATCCGTGCCGAGCGCACCCTGCCCGAGGGCGAGGGCGTCAAGTGGATCACCCGCGAGCGTGAGACGGCGAGCTTCCTGCGCCAGCTGAACCTCGGCCAGGGAATCGACACCGACGGCATCGCCGCGACCTACAGCAACGGCGTGCTGACGGTGACGATCCCCGTGAGCGAGAAGGCGAAGCCGCGCAAGGTGCAGGTCGTCTCGGGTGCCGACGCCCCCACGATCCAGGCGCACGAGTCGAGTCGAGAGCCGCAGCCCGTCGATCAGTGACGGACCCGCAGCCGCCCCGGCCCCATCAGGCCGGGGCGGTTTCGCGTGCGGTCAGGCTTCGCGCAGGCGCGAGGTGAGCGCCTGAAGCTGGCTGAGCTCGTCGTCGCTGAGCACCGACATCCGGTCGGCGATCGACCGCGCATGCGCCGTCGCGATGCGGCGAAAGAGGCCGAGGCCCGCCTCGGTCGCGCGGACGACCGCGCCGCGGCCGTCGTGCGGATCGGGGCACTTGCTGAGTAGCCCCCGCGCGACCATCCGGTCGACGAGGCGCGACACGCTGGGCTGGCTGATGAGCATGTTGGCGGTCACGTCGCGCAACCGCGCCGAATGCGCCTCGGCGCGCGTCACCGTCAGCAGCACGTCGTACTCGGCCTGCGAGAGTTCCTCGCCGTCGAAGTCGGTGCTGATCTCGCGAAACACCTCGTACTGCGCGCGGAACAGACTCTCCCACGCGGCGACGGCGAGGCGGCGGTCACTCATGGCGTCAACTGTAGTGCGCACCCGCGACACTGCGTCTTAGGGTGAGACCATGCGGCGTGTGTGGTCCTGGGTGGCGGTGGCGTTCGTTCTCCTGGTCGCATCTCACCCGCTCGGCGCAGGCGCGGCCGCGGCGGCGACCGCAGGCACCCCGGCATCCGTGGTCACGCAAAAGACCGTCTCGGCGGTGCCGGGCGACGTGGACGACTTCACCTTCGACTCGTTCGACGCCGACTACACGATCACGCGTGCCGACGACGGCACGTCGAGGCTGCGCGTCGTCGAGACGATCGTCGCGGTCTTCCCCGACACGGATCAGAACCGCGGCATCCGTCGCCAGATCCCCGACTCTTACAACGGTCAGCCGCTGCGCGCGCAGCTCGTGTCGATCACCGACGAGAAGGGGGCGCCGCGCAACAGCGAGGTCGAAGACGTCGACGACGAGTTCTCGGTCGTCTCGCGCGCCGATGACTACGTGCACGGGCGCCAGACCTACGTGATCACGTACACGCTCGAGAACGTCGTGTGGAACTTCCCCGACACGGGGCTCGAGTTCTACTGGGATGTGAACGGCGTCGACTGGTCGCAGCCCTTCGGCGAGGTCACCGCGCGGCTGCACGTGCCCGAGGGCCTTGCCGGGAGCCTCACCGGGCGCCTCGCCTGCTACCAGGGCTACCAGAACGCGTCGGATGCCTGCGCCTCGATCACGCGCGACGACGACGCCGGCGGGGGTGTCGTCGTCACGGCGGATGCCGAGGCGCTCGGCCCGTACCAGACGCTCACGATGGCGGTCGGCTTCGCGCCCGGCACGTTCGGCCTCTTCGACTCGTCGTACCTCGCCTCGCCGTTTGGGTGGCTGCAGGGCCTCGCCGGCTCGGAGTCGTCGGCGCCGGCATCCTCGCCGTGCGCGCGCGCCGGAAGCCCCTCGCCGACGAGCCGGGGCGGCCGACGATCATCGCCGAGTACACGCCGCCGGCGATCGTCGACGCGCTCGAGAGCGCCGTGCTGCTCGGCAAGACGGCGAAGGCGATTCCTGCGGAGGTGCTCGAGCAGGCCGTGCGCGGGTCGATCCGCATCATCGAGGGCGAGCCCCGCTGGTTCGGCAAGGCGCGGCTCACCGCCGAGCTCGTCGACTCGTCGCGCGCGGACGGCGACGGGCGGATGCTGCTCGAGGGGCTCTTCCCCACCGGGATGCCGGGGGAGCAGTACGAGTTCGGAAAGCAGGACACGCGCTTCTCGGGGGTCGCGCAGAAGATCCTCTCGGCCGCCGACAAGGAGCTCACGGCGCGGGGTCTGCGACGGGAGGTGCCTACGGGTACGAGGCTCTTCCCGATCCTCATCGGGGCGATCGGGGCCGGGTTGGCGCTGTTCACCGGCATCGCCGCCCTCGACCGAGGTGTGCACCCCGCGGTCCCGATCATCGTGATCGTCGCGTCGATCCTCGTCGTGATGGCGGTCGTCGGTATGGTGTCGCGGCGCCCGCTGACGGCGCTCGGCGCCGAGACGCGCGATCACCTGCGCGGCCTCGAGGAGTTCATCGCGTGGGCCGAAGCCGACCGCATCCGCACTCTGCAGTCGCCGGCGGGGGCCGAGCGCGTGCGCATCGACGTGAACGACCCACGCCAGAAGCTCGACCTGTACGAGAAGCTCCTGCCCTACGCCGTCGTGTTCGGGCAGGAGAAGGAGTGGTCGACGCAGCTCGCCGTGCTCTACACCGCGGTTGGCGCGGCGGGTCCGTACTGGTACTACGGCACCGGTTCGTTCGACGCGCAGTCGTTCTCGTCGGGGATCGGGTCGCTGTCGTCCGCGGCATCCTCCTCGTCATCGACCTCGGGCGGATCGGGCGGCGGCGGCTCCGCCGGCGGTGGCGGCGGAGGCGGGGGAGGCGGCGGGGTCTGACCCGCCCGTGCGTTGAGCGAGCGTAGCGAGTCGAAACGTCCTACGCCTCGAGGATCTCCCGCAGCGTCGCGCGGTCGATCGCGGCATCGTCACCGTCGACGGATTCGCTCAGCGTGAAGCCGAGTCCGTGCTCGTCGAGGTATGCGATCGTCCGCTCGAGGCGCGGCACGACGCCCAGGTGTTCGCGTCCGAAGAGGGATGCCGTGTACACCGGATGCCCGCCGGCGATCGCCTCGCGCAGTTCGACCGTCGAGCGCCCGGTGAGGCGATAGAGCGCCTGCAGCGTCGCGTTCGGCAGGTCCGGCGTGCCCTCGATGGTGAGCGAGACGGAGATGTCGGACATGCCGACCATTCCACCACGGGCGCCCACGCAGACGCGCGGAAGGGCGAACAGAGAAGGGCCGGTCGGAGAGGCTTCCGACCGGCCCTATGTCCCTTGCACCAAGAGTGTCCTGCAATCACATGTCGGTAGCTGCCACAGCAAAACAACTACCGTGCGAGCACTCTATAACG
This sequence comes from Microbacterium sp., assembly GCA_003248655.1. Classification (GTDB taxonomy): domain Bacteria; phylum Actinomycetota; class Actinomycetes; order Actinomycetales; family Microbacteriaceae; genus Microbacterium. Next base: position 50,738 of record QFPM01000016.1, read on the forward strand.
AAAAGATAACGGCCCGCAAGACCCTGCCGTTATCTTTTCGTGATTCTTTTTCCGTTGTCGTGTCTCATGTCCGATGACAACCCATCTGTAGTTTCTGCCATCGATTCTGTGGTCGTGATAACCGACCTGTAGTTTCCGCCAACCCATCTGTAGTTTCTGCGGGCTCCTCGTCCGACCGCGGGCGTGTCTCGCCGCCTGCGTGTCTGGTCGGTCGTACTCTGGCGGCGTCAGAGGACTCTCCAACTGAACATCTCGTCGAGATCGGAGAGCAGATGACGTTGAAGCGCTGGGAACCCGCGGCTACGGTGAACGCCCCGCACGCGCAGATCGAGTACGTCGTTCGGGGCGTGGATCATCGCCGGGATTCTGTTGACGTAGTCGATGTGCCGTTCGAGACGGTCGACAAGGTTCGGACCCCGAAGTCGTGGAAGCACAAGAAGAACTACACGGGCCAGTACTGGGCTGCCACGACCGGCGGGCACGTCTGGTTCGAGTCCTTGTATGAACGCGTCGCCCTCATGCAGATGGACCGCGACCCCGCTGTCGCGGCCATCTCGTCTCAGCCGATGTGGATCGACTGGGCGGGAACGCCTCGACGCCACGCGCCCGACTTCTTCGTCCGCTTCTGCAATGGATCGGCCGCGGTAATCGATGTGAAGCCTCTGCTGCGCATCAAGCCGGATGACGTCGAAGCATTCGATTGGACCTCGGCCCTGTGTGGCGAGCTGGGGTGGGACTACTTCGTCGTGCATGACATCAGTGAGAGCGAGGGCCGCAATCTTCGATTCCTGTCTGGTTACCGGTATGACCGGTGGCGCGATTCGGCGAGTGTGGATGTGATGCGTGCCCACTCCGGCGAGTCCGCGCGGTTGTCGGAGTGGGCGAGCTTGTTGGAGGGCGTATCGGCGCAGCCGCTGGGCGCCGTCTACTCCGCGCTGTGGTGGCGGGATCTGATCTTCGACTCGTCGCGGCGTTTGTCGTTGACGACGGTCGCGAAGGCGGCGTGATCGTGCGGGTCGGCATCGGTGTGACGCTGACCTGGGACGAGGAGCGGTTTGTGATCATCGCCGCTGACTACCGGCACGTCACTCTCCGCTCTCTGGAGGCTGACTTCACGCGGATGGTCGACGCCGATGAACTGGTCAGGTTGCCGAACGTCACCTGGCATGCGGACCGCACCGCGTCGGCGACCGGATCGGCGGCCCGCGTCCTGGACGGCCTCGACGATGACGAGAGACGCATTGTCGATGCGTGGGCCGAGCAGTTGGCCGTGGTCAAAGCCGCCGTCGAAAACGGGCAGCCGGCGAAGATGTACTTCGAAGACGTGCGCACGGCTATGTCAACCCTAACTTCCGTGACCTCGTTGGAAACCGTCCGCCGCAAGTTCCACCGGTATTGCGCGGAAGGGGTCCTCGGGCTTGTGGACGCGCGGCACCTCAACCGAGGCAAGCGAGACATCGACGTCCGTATTGGCATGGCGCTGAGCGAGCTCGGCGAGAAGGGGACGACGCGATCATCGGGGACGACGAGCCGGACCTTAGATCGGCTGCGATGGATGCTGGAGGAGGACTACGGCGACGCGATCGACATTCCTAGTCAGCGCACGCTGTACCGGATGGTCGCGGCGCATCCCACGGCACGAAAGCTGAACGGCTCTGCGAAGTCACGTCAGTCGTCCGCCAACAAACCCGGTAGGGCGTTCGGTGTGCACGGTTCGCTTCGACCGGGGGAGCATGTGCAGATCGATTCCACGGTGATCGACGTGCCATCGCGGCTGCTGGACGGTCGCCTGAACCGTGCGGAGCTGACGGTCATCCACGACGTCTCGTGCCGCTCCATCCTCGCGGGAGTCGTGCGAGCCGTCGCGACGAATTCGGCGGATCTCGCGGGCGTGCTCGCGCGGGCGCTGACACCCTACGAGCTGCGGCCGCCAGGCGCGCGGGAGCAGCGCGAGCGTGTTGCGGCGACATGGACTGGGCGGTTCATGATCGACCAGGAGCGACTGGACCACCACCGGCTCGCGCAGCCGTACATCTTCCCCGAGACGATCACGACCGACAACGGCAAGATCTACCGTTCCGAGGCATTCCGCCGGGGCTGTGAGCGAGCCGGTATCTCGCTCATCCACGCGGCGCACGAGACCGGCACCGACAAACCGCATGTCGAGAGCGGATTCGACGCGATCAAGGACGGTTTCGTGCAGTACTTGGAGGGCTTCACCGGTGGCAGTGTCGAGCGTCGCGGTCGAGGCGAACCGACCGATAGGGCACTTGCCCTCAACCAGCTACAGGAGCTGCTCGAGGACTGGATCGCGATCGAGTGGCAGAACCGACCGCACGCCGGTCTGTCCGATTCGATGCTCCCGGGGCGGGCGCTCACACCGAACGAGATGTTCCGCGCCTATCGGCGCATCGCACCCGAGCTGCACATCCCGTTCGGCTTGGACGAGTTCATCGGATTCCTTCCTGCCAAGACCTGCACGTTGCAGGACTACGGGATCAATCACGCGCGGCGCGTCTATCGCTCGAACCGCCTCACCGAGCTTCGTGCTGCTGGAGCGGGCGGAGAGGGCGCTACTCGACTTTGCGTGATCCGCTTCGACCCGCACAATCCGCTGTTCGTGTGGGTGGAGCACGGTGAAGAGTTCGTGCCCTTCCGGTGTGTTGGCGACCTCCTCGACGAGCCGATGGGCGGCGAGATCTGGCAAGCGGCCCACGCTGTCGACACGGCCACGGACACAGCGACCCGCGAAGAGGCCGCGTACCTCGCGGACCGAATGAAGCGCGCCCAATGGGTGAGGCCCGGCAAAGAGCGCAATCGCGCCGTCCGCACGGCCGAGGTCGACCGCGATCCCATGCACATGACAGGTGTGTCGAAGACGATCGCGCGAGAGACACCAACGACCGAGCCTGACGGAGACGAGGTCATTTGGGAACGCGGTGGCGGTTTCTCGCTGCTCACTGACGACGACGGAGTGTGGGAGCGGCTGACATGACTCAGGCCATCAGTACGCGCGAGGGGTGGTCCGCGTTCGTCAGCGAGACGTTGGACAAGCCGCTCCCGACCACCCGCGCCGAACTGGATGCGCTCTCGCCGGGCGACCGCGCGATGAATCGCGAAGCTCGCAAGCAGTTCATGATCCGCGGCCCAGTCGTCAACACAGCTCAGTTCGCGGCGATAGAAAGGGAGATCCTCAGACGGCTGATGCTCAACCAATACAAGTCCCACGGCAAGCTCGGCGTGATCGTGTCGGGGGAGCCGAATATCGGTAAGACCACGACGGTCTCGCATATTGCTCGACGGTTTGAGCGTCGCCGACGTGACATCGGGCGGGCCGGTGGTGGTAACTCGATCCCGGTGATCTACGTGTCGGTGCCGCCGTCGTGCACACCGAAACTGATGCTCGGAGAGTTCGCCCACTTCCTTGGACTCCCCGTGCGCGCGCACTACAACACGGGAGAGCTGATGAACACCGTTGCCAGCGTGATTGCCGCGTGCGGGACCGAGCTGATCATCGTCGACGAGATCCACAACATCAACCAGAAGTACAAGCAGATGGGCGAGGCATCCGACACGCTCAAACAGCTGTCGGAGAAGTGCCCCGGCACGTTCGTCTACGCCGGAGTAGATGTCGAAGCAAGCGGGCTGCTGGACGGTACCCGTGGACGGCAGATCAGCAGCCGATTCGACATCCTGAACCTGCACAAATTTGAGAACACCGGCAGAGGCAAAGCGGGATGGGCCGATCTGCTCGTCGCGGTCGAGAGTTCGCTCGGTCTCATCGACCAGCATCCCGAGGCGATCCTGCGCCACGCCAGTCACCTCCACGCTACGACGGGCGGCGTGATCGGCGATCTCACCGGGATGGTGCACATGCTCGCGATGGAAGCCATCGACAACGGCACCGAACGCCTCGACCTGGACACCGTCTTCGGCACCGTCCCGGCCGCCGCCGCTGACAAGGTGCCCGTGTCAACATGAAGACGCCGACGCCGGCCGGGAACGTGCGCCCGCTACCAGTGATGGTGCAGCCCCTCCCCGCCGAAACCATCACCGGATTCCTCGGCAGGCTCGCCACCGCGAACGCCCTCACTCCCCGCGAACTTCGCCTGCACGTCACCGACCTCGCTGGGCTGTCACCCTCGCACCCCAACCTCGAGCGCGCTGCGAAGTGGGCGGAGCGGCTCGGCGGCCTCAAGCCCGGGCACTTCGAGAACGATGCCCGCAAGAACGCGATGTATGTCCGTTGCCAGCACTACGCCTGGCAACCGACGCTCTGCAAACGGTGCGGATACGCGCAGGCCGCCAGGAACGCGTGTCGGCGGTGCGCGAGAGGGGAGCAGACCTTGGTGCAAAGCAGGGGTGGCGCTGTCTGCAACCGCCACCGGCGCTGGCATCTTGACGGCGCCGATGTCGACCTCGCGGGGTTCCCGGAGTTCGCCCATGCCGAGCGTTGCCTGTCGGGCACGCTGTGGAAGCGCGGCATCGGACTCACCACCGGCGAGCTGCAATTGGCCGCTTCTCTCGTTCGGTATTGGTCGATCGAGGAGCGCCTCGACGGGAGAATCGCCGATCGAATGGCAACGATCGGAATCAACTCGCTCGATGCCGACAGCGTCTTCCTCGCGGCCTACCCCGAGATCGTGCGCCTGACCACGATCCTCACCGACCTGTCCTTCGCGAGCTACCTGCTCAGCCCTCGGTTCAGCCTTGCGGAGCAGGTCTGGGCTCTTGAGGCCGCGGTTGTCACCGTCATGAGCGGCTGCACGACTTCACGCCTTCATCAGATCGCGGAACAGATCGTGGCGCGAGGGAAGATGGCTGTGGAGACCGCGTTCGGCATGCGCCAGAACGCGAGCAACAACCGCCCCGCGACCCTCGAGAAGTCACTCGTCGCATCGTCCCAGAGGCACCGAAGCTGCCTACTCCGACACCTCAGCACCGTCAGGATTCAAATCCTCCCCTATGAGCCCGGGTTTGCGGTCCCGTCGAATCGCGTGCTGGGCCGCCGCAAGCCGCTGCCTGATCTCGTCGACGCGTAGTGCCCGGATCTCGGCCGCCGCGTGTGCGTGGTGGCCATCAATCGCCCAACTCTGCGTCGGCGCTAGCTTCCTTGTCGATTGGGACGCTGAACGGCTCCTGGGTCTTGTTCGCCACCCCGGTCTGCTGAGCAAGTCTGAGTGGGACCAGGCTCGCTCCCAACACGAGATCCGGATCATCGACGAGTGAGAGCGCCGACGGAGGAGAGGGCTTGAATGGCGACTCTTCATCAGGACGGCAGTGGCTCCCCGAGCCAGCGCCAGATAGGATCGACGCACCAAAGGCTGACCCGAACAGCTTCAAATTCAAAGGAGAATGAGATGAAGTTCAAGAAGTCAGGCGCAGTACTGGCAGTGATGGCGGCCGTGGCCGTGTCGGTCGGGTCGGCCGGTCCGGCCACCGCATTGGGTAGCTCATCAGCGGGTTGCTCTTCTGTTGAAGCGGTCTATGGCAACAGCTCTGCCACCGGAAGTGCTCAAACATGGACCTCGTATTCGGGCACTTGTGGTCAACTCGGGGTACGTATCTTCTACAGGCTGTATGCAGGTTCGCCGACGTACTACACCTCCTGGCAATACGGGTATAGCTCCGTTTACGCGGGCAACCCCGGCAACACCGTTCTTGGCGGCAATCATCTCGCTAGGCGCGGCGCCAACTCAGATATCAACTTTAACTCGTAATGCGCCGGTTGTTGGTGGTAGCCAGCGCTCTCCTTCTCGCGGCATCCTTGACCGGCTGTGGGGCTAGTGGTTCGAACGTCGGTACCACCGCCGATCAGGGTCATCCAGCCTTGTCGGACGGCGAGGTTAGCTACGACGAGTATCAAGCAGCGTTTCGTGCCTACAGTTCCTGTCTTGAAGACGCGGGCTACAAGTTGGTAGTTCACGCTGAAGAGAACCAGACGATCCAGTTCTCCGTTCCCGGTGGAGCAGTCGAGTCAGGCGTGGATGCAAACTGCTACGACGAAGAATTCGCGGAGGTCGATGCGACCTGGCAGATTGCCCACATCGATACTTCCGAGTCCGCTCGCATACTGCGTACCTGTCTCGAGGGACTCGGTATCACTCCAGGAGAGTCGTATGACGAGATGACCAAACAACTCTCTGATTCTGGCAACGACCCGAGCGCCTGCTCCGCCTACTCGTGAGGGTAGAACGGAAAGGTCGCAAACCTCGTTCGGTTCTCTTCTTCGTCGTCGCATGCATCGGACTGTGGGCGATACCGGTGGCGATCGCCGGAGGCACGTGGGCTGTAGGGGCGGGGCTCGAGAGCGAGGCTGTATCGGCACCTCGAATCGATTACGTAACCGTCGGGGAGCGGATGGATGCCGAGGTACGCGAGGCAGTCGTCGATGTCTACTACGGGTCGGCCTTTGTAGCATCGGGAGGTGCGGGAGGAACGATAACCACGGTCGACGTGATGCCAGGAGATCCCCTCACTGAAGGCGATCACATTGCCTCAATCAACGGCGGGACACTCATCGCATACTCCCAACCACTTCCTCTCTACCGAGCACTATCGAGGGGAGATCGGGGACCGGACGTTGCGGCACTAGCAACGTTCCTCAGCGCGATGGGTCTACTGGATCCAGGCTACGTCGACGACAACTTTGGTCCTCAGCTCGACAGGGCGGTTCGAGAGTTTCAGCGGACGCTCGGCTACCCGGTCGACGGAGTATTTCGACCTGAATTCGTCTTGTACGTAGGTCCCGACTTCACTGTTGGTACCGTGTCGATCCAGCTCGGGGATCAGGTCGCGCCGGGAGCGGAGATCGTCAGAGGGGCACCGCCCGTGCTGAGAGCCGAGATAGTCGGTGTGGATCTGAGACCCCTTCCGCCGTTCTCGGGTGGGCCTCTTTCGCTTGAGATCGCCGGGACGACGTTCACGGTTGATGGCACGTCTCTCGAGGGAGAGGCTGTAGCAGGGATCGCACAGGGCCTCGCCGCGCTATCAATGAGCGGTGAGTTGATTGATGGGGGACAGATTAGGCGATACTCCGACGCAAAGATCTCGTTGGAGAACCCGAGCCGGTGGGGAGCGCTGCCATCTTCTGCGGTGTACGTGGGAGCGGAAGGACAGTTCTGTGCTGTCTCGGATGACGAAACCGTTGAGTCCCTGACGATTGTCCGGGACGCAACCGGCGAAATCGGCACCGTTCTCGTTCCAAGCGAACTTGTTGGATTGAATGTACTAGCCGACGTGTCTCGTGCGGCAGAGAAAATTCTCGCCCAATGCAAGTAGCGGTCGAGGACATAACCGCGATGTTCGGTGGTCGAGTCGTGCTGAAGGTCGGGCACGCGACGTTTCAGTCGGGGGCGATCAGCGGGATTATCGGCCCATCTGGCAGCGGTAAGTCCACACTCCTATCGATCATCGCTGGTTTCCTGCAGCCGGCGACGGGAAAAGTGGAGTATCGCGACGGTGGTCGTCTTGGCCCACCAACGATGTCGGATATTTCATGGGTGCCACAAGGCGCATACCTACTTCCGGACCGAACAGTGCTAGACAACGTGGCGCTGGGCGCACTGTCAGTGGGGCTCGAGCTTGCTGTCGCGAAATTCACTGCGTTGCGCGCCCTGGAAAAGGTTGGACTCGAAGATCGCGGCCGCGATCTCGCGTCCAACCTGTCCGGGGGCGAAGCACAGCGCGTAGCGCTGGCACGTGCAATATGTGCGCCGCGACCGATTATCCTTGCCGACGAACCCACGGCCAGCCTCGACCGAAAATCTGCGGGCACGGTCGCGAACATTCTGAGAAACATGCCCAGCGATCGACTTGTGATCGTCGCCACGCATGACCCACTTCTGATAGAACGATGCGATCAGATCTTGGATCTCGGTGTCTCGTGAGTCATCGAACTGGATGGCGAGTGTCGCACTTGGTGCGCGAGGCCATGAAGAACGTTTTCGGACGCCGCTCGCGGCTTTTTCCTTACGCGGCCGCCGCACTTCTGTCGTCCACGTTTGTTGTCTTGGCGTTGCTCGCTCAGTCGATCGACTTCGACCACGAGATTGCAGCTGCGCACGACAAGGGGAGGAATATCTTCACAGTCCAGTCGTCCTCGTCCGATAGGCCGGTCGTCATCACGCGAGAGTCCTGTGAGCGTCTAACGGGTGAGGCGGCCGTCGTTCGTGCGGGAATCATCACGGACAGGGGCCGGAAGAACGCGCAACCTTTGGGTAGCTCCCTTCCTCTGGTCGCAGTGAGTCCTACCTTGTTACCTCAAGTTGATCAAGGTAGAGCTGTCGTTGGGGTTGCTCTGCATCCCTCGGGCGCAGAAAGCAACATCGTCATTGACGGAGTTGTTCTTCGGGCAGTCTCCGGGCTCCGAGAGCCTGCTGGCATCGACGTCAACTCGGCAATTGCAATCCCTCTGGGGGTAGACGTCGTAGATGATCCTCGATGCGTGATTGAGATGAAGTGGAACGCAGATGGTGATGACCTTCAGCTCGCGCTCAATCAACTGCACGTGCAAGGCGGCCCCATCATCGCTGTTCCCGTCTTCGCGGAGACAACGTCTCTGATTGGTGGCTTCCTAGCGCGTTCTGAGCGATGGCTTCCGATCCTCGTAGGTTGTCTGGGCGGCCTAGCTACGTCTCTCGCAATCCGAACTCGCCGAACTGAGCTCGCTGCTTACGTTTTTGCAGGAGCAACTCGCTCAGCCGTGGCGACGCTTGTGTCGCTTGAGTGCATCCTCATCGGAGGGGTAGCTGCCTTCGGCGGCGTCCTAACCACGCTCACTCTGGCCCCTTTCGCGTTGTCCCCTGCTTCACAGATGTTCGCAATGGTCGCAATGGGCGCAACCTGGATCGCGTCAGCGCTACCAGTTTCGTTGCAGGTCGCAGTTGTCTCGCCTGTTGAGCTCGGAAAGCGTCGGTGACGAGCGTGTTGCGGACCAACACCCGCGGGGCGAGCGGAGCACAGGTCGTTGACAACGCATCCGCGTTTTCTGCCGATCGATGTGTGGTTGCCCTCGCGACGCGATCGCGGATCCGCAAGACAAGGCGAGGCCGCACGGGGGTGCGGAGGCTCGTCCGCTAGCAGTAAAATTTACGCGTCCGCACGGGTGACTACCCGGTGGCGGAGATTGTTCGGCGAGGAGCTGATCGTCATCGAAGCCAGACTCGATCACCGGCGCGAGGTCTACGACCGGTAGGGATGCCGCCATCGGCGCGCGAGCGAGACTGACCAGGGCGAGTGTCGCTACGGCGAACCACAAGCACGTTGTCACGAGCGACGCCCAACGAGGCGAGCTTACTCACGGGAGCATCCGAGAACACGCGGTAACCGACCACAACATCACTGGCAAAAACTACAGAATCGCTGTCATCGGACATCTCACTCCAGTTGTCCGATTCTCACGGACCTGTCGAGTCGTCTCACTCCAGTTGTCCGATTCTCACTCCAGTTGTCAGAAGCACGGCGAGCCGCGTAGCTCTTGGTCGACGCCATGCTCTTTGTCGCTGGCCGCCAGCCAGTGTCCCGCAGAACTCCGCGGCACAGTTTCACCCTCGACGGGCGCCGTCGCCACGGAACCTGCCAGTAGTCGATGGCAAGCAACACCGGAGAGTCAGAGGGTCAGGGCCATGGACCGAACGTCTGGCCTGTCGCCTCCGGGCAGCTGCCGGAATCCGGCCTGCTCATAAGTTGCGATCGCGGGCGCGTTGTCGGCAATCACGTTGAGCGCGACGCGCCTCGCACCGAGCGAGCGAGCCCTCTCTACCGCCAGGCTCACCAGCGCGCCGCCATAGCCACGACCGCGCTCTGCCGGATCGACGATGACTCTCCCAATCCGGGCGGTGTCATCGGCCAGCGTGAGGTCGAAGTGCCCGATCACAAGTGACTCATCGTCGACCATCACCCACGCGCTTATCTCACTGGTGACGGTCATGGCTGCCAACTGATCTACTGTCAGCGGCCACACCAACCGGGGACCCGTGAACAGGTACAGCGCCCTCTCATCCGGAATCCAACTCATCACCGTCGCAATGTCGGCGTCTACCCTCTCCCGCAGGCTCAGCATGACGCCCTCACTCCGAGACCTCGATCACGATCTTGCCGCTCGCGTCGATGACACCCGGCCCCTTGTCGGGCGTCGGCGCCGGGGCGGGAATCTCTCGCTCGGCCTCCCACGCGATCCGCGCGTTGTGAGCAGACGGATGGAAGAGTTCGTCGAATCCGAGCAGGCCAGCTGATGAGGGTGCCGTGGCATCACCGGCATGATGGCGCCGGCGGGTTGCGATCCCCACCACCCCAAAGACGATCGGAATGGCGAGCACAATCCCGATCGCGCCCCACCCAAGGAAGTCGCTCATATGCCCCAGGGTAGAAGCAGCATCCCTGCTATGAATCCCCCGCCGGGCGGATCTGCTGACAAGTTGAGTGGCAGCGCTGATAGTGCGCATGGCCGCGGACACTCCCGGTGCGCGGCCGCGGATTCGTAACAACTGTCGTGAGACGGATCACTGCGTTGGCTCGAACGCTCGAGTGAGAAAACCCCAGGTGAGCAGCTCCACGATCTGACAACTCTCGTGAGATCCGACATCCGTGTGTCGTGTCTCATTGTCCGACGCCACGCAAGTTGTCAGTAGCGCCAAGTGAGTTGTCAGTAGCGCCAACCACGTGTCATCCGCGCCATTGAATCTGTCAGTTGTTCGGCGCGTCGCGCAACGCTCCAGCCGCCCGCCGACGTAGCTTGGCGCCGAGCACGTACCCGAAGTACGCACTGTCAGGCTCACGATCCTCGACCACGAGAGACCTCGCACGGTGATCCTGACAACCTTCACGCCATCCGAGCACACCGCCACGGAACTCGCAGCTGCGACTGTCGAGGTGAAGTACGGCGGCCGGGTGTGCGATATCGGGCCCGATCAAGTTTGCGAACTCGAGTTGTCGCGCATCTCTCCGATCCGGATATCCAAGGCGTACCCGGGGCGGGAGAACTACTCCGGCGTGTACTGGTCGGCGACGACGGGACGCCACCATTGGTTCGAGTCGCTGTACGAGAAGACGGCGCTGTCGGTTCTCGATCGCGATCCCGCCGTGGTCGACATTGCCACGCAGCCATTCAAGCTTCGCTGGGGCAGCTTGGGCATGGCGCACTTCCCAGACTTCCTCATCCGCAGGTCGGACGGCTCGCGGCTCATCGTCGACGTTCGTCCCCGCCGACGAATCAAAGCGCGAGACGCCGAACTCTTCGCGATCACGGCGGCGTGGGCCGCCTCGCTCGAGATGGACTACCGCCTGTTTGCGGACCTCACGAAGGTTGAGGATTGGAACCTTCGTCTTCTCTCCGGCTACCGCCACTCGCGCTGGGCATGCCCTGCGCCGGTCGCGGAGATGCTCACCGCCCGCCGAGGAGAGGCGCGCACGCTCCGCGACTGGGCGTCGCGCTTCGACGGAACCAGCAGCCCCGCGCGTGGCTTGCTCCTCACGGCGATCTGGCATGGAGCGCTCGAGGTGGATCTCGGGCGCCGTCTCGAGTTCGAATCCGTTGCAGTGTGCACAGGGAGGGGATGGGGATGAATCTGGGACTTGGAGACCGTCTGGTCTGGGACGGAGTGGTGTTTGAACTGATCGCGTACGACGCTGCGTCGGCTCGTCTGCGCGCTGTTGACGAGGGGTACGTTCGCGTGGTCCTCATCAACGAGTTGCAGCGGGACCCATCGGTCGAGTGGCCTCAACGAGAAGTTCGTCAGGTGCGCACGTTCGATCCGCAGTCGCTGAAAGCGTTGCCCTTGCCCCAACAGGCCAAGATCCAACTGTGGCTACCGCACGTGACCCGGCTCGATCAGTACCTGAGGTCAGCGCGAAGAGACGCAGATGAGACGAGCCGAATCATCGCCGAGATCGTGCGTAGCGTCGGCCAACTGACGCCGGGCGGCTCTGTCGATCCGCGCACCGTCTGGCGAAAGCTGCAGGCTTACCGGGACTTCGGTGCGCTGGGTCTCATTGACAAGCGGTACAGGGGGAGAGAGGCGAAGGCGCGCGACCCTCTTCTCCTCGAGATCGTCGCCGCTGTGTGCCGCGACGCCGACAAGCAATCCACCGGCACGCGCGGGCGGGTCATCGACGACATCCTGTACGCCATCGCTGACCGGTACGGAGATAATCCGCCGTTCGCCATTCCGAGTGAGCGCACCTTCGACCGCATCGTCAGCGAGATGCCTCGAGCGAAGCATCTAACGCGGTCCGCCAAGACGCGCGCCTCCCTGGCCAACCGCCCGCAACGCGAGTTTCAGCAGCACGAGTCGCCGCGCCTCGGAGAACACACCCAGATCGACACGACCAAGTTCGACGCGGAGATCACGCTGGACAACGGGCGCGTGACGACGCGAAACGGGGTCGAGCGCCCGGAGATGACCATCCTGCTCGAGATCCGAAGTCGCACACCGATGGCGGCGGTGCTCCGAGCCGGCGGGACGAAGTCCGTCGACCTCGTGACCCTGCTCGCCCGCGCACTCACGCCATACGAGCGACGACCCCAAGGCGCGCGCGAGACGCGGGAGCTGGTGTCAGCGGCGTGGGCCGATCCGCACGGGATCAGTCAGGAGGAGCTCGATCGCTATCGATCGATGGTGCCGGTGATCTTCCCAGAGAACATCACTGTCGACCACGGCAAGATCTTCACATCGACGGCATTCACCGAGGCCTGCGAGCGGTTGGGGATCTCGATCATCGAGTGCAACCCGTACACACCCACGGGAAAGCCGCATGTCGAGGCGAACTTCGGTTCGGTAGCCGAACAGTTCGCGCAGTACCTTCGCAGTCACGTGGGCCGAAGCGTCGAGCACCGGGGAAAGGGCGACGCACCGCATCCACCTCCGACGCTCCTGCAAGCTCAGGAGTTGCTCGATGACTGGATCGCTGTCCACTGGATGCACCGTCCCCATGATGGGCTGCGTGACCCGCTGCGTCCGAGTCGCGCGCTTACGCCCATGGAGACCGTCACCCTGCTGCGGCAGATCACTCCTGACCTGCCTGTCCCATTCGGACGCGAGGAGTACATCGGTCTGCTCCCACGCGAGGATCGGACGATCCAGGACTACGGCGTCAACATCGGCCGGCGTCGATACTCCTCGCGACGCTTGCGTGACATCGTTGCCGTGACCCCGAATGCCGCCGGTCGGAAGTGGACCATTCGTCGCGACCCGTTCAACCTCTATACGGTCTGGCTCGAGTACGGCGAGGAGTTCATTCCGCTTCTGTGGAAATCGGGGGATGCCGAGATGCCCTTTCGGGATGAAGTGCATCGCCAGCTCCGGTCAAGCGACGGAACGCAGGGCGTTGACTCGCGACGGGTCTCCGCTGCCCTCAAGGAGGGCATCCGCCGCGGTCGGTTTGGTGATCCGCACGCCGAACGGGCAGACGCGCGAGCACGTGCCGCGATGTCCGATCCGATGGCGCTGTCGAGTCCACACGTAGAGCCGCCGACCGACGATGACGCCACTGACCAGGCCGAGTCCAGGGGCAAGCGGTTCAGGCGCACCGGCGGCAACGGCTTCCTCGAGGCCGGCGATGATGAGGGCCTTTGGGCGGAGTCGGGCGGATTCAGCAGCCAAACAGAAGAAACGCGAGGGCGGATCGATGGTTGATCTGAGTGTCGGGTCGCTCAAGAAGCCAAACTGGCAGACGAAGGAGGGATGGTCCGACTTCGTGGGCGAGCAACTCATCGAGCCAGAGGTCATGACTCGCAAAGCCCTTGACGCGCTCACCGAAGACGAGCGAACTACGTACTGCCTTCGACGTCTCGACTTCATGGCGAACGGTCGCATCTCTCTCACCGCGGAGGTCAAGGCGATCAGGGACGAGCTTCGACTGCGGATGGTGGCGAACGCTCGCAAGCGCGGCGGCAAGTTCGGCCTCATCATCAACGGTGTCCCCAACGCGGGGAAGTCGACGACCGTCACCCGCCTTGCGAAGGAGTTCGAGATTCAGCGCCGAGTCCGCGGCAACCCGCGTGGCCAACGGAGTGTGATCCCAGTGATCTACGTGTCGACACCATCGGACTGCACTCCGAAGTCGCTGCTCGTAGAGTTCCACCACTTCCTCGGCCGGCCGACACGGCCACGGATGACGGCCCCGGAACTGCTCAACGGCCTGGCAGATGTCGTCGAGCGGTGCGGCACGGAGCTCATCATCATCGATGAGATCCACAACCTGAACCAGGACCGGCAGGGCGCATCGGATGCGACGAACTACCTTAAGCAGCTTTCCGAGAAGTGCCAGGCGACGTTCGTCTATGTCGGCGCCAATGTCGAAGACACAGGACTTCTCGACGGAGGCTGGGCGGCCCAGGTGGCGACCCGGTTCAGGATCATGGACCTCGACGCACACCAGTTGAACAATCAGCGCAATCGCGATCGATGGTGCGCGCTGCTCGAGGATCTGGAGGCCAACGCAAAGTTGGTTTCGCAGAAGACGGGCTCCATCGTCGACGACGCCGAGTTGCTCTGGGAAGCCAGCCACGGCCGGGTAGGCGAAGTGGCAGGCATTATCGAGCTGGCCGTGATCGAGGCCATGGAGTCGGAATCGGAGCGCCTCAACTTCAGTCGATTGCGCGCCGCGATGGATGACGAGCGACGCCGTCGTGCACGGCGCCAACTCGACGAGGGACCCGGTGAATGACCCGGCCTGTCGCGCTTCCTGTCTCCGTCCGACCGCTCTCCGGAGAGACCGTCGTCGGCTATGTCGGGCGACTTGCTCCCGCCAACGGTCTAACCTTTCGCGATCTGCGGCTTCACATCCGAGACCTCGGCAAGCTGCCGGAGACGAATCCCGACGTCGAGAAGGTTCCGAGGCTCGTCGAGGCGCTCGGAGGGCTCGCAGCGGGTCACTTCGAGAAGCACGCGAGGACGCACTGCATGTTCGTGAGGTGTAGCCACTACGGGTGGCGTCCGGGCAGGTGCCGGCGGTGCTCTCAACTCCAGACGCCGCGCTCCGAGTGTCTGCGATGCTCAGCGGGAACGCCGACCACAACGCGGAGACGCGGGGGCGCAGTCTGTCTACATCATCGCCGCTGGCATCTCTCCGGACGTGACATCGACGTGGCCAGGTACTCGGAGTTCGGTCGAGCAGAGCGATGGATGAGCGGAAAGCTCTGGTTCCACGGCATCGCCCTCCACACCGGGGAACTGCAACTCGCGGTGAGGCTTCTCCTTGCGGCGCTTCGGGACTCGCCCGACGCCGCAGAGCGCGCGCAACTACGCGCCAACGAGTTCGGCGTCTCGCTTGAAGGGGCGTACGAAGACGCTCTGCTGTGCGTCTACCCCGAGGCGGTCGCGCTCACCGGCATCCTCATCGATCCGGAGTATCTGAGATACCTGCTGAGCCCGCGATACAAGTCGCGGGATCAGGTCGAGATCATGCAAGCGGCTGTGGCAGGTGTGCTGGGAGGAACGGGCGGTCGGCACCTGCGGGACATCTCGCGGCTGGTCGTAGAGCGAAGCCAAGATGCCGTCATGGCAGCCTACGGAGCCAAGAAGGCGTACGGGGTGAAGACCATCAGTTGCGGCCTCGATAAGGCGCTCCTCGCTTCGGCTCGGTCCAACAGGGCGTGCCTTCTGCGTCACCTCGATACAGTGCGCATGCCGAGCAGTTGGGACGCGCCACCATCCTGGGGAGCGCCGCGCAACTCCATCCTGAATCGAGCGCGCTTGCTGCCCGACGACCTCGACCTTCCGCTACCCGCGCCGTCACGCGACTCGAGTGGCTCAGCTGACGTCGACGGAGAAGCCCGGTCGGATTACCGTGTCATGCCCGAACACGACACTGATGGCGCCGGCGCGCGCCCACGACACGATGAGCCATTGGCGGACAAGCGCGAGCTGGTGCTGACGCTCGGGGAGCGGGCGTGACGGGTCGTCAATGACCTCGCGCCAGTCATCGGGCGCGAACATCGCGGCCAGGAGTTCATCACAGGTTGGTCCCTGTGCATGCTCATCCCACCAGTCTCGCGTCGTCTCGTAGGCGTGCGCCGCGAGAGACGAGCCATTGGGTTCGGCAAGAAGATTGAGTAGAGCATCGAGGAACGGATCTGGCGTGAGGGTGCCGAAGGCTGGGTGCTCCGCCAGTTCACGCGTCATGATCGCAGATTGCCATACCGATTAGGCCATACGGAGCAAGCCTCGCCGTGAACCTGAGAAGGTGCGTAGCGCGTCGTCCTCGAGCCCGGAGTGGGATGCCTACGCTCGGGCCATCGGAACGAACATTCAGCGTCAGCGTGTGGCTCGCGGCTACAGTCAGGATCGCGTTGCCTACGAGGCGAACCTGAGCAGGTACACATACCAGAAGCTCGAGAAGGGCGAGTCAAGGCCGGGCACACCCGCCAATCCGAGACTGATGACTCTCCTCGCGATCGCGCAGGTGCTCGGTGTTGACCTTGGCGATCTACTGCCGGCCTCCGCGCCGGATCTTTCAGCCAGATAGTCGACTCTCGGGGCCCGAAACTCGCATCCACGCGCACCTCGCGCCGTCGTCGGAGTCGACGGGGCTCGATAGCGGCGTGGACATCTCCGTCGTTAGATGCGAAACTACTCGGTTCGAAATCGGGAGGTTGCAATGCGGGTCGAAGGCCAGTCAGAGGATTGGGAACGCATCATCAGGGGGATGATCGAGCGCTCCAGGGAGACGGCGCCATCCGAGCCCGGCGTCTACAAGATGCCGTGCGGTGAGTGCGTGGTCGACTTCTTCATCACCGCCGAGGGAGTGGAGCATTGGCTCGTCGCAGGTGACGGCCGCTCCTACACGCGGGAGTCGGTCGTGGTAGCGCGTCACGGAGCGCATCCCTGGGTGCGTCTCTACTCGCTCGCCGACGCCGCAGCGGAGATCGCACGGCTCGCCGCGTTGGGCGAAGGTGATCTGGATCGCGTAGTCGAGGACTTGATCGAGTCGATCGACGATCGCGAGGTCGAGAGCGTTGTGCGTGAACGTGCCGGGATGCGCGAGGTGCCGCTTGCGGAAATCGCTGATCGCTTCGGGATCGAACTCGGCGATGAGCGGGACCCAACTCCCGACGCGTGAGCGGAAGTCTGTCAGGAAGGAGATGGTGACCCTCACCGTTCGCCCGTTCGCCACGCGCGACCTCCATCCCGGACCACGTCCGCGCCTCGCGATAACGTGACATTCATCCCGTGTAGTGAGAGTCAGGAGCTACGGTGCTCCGTCGAGAGAGTGTGAGATGGCGCGAGTAGCGAAGCCGAAGCCCCAGAAGTCTCTGGAGCAGACTCTCTGGGAGGCTGCCGACAAGCTGCGTGGCAACCAGGAGCCGAGCGAGTACAAGCACGTCGTCCTCGGCCTGGTCTTCCTGAAGTACATCTCGGACCGCTTCGAGGAACGTCGCCAGACCCTCGAATCCGAGCTGGTCGCAGACGGCATCAAGCCGGAGCGTTTGGCTAGCTTCCTCGAGGACCGCGATGAGTACTCCAGCCACAACGTCTTCTGGGTGCCTGCCGACGCCCGCTGGGAGTACATCCAAGGCCGGGCCAAACTCTCCAGCGTCGGCGAGGACATCGACCGAGCAATGGACCTGGTTGAGAAGGAGAACGCCTCCATCCGTGGTGTCCTGCCTCGCAACTACGGCCGTGACGGCCTCGACAAGCGTCGCCTCGGCGAGCTGGTCGACCTGATCGGCTCCATCGGCTTCACCTCGACCGACGACCACGGTGCCGACGACGTGCTGGGACGGGTCTACGAGTACTTCCTCGGCCAGTTCGCGGGCAAGGAGACTGGCAAGGACGCCGGAGCCTTCTACACGCCTCGCTCGGTGGTCAAGACGCTGGTCGAGATGCTCGAGCCGTACAAGGGTCGCGTCTACGACCCGGCGGCCGGTTCGGGTGGCATGTTCGTGCAGTCCGCCGAGTTCGTGAAGGCCCACGGCGGCAAACGAACCGATATCTCCGTCTACGGCCAGGAGTTCACCGACACCACCTGGAAGCTCGCCAAGATGAACCTCGCCCTGCGAGGCATCGAGGCCGACCTCGGTACACACTCCGCCGACTCGTTTACCGAAGACCTCCACCCGGACCTGCGGGCCGACTTCGTCATTGCCAACCCGCCGTTCAACGTTTCGGACTGGTGGGACGCCAAGCTCGCAGACGACCCTCGCTGGAAGTACGGCACGCCGCCGCAGGGCAACGCCAACTTCGCCTGGGTGCAGCACTTCGTCTACCACCTGAGCCCCAAGGGCAGCGCGGGCTTCGTGCTAGCCAATGGCTCGCTCAGCTCCAAGAGTGGAGGCGAGGGCGATATGCGCCGCAAGCTCGTCGAGGCGGGGCTGGTGGACTGCATCGTCGCGATGCCCGACAAGCTCTTCTTCAATACCGGAATCGCCGTTTCGCTCTGGTTCGTTTCCAAGGACCGACGCGGCAACGGTCACCGGGAGCGTGACGACGAGGTGCTGTTCATCGACGCCCGCAAGCTCGGTGACATGGAGACCCGACGCCTGCGGGTGCTTTCCGACGATGACATCCAGAAGATCGCTGGCACCTACCACGCTTGGCGCAACCACGACGGTGGTTACGAGGACGTTCCGGGCTTCGCTAAGGCGGCCTCGCGTGAGGAGATCGCCGGCCACGACTTCGTCCTGAACCCCGGTCGCTATGTCGGCACCGAAGAAGCCGAAGCTGACGATGAACCCATCGGCGAGAAGATCGAGCGCCTTACCGCCGAGCTGTTCGCCGAGTTCGACCGGGGACGGGAGCTGGAAAAGGGGATCCGTCGTGGACTTGAGAGGCTTGGCTATGCCGACTAGTGGGCAAGTTGGCGACTTCGTCACCCTGGTTCGTGGCAAGACCTACAAGGGCGCACTTGTTGGTGCCGATGGGCCAGCACTGCTGGGGCTTGGCTCTATCGTCCCTGGTGGTGGCTTCCGAAACGACTACAAGACATATGGTGGCGACTGTCCACCTGAGCTGATGCTTGAGCCTGGTGACCTGTTCGTCTCGCTCAAGGGCGCCACCAAGGACGGCGAGATGATCGGGTCGGTAGCTCGTCTTCCAGAGTCAGTGCCAAGTGGACGGTTGACACAGGACACAGTGAAGCTCGTGTTCCGCACGGGCAATGCCGACTTCAAGCGTTACTTTTACTGGGTACTCCGGACTCCCGACTACCGTGCGTATTGCGCAGGCAGAGCAACGGGGAGCGCGGTAGTAGCCCTTAGCAGAAACGACTTCCTCTCGTATCCGGTTCCCTTGCTAACGCCAATTCGAACCCAGATTGTTGAGGTTCTCGAACGCATTGAGAACAAGATTGAGTCGAACCGCCGCCTAGCCCAGAACCTCCAAAGTCTGTTCAGACTTCAATTCGAGCGAGTTGTTGCAAGCGCAGAAGTCGAGTGGACTCGAATCTCTGACATCGCAACGACGACCAAGGGCGTCTCGTACAAGAGCATCGATCTTCAGCCATCGCGCACGGCTTTGGTGACGCTGAAGTCCTTCGATAGGACCGGCGGATACAAGAGCGACGGTCTCAAGCCATACGTCGGCCCCTATAAGCCGCTCCAAGTGGTCAAGCCGGGAGAGGTCGCAGTCGCACAGACGGACTTGACGCAAGGCGCTGAGGTCGTGGGCCGAGCTGTTCGGGTCCCCGCAGACGGCTCCGCGGATGTGTTGGTTGCTTCGCTCGATCTCGTTGTAGTGCGTCCGAACGATGGCATTTCCAACGAGTACGTGCTTGGGGTTTTGACCGAAGAAGCGTTCAGGCAGCACTGTCGTAGCCGCACTAGCGGAACGACCGTCCTTCACCTCGCGAGTGATGCCATCCCGAGCTACGAAGCACCTATCGTTCCAAAGTTGCTTCGAGATGAATTCACCGCTGTGGCTCGGCCTTTGCTCGCTCGCATTGACTCCGCAGAGCGTGAGGTCGTCCAGTTGACCGCACTCCGCGGTGCACTACTCCCAGAGCTGCTGTCCGGCCGCATGCGCGTCCCGGTCGAGGAGTTCGCCGCATGACCGGGCTCAACTCGGAGTGGGCGATCGAACAGCTCGACGGCTTCATCAAGGCCACGACTGTCATCTACGTGCCATCACCTCCTAGCTCAATCGGCTTTCACAGCTACAGGACCGCGGAGTCGGAGGACGACGTGGTCAAGCGTGCCCAGGTGGTCGAACAGATTCTCGATCGCGTGATTCCGGGTTGGCGAGACTCCATCAAGAAGAAGGACCGCCAGAAGTGGTCGGTTCACTACGAGGCTGCAGTCCGAGCGCGGGAGGCACTTCTGCGTGCGGACGAGGTCCGCAAGAACCTCGGCGATGACGCCCCGGAGATCTCCGCCGCCAAGCTTCACCCCTGGGTTTGGAGTGGGGCGGCATCCCTGTGGCAGTCCGGTCACTATCGGTCGGCGGTTGAGGATGCCGCCAAGAAACTGAACGCCGAGACTCAGAACAAGGTTGGTCGACGTAACGTCAGCGAGACCAAGCTCTTCCAGGAGTCGTTCAGCGCCGAGCCTCCTGCGGCGGGCAAGTCTCGCCTGCGCCGCATGAAGGACGACGGCAGCGACACGTACCGCTCGATGCAGCGCGGTGCGATGGCTCTTGCCGAGGGCATCTATGCCGGTATACGGAACCCGTTCAACCACGAAGACCCGCACGACATCGACGAGCAGGTCGGGCTCGAATACCTCGCAGCTCTCAGTGTTCTGGCACGCTGGGTGGACGAGTCCGAAGTGGAGGTTGCGAAGTGACCTCCTTCAACGAGAACACCGTCGAGCTGGCGGCCCTCGAGTACTGCGCCGAGCTTGGCTACCACACGCTTCACGGCCCGACAATTGCCCCCGGCGAGCAGCTGGCCGAGCGTGCCTCCTACGAGGACGTCTTCCTCTGGGGCCGGCTCCGCGATGCCATTGGCCTCATCAACCCGAAGGTCGACCGGGCAGTTCGTGATGAGGCCGTCAAGCGGGTTCAGCGGGCTGAGTCGCAGAGTGCCATCGACGAGAACTACCGCCTGCACAAGCTGATCACCGAGGGCGTGCCGGTCGAGCATCGGGGTGCCGATGGTCAGGTGCGGACGACTCGTGTCTGGCTGGTGGACTTCGAGCGGCCGGCGAACAACGACTGGCTGGCCGTCAACCAGTTCACCATCATCGAGAACGGCAAGAACCGTCGCCCTGACGTGCTGGTCTTCCTGAACGGCATCCCGCTGGGTCTGCTCGAGCTGAAGAACCCGACCGCCGAGCATGCCACGCTCAAGTCGGCGTGGAACCAGGTGCAGACCTACCGCTCGGACATCCCGTCGGTGTTCGTGCCCAACGCCGTGACGGTCATCTCGGATGGCACGTCGGCAGCGATGAGCAGCTACACCGGCGGCTTCGAGCATTACGCCCCGTGGAAGACCATCGAGGGTCGGGACGTCGTCACTGACCGCCCGGCACTTGAGGTACTTATCAAGGGCGTCTTCGACCAGCGTCGCTTCCTCGACCTGCTGCAGAACTTCATCGTCTTCTCGGACGAGACCGCCACCGACAAGAAATCCGGCCAGCCCATCCGCGTGCTGGTGAAGCGGGTCGCCAAGTACCACCAGTACTGGGCGGTCAACGCGGCTGTGGAAAGCACAGTCGAGGCCTCCAGCCCGAGCGGGGACCGTCGTGGTGGTGTCGTCTGGCACACCCAGGGCTCGGGCAAGAGCTTCGAGATGGTCTTCTACGCCGCCAAGATCATGCGGGATGCCCGCATGGCCAACCCGACGCTGGTGTTCATCACCGACCGCAACGACCTCGACGACCAGCTGTTCGGCGAGACCTTCGCTCCGGCTCGCATCCTGCCGGAGACGCCTGTCCAGGCAGAAACCCGCAGCGACCTGCGTACCAAGTTGAAGCGAGCCTCCGGCGGCATCATCTTCACGACTCTGCAGAAGTTCGCCCCTGGCGAGGATGGCGACGCTAACCCCGTCCTGACCGCCCGCCGCAACGTGGTCGTGGTGGCGGACGAGGCCCACCGCAGCCAGTACGGCTTCGGCGAGACCATCGACTCGCACGGTCGCATCAAAGCTGGCCTGGCCAGGCACATGCGTGATGCCCTGCCGGGTGCGACCTACCTGGGCTTCACCGGCACGCCGATCGAGTCCGGCGACAAGAGCACCCGCTCAGTCTTCGGCGACTACATCGACGTCTACGACCTGACCCGTGCCGTTGAGGACGGTGCCACGGTCAAGATCTTCTACGAGTCACGCCTCGCCAAGGTCGACTTGTCCGTCGACGATCTGGCTGCCCTCGATGACCTGGCCGACGAGATCACCGAGACGGTGGAGGAAGACGCCGCCATTGCCGCCAAGTCTCGCTGGGCTCGCCTGGAGGCCATCGTCGGCGCCGACGAACGCCTCGACCTGATCGCTCGCGACATCGTCGACCACTGGGAGAAGCGTCGGGAAGCTCTGTTCGGCAAGGGCATGATCGTGGTCATGAGCCGCCGCATCGCGGTCAAGCTCTACGAGAAGATCGTCACTCTGCGTCCCGATTGGCACTCCGATGACCCCGCCAATGGCAAGATCAAGGTCGTCATGACCGGCTCGGCGGCAGACCCAGCCGAGTTCCAGCCGCACATCCACTCCAAGGACGTTCGCAAGCATCTCAAGCTCCGGGCCAAGAACCCCGACGACGAGCTGGAGCTGGTCATCGTCCGGGATATGTGGCTAACCGGCTTCGACGCCCCGTCGATGCACACCATGTACGTCGACAAGACCATGCAGGGTGCCGGACTGATGCAGGCCATCGCCCGCGTCAACCGCACCTTCCGCGACAAGCCCGGTGGCCTGATCGTCGACTACATCGGCGTCTTCGCCAACCTCCAGGCAGCCCTGGCCGAGTACAGCCCGAGCGACCGCGACCAGGCCGGCGTGCCCATTGACGAGATGGTCGCTGTCATGCTGGAAAAGCACGACATCGTCCGTGGCCTGCTCCACGGCGTGACCTACGACGCTTCGCCGTCGCTGTCGGCCTCGCAGCGTCTGGCCGAGTACGCCAAGGTGCTGGACTTCGTCATGGCCGACCCTGATCGCGCCAGCCGCTTCAACGACCAGGTGCTGGCCCTGGCTAAGGCATTCGCCCTGGCCGGTGCCCGTGACGAGGCGGCTGCCATCCGCAACGACGTGCGGCTCTTCACCGACGTGCGTGCCGCCATCCTCAAGATCCAGAACCACGACTCTGGGCGTGGCGGCTCCGGCGCGGTCGAGATCGACACCGCCCTCGGACAGCTCCTCAACGAGGCCGTCGCCGCCGACCAGGTCGTCGACATCTACAAGTTGGCAGGCGTCGAGACTCCAGAGCTGTCGATCCTCAGCGACGAGTTCCTCGACTCGCTGGCCGACAAGGAGAAGCCGAATCTCCAGATGGGGCTGTTGCGGCGTCTGCTCAACGACCAGATCCGCACCGTGCAGCGCACCAATCTCGTGCAGGCGCGGAAGTTCTCCGAGCTGCTCGACGAGGCGATCAATCGCTATACGAACAGGTCCCTCACGACAGCGGAGATCATCGCCGAACTGGTGAAGCTCGCCAAGCAGATGCGGGACGACGCGAAGCGCAACGAGCGTCTGGGTCTGTCCGCGGCTGAGGTTGCCCTCTACGATGCGATCGCTCAGAACGACGCCGCTGTGCTGCAGATGGGCGATGACACGTTGAAAAAGATTGCGGTCGATCTCGTCTGGGCGGTGCGGTCAAGCGTGGTTATCGACTGGGACCAGAAGGAGAGCGTCCGCGCAGCGATGCGCTCCAAGGTGAGACGCCTCCTCGCTCGCTACGACTATCCGCCGGACGCTGAGGCAAAGGCCGTGGAACTGGTGCTTGAGCAGGCGGAGCTCTTTGCGAGGAACGAGGGTTCTCGATGAAGACTTCGCATTGCGAAGGACGACAAACTGCGTGGGGATGAAGGGGACATGAGTTCAGAAGCTGTTGCTGAGTCCGGGCCTGACTTTGAGAGACGAGGCTTGAATCTCGCGCGCGCTCTGCACGATCCGATGGGTGTGCAAGGCGCGATTATGCATGCAGGTCGCGAGCGGGATGGCCTCTTCGTCGGGCATGAGGATGTTCACGCGTACGAATTCACGGTTGGACGCACCGTCGACAAAGCAATCAAGGACGGCGAGAAGCTAGCCGAGCTTCTCCGTGATATCGGTTCTCGGCCTGGAAACGCCCTGAAGGCGCGGACCGGTTGGCTCGTCACGCTCGATGAGCCATTGGCGGGTCAGAGAAGTGCCGTTGAAGCGATCGCGAAGAAGTGCGCGGAGCGCATCCACATCATCAGCATCGCGACGCTGCATCAGCGTATTTGCAACTCTGAGCTGTATATTCAGGCTCGTGACAACGCGCCGTTTGGTAGCATCACGTTCGGCAAGTCCACCGATTCGAAGTCGCCGAATGTGGCTGTTGAGCTTGAAGACTCAACAGGCGGGCGCGTGTCGGTGCGAGAAATGGCCGACCGACTCATTAGCGGCAAGCGGGCGCTTCTGGTCGGCAACTACGGAGTCGGTAAGAGCCACACGTTGCGCGAGATCTACTCGATCCTCCGCAAGGACCATTTCAAGAAGTCCAAGCTCACGCCGTTCCCGATCCACATCAATCTTCGCGACTGTGCGGGCCTGAAGACGCCGGCAGAAATACTTCGGAGACATGCCGAGGAGGTTGGTTTCGACCACGCAAACGGCCTTATCTCCGCGTGGAGGGCCGGAGCCTGCGTACTGCTACTCGATGGCTTTGATGAGATCGTGCCGAGCCGTTGGTTCGGTGCTGCTGCGGACCTCAAGACGGTGCGCTGGGAAGCGCTCAGTCCAGTACGCCGCCTGGTCGACGAGACCCCGACCGGGACAGGCATCATCGTCGCTGGTCGTTCGCACTATTTCTCCGGTCAGGCTGAACTGGTCGCTGCGGTCGGGTTCAAGAGCTTCGAGCAGTACACGGTCCCGGACTTCGACGAGACGCAACTGAATGAATTCATGACGCAGTCCGGAGTGCGGTGGACGGTGCCCGACTGGGTGCCCATGCGCCCGCTCCTGCTCGGCTACCTCGTCTCAATCGATGCCGAAGAGGCATCCGGCGTCGTCGGTGCCGTAAGCCGTGCTACCGGGTGGCGGCGGTTTGTCGACGCGATCTGTGAACGCGAGGCTCAGATGTTCACAGCCGTACGGCCAGAAACGATCCGCGCGATTGTTTCGCGCGTAGCAACTCTTGCTCGCTCCCGGTCTGACGTGACTGGCCCAGTGGACATGGAGATGCTCAGCGCCGCCTTTGTGGCGGTCAATGGCTACCAGCCAGACGAAGAGGGACTCCAACTCCTGCTCAGGCTTCCTGGGCTGGCCTCGGCCGATCCTCTGGATGCGAGCGACGCGCGGGTGTTCGTCGACAGAGACCTTGCGGACACGGCGTATGCGCTCGACTTGGTCCACTATGCGATGGATCCTTTTGGTGACTCGCACCCACTTCTCTCTGTCGCTTCATGGGCGACGGCAGCCTCGGATCTTGGTATTGAGGTTGCTGCGGATGCGATGGAAGCGAGTGGAATGCCCACGTCGACCGTGATGTCGGCAATGGTCGCAAGAGATAAGGGCGAACGCTTCGACGCAGTGATGGCAGACCTTGTGCGCGTTGCCGCCGAACTCCCCTGGGAAAGGAAGTCGGTCGGAACGAGCTTTCTGCTGGTGGGAGTGTACTTTGAGTCGTTGGTCCTGACTGATCACCCAATCTTCGGCGCTCTCAGACTCCGAGACTGTGTGATTGAACGGCTGGACGTGAGCAGCCTCGATGAGACGAGTGAGTCCCCGCACTTCCAGCAGAGCCTGATCGGGTACCTCGACGGGGTATCGGCAATGCCAAAATGGCTCGACTCCAAGTTCTCGGGTTGTGAGATCGGCCGCTTCAGCGTGGCTACCCAGACCACCGTGGGCATTATGCAACTTGCGCTCGACAGGGAGTCGCGCATCGCTCTCACCATCCTCAAGAAGATATTCGGCCAGCGAGGGTCTGCGAGGAAGGAGGGTGCCCTGAGTCGTGGACTTCCATTGACTGACCGACCGGTAGTTCCGAAAGTGCTGGATGAGCTTGTCTCACAAGGTTGGCTGGTGCGATCCACCTCGGGTAACAACATCCTCTTCGTCGGCGTGAAGGAGCGTCGGAAAGATGCGTTGCGCGCGCTTGACACGCCTGCTGAATTCAAGCTGTGATCCGGCCCCGCAACGCGTCCCGCACGATGTCTGGCCACGCTGATAGACCTGAGATACCTGACTCGACAAGGACTGGTACGTGAGACTCCACTCGATATACGCAAGGTTCTATCGCTCACTGAACTATGACTTCGTGCGGGCATCCGACGAAAACTACGTTCCCGATCCGTGGGACGGCACTCCCGCAGGCAACTACCCCTTCGTCCGGATACGGCTCCGACCTGGCATCACGACGATTGTTGGCGCAAACGAGTCGGGAAAGTCCCAAGTTCTGCGGGCGGTTGAGGCCGCGCTGACCGGCGACGGGTTCGACCGGAGCGACTTTTGTCGGTACTCACGGTTCTTCGGGATAGACAAGACCCTTACCTCCCCGGAGTTCGGCGCGCTGTACACCGACCTCACCGCTGACGACTTGCGAGTTGTCGAGTCGATGGCGTCCCTAGGAACTCTTTCGGGAGTCGACCGCATCGCGATCTTCAGGATGAACGACACCCCAGTGCTCCGTGTATATGCGCGCGGGGGAAGCGATGGTGTCTGGTCTCCACCCGCGAACGTAAAGACGCCGACTGCACTCGCTCGACTCGGAGTTCCTGTGCCGTTCAGGATCGACGCAGATGTGCCGTTGCCTGACAGCGTCCCCATCGAGTTCCTGGCGACCGGCACGAAGGTGGCAGGGGTCGGCCGGGAGATACTTCGTACGATTTGGGATGGCTTGGTGACCAACTCGAAGTGGTTCGACACCGACACGAGCGTTCAGACCAATGCCTCGTCCATCTCCGCCTTGTTCAGCGCGGCTCGCGCCGCCACACCTGATGAGATCAAGAAGTATGAGCTCGCAGCGGATTTGCTCCTGAAGGTGGCAGGCATCCAGCGAGAGCTGTTCACGGAATTGCAGACCGCGGTTAGGACCAAGAACGGCTACGCCAACAGCATCGTCGACACGATCAACACACAGTTGTCGCGCGCTCTGGATTTTCCTCACTGGTGGTCGCAGGACTCACACTTCGAACTGTTCGTGTCTCTTTACGAGTTTGATCTCGTCTTCATGATCCGCGATCGGACCGGCCGCACCTACGGGTTTGATGAGCGAAGCGATGGCATGAAGTACTTCCTCAGCTACTTCGTCCAGTACCTTGCCCATGAGCCAAGACGTGATGAGCGGCCCGAGATTTTGCTGATGGACGAGCCGGACAGGTTCCTCTCCTCTTCGGGGCAGCAAGACCTTTTGCGAGTCTTCGAAGATTTCGCAGACCCGAAGGACGCGAATCGCACGCCGGTCCAGGTGGTCTATGTGACTCACTCGCCGTTCCTAATCGACAAGAATGAAGCCGATCGCATCCGAGTACTCGAGAAGGGTGAGTTCGACGAGGGTACGCGCGTCGTGAGCAACAGTTCGGCGAACCACTACGAGCCGTTGCGTTCCGCTTTCGGGAGCTTCGTCGCGGAGACGGCCTTTATCGGGAACTGCAACCTGATGGTGGAAGGAGCGTCGGACCAGGTCCTCATCGCCGGCGCATCCAGATGGCTTAAATCAAGGGGCGAGTCGGCGCGCGATCGACTAGATCTGAACCACATCACAATCGTTCCGGCAGGTGGAACAAGACATATTCCCTATCTCGTCTACTTGGCGCGTGGCCGAGACGTCGACAAACCCCCCGTGGTTGTGCTGCTCGATAACGATAAGGCAGGAGACTCGGCACGAGCCGACCTTGCCGTGGGAGGTGCTTACGGTGCGAAGCTGATCGACGAGTCCCTTGTGCTTCAGCTCGGGCAGGGCTCCCTGACTTCACTCAAGTCGTCCAACCCCCTGGGAGTCGTGGGTATCGAAGACCTGATTCCGATTGACGTCGCTCTCTCTGCCGCGGCCTTGTACTGTCGTGAGTTCGTCCCGGCCATCGACGTGCCATCACTCCAAATTGATGGCGCGACTATCTTCCCCGCCGGTGACGAGACTGCCTCTGTCGAGCCAAAGAATGAAGGGACTCTCAAGTATCTTCAGAAGCGGCTGGCGGAACTCTCGGGCATGCCCGATTTTCACCTCGACAAGGTAGCGTTCGCGCGCGCGACGATCGACGTGCTCACATCGAACCCCGCTGTCCCTCCGCCGAGCGCGGCAGATGTCGAACTCGCGGCCCACAACTTCAAGATCCTCCTTGCCGAGGTTTCACTGCGTCAGCGGCAGGCCGAGCGGGCCGAGTCAGTCGAGAAGATCTCGAGCCGGATCAATCGAGCCAAACGCGACTTCACCCGAACACACCACGACCAGGCGCGAAAGGAAGATGTTGCGGACCTAATTGAAGAGATCAGCAATCAGCTCGACAACAGCCCGGAGTCAGAGGAGGTCCGAGCATCGATGCGCGGGTGGCGGCATCAGTTCCACCTCGATACCGACCCGCGAAGCCTTGTAGAGGACTTTCCAGGACTGGTCCGTGCGATTGAGTCGCTGGCATATCAGTCGCTCAGGCAGGGTAGCGAGCGCGGCTCACTCCGCGCTTGAGTCCGGTGACGGCCGAACCGCGTCGAAAGCAGACCTCAAGTTCTCGCACGCCCGTCGTCACCTTCTTCTACTACTGACAGGGGTAGTGGCGGTCGGGCCCGGCCATCGTGGATTTGGGCGCGCGTATTTCCGCGCGAGTTGCGGTCTCATGGGCGCCAAAGTGGTTCGTGTCGAACACTCATGTCCGATGACAGTGATTCTGTCGTCCGTGCCATTGATCTTGTGTCTGGGGCGTTGATTCTGTCGTCCGTGCCAGTGATTCTGTGGACGGGCCTGCGACACGCGGCTCTTCGTCGAGCGGTCGACGAGTGGCGAGTCGTACTCTGGCGCCGTCAGGTTCACTTCCTCAACTGAACATCTGCGAGTGAGAGGAGTGAGCGTGAGCGGGTCGTTGCAGACGGCGGGGTCGGTCCGAGCCGATTTCGAGTGGGTCCTGGACGGCAAGCGGGATCGCCGTGACGCGATGGACGCTGCCGGGGTCGCCTTCGAGTCGGTCGACGTCGTGCGGGTGCCTGCGTCGTGGCAGCACAAGCGGAGCTACGAGGGCTTCTACTGGGCGGCGACCACAGCCTCGCATGTGTGGTTCGAGTCGCTGTACGAGCGCGCGGCTCTCATGCGGCTCGATCGTGATCGTCGAGTAGCGGGTCTCGCATCACAGCCGATGTGGATCCACTGGCCGCAAGGCGCCGGCAAGCACGCACCCGACTTCTTCGTCCGCTATCACGATGGCAGCGCTGCGCTCGTCGACGTCCGACCTGCCGAGCGCATCGGCGATGACGACGCCGAGGTGTTCCGGATGACTGCTGAGGTCTGCGAGCGGCTCGGATGGGGCTACCAAGTCGTGAGCGACATCTCCGTAACTGAGCATCGCAACCTCCGCTTCCTCTCTGGATATCGGGCTCTTCGGACATCCGGTGGGGGTAGGGCGCGCCGGGTGAGGTTCGGCGGGTAGGGGTCGAGGTCCCCGAGGATCAGTAGCGCTAACTGTCTGATCT
>QFPM01000033.1 GCA_003248655.1 Microbacterium sp.
TGCAAACACGGGCCGATGAGGGGTCCGCAACGTGGTTCCGGGGGAGTCGAACCCCCTCTCACGGCGGTAACGCGGGTTCGAATCCCGCTGGGGTCACCATAGCGAAAACCCCCGGTTCTCCGGGGGTTTTGTGCTTCCCGGGGCGCTTCAGCGTGTCGCGGGCGCGGCGGGCGCCCGCAGTACCTTCTCCATCGCCTTGCCTCGAGCGAGTTCATCCACGAGTTTGTCCAGGTAGCGGATCTTCTGCATGAGCGGGTCCTCGATCTCCTCGACGCGCAGCCCGCAGATGACGCCGGTGATGAGTGGCGCGTTCGGGTTGAGGCGGGCATCCGCGAAGAAGTCCTCGAAGGTGGTGTTGGCGTCGAGGTGGCGCTTCAGCTCGGCCTCGTCGAAGCCGGTCAGCCACTCGATGACCTCGCCGAGCTCGGCGACCGTCCGGCCCTTCCGCTCGAGCTTGGCCACGTAGAGCGGGTACACCGCTGAGAAGGCCATGCCGAAGATTCTGCTCACGGTCTCGAGGGTAGGCGGGGCAGTCCGCTGGGCGCTACAGTCGGCGCCATGCCCTTCAGCGGATTCGCCCCGGATGCCTTCGCCTTCTACGCCGAACTCGAGCAGAACCAGAACCGAGAGTGGTGGCTGGAGAACAAGAAGCGCTACGAGTCGGTTGTGCGCGAGCCCGCCGAGCGGCTGGCCGAGGAGCTCGAGGACGAGTTCGGGCCGTTGAAGATCTTCCGCCCCTACAAGGACGTCCGGTTCAGCGCGGACAAGAGGCCGTACAAGGATCACCTCGGTCTCGTCTCGGCCGACTCGACAGGCCCGGCGTACTACCTTCAGTTGTCGTCGGCGGGGCTCATGCTCGCGGGCGGTCTGCACCAGCCCGATCGCGCGCAGCTCGCGAGGTTCCGTGAACTGGTGGATGAACCGGCTCGCGCCGCCACCGTCGAGAAACTCATCGACGACCTCGACGGGGCGGGCTTCGGCTTGGCGGCGGACGGATCGCTCGCCACCGCCCCGCGCGGCTATCGGGCCGATCATCCGCGCATCGCACTCTTGCGCCTGACCCGCTTTGCAGTGATGCGCGCGCACCCGATCGCCGAGTGGATGCACTCCCACACCCTGATCGAGCGCGTGCGAAGCGACTGGGGGACCGTGCGGGGCTGGAACGAGTGGCTCGGGGCGAGCCTCCCGCCGAGGGTCAGCCCTTCTTGAGCCGCTCCATCTCGGCGTCGATCGCGCTGTCGGTGATGACACCGTGGCGACCGAACACTCCGATCGCCTGGAAGATCGCGGCGACGCCCATTCCGCCGATCACCCAGCCCGGCCAGAAGTAGCCCATGCCGCTGAGCGCCCACACGAGCGTCACGATCACGGAGACGCCGAGCCAGACGAGCAGGTAGTTGTAGAAGTCCGCACGCGCCTTGAGTCGCTTCGTGGCGATGGAGCGCAGTTCGTCGTCGTTCATGAGGGCGATGCTAGCGCTCGTGCGTATCCCGGGGAAAGAGCGAACGATGACGCTATCCCTCGTGGACCGGCCTATCGATTGGGGGAATGGCGCCCTGGTAGGGACGACCGGTGACCATGGCCCGCACGCGCTCGGCGGGCAGCTTCGGCACGCGGTTCTCATCGGCGAGACCGTTGGTCTCCTGCGCGGTGTCCGTCAACTGGGTGTAGCACCAGCCGGCGAGGCCGCTCGACTCGCCGACCGCGGCGAAGATTCCGGCGAGATGGTGCTCGAGCTGGGTATCGGACTCGACGAGACGATAGCCCCAACTCCCGTCTGCGGTCCGATCGATGCTCACGCCCCCGAACTCGCTGAGCACCACCGGCGCCGCTGACGTCTTCTCCCGTTCGTCGGGCGCGCCCACCGCCATCCTCCGACCGTGCGGAGCGATCCCGTCGAGCGACTCGCGAACCGCCTGGGGGGTGCCGTAGGACGACAAGAGGGCGAACGAGTCGTTCTCGTAGTCGTGGACGGTGAAGAGGTCGGAGTCGGTGTGCTCCCATCCATCGTTCGACACGATGAGCCGGGTTCCGTCGAGTGCCCGGGTGATCTCGACCATGGCACGGACGAGCGCGCGCTGGGGTGCTGACGACGCGATCTCCTGAACGCCCCAGCTCTCGTTGAAAGGCACCCACACGACGACGCTCGGGTGCGAGACGTCGCGTCGCACCGCCTCCGTCCATTCGCGGAGGAGACGCTCGGTCGCGACGGCGGAGAACTCGTAGGCGCTCGGCATCTCCTCCCAGACGAGCAGGCCGAGGCGGTCAGCCCAGTAGAGGAATCTCGGATCCTCGATCTTCTGGTGGACTCGCACGGTCGTGAAACCGAGCTCCTTGATGAGTTCGACCTCGGCGCGCAGCGCGAGAGCGGAGGGTGCCGCGAGGTGGGTGTCGGGCCAGTAACCCTGGGAAAGCACGCCGCGGATGCGATACGGGCGCTCGTTGAGCAGGAACAGCCCCGCTTCGGCGGAGACGCTGCGGAAGCCCAGGTAGGAGGAGACCGTGTCGGGCTCGTGCCCCGGGGCATCCAGTCGTATCGCCGCGTCGACCAGCACCGGATCGTCGGGCGACCAGAGTAGGCCGTCTCGGGCCTGTCCGTTCCGCAGGGCGGGAATCGAGACGACGACCTCTCCGCGGCGCTCGGTCACGTCCACGCCGAGCGTTGCGAGCTCGATGTCGGTACTCAGGCGCACGTGAAGCCGCGTCCCGGGCGCGGGCCGGTGGGCCAGTTCGTAGGAGAGCGTGGCCGTGGCGGAGGGGACGTCGGTGCGCCACGACAGGCCGGCAAGATGCTGGCTGGGCACGGACTCCAGCCACACCGGCTGCCAGATGCCGCTCGTGCGGTCGTACCAGACCACATGAGCGCGTTCCTGCCAGTCCTGCTTTCCCCGCGGCTGCCCCAGATCGGTCGGGTCGTCCTCCACCCTCACGACCACCTCGAAGCCCTCACTCGAGGGAGGGATCCGCGCGCTGAAGGGAGTGTGCCCGCCCGCGTGGTGGACGACGTGCTGCCCGTCGACCCACACGTCGGCCGCGTAGTCGACCGCGCCGAAGTGGATCACGAGGGAGCGGCCGGGCGAGTGACCGGCGGCGAGAAGGTCGGCGGGCGTCACGGTTCGCCGGTACCACAGCACCCGGTGGTAGGTCGTGTCCCCGATTCCGGATCGCTCGGACTCGGGCGGGAACGGGACGATGATCGTCCGTGAGAACGGCGTACTGCGGTGCATCCATCCGTCGTCGATTCCCGCATCGGCGTCGTCGTAGTCGAATTCCCACGCTCCGGAGAGCTCGACCCAGCGGTCGCGGACGAGCTGGGGCCGAGGGTAGCTGCCGTCCTGTGCCGTTGCAGGGGTCGCCGAGTCGTCGTGCATGGCAGACACCCTAGAGCGAGTTATGCAGCGCTGTAAAGTCCCGATCAGGTGGTGGCGCGTTCCGCGATCGAGTGGTCGACGATCATGTGGCGGCCGATGCCGTCGTAGCCGTCGATGCGTTCGAGCAGAAGATCGAACGCGACGGAGGCCAGCGCCGCCTTGTCGGGAGAAACCGAGGACAGCGCCGGCGTGCTGTTCCGGGCGATGGAGGTGTTGTCCCAGCCGAGAACCGAGACGTCCTGCGGAACGCGCAGGCCCGCCTCCGTGAGGGCGCGAATCGCCGCCATCGCGAAGAGATCGTCGCGGCACAGGATGGCGTCGAATGCGATTCCCGCGTCGAGGGCGGTGCGGACCGCGCCGACGCCGTCCTCGAGGTCGAATCCCTCGCTCTGCAGGACCAGCCGGGGATCGGCGCCGATTCCCGCGTCGATGAGAGCCTCCTGATACCCGAGTAGCCGCAGGTGGGTCGACTCGGTGATGTCTCCGCGCACTGTCGCGAGGAACGCGATACGCCTGCGTCCCGACCGCACGAGTGCCTCCACGCCGTCCCGCGCCGCCCGGGTATTGTCGATCATCACGTGATCCGTGGTGACCGGGCGGGCCGCCTCCCCGAGGAGCACGAGGGGAGTGTCGGGGCGCAGCCGCGCGATTTCCAGGGTGTCGATGCGGGCGGGATGGAAGATCACGCCGTCGACCAGTCCCTCTTCGCGGTCACGGATGACGGCACGCTCCGCCTCGACATCGTTGAGGGTCTGTTCGACGATCACCCGGTACCCGCGCCGCCCGGCCTCCTCGCCGATATGGCGGGCGATCTCGGCGAAGTAGAACTGGTCGATCTCCGGGATCGCCAGAGCGATCATGCCGGTTCTGCCCGTCGCGAGGCGCCGAGCGGTCAGGTTGGGGCGGTATCCGAGCTCCTCGATGGCGGCCCTGACCCGGTCGCGCATGGCCGGAGAGACGTGCTCGTAGTCGTGCATGACGTTCGACACCGTCTTCATCGAGACGCCTGCGAGATCCGCCACGTCCTTGAGGCGCACCCGTCCCGCGGATCTCCCGTTCACCATGCTCCACATCCTAGGTCTGCGTTCCCGCCACGCGGGCCTTCCGTTGACATTTACAGCGCTATAGATTACCGTCCACAGCAATCGAGCAATCCGACCGGCCGACGATGACCGGACCCCGATGCGAAGACGCGGAGGGACTGAGGATGGCTCCGTCACCAGGAGACAGACATGAAGAAACACAGCGCCGCGGTGGCGCTCCTCGCGTTCGCCGCCCTCCTGCTGAGCAGCTGCAGCGCGGGCCCGACCGATGATGGTGACCGATCGATCACCTTCATGGGCTGGGGTTCACCCGAAGAGGTTGCGGTGTTCGAGGACATGATCGCTCAGTATGAGGAGGAGTATCCCGGGGTCACCGTCGACTACGTATCGGTTCCGGCCGAAGACTTCGCGACGAAGCTACAGACGATGATCGCGAGCAAGCAGACTCCGGACGTGTTCTACCTCCAGCCGGAGAAGGTCATGCCCTACGCGGATGCGGGCCTCATCGCCGACCTGAGCGACTACGTCGCCGACAACGAGGTCTTCGACGCGGACAACGTGTGGGAGAAGGCGATCGACATGTACCGCTTCGACGGAACCACCCCCGGGGAAGGCGCGATCTACGGACTGCCGAAGGACATCGGCCCGTTCGCGCTCGCCTACAACAAGGATCTCTTCGACAGCGCGGGAATCACCGCTCCGACCGACGAGAACCCGTGGACCTGGGACGAGTTCGTCGCCGCGGCCCGGGCGCTGACATCCGGGTCCGGTGCCGACAAGGTCTATGGCTCGACCCCGTTCTCGGTCGAGTCGGCCGTGTGGTCCAACGGGGCCGACTGGCTCAACGCTGACCACACCGAGGTGACGGTCACCGATCCCCAGTTCGTCGAGGCACTGCAGTGGGTCGCCGACCTCAACCTCGTCGAGGGAGTGGTCCCGAGTCCGGAGGAGCAGAGCGCGCTCGGCGACTACCAGCGATTCGTCGACGGCAAGGTCGGAATGATGGGTATCGGCCCCTGGAACCAGGGCGGGTTGTGGAACGACGCGACCTTCGCCTGGGATCTCATGCCGTGGCCCGTGAGCCCGAACACCGGTGACGAGGCGATCTGGTACGGCGGAATCGGCTTCGCGGTGGCGAACTCGAGCGAGCACGTGGAGGATGCCGAGAACCTCGCCGCGTTCCTCGCCTTCAACGAGGGCGCCCAGCGCACCAACATCGAGAAGGGTCAGGCGATCCCGAACCTGATCGACATGACGGAGAACGAGTACCTCACCTCCGACAAGGCGCCGGCGAACAAGGCCGAGTTCATCCGAATCATCACCGACTACGGTCGCCGCGCGACCCAGACGTACACGTTCAACAGCGACTGGTTCGGGTTGTTCAACTCCAACGTCGCGAGCGTGTGGAACGGTGAGATGACCGCCGCGGAGTACACGGCGTCCATCGAGGAGGAGATGCAGGCGCTGCTGGACGAGGGCATCGCGGCCCAAGGAGAGTAGTCCGCAAGACCCAGCGGGGCGGGAGTCCCTCTCGGACTCCCGCCCCGCACCCCGCGAGCACTCGCAGCACCACACAGGAGGACACGTGTCGACGA
This sequence comes from Microbacterium sp., assembly GCA_003248655.1. Classification (GTDB taxonomy): domain Bacteria; phylum Actinomycetota; class Actinomycetes; order Actinomycetales; family Microbacteriaceae; genus Microbacterium. The sequence goes on from QFPM01000033.1 coordinate 6,010, forward strand.
CGACAGCACCGAGGCGGGCATCCACGATGCGTCGCCGGGAGAAGATCTGGGGGCTCGCCTTCGTCACGCCGATCTCGCTGCAGGTGGTTCTGTTCTGCGTCATCCCGATCGGCATCGCGATCTACGCGGGCTTCACCAATTGGAACGCCCTGAGCGAGAACCGCGATTTCGTGGGCCTGGAGAACTTCACGACGTTCCTCACCGACAAGTACTTCTGGATCGCGGCGGGGAACACGATCGTCATGCTGTTGCCGATCCCCTTCTACCTGATCTTCGGAATCCTGTTCGCGATCGGCAGCCATCGCGGAACACCGGGCAGCACGGTTTTCCGCATTCTCTTCTTCCTGCCGTACATCTCCTCGATCGTCGCCCTCGTCGTGCTGTGGAAGTGGCTGTTCAACTATCAGTACGGGCTCGTCAACCAGTTCCTGGCGCTGTTCGGAATCCAGGGCCCGGACTGGCTCGGCGATCCCGCATGGATCAAGACGACGATCGTCATCATGATCGCCTGGAAGATGATCGGGATCACTTCGATCTACATCCTCGCCGCGCTCAAGAACATCCCCGACGTCTACTACGAGGCGGCGCGAATCGACGGCGCATCGGTGATCCGGCAGTTCTTCCAGATCACCCTGCCCATGCTCACGCCAGCACTCTTCTTCCTGACCATCGTCGGCATCATCGGCTCGCTGCAGACCTTCGTCGAGGTGCAACTCTTCACGTCCGACGGGGGACGGAACTACAGCGCCGCGACGATCACGTACTACATCTGGCAGAAAGCGTTCGGCTCCGGAGAGCTCGGTCTGGCCTCAGCCACCGCGCTGTTCTTCGCGCTGGCGATTCTCGGCGTAACGCTGATCCAGTTCCGGCTCTCGCGCCGCTGGGTCTACGAGGGGGAGTGACGATGGCTCGCACGAACGCGTCCGCGCGGCGCACAGGGACGGCGGTCGCCTTTGTCTTGATGTTCCTCGGCTCGCTCACCATGGTGCTGCCCTTCCTGTGGATGCTCTCCACCTCCCTCAAGGAGTCGCGGCTGGTCTTCACGAGCCCGCCGCAGTGGATTCCGTCACCCGTCGACTGGGCGAACTACGTCGAGGTGTGGAACATCGTTCCCCTGGCCTCGGGGCTGCTCAATAGCGCCATCGTGACGACCCTCGTCGTCGTGGTCGGAACGTTCTCATCGACGATGGCAGCCTTCGCCTTCGCGAAGCTCGAGTTCCCGTACAAGCGCGTGCTGTTCGTCGTGCTGCTGTCGACGATCATGGTGCCGCTGGTGGTGCTGATCATTCCCCAGTTCTTGTTGTTCGTGGAGCTGGGATGGATCGACACGCTGCTGCCCCTGATCGTGCCGGGGCTGCTGGGGAACGTGACGATGATCTTCTTCCTGCGCCAATACATGCTCGGCCTGGCCACGGAACTGCTCGAGGCCGCCAAGCTCGACGGCGCAGGCTTCTTCCGCATCTACTGGAGCATCTTCCTGCCACTGTGCAAGCCCGCCATCGCCGCGAACGTGATCATCGTCTTCATGGCGACCTGGAACGACTACCTCGGCCCGCTCATCTTCACGCACTCTCCCGAGAACGCGACCGTGCAGCTCGTGATCGCCTCGTTCAGTGCCTACTACGCGGAGCAGACGGACTTCCCGATGATCATGACGGCCTCGATCATCGCCGTGCTCCCCGTCGTCGTCCTCTTCACAGCTGCGCAGCGGTACTTCGTCGACTCGTTCGCGTTCTCGGGCATCAAGGGCTGAGCGGATGGGCAGATACGGCAACCCCATCGCTCGCAACGGCGACTTCGCCGACCCGTTCGTTCTGCGCCACGACGGCCTCTACTACCTGTACGCCACGAATCCCGATGTGCGCTGCTGGAGTTCTCGCGACCTCGTGAACTGGACGCTCGAGGGTCCGACGATCGCCCCCGACGTATTCCCGGGGCTCGTCCCGTTCGCGCCCGAGGTCGTCTACGACGACGGCGTCTTCCACATGTACACGTCGCCCTCGGGCTTCGGTCACGTCGTCTTGAGTTCCGCATCGCCAACGGGTCCGTTCGAGCCGGTGTCGCCGAATGTCGGCCACGCGATCGACGGGCACGTGTTCGTCGATGACGACGGAGCCCGGTATTTCTACTGGGCGGGAGACGAGGGCATCTGGGGATGCCGGTTGCTCGGTGCCGACGGCTTCGGAGAACCGGTGCTCACGGGCATCCACATGAACGGATGGACCGAGGGCCCGTTCGTCCTCAAGCGTGACGGGCTCTACTACATGACGCTCACCGGGAACCACTATCTGAGCCCCGGGTACCGGATCGACGCGGCGTGGAGCGACGACCCGCTCCGCGGATGGCGCGGAGACCCACTCAACCCGATACTCGTGAGCACCACGGGGGACCTCGTGGGCCTGGGGCACTCGAGCAGCGTCATCGGACCCGACCTGGTGTCGACCTGGATCGCGTACCACAACTTCAACCCCGACGCCTCGCGAGACCTCGACCTCGACCGTCAGGTGCACAGCGGTCGAAGTCTTCAGGTCCTCGGCCCGACGCGCTCCGCGCGGGCACCCGAACCGCCCGACGAGCGAGTCGACTGGTCCGATTCGGGAGCGGATCAGTGGGCGGTCGAGGCGGGCGAACTCGCGGTCACGAATGACCGCGGAGTGCTCACCGGGGGGCAGATTCGTGCCCGTTGGCGCGTCGACCCCGGCCCCGAGTTCACGGCAGAGCTCTGCCTCACCGGCGGCGTTCTCGTTCTCGACGGGACGACCGTTCCCCTTCCACCAGCACTCGACATCGACGTTCTCCACACGTGGCGTGTCGAGTCCCGGGGCGCCGAAGCGCGCGTACTGGTGGACGCGCGACTCGCGGGGGTGCTGCCCTCGTCGCCGTCGACCTCGATTGCCATCGAGGGGTCCGGGTCCGTCCACATCGGCTCGGTCTCGCTGACTCGCCGGACTCCGGATGCCGCCGATCGCGCGAGCCTCAAGCCCGTTCCGGGGAGGTTCTGGGCGGCGCTCGGCACCGACGGACCCACCGCGGTCGACTGCTTCACCGACGACGTCATGTCGGCCGAGAGAATCCGCATCGCCCCGGGGGCGTCGATCCACTACGAGCTGGACGTCCCGCACCCCGGCCCCTATCGCGTGCATGTCTCGGGCGACTTCGACGCGGGAACCGAGATGGCGCTGGACATCGACGGCGCCCGTGTTCCGATGGCGTCCGCCGGACCGAGCACCCTCGTGTCCTGCGATGCCGTGCTCTCTCGACCGACCACCCTGATTCGGCTCGAGGGCGTGACCGGCACGCCGATCGTCGATCTCGTCACCGTGGCGCCGATGCCCCATCCCGGGCCGCCCGAGGTGACCGACAAGCGCATGCGGGGGATCGGCAAGCGCGTTCTGCCCGGACGCTACGACGACGTCGAGCTCGCGGCGCGGGTCGTGGTGGAGTTCGACGCCGACGACGCCCACGCGGATCTGCTCGTTCGGGCGGACCAGCTCTCCGAGGGCGGCGAAGGCGACGACCCGATGCTCGGGACGGACTTCTTGCTCGGATACTCGGTGCAGCTCCACGCGAACCGCGTGGTGCTCGCCCGCCACGACTACCGGGAACGCGTGCTCGGACAGCACCTCGTCCCGGTTGACCCGTCGATTGCGCACGATCTCGTCGTGCGCTGCCTCGGCGGTTCGCTCTCGGTCGAACTCGACGGCCGACGCATCCTCGATGTCGACGACGCACTGCCTCATGTGCTCGGTCATGTCGGGATGCGCACGTGGAATGCCCACCTGCACGTCGAGAGTCTTCGCGTCGTCCCAGGCGGTCGTTCCCGCGCCATCGAGTAGGGACGGGACGGGTTCTCCCTCTGTTCGGTGGTGCGCGTCACTCGCTGGAAAACGATAAGGAGAAAGAAATGATCAGCATCCCCGCAGTGCGGCGGAGATGGTACGTCGCAGCAGCGTTGCTCGCGGCTCTCGTCTTCGTCCTGCAGGCCGTCGTCGGATCGGCGCCGGCCTTCGCCTCCCCGGGCTCGATCGTGGCCTCGCCCAGCTCGGGCACCGGCCTGGAGAACAACGACTACCCCCGCATCATCCGACTCGCTGCGAGCGCCGATACGAGCAAGCGAGGCGACCTGCTCGTGATGTACAGCATCAACGACACGGGGGTGCGCACGCACTCGGTCGTCAAGCGCAGCACCGATAACGGGGCGACCTGGACGACCATCAGCACCCTGTACTCGCCGACGCCCGGCTGGGGCATCTACTTCGGCTCCATGTATGAGCTGCCGGTCGCCGCTGGTGGCCTCCCGGCCGGCACGATCATCGCGGCCGGAAACGCGTGGGACAACGTCAACTGGGGTTTCCAGGAGGTCCAGACCTTCATCAGCACCGACTACGGCGTCACGTGGACGCAGCGGGGTAACTGCACGACCAAGTCCGGCAGCCCGAGCGCCGTCGCGACGGGGTTGTGGGAACCGGAGATCATCCTCAACGCCGACGGCAAGCTCGCGTGTCACTTCTCGGACGAGCGGCTGCGGTCGTCGGGCTACTACCAGAAGCTCGTGATGGTGACCTCGACCGACGGGGGAGTCACCTGGGGCAGTCAGGTGGACACGGTCGCGATCGGCGACTCGAGCAGCAGGCCCGGGATGCCGGTGGTCCGAAAGCTCGGCAACGGCACGTACGCAATGGCTTTCGAGTTGTGTCGTGACTCGGTGGGCAATGCCGATCAGACGTGCCGGGTCTATCTCAAGACGTCTCCGGATGGCGCGAACTGGGGTTCCGCATCGAGCCTCGGATCACTCGTCCAGACTCCCGACGGCCGCCAGCTGCTTCACACTCCCGGTCTGGCCTGGACGCCGAGCGGCGGGCCGAACGGCACGCTCATCATCGCCGGCCAGCGGGTGGTGACGGGGTCGGACGGACCGACGACGGTCGTCCGCCCCGAGACCGGGCGGGTGGTGTTCACGAACACGAACAACGGATCCGGCACGTGGAACGTCCTCTCGGCCCCCGTCACGATCGACCCGACGGGCGACTACAACAACGGACCGGGGAAGCACTGTGCGAACTACAGCCCGAGTCTCGTGCCGACGGCCACCGGCACCGCCGTGATGATGGTCACGCCGCGGTTCGTCGCCGGGTCGACCACTCGGTGCGACATCCGCTTCGGCGTGGGTCCGGTGGGAACGCTACCGCTCTACGCCCCGTTCGCCTCGGGCAACGACATGGGGTGGGCGACGTACGGCGGCTCATGGTCGGTCAGCGGAGGCATCTACTCGCAGTCGGGCGGATCGTCCGGCCCCAAGTCGCTCGTGGGTTCCGCGGCGTGGACCGATGTCACGGTGACCACCGACCTCCGGCTCGACAGTGCGGGTCAGGCCGGCGTCCTCCTGCGCACGACGAGCCCGGGGGTGGGCGCCGACAACCACACGGGTTACTACGTCGGAATCGAGACGAACAACACGCTGTTCATCGGCAAGCAGGTGAACAACTGGACGGGGCTCTCGTCCACCGGGGTCTCCGGCGGAGTCGTCACGGGTGCCTGGTACAACCTCCAGGTGACGATGGTGGGATGCTCGATCACCGCGGTCCTCAAGCGCGACGACTCCACCGCGACGACGACCACGTCGGCCACCGACCCGAGTTGCCTCGCTAGCGGTCAGGTCGGCGTCCGGTCGCACCTGACGTCGGCGTCCTTCAGAAACGTCCAGGTGACGGCCGCGGGCTCCTCGACCGCTCCGACGTACAGCGACAGCTGGGCATCCGGAGGCGCGACCGGCTGGACCTCCTATGGAGGCACCTGGTCGACCGTCGCGTCCGGCGGCGTTCAGCGTCAGACCGCGTCGGGAACGAACGGGCCGAAGCAGTCCTCGCCGGTCTCGGGCGATGCGTACACCGTCGTCTCCGACGTGCGCATCACGAGTCTGACCGCGCCGAGCGGCAACGGCGGGCTCATGGCCCGCGCGAGTTCGCTGGGCACGGGTCCCGACGCCTACGTGGGATATTTCGCGGGGGTGGACGGCAGCACTTCCCAGCTGTCCCTCGGTCGCGCCAACTCGACCACGTGGACGCCGTTGGCCAACACGACGGTGCCCGGGGGCGTGGCGCTCAACTCCTGGTATCGCGTGACCCTGCGCGCGACCGGCTGCACGATCGTCGCGACGGCGCAATCGACCTCGTCGTGGGATCAGGCGGTCGTGTCGGTGACGGATGCCGGGTGCCCCTCGACGGGCGCGGCAGGCATCAGAGGGATGGTCGCGGCGACGGACTTCCGGGAGTTCGCGGTGACCAAGGGCTGATCGCGCGACCGGCGCGGTCAGGCGTGCCGGTCGGGTTCGAGTCTCGACCGGCACGCTCCTCGCCGAACGGCTAGACTGGCCGCGCGAAGGGGAGTATCCCACTCCACCGACCTCGTCAAGACGAACCCCGATGCCGTGGTTCCGGGGCCAGTGACGCACGTACAGTGCGGGGGAGAGACTTTCGGCACCGATCCCTGCCCTCCTCCCCGAACGGAATCCATGGAAGCCGCACTGCCCGCCTGGTTCGAGATCACCTCGTTCGTCGTCCTGCTCCTGATCCTCGCCGTCGACCTCGTCCTCGCCTACAAGCGTCCGCACATCCCCTCCACCCGGGAGTCGGCGCTCTGGGTGAGCTTCTATGTCGGGCTCGCGCTGGTGTTCGCGCTGCTGATGCTCTGGCAGGGATCGGTCGATCACGCCGCCGAGTTCATCGCCGGCTGGGTCACCGAGTACTCGCTGTCGATCGACAACCTCTTCGTCTTCGTCATCATCATGGGGAGGTTCTCGGTTCCGAGGAAGTACCAGCAGGAGGTGCTCATGGTGGGCATGGGCGTGAGGAACGAACTGGTGACAGGTTCGGTTTAGGCCGCGAGGGATCGCGACTGGGCTAGCTTCGCTTCGAACTCGATCGGGGTCAACCCTCCGAGGGTGTCCTGGGCGCGTTGCCGGTGATACTTCCGCTCGATCCAGACCACGATCGCCAAGCGCAGCTCTTGCCTCGTCGCCCACCGTTGCTGGTTCAGGACGTTCGTCTGCAGCAACGACCAGAAGCTCTCCATCGCAGCGTTGTCCCCAGCGGCGCCAACGCGGCCCATCGAGCCGACCATGTCGTGACGACGCAACTCCCTGGCCATCGCTCGACTGCGAAACTGACTGCCCCTGTCGGCATGCAGAATGCAGCCCGCGACGTCCCCACGTCGGGCGACGGCATTGCGCAGAGCATCAACGGCAAGCTTCGCCGTCATGCGCTCACTGATGGAATAGCCGACGATCCGGTTCGAGAAGACATCCTTGATCGCGCAGCAATAGAGCTTGCCCTCGGTCGCCGTGCGGTGCTCGGTGATGTCGGTCAACCAAAGCCGGTTCGGCGCGTCCGCGCGGAACACGCGCTGCACGTGATCGTCGAACACCGGCGGGCCAACCTTCTTACCCTTCCCCCGCCTGCGACGCTGAGCCGAGGAGAGAATCCCCGCCTGAGAACACAACTTCCACGCAGTCCGCCGGCTCATCCGCCAGCCCGCCCTGCGGGCCTCGTCGGCAAGATATCGATAGCCGAACGTCGGGTCCTCAGCGTGAGCATCGTGGAGGGCATTGATCCGATATGCGCGCAGCACGTCCGCATCCCGGATCGGATCCTTCCGCCACCGGTAGTAGGGCTGGCGGGCGAGCTTCAAGACCCGGCACGACACCGTCACGGGAATCCCCGCCTCGGCGAGCTCAGCAACGAGCGGGTAGATCATTTTGGGGAGCCACCGAGTTTCAGATTCGCCTGCGACAAATACGCCGCCGCCTTCCGCAGCACCTCGTTCTCCTGCTCGAGCAACCGATTCCGGCGACGCAACTCCCGCACCTCGACCGCTTCGTCCGCTGTTTGGCCGGGACGGGCGCCTTCCTCGATATCGGCTTGGCGCAGCCAGTTCTGCAACGTCGCCTCACTGATACCGAAGTCAGTGGCGACTTGCTTGAGCGTGACACCGCTCTCGCGGCGTCGGGCGACCGCAACGACGTCCTCGCGGAACTCTCTGGGATAGGGACCGGGCATGATCACATCCTTCCCGTCAGCGCCTTGCGGCGCTAACGATCAGTTGTCACCAGTTCGTTCCTCACGCCCCATCCTCATCGCTCTCGTCCTGCGTGGCATCTTCATCCTGCTGGGTGCCCAGCTCATCGAGAACTTCTCGTGGATCTTCTACATCTTCGGCGCCTTCCTCCTGTACACCGCGATCCGGCAGGCGTTCGAGAAGCACGACGACATGGAGGACACCGAGAACGGGATCATCCGATTCCTCCGCAAGCGGGTTCCCATCACCGACGCGTACGACGGCGCCAAGCTGCGCACCGTGATCGACGGCCGCAAGGTCTTCACGCCGATCCTCGTGGTCTTCATCGCCCTGGGGCTCACCGACCTCGTGTTCGCGATCGACTCGATCCCGGCGATCTTCGGTATCACGCAGGACCCGTTCATCGTCTTCACCGCGAACGTGTTCGCCCTCATGGGTCTTCGCCAGCTGTACTTCCTGCTCGGCGACCTGATCGACAAGCTCGAGTACCTCCACTACGGCATCGCGTTCATCCTCGCGTTCATCGGCGTCAAGCTGTTCTTCCACGCCCTCCACGTCAACGAACTGCCCTTCATCAACGGTGGCGAGCACGTGGAGTGGGCCCCGGAGATCTCGACGTGGACGTCGCTCGCGGTGATCCTTGCGGCCATGGCGGTCGCGGTCATCGCGAGCCTCGTGAAGATCCGGGTGGAGAGCCGCCGGCCGCTCGCCGAAGAGGTCAAGGAGCGCAGCATCCCCGGGCCTGACGACGAGTAGGCCGGGTCGGTTTCGCGGCACAGATCGCCTCCGGGTTGAGTGATACTCTCGGAGGATGCGTTTCGGCCGACTTCTTCTTCGTCGCCGCGACGGGGCCTAGCCACTAGCCTCCCTCGTCGCGGCTGGTACCGCTGAGCAGCGGTAATCGTGGGCTGGGCACGAAACGAAGAAGGACAGCATCCATGACTGAAGACGTACGACCGAGGACCCTCGCCGAGAAGGTGTGGGATGACCATCTGGTGGTCAAGGGCGAGAACGGCAGCCCCGACCTCATCTACATCGATCTCCACCTCGTCCACGAGGTCACGAGCCCGCAGGCCTTCGACGGCCTGCGTATGGCGGGTCGACCAGTGCGCCGGCCCGACCTCACGATCGCGACCGAGGACCACAACACGCCCACGCTCCTCATCGACCGGCCGATCGCCGACCCGATCAGTCGCACGCAGATCGAGACGCTGCGCTCCAACGCGAAGGAGTTCGGCATCCGCCTGCACTCGCTCGGCGACATCGAGCAGGGCATCGTCCACGTCGTCGGCCCGCAGCTGGGGCTCACCATGCCGGGCATCACCGTCGTGTGCGGCGACTCCCACACGTCGACACACGGCGCGTTCGGCGCGATGGCGTTCGGAATCGGAACGAGCGAGGTCGAGCACGTCCTCGCCACCCAGACGCTTCCGCTCAAGCCGTTCAAGACGATGGCGATCACCGTCGAGGGCGAGCTCAAGCCGGGCGTGACGGCGAAGGACATCATCCTCGCGGTCATCGCGAAGATCGGCACCGGCGGCGGCCAGGGCTACGTCCATTCGTTGGGGGGCGCTAGAGCGTTAGGCGGAAGAGCGGCAGGAAAGAGACGAGGACGGCGAGGGAGGGGACTGTGTGAAAGAGAAGGAAAA
>QFPM01000034.1 GCA_003248655.1 Microbacterium sp.
GAACAGCGGTCTAGACAATCACTATTCTTCCTGATCAGAGGGGCATTTCTGCGTCACGGCACCCGCTTGTCACCCAAGCTCATCGGTGGATCGAGGCTAAGCCGTCTCGGTCACGCTGATCCTGCTGCTGCTGATCGTGCTCCTCGTGCAGATCGGGCCGATTCACCCTGAGGCGCTGTTCTCCGCTGGGGACATCTCGGTGGCGGGCATCGCGGGCGGCGCCGTGCTCGCGATCACCGCGTTCGTGGGCTTCGAGAGCTCGGCCACGCTCGGCGTCGAAGCGCGCGCACCGCTCAAGAACATCCCGCGCGCCATCGTGTGGAGCGTCGGCGTCGCCGGAGTGTTCTATCTCATCGCCGCCTACACCCAGATCGCCGGCTCTGCCGTGATCGGGGTGGACGGCACCCCGCCGCTCGCCCTCCTCGATGAGCTCGCCGCGCACTTCGGCCTCTCCGCGTGGGCCGCCGTCGCCGACGTCGGCATCGCCACCTCGGGCCTTGCCTGCGCGATCGCATCGACGACGGCCCTCACCCGCATCGTGTTCGCCCTCGCCCGCGACGGGGTCGTGCCCGCCCGACTCGGACGCACGCACCGGGTCCACCGCACTCCGATCGGCGCGATCGCGATCGCAGTCCCGGTGATCGTCGCGGCACCCATCGTGGTCGTCGCGATGGGCGCGCAGCCGTGGGATGCCATGAAGGCGGTGCTGCTGATCTCCGCAGTGGGGTACATCGTCGCCTACGCGCTGGTGTGTCTGGCCGCTCCCCTGTTCCTGCGCCGCATCGGGGAGACCACTCCCGGCACCGTCGTCATCGCCGTCAGCGTGGCCGCGGCGCTGACGGCCTGCCTCGCGGTCTATCTCGCCGCGGAACTCGGCGCAGGCAACCCGGGGATCTGGGTCACGCTCGGTCTGGCCATCATCGCGGCGATGCTGATCCGCTGGCGTCGACGCCGACCGCTCGGCGAGGTCGGCCGGTACGACGAGCCAGTGGCCGCACAGGTGCTCGGCGGGATCGCACGCTCGGGCGACGAGCCCCGGGACACGACCGAATGACACAAGGGGACGGAGTATCGATCACGGCGCGCCAGCCGACGGCGATCCACAGCGCCCTGTCGATGCTCGAGGCGGTCGCGGCGATGGGCGCCGGCGTGACCGCACGACAGCTCGCCGAGCGCCTCGGGATGCCGCGCGCGACGACGTATCGGCTGCTCAATCTGCTCGTGCAGGACGAGTACCTCGTCCGGACGCCGGATCTCACCGGATTCGCGCTGGGCACGAAAGTGGCCCAGCTGGCAGGCAGCGTGAGCGTCGAGCGCATTCCCCGCGCGGCCCTGGACATCCTGGAGCGCACGCGGGCGAACGTGCGCGGCGGCATCCATCTCGTCCTATACCGCGAGGGCAGGATCATCTTCGCCGACGAGGACCCCGACTTCCCCTTCTCCGACCGGCAGGCCCTGCAGCACGACCCCACGCACTTTGCACTGGGCCTGTTGCCCCCGGCGATGCGCGGCGATGGGGCCCCGGATGCTCTCACCACCGATCTTCGCCTGCACGGGGTGATCCGTGTGAGCGACGGGCAGCGGGGCTGCCTGGCAGCGCCGATCACAGATGCCGCAGGCACCCTCGCCGGGGCGTTGTCCTACTCGGGCCCGCGACGACACATCGACGACCCAGGGGGGATCGCGCACTCGGTCGTCTCCGCGGCGCGAGAACTGGGCCCGCTGCTCACCTGACGCGCCGGCTTCGCGCTCGCGCCGCCGCCGCACCTCGCCCGGAGAATCGCGCTTCCCTCCGACCCGAACCCGCAATCCGGTCCGAAGAACGTGCGAGTCTCCGAGGGAAGCGCACGCCCGACAGAGCCCGCGCGCAACGCCGGGCGCGGCCTAGGGCGTGTCTGGCAAAGGTTCGGGTGTTCGCCTGAGAGCGTGAAGGCATGTCTCGGTTTCAGATGCTTTCGGATGCTCAGTGGTCGTTGATCGAGCCGATGCTGCCCCGTCCGACGGGTCGTCCGGGCCGGAAGTTCTCGGATGCGCGGACGATGGTCGAGGGCATCGTCTACCGGTACCGGACGGGCCTCGCGTGGCGGGACCTCCCGCCGGTGTTCGGGCCCTGGCAGACGGTGTGGACGTGGCACCGGCGGATGGCGTTCGACGGGAAGTGGGACCGTGTGGCGGCGACGATCACGGCAGCAGCGGACGCGGCAGGCATGGTCGATTGGTCGCTGTCAGTGGACTCCACGATCGCCCGCGCGCATCAGCACGCGACCAACGCCACGCGTCTCACAGGGGGCTGGATCGAGTTACAACAATCTGCAGGTCGAGCCGCCTGATCACGGCGTAGGCCGCTCCAGAGGTGGCCTGTCGACGAAGATCCATCAGCTCGTCGATGGCAACGGTCTGCCTCTGGTCACCCTGATCACACCGGGACAGGCCGGGGACTCTCCGATGTTCCTGCCGCTGATGGAGCAGCTGCGCGTCGGTCGTGGCACGGGCCGGCCGCGCACCCGTCCGGACGCGGTGCGAGGCGACAAGGCGTACTCCTCGCGCGCCATCCGCGGTCACCTTCGCGATCGCGGGATCAAGGCCGTCATCCCCGAGCCCGACGACCAGAAAGGGCACCGCAAACGACGCGGATCACGCGGCGGCCGTCCTGTCGGGCTCGACGCCGCCGACTACCGCAACCGGAACGTCATCGAGCGGGGCTACTGCCGCATCAAGCAATGGCGAGGACTCGCCACCCGCTACGACAAACACGCCGTGATCTACCGCGCCGCCGTCGTCCTCAACGCCGTCATCGCATGGGCCAAGGCTTTGTCAGACACGCCCTAGCGAAGCAGTGCGCCTATCGTCGGCTGAACCAGCGGCCCCACCGCGGCTTTGCCCGCGCAACGAGCAGTGCCGCTCGTGCTCGTTCGTCCTCGGCGTCGCGTTCCCGCTTTGCTTCGACTGTCTGCTGCAGCTCAACCTCAAGCGTGCTCAGTTCCACATTGCGTCGTACGATCACTCCGAGAACCGGTAAGACCCCGACTGCGAGTACACCGATTGTGACCCCGATTATGAGGAAGTTGATCACGCCGCCTGTTGCAGGGCGGTCGTGTGCGAGCAGGTAGAGCGTGAGCACCTCGACTACAGCCAGGAGCCCGGCCAAGCTCAGGCTCAGGGAAATGCCCAGCCCCCAGCGTCTGAAAGCAGTGAGGGTTCGCCAGCCCCAATAATCGAATCGTGACATTCCCCCGCGCAACGATTGTCGAGCGTGTTTGATGGAGGGGATTGCATCGGCGTGTGTGAACCGGAAGAAACGGTTCTCGACAACAAGTGCGAGGAGGAGGACCGGGACAATCTGGGCGACTGTCGTGACGAAGGCGCGCTCTGCTTCAGACATTGATTGACCTTGCTGTGGTGCTCACTTGATCCACGGGAAGCCGAGTGTCTTTGAGATCCACAACCACTCCTCCCGCTGTGGGGCGGTCAGGTGAAGGCTATCGCTCGAAGCGCACGATGGCAGTATGCGACTCACTCGGCTGAACCGAGAACGACGTACCCGATGCCGCGATTCCGAAGCGTCAAATCGTCGGTTCATTAGGACCTCAAATTCTGTAGCACCTCCGCGATCGATCGAAAGCAGCGGGTGGTCTCGCTGGGGCAAGCCGCAGGTCGGGCAGTCCCATGACTTCCCTCAACGCTATGGTTGTCGCAGCCAGGGCGGACTCCTCCTCGTTAGGAGCGCGGGCTCGTCTTCGCGGTGCGGAATGGGCTGACGTTGCGGGTGGAATCATCACCGCGCAGGATCTGGTTCTCGACGTGGAGTTCGGCGACGGCTGTCGCCGCGATGGTGAGTTGAGCGTCGAGTTCATGGATTCGTTCGCGCAGTCGTCGTGACTCGCTGCGCTGCTCAGTGAGCTTGCGCCTCAAGTCCTCGATCTCCTTGTCGCGCGGCTGGGTACCGTCGACCCGGCGCGACCATTCCTCGAGGACGGCGCGCGCGCGGTTCATCGTGGCGCGGCTGACGCCGGCCTCGCGGTAGAGGTTCTCTTTGATCAGCCGTCCATCAGTGCGCTCAGCGGTTCCTGCGAGAAGCCGGTTCATCGCTGCACGAAGCTTCGGTTCGGAGTCGCCATGGTCAGGCATCAGTGAACCTCCGGGTGATCTTCTGAACTGCTGCAAGCTCGGCCTCGAGCTGTGCTCGGTTGTGATCGGCCATCTTGCGGTCACGAAGCTTCGCGAAGAGGTCTTGCTCCTCGGCAATCCAGACGGGCGCGTGTTCATCGGTGATGACGGAGTTTCCGCAAGTCGTTGGCTGACACCTGTTTGGCATCATTCCCTGGCCCGTCACGTCAGCTGGCAGCCCTTTCAGACAGGCTGCCTGTTCCGGAATGCCGAGACAGTGATTCAGGGTGCCCCAACGTAGCGTGCTGAACTGATCGCGAAGAAGCGATCTGAGGGTGCGTTCGTCGCCGATCTTCATGGTGTTGCCGATCTCGGCCCCTACTTCGTCAAGCCGGTCACGGAAGCGCTGCGCTCCGGCGCCTGCCATCGGAACCTTCATGGTCGAATTGGCTGACCATGCTCCAACGAGTCGAGCGGCGACGGCTTCCTGCAGCTCGTGTTCGAACTCAGCGGCCCATTCCGGCGTTTCGCTCGCGTACCCCGACGTAGTGCCGTTGGCGACGGCACGCCGCGCCGCGTGCTTCAGCTGAACACCTAGGGCGATCTCGCCATCCGGTTGTTGGGCAGTGATTACAGCCATGGTCCGGCGGAACATGTGTGGTGCGAGGTGAAACTTCGGAATCGGCTCGAGGCCGGCATCAGGCCCCAGCGCGTTGAGCTGAGGGACGAACTTCTTCAGCTCATCGTGCCGATCGAAGTGCACAGCGCGGCCCCCGCCGTTGTGGTTGCGTCGCGTCGAACCAAACACGTCATCGCCGAGCGCGAGCTGTTCTGCGACCGCAATCGCTTGCGCAACGGGTTCAATGATCCACCAGTTGCGGCGGTGCACTCCTCTTCGACCCTTTCGCAGCTGAGACGCGACCGCGGGAGCGCCGTATGAGGTCGTGAGTGCACCCTTCTTGATGCTCAGCAACTCGGAGTCGCGCATCATCGTAAGCGCTGCGCAGAAGACGTAGCAGGCGTTGCGAAGGACCTTCATCTGTGCACGGACAGTCGCCGGATCAAACCCATCGATCCATGGTCCGACGCTACCGTCCGCGCGGGTGACATCAGTAGCGGTGGTCAAGAGCCCACCCGGAGCCGTCCGAAGTGCACCCCCAGCGATCGCTTGCGTCACCTTGTCTCGGCGGGCCATGACAGTTCGCGAAGTGAGCTCCGCAAACATGTTCTTGCTGTGGCCATCGGTGACCAGTAGCGAGAGCAAAGTCCAATGAATTTCCCCTTGCTGGAATCGTCCATAAGTGAGACGGTGCACGGGCACAGCACTACCAGTCGCTTGGATCCAGCGCGCGAGGGCGGCATCAGGATCAGTCACTCGTACTCGATTCTCCAGAGGGCGATCGAGAGTGGACCATTCGGCAGCGGCGGCAAGAATGTCGTACGAGAACACATCGATGTACTGCCAGCTGGCGTGCAAAAGCGGCCACCAGACCGCCGGTGGAATCACAGGGGTACTCAACTCGCTGCTCGTTGAGCGTCCGCTCAGCGCCACCGTTGTCTGGGCTCCCCATGGGCGGAACGTAAGGCCGCCTCCGGTGAGGACAACGTCGAGGTCGTGAAGCGCTCGCACGGCATCGACGGCTGAGACAATCGCTGAGATTGCGTTCAGCGACTTCATTCGGACAAGGAACTGGTCCAGATGCGCTTGCCGTAGATCCCGTAGCGGGAGTCCGTCACAGTGCTCTCGGTGCCAGGCCGCGAAGTGTTTGAGACCGAAGAGTCGAGAGTTGATTGTTTTGACAGACACAGGTGTCGACTGCAGGTAGATCCCTTGCGCGCGGAGAGTCTTGTGTGCGGGATTGAGCAACGCGATTGCGAGTTCGCGGGTCCGTAGGTTCCATTCGCCGTCGAAATTCTCGAAGAGTAGGGATGCGGAATGTCGACCAGCAGCTGGATTCCATCCCAGGGCGCGGAGATCCCATCGCTGACGGTCGCCGAACGTTGGGATGGGATGGTCGTTCTCAAGATGTCGGTGCCGCAGGACGGGCTCGTCAGCAGACCAGAACTCACTGTGTTCCTCCAGAGCAGGCGCGTGTTGCGTGATCGATGTGGTGTTCATAGGTGAGTTCCTCGTTGGCCGAGTGGTATGTGGAGCGTCGGTTGCTGGCTGGCGAGCGTGTTCTCAGCCGCCTGAAGATCGTCGGGCGCGAACTCGCTCAGTATTCGCTCGACGTTCATGAGTTGCTGGCCGTGAACCGCGGCGAACTGGCCAGGGGACATCTCCTTCTCATGTCCGCGCAGGATCTCTCGGTACGCCAGGATTCGTGGCAGATGATCTGTGAACACGATCGCGTTCGGGCACGCGAAACACATCGAAGGCCGATGCTCACAGAGTCGCCCGACGGGAGTGAAGGGCGACTCATAAGGCGATGAGCATTGGGCAACGTTCATCGCCCGGTCGGTCTGGGTCGACGATAACTCTGCGGTTGCGGCTGTTGAAAGTTCACTCTCCGCGTCCGTTGCCACGGCCTTCGCGGGCGACTTCACGAAGACTGGCCCCTGTCTAAGCCGATCGAACACCTGCGATTGGGCGGCGTTGACGGCAGCCCCAGCGAGGACGTGAACTGTGGTGGATTGGGCGTAGTGGCGTTGATAAACAGCGATGCTGTGATCGTCGCCAGCCGCGGTGTCGGCGCTTCGCAACACCGCAGCTCGAATGCTCTTTACTGTTTTGCGAAGTCGCCGAGCGTCGTGAGGCTGCGAGATCTCCGGCGAGATTGTGCTCAGCAGCGCGCTGAACGGCCTGCGGTGAAATGGAGACGCGCGGGGCTCGAGGTGGCGAGTAATCGTTCGTTGAACTGTCAGGAACAAGGCATCTCTCGCCGGGTTCTCCGTCCCGGTGGCCTCGTCTCTGGCGTGTTGGGTGGCAACGAGGAGGCGTCGGACGAGGTCACCAGCTTTCCACCCCTTGTCGGTATCCGCTGACGTGATCGGACAGCGGATGGTACGGCTCCGATGCGCACGCGTCTTGTGCACGCGCACGTGGAGTGCATCAGCGTGCGACTCGATGTCTTGGATGGTGACACCTGACCATTCCTCCGGGGCTGCTCCGGTCGCCAACTGCAGCAGAGTGCGGAACGCAATCAGATCCTGGTCTGACGGATAAAGGTAAGACATGGCACGGATCATCGACTGGTGAACGGATTCCTCATAGTTACCGGCATCATCGAGCTCATTGAGAGTGCCGGACCTATGCGCCTGGGCGACTTCGTCGAAGATCGACAGATGGTCAGCGCGACCTAACCACCGAACACCCCACAGAACACTGGCCGGGCTCGACCAACCGACATTCTGAGGTTTCTCGTTAGCCAGCAGTAGCTGTCGGCCGAGCGATAGTCGTGCTTCAAGCGCTCGGATACGGTCGCGGCAAGCGTCTCGAATGGCAAGACGTTCCGCATTCGAGAACTCGTCCAGCGGTCTATCTTCGCCGCCGCGGTGAAGAACCGGCCCTTGCGCCCAGCGCATCACGGTTTCGCTAACCTCGTGGCCGCTGGCAGCACGCACGCGGATGAGTCGCCGGATCTGTCGGCCTCGGCTGTGCGGTACGTGGCTTTCGGCTGAGTGGGCCGCGCTGAGTGCGGATTCCCACTCGTGGAGCGCTTCAACCACAGAAGTGTCCGCTCGCGAAAGTGAAACTGCCCGTGGAATGGTTTCCTGTAGGCCGCTCAGGAAGCTCTCCAAGCCGCGCCTGTAGTGGTACATCGTGCCATCCGCCAGCTCAAGCGTTCTCCTCATCTCAAGCAAAGCGTCCGCGAGCTCAGCGGCAAGCACAGGGTGCTGATAGTCCAGCGGACGAACTACGGAGTCGACAACGACGCCAGCGTTGATGCGGAACGACATGGGGCGCGGAGATAAGTCGCGATCGATCATGCGTCACTCCGATCAGCCAATACTGCTTCAGCGAAAGTCACTGCGTCATCGTTCCAACTCTCAAACACGTCTTGTATCAAGGCATCCGTATCTTCGACGTAGCGAAGATAGATCATCGTCGTCGCCGGATTCGCGTGCCCCAGCAGCCTTTGCACAGTCAGCCGAGGATTGATCGAGATATGTTCTGAAAGCGTCGCCGGGCCGAGAGAGCCCGCTCGACGCTCGGCCTCGCGAGCGAGGGCGAGCTCGGTCAGCGCCTTCAGCGTGACCACCGCGAACGTATGCCGCAGATCGTGCGGAGTGACGCGCGCACGGCGGCCACCGAACCGCTCAGGAGCCAGTTCAATCGCACGATTGCTCGCGGTCTCAAAAGTTGAATGCCACGCTCGCAGGCTGATCGGCAGACCCCCACGCCCCAGCAGGAGGCCGAGAGCCTCAAGACCATGCTCGCGCTCAATGACGGCGATCCGCCGGAGATGCGGTGGCAGCATATGTAATCGCCACCTGGAACGCTGGCCATCGAGGCGACCGCGCACAACGCCGTCCGCGGTATCCAGCTCGTCGACGACGAACAATTCATCGCGGCGTGTCCACAATGAAGCAGCCGAGCGGCGCACGATTGCGCGCCGCTCCGTTTGCCTGTAGAGGTCGATCGTACGCAGTGTTGACATGGGGATCGATACTCGGCGACGCTTCTGATATTTTGCGCACGCTTCGAGCAGGACGGATGCCCCCATTCCCGACGCGGCTGGCAATTCTGCGTCGAGGAGAGTGGAGAATTCGGACACTCTCATTCCCGTCGTCACAGCGATCTCCGCTCCGGCCACCGATCGCAGCGAAGAGCGACCACGCCAGCTTGAATCCATGCGGCCGCTCGATTTCATCCCTCTGAGGCCGACATCGCGAAATGCGACCCACTGCTCCCGAGTCAACGGCCGGATATCTGGCTCGCTGTGCCACGCGCGGCGCAAGGCTGACGAGCGTCCAATCGTGATCCACGGTTCACGCTCGATCATGCCCGTCTGCATCAGCAGACTGTAAACGCCACGGATCACGACCACCTCACGTTGCCACGTCGCCGCCGACACCGGCCGCTCAGCGTCGGACAATCGCGAGTCGCGGTACGCGACGATGTCATCTGTGTTCGCGTGGATAACATTGGTCCCGCGTTTCGCGAGGAACGATGCGAACCGGAAGGCGTCGTAGCCATAGTTACGCACGGTCGTCTTGCCCGTGGCAGCCGCGACGGTCCGGAAGTACGTCATCCACGGTTCGACCGGGCGCCACCGGTCGTCGAGCAAGAGCGGCATCCCGTCGGGGAGTGAAGACGTCGACGCGTACGTATCGCAGGTCAGATCGTCGGCGGCACTCAACGACCGGAGCCGGCGATCGATGAATCGCAGATGCATGGTGCTCCGGGGGTTCGGGGTCGTGGGCAGTTGAGACACTGTCCGAACCTACACATAACCGGCTCCGGGCTGGGCACGTTCCTCGGCATGGCCCCCGAGACCGCGCGCATGACCGGGGTGGAACTCGACCCGGTGACCGCGGCGATCAGCCGCGCCCTGTATCCGCACGCCGAGGTACGGACTGAGTCGTTCGCCGACACCCGGCTGCCCGAAGCCTCGTTCGATGCGGCGATCGGGAACGTGCCGTTCTCAGACGTGACCTTGCACGACCCGGTGCACAATCCGACGCGGCTGTCGATGCACAACCATTTCATCCTCAAGAGCCTGCGGCTCACCCGGCCCGGCGGGATGGTCGCGGTGCTCACGTCGCAGTACACGATGGACGCGCAGAACCCCGGCGCGCGCCGCGAGATGGCGATGCTCGCTGACCTCGTGGGCGCGATCAGGCTCCCCGCCGGGGCACATCGGCGCTCGGCGGGAACCGACGTGGTGACCGATCTGCTCATCCTGCACCGCCGCGAGGACGGGCAACCCCCGGCAGATGACCTGTGGGAAACGGTCACCCCGATCAGCCTGGACGGACAGCGCGCGAAGATCAACGCCTACTTCGATCACCACCCCGAGCATGTGCTCGGCACCCTGAGCATCCGGCAGGGCATGTACGGCACCCCGACGCTCACCGTCGATGGCGACCTCGACCGCCTGGAGGCCGACCTGGCCGATGTGCTCGACCAGATCACGTTCACAGCCCGCCGCACCGGAAGGGTCTTCACTGCGCCCACGGCGGAGTATCAGGCACGGCAGGCCGCGCGTGTGCCGTCGCCGCCGCAGTTGTGGGATGGCAGCATCGTCGCCACCGACACCGGGTTCGGCACCGTCGTCCAAGGCTCCGTCGAACCGTTGGACGTGCCGAAATCGGCGGGGCCGGAGCTGCGCGCCCTGCTGGGGTTGCGCGACGGCGCGCACCGGCTGCTCGAACTGGAGGCCGCGACCGTCGATGACACCGACGAGATCAACCAGGCGCGCGAGGGCCTGTACCGCGACTACCGGAAGTATGCTGGCAGGTACGGGCCGCTGAACCGGTACACGCTGCGCCGCACCGGCCGCACCAACGAGGCCGGGGAAGACACCTACGCCCGCACGGTGCCGACCCCGATCCGGCTGCTGCGCTCCGACCCGTTCGGGGCGCTCGTGCTCGCCTTGGAGCAGTTTGACGACACCGACCAGACCGCGACCCCGGCGGCGATCATGACACGCCGCGTCGTCTCCCCGCGCACCGAACCCCAAGGCGTTGACACCCCGGCCGATGCGATAGCGGTCAGCCTCGACCGCACCGGCAGGATCGACCTGCCGCTGATCGCCGACATGCTCGGCATGGACGAAACCGAAGCCCGCGCCTCGCTTACCGGGCTGGTGTTCACCGACCCGATCACCGACGAGCTCATCCACGCCCCCGCGTATCTCTCCGGCGACGTGCGCATGAAGCTGGAGCACGCCACCGAGCGCGCCGCCGACGACCCGGCGTTCCAGGCTAATGTCGACGCGCTCACCGAGGTCGTACCCGAAGCACTCGGGGTAGAAGAGATCAGCGCCCGCATGGGCGCGGTGTGGATTAGCGCCGACGTGCACGCGCAGTTCTTGAACGAGCTGCTGCGCACCCGCGACGTGAACGTGGAGAACCCGCTGCCAGGCATGTGGGAAGTGCGGGGAGGACGCCAAGGGCTGCTGGCCACCAACGAGTGGGGCACCGAGCGTCGCCCGGCCCCCGATATCGCCCAGGCGATCATGGAGCAGAAGACCCTGCTCGTCTACGACGAGATCGAGAACGTCGACGGCAAGAAGCGCCGCGTGCTCAACCCGCTGGAGACCACCGCCGCGCAGGAGAAAGCCGACGCCCTGCAAGAGCGGTTCGCCGAGTGGGTGTTTGAAGACCCGGAGCGTGCCCGCACGCTCGTGGCCGAGTACAACCGGCGCTTCAACTCCATCGTCTTGCGCGACTACACCGACGCGGGCGAGTACCTGAGCCTGCCGGGGCTGGCGGAGAACTTCACCCCGCGCCCGCACCAGCGCTCCGCCGTCGCCCGCATGATCGCCGAACCGGCTGCCGGGTTGTTCCACGAGGTCGGGGCGGGCAAGACAGCGGAAATGATCATGGGCGTGATGGAGATGCGCCGCATGGGGCTGATCGACAAGCCCGTGCTCGTAATTCCGAATCACATGCTGGAACAGTTCTCCCGCGAGTGGCTGCAAATCTATCCGCAGGCCCGGATTCTCGCCGCGTCCAGCAAAGACCTCACCGCCGACAAGCGCCGCCTGTTCGTCGCACGGACCTCGGCGAACGAGTGGGATGGCGTGCTCATGACGCAGGGCGCGTTCGAGAAGATTCCACTGCGCACCGAGACCCAGCAGGCGTACATCCAAGCCCAGGTCGACGACATGCGGGAAGTGCTCGCCACCGCGACGGGCGAGAACGCGATGAGCGTCAAACGCATCCAGCGCAAGCTGCTCCAGCTGGAGAACAAGGTCAAAGCCCGCATCGACACCAGCCGAGATGCCGGGGTGTGCTTCGAGGACACCGGCATCGACTACGTGGTCGTGGACGAGATGCACATGTACAAGAACCTCGCCACCGACTCGAACATCCAAGACGCCGCGATCGAGGGTTCCAACCGTGCCTCCGATCTGCACATGAAGCTCGAATACCTGCGCTCCGAAGGCCGCGAACGGGTGGTCACCGGGGCGACCGCGACGCCGATCTCGAACAGCGTGACCGAGGCGTTCGTGATGCAGAAGTACCTGCGCCCGGACTTGCTCGACGCCGCCGGTATCGGCGCGTTCGATGCGTGGGCGGCGACGTTCGGGCAGACGGTCACGCAGATGGAGATGGCCCCGACCGGCAACAACACGTTCCGCATGAAGACGCGGTTCGCCAAGTTCCAGAACGTGCCCGAGATGCTGAAACTCTGGTCGATCTTCGCGGATGTGAAGACCGCCGAGGATCTGCAACTGCCCACCCCCGAGATCGCCGAGCGCGAGGATGGTAGGCGGGCACCGGCGACGGTCGCGATCCAGCCCACGGTCGAGCTGGAGCAGTTCATCGAGACCCTCGGCAAGCGTGCCGAGAAGGTCGCAGCCCGGGCGGTGTCGCCCAGCGAAGACAACATGCTCACCATCTCGACCGATGGGCGCAAGGCCGCCCTCGATATCCGCATGATCGCATCCACCGACCCGTCTGGGCCGACCAAGGTGGACCTGGCTGCCGACAGCATCCACCGGGTCTGGGAGCAGACGAAAGACAACATCTACCTCGACCCGATCACCGGGCAGGAGTCGCCCGTGCGGGGTGCGTTGCAGCTGGTGTTCTCCGACATCGGCACCCCGAACCCAACCCAGTGGAACGCCTACGACGAACTGCGGGCGCAGCTTGTCGTGCGCGGGATGCCGCCCGAGTCCATCCGGTACATGCACGAAGCCAAGACCGACGTGGACAAAGCCAGGTTGTTCGCTGCCGCGCGTGCCGGGCACGTCGCGGTGCTGATGGGTTCCACACAGAAAATGGGCGTCGGCACCAACGTCCAGAACCGGGCCGTCGCGCTGTATCACCTGGACTGCCCGTGGCGACCCAGCGACATCGCCCAGCGCGAGGGCCGCATCCTGCGCCAAGGCAACCAAAACCCCGAGATCGGCATCGTCCGGTTCGTCACCGAACGGTCATTCGACTCCTACATGTGGCAAGGGGTCGAGCGGAAGGCGACCTTCATCGCGCAGCTCATGCGTGGAAACCTCGACTCCCGCGAGATCGAGGAGATTGACTCATCCGCCCTATCCGCCGCCGAAGCCAAGGCCATCTCCTCGGGGAACCCGCTTCTGCTGGAGCACTCCACGGTGCATACCGAAGTACAACGGCTCCGCCGTCTCGAACGCGCCTATCACCGCAACGAGTCGATGCTCGTCCACGCCCGCGACCGCGCCAGTGACCATGCACGGAGTGCCGCAGCCGACATCGAAGCCCTCGAAGCGGTGCTGCCGCGCGTGACCGACACTTCCGGTGACAGGTTCCGCATCGAGCTACGCGACAACACCTACACCTCCCGGGCCGATGCTGCACACGCGCTCGCAACTTGGGCGCACGACTCCGACCTGAAGTGGGCACCGCGCTACGCCTCCCGCGACCACGGCGTCATCGGCCAGATCAGCGGCTTTGACGTGATCGTCTCGACCAGCCCGGCACTCGGGGCCGACCCCGTGGTGAACATTCGGCTCGACGGGGTGCCGCGTAGCGGGTTCATCATGACCCGCCAGTCGTTCCTCGACGGCGGCGTCGGACTCATCCAGCGCATCGAGAACCGCGCATCCGGCATCCCCTCCCTCCTCGAGCAAGCCCGCAGCGACCTCGCCAGCGCCGAGACCGAACGCGACGATGCCGAGCAGCGCATCGGCCAGCCGTTCCGCCACGCCCAGGCCCTTGCCGACGCGGAGAAAGACCTCGCCAGAATCGAGACCCAGCTGGCCGCGATGCAAGAAGACATCGACCACGCAGCACAACCCGAACCCGCGCCGGGGAACCCACCGAATGGGCTGAACGTCGAGACCGTGCGAGCACACCGGCCCGCGCTCGGTGTCCGCCCGAACCCCGAACGCACCCCGGTATCCAGCAGAGCTGGTTCGTCGGCGCAGTCGTGGGCGCGGGAGACGCCCGCGCGAGGGTTCTAAGGCTCGCGGGCCGCTTCGTGCACCTTGCCGCCACACACAAGCAGCGCCGCCTACTGGCGGGGCACCGTGAGGTAGGAGGCAAGCTGATGGACGAGCAGAACGAGCCGCACGACGGCCAGAGGCAGGAACGGGCGAAGCTGCGACCACGTGAAGCGCTGGTCGGATACATCGACTCCGAACCCAGGCTCACGTACAGCAAGAACGGGATCGCGCGGTTGTACGCGCGCGTCGGCGTCGATCACTTCCGTCGTGACGGCGAGGATTCGTTTGTCAAGACCGGCACCACGTTCCACGACATGGTGCTCTTCCGCAAGACCGCCGAGGAAGCGAGCCAGAAGTTCCAGCAGGACGACCGCTTCATCGCACAGGGGTACGTGCGGCCGTTTACCGATCAGAACGGCAACGAGCGTGAAGAGTTCGTGGCCACGAAGATCGGCCACGACATGATGTGGACGCCCTACACCGTCGACCGTGCGCCGCAGCAGGAGACACCGCAGCGTGAGGCCCCGGGCCTCGACCGCAGCCAGGGGTTCGAGCGCGACGACCGGCCCGCGCAGCAGCGCGAACCGGCCGTGATGTCGCAGTAGGACAGGGCCGACACCATGAATGACGAAGAGGACTTCGTACCCGAGCAGGACGAGCCAGAACCCGAAATCGACCACGGCACCACAAACCGGGTCGGGGCGGCGGGGCCGATGCTCGATGAACCGCCCGGCCCGATCAACTGGAATCTGCTGACCGCCGACGACGCCGAGGCCGCATGGTTGGAACTGAACCAGTGGGTGAACTGGCTTCGCACGACCTACGGGCTGCCGTCGTCGGTGGTGCCTCCCATGTGGCACCGTCACCCCGAGCTGCACTGGGAACTCTCAGCGCTTCACACCCATTGGCTGTGCGCGTTCGACCCGCAGCAGAACGGTTCGGCCCCGATCGGCTGGCACCGGGATTTCGCGGACGCCAGGCAGCGGCTGCGTGATTGGGTCGCCGCGTGCGGCACCCGCCTCGACCGCGACCGGCCCACGCGCCAGACCGTCTGGCCCGGCGAGGACGAGGCCGAACCGATCGAAGACACCCCGATCACCGACCGCGACGAGGACTTCGTGGCCTACGTCATCGCCGACGTCGAGCGCCGCCGCCAACTCGAACACGACTTCTACGCCAACCTCAACCCCGAGACCGGCGAGATCAGCTGAGCATCGCACCGCTTACGGGGCCGAAGCCCTACTCCCAAGTTTCGGCCCCGCTCTCGTGTGCCGGTCAGTCGCCGAGCATGCGCCCGGGGTGACGTCCCGCTGAGTGGTGGAGTTTCTCAACACCGTGCGGGTCAGTTGTTCTGATTATGCCGCAGTGAGTTCGGGGATGCTCACCTCCTCGGGT
>QFPM01000043.1 GCA_003248655.1 Microbacterium sp.
CTCGGCCGTTTGACGCCCCTCGAGTTCGAGACCATCATGAACACGACCGTCGCACTGGCGGCGTGACTACAACCTGTCACCTATCCGTGCAGCAGTCCCGTCACCCGGAGCGAGCTCGTTGGTCATGACGCCGTGCGTCCATCCGAATCAGGAGCATCAATGTAAACGTCGAGCCACTTCGACTTCACAACGCCGCTCAGGCTCTTCACCTCATGTGCGACCGAGTCGATGTACTTGCCGATCCGAGCCAGTGGCTAAGCTGCTGCCACGGAGCGCCGCCAAGGTTCGACCTCGAGGACGAACCGGTCGCGAAACTCCCGGCCACCCGCATCGTGGTATCTCACAGCAATGGTCCAGCTGGGTGCTGGCTCATCGGCCTTCCCGAAGAACTCGACGCCATCGAGGTAGTACTTCAGCGGCCGCGAGTTTGTGAGTGAGCGCAGGACTGTCGATCCGTCGGTCATCCGATTCAGGTCTTCGATGCTCTTACGCCACCCATCAGTGTCGGGTTCGGAGACGGACCTGAACGGTTGATCGGCAGTCATCGTCACATTGTGAGCAGGCGTCCGTCCATCGTTCCGGACTATGACGAACACGGAGGTGCCGAGACTCCCACCAGTTCTGCTCGCAGATACAGAGAACTCGAAGTCGACAACGACATACGGACGAGTAAGCGCAAGATTCGACTCAGTCATCGCATCGTTAGAGGCCGCGAGGAGCCTGTTCGATGCGATGAGCTCTCCCAACTGCCTCCCGGCGATGACGAGGGCGATGATCGCGGCGACAGCAGCCAGAAGGGTCCCGATGCCCTGAACGGCAGACCAAAGAACGACGTCAGACATGCCCCCGTTCTACAGTGAACCTCCGACGTCGTGACCCTGGACGCGCCCGGTCGACTCCGTCGCTCGAAACGCGCGAAAGGATCAAGCGACTCGGATTTTCTCGAGTGCCGCATCGAGGGTGTGGAGTGCTCGGAGGACTTGGATTGAGCGGCTGAAGATCAGGCTGTTGAACATGGCGTCGTCTGTCTTGGGCATGACGGAGCGGGAGACGACCCAGGCGGCCGCAGATTCGATGCCGACGTCGTCGCTGAACATGTGTGCGGCGACCTCGTTGCGGATCTTCACGAGCGTGTCCTTGAACGGGCGATCGTCCGCGATGTCCCGAACGCTTGCTTTGTACGCGTTCTGGGCCGTGGTGAGCGCGTCGATGTCGATGAACCCGGCGAAGCGTCCGGTCTGGGTGCGCGCGGTGCGTTGCAGGTCTCCCAGGACTCGGTAGACGCCCTCGATACTCTCGCGGAGGACGAGGGCGAGGAGCTTTTCGGTCGTGACCCGTGCGGCGGGGTCTGCGGCCATTGCGCGCAGCAGCACGCGCATGTCGACGTCGATCTGGACGATGAAGAACCGAGCAGCGGCGTAGGCCTTCACAACCGCAGCCTCGTCCCCGGCGCCGGCAACGCTCTCGACGTCGCGCGCCCGGTGCTCAAGCGCCTCGACGGCGAGCGGAATCGTGTGGTCGAAGCCGGCGACGCTGTCGGCATTGGATGGCGGTTGGCTGGGGATGCTCATCGTCCCAGCGTGGCATCGAATCGTCGGCGCCGGTGGACGTCGATCATCACTCGTCTTAAAGTTAAGGCGTGAGAACGCTGTTGGTGTATGGGCCGCGCATGATCGGCGCTCGGCGGCAGTTGTCGATCCCGCGGCGCTTGCTGGTGTCCGCAGGGATAGACGTGCCAGGGCGGGTTCGGTTCGAAGTGACCGAGGGGGTGGTGTGTGTGCGTCGCGCGGAGGAAGGTGAGGAGGGTGCTCAGATGGTGTCGAAGGTGGGTCAGCTTGTGACTCCGCCGTGGGTGATGCAGACTCTCGGGGTTGGTGTGGGCGGTGCGATCTATGCTCGGCCGCGGGCTGACGCCGTCGTGGAGGTCCTAGCCGGGTCTCGTCTGCAATTTGATCTGGAGGGGGCAGCATGAGCATCACGAACGCGCTGCAGGCTCCTCGCCGGAGCGCTGCTGATCGCGCGTGGGGTGAGCCAGAGGTGAGGGATGCCGCGGCCGCTCACGCGGCGACGACACTGTTGCCGGGCGCGGCGGTGTTGCCGTTGACGACGTTCCTCGACGCGAACGTCTATCCGGTAGTCGTCTGGGACCGGCGTGCGTTGTCGTTGCGGCTGAGCAGGATGGATGGCCCGGCGGTGTCGCCGGATGCTGTGCGTGACCTGCTGGATGCGGGATCCCCGACGTTGCTGCGGGTCGCGGCGATGATCGGTGTGGGCGCGCCGACGCCGACGCGACGGGCGTTGCGGCCGATGCGGTCGCTCGCCCGGACGATCGGGATGTTCCCTGCGTTCCCGCGCCACTCGCCGCTGGTCGCGGAGGAGTTCGACGCCCAGGGGACGGCGCTGGTGGTGTGCGACGCGTCGAGCATCGAGGTGCATGTCGGCGGCGATGCCGGCGTGCGGGCGGGCTCGGCGTTGAGCCCGTTGTGGCGTCGGGTGTATGAGGAGCGGTTGTTCGAGTGGGCGATCCGGTCGGATGCG
>QFPM01000044.1 GCA_003248655.1 Microbacterium sp.
ATGCCGGCGCGCGGCGGTCCGCTGCGAGATCGACCACACCATCGACGCCGCCAAGGGCGGCCCGACGGCCCTGTGGAACCTCGCACACCTGTGCCAACGACACCACTCGATGAAACAATTCACCCTCTGGCGGGTGCGACAACTGAAGGGTGGCGTCCTCGAATGGACCTCACCCACCGGCCGCATCTACCGCGAAGACGCACCCGCACCCCCGGTCGCGTTCACACCCGCACTCGCCCACGACTCGGGACCGGCGCCATTCTGACACGTTCGGCGCGCGGTGGCGCGGGCGCGGAGGCCCGGACCGGCGCCGTTCTGACGGACGCGCACGGTTCTGAGGATGCGCGCCCATCTGACGGACATGCGCCACGGCGTCGGGGGCGTCCACGCCACACGTGAGCGAATAGCCCCGCCGCACTCAGCCCGCGAGCGCCTCCGACAGCTTGACGCGCGCGCCCATCCGCAGGATCGAGTTCTCGTAGATCTTGGACCCGACCCAGATCGCCGCGGCGCACGTCGCGAGCATGACTGCGAGAGAGAGTAGCGGCTCCCACCACTGCGCCGTGCCGAGGAAGATGCGCACCGGCATCGCAACCGGCGCCGAGAACGGCACGTACGACATGACGCTCATCACGAGGTCGTTGTCGTTGAAGAAAACCACGAGGAGGTACGGCGCCATCACCAGGAACGTGAGCGGCGTCGTGGTCGATCCGATGTCCTCCTGGCGCGAGACCATCGCGCCCGCCGCAGCGAACAGCGCCGCGAGCAGGATGAACCCGAACAGGAAGAAAACCGCGAACCACGCGATCGGTGCCCCGAGGCCCGCGAGCACCTGGCTCTGCCCCGTGACGGTGAACCCGACGATCGCGATCGCTGCGAGCGCGAGAATCTGGCCCATCGCGAGGATCGTGTTGCCGATCACCTTGCCGGCCAGCAGCGCGCGCACGGGGATCGCCGAGATCAGCAGCTCGACGACGCGCGTCGCCTTCTCTTCGACGACCGACTGCGCGATCGTCGAGCCGAAGGTCAGCGCCGCCATGAAGAACACAAGCCCGAACCCGAGCGCGACGAAATAGCGGAGCGCCCCGTCGGTGCCGCCAGGATTGAGCAGCTCCACGGTCGGAGCGATGCTCAGGATGCTGACGAGCGCCTGCGGCACCGAGTCATCCGCGACGATGGTGAAGCCGAAGGGCTGCACGTCGCTCGGAACGAGTGCCGCGTCGACCTCTCCCGAGCGGACGAGCTCGCGTGCGGCGTCGGCATCCGCAGCCTGAGTCGCCTCGATCAGCTCGTTGCCGCTGACCGCCTGCGCCGTGTCGGGCGTGACGGCGACGGGAATCCGGTCGCTCGACTGCGCCGCGAAGCCGCCCCAGACGACCGACACGAGCGCGATCAGCAGCAGGATGCCGGTCGAGATCAGGAACGCCTTGCTACGTAGCTTCGACCCGACCTCGCGCTCGGCGACAAGCCAGACGCTCTGCGCGAACGCGGGGGTGGTGGTGGCAGTCACTGGATGACCTCCTTGAAGATCTGGGCGAGCGAGGGATGCCGGGGCGCGAAGCTCGTGACGTCGCCTGCGGCGACCGCGCGGTGGAGCACCCGCTGCGCCGTCTCGTCGGATTCGGCGTCGAAGAGCACGTAGCCGGCGCCCGACTCGACGACCTCGATGCCCGGCTCGTCGCGGAGCCACCCGGCATCCCCGCTCGAAACGAGTTCGTACCGCCTGCCGGCGTGTTCGGAGCGGAGCGAGTCGCGCGTGCCGGCGGCGCGGATCGTGCCACCCGCGATGATGACGAGGTCATCGCAGAGCCGCTCGACGACGTCGAGCTGATGCGACGAGAAGAGCACGGCGGCACCGCCGGCGGCGCGCGCCTGCAGCACCCCCGCGACGACGTCGACCGCGAGCGGGTCGAGGCCCGAGAACGGCTCGTCGAGGATCAGCACCTGCGGATCGTGCACGAGCGCCGCGGCGATCTGCGCCCGCTGCTGATTGCCGAGCGAGAGCGTTTCGATGTTGTCGCCGAGTCGCTCGCCGAGCCCGAGCTCCACGAGCAGCGCTTCGGCGCGCTCGGTCGCGTCGGACTTGTCGAACCCGTGCAGCCGCGCGAGGTACACGATGTGCTCGAGCACCCGCATCTTGGGGTAGAGCCCCCGCTCTTCGGGCATGTAGCCGAAGCGGCGTCGATCGGATGCCGTGACAGGCGCCCCGTCGAGGGTCACCTCCCCGGCATCCCGCGCGAGCACGCCGAGGATGATCCGCATCGTCGTGGTCTTGCCAGCGCCGTTGCCGCCGACGAAGCCGGTGAGCCTGCCGGGCGCGACGCTGAAGCCGACGTCGTCGAGCACGCGCTTCGCGCCGTAACTCTTGGTGATGCCGCTCAGTTCGAGCATGCGCTCCTCCTTTGGGGTGGCCTTAGCCTCGATCCACCGATGAGCCTTCGGCTGGCCGTCCTGGCGTGACCGGTGCGAGATGATGCGCCGCGGGCAGGGGTGTGTTCCGGGCGTCGCA
>QFPM01000035.1 GCA_003248655.1 Microbacterium sp.
GCCCGCGCACAGCGCGGGTGTATCGAGATCACCGCACCCGCACCGAAACCCTGGTTTCGATACGCGGCGCTGCGCGCCGCTACTCAACCACCGGGGGAGAGAGAACGCGGGGCCGGGCGCTACTCAACCGCCGGGGTACGGGGGCGGCTCCACCCACCTCCCGCTAGTCGGCGAGCTTTTCGAGGCGGGCGACGAGGCCGGCGCGGCGGGGCGAGCGTGCGGGCAACAGTTCGAGGGCGAGACGCAGCACCTCGGCATCCTCGAAGCCGTCGGCGGTGTCGGCGTACGCGAGCAGGACGTCGACGGATGCCTCGGTCAGCAGCGCGTCGCGGAGGGCGATCCGCACCGACTCGCGGAACTCCTCGACGCCCGGCGCCGTCGAGTCGGGCAGCACGCGCCCGCGGTAGGCGGCGAGCGCGACGCGGTGCGCCCCGCGATCGAGGAGCGACACGACTTGGTGTGCGTCGGTAAGCAGCTCGGCCGGCAGCCGGTACGGGCGCGAGGCCGGCACGAGGTGCGGCGCCGTCCGCTCGAGGGACTTGCGCAGCCGCACCATCTCGGGCCGCAGCGCACCCTCACCGGCACCCGGGCCGTAGACGAGCTCGGCAAGCCGCTCGGCGGAGAGCCCCTGCCGGTGTACCGCGAGCATGAGGAGGATCTCCGCGTGGCGGGTCGACAGCTCCGAGACCGTCTCGCGCCCCGCCCCGGCCACCTCGAGCAGCCCGCGGTCACGGCCGAGCACCCGCAGGGTCGCGGTCTCGGGTGCCGCCACCGCACCCCGCGACGAGCGCTTCCGCAGCGGAATCGGCGCGGTGACCGACGCACGGGCGCGCAGGCGCGCGACGAGCAGCTCGCCCTCGACGGCGCGCGCCGTGGCATCCACCAGCAGCTGCGCCTGCGGGGTTGCCGCCTCCGCGCCACCCGTCACGTCGATGACGCCGAGCAGGCGCTGGGTCTCCGGGTCATGTACGGGTGCGGCAGTGCACGACCACGGCTGCACGAGCCGGTTGAAGTGCTCCGCGCCGTGGATCTGCACCGACCGGCCGAGCGCGAGCGCCGTTCCGGGGGCGGAGGTTCCGACGACCTCCTCTGACCAGTTCGCGCCGGCGACGAAGCCCATGTCACCGGTCAGCGAGCGGATGCTGCGGTCGCCCTCGACCCACAGAAGTCGACCGGCCGCATCCCCCACCGCGACGACGACCCCGGAGTCGGGCTCGGGGAGCAGCAGCGACCGGATCATGTCCATCGCACTCGCGAGCGGATGCGTACTGCGATACGCCTCGAGGTCATCGCCCGAGAGGTCGAGCGGCGGCAACGCTTCCGCGCCGACGAGGTGCGCGAGCGAGCGGCGCCACGAGTCCTGCACGATCGAGCGGATGTGGCTCAGGCGCGGGTCGGTCGGGTTCCCGCCGACGAGCTCATCGTGCGCGCGCTCGATCAGCAGACGCGAGGTCTCGGGCGAGATCTCGCGCCGCGGCGACCAGGGCGAGGGCACGGCGACTCCGTTCGGCGGCGAGGAGCGTGCGGTCAGTCTAGGCGGCGCGGGCGGGCGGTGTCAGGTAGGTGTTTTCGGGGACGCCTCAACGGCTCGCCGACGCGTCGAGATCGGGATCATCGGGGTCCTTTGCGATGCCGCCTCGGATCAGCTCGACCTACCCGCGGGCGGCCCACCAGTCGCGCAGACGTTGCTCGGCGGCATCCGGTCCGATGACGCCCGCGTCGAGGCGGACCTCGAGCAGGAACCGATACGCCTCGCCGACCTCGCGACCGGGCGGGATGCCGAGGATCTCCTGGATGCGGTTGCCATCGAGCTCAGGGCGGATGGCGTCGAGCTCTTCCTGCGCGGCGAGCTCGCCGATGCGGCGCTCGATGTCGTCGTACGCGCTCGCGAGACGGGCGGCCTTCCGGCGGTTGCGGGTCGTGACATCGGCGCGCGTGAGGATGTGCAGGCGCTCGAGCTCGGCCCCGGCATCGCGCACATAGCGCCGGACGGCCGAGTCGGTCCACGCGCCCTCCGCGTAGCCGAAGAACCGCAGGTGCTGTTCGATGAGCTGCGCGACGGAGTCGATCGTCGCCGTGTCGAACCGCAGGGCCTGCAGTCGCTTGCGCGCCATCCGCGCGCCCTTGAGGTCGTGGTGGTGGAAGCTCACGCCGCCGCCGGGCTCGAGCTTGCGCGTCGCGGGCTTGCCGATGTCGTGCAGCAGCGCGGCGAGGCGCAACGGAATGTCAGGACCCGCGCCGGGGTGCCGCTCATGCTCGAGGTCGATCGTCTGCTGCAGGACTGTCAGCGAGTGCTCGTAGACGTCCTTGTGGTGGTGATGCTCGTCGATCTCGAGGCGCAGCGCCGGAATCTCGGGCACGATCTCGCCCATGAGCCCCGTGTCGACGAGGATCCGGATGCCGCGCACCGGGTCGTCGCTCGCGAGAAGCTTCACGAGCTCGGCCTGCACCCGCTCGGGGCTGACGATCCGGATGCTCTCGCGCAGGCGCGCCATCGCCTCGAGGGTGTCGGGTGCGACATCGAACCCGAGCTGACCGGCGAACCGGGCGGCGCGCAGCATCCGCAGCGGATCGTCGCCGAAGCTCACGTCGGGGTCGGACGGCGTCCGCAGGATGCCCGCGACAAGGTCCTCGACTCCGCCGGTCGGGTCGACGAGGGCAGGAACCGGCAACCGCAGCGCCATCGCGCCGACCGTGAAATCACGCCTGGTCAGGTCTTCATCGAGCGATTCACCGAACTCGACGGTCGGCTTGCGGGTGACCCCGTCGTAGCTGTCGGCGCGGTAGGTCGTGATCTCGACCTGCTCGTGGGTGCCACCCGGGCCAGCCACCTTCGCGCCGATCGTGCCGAACGCGCGGCCGATGTCCCACGTGGCGGATGCCAGGGGCTTCACGATGCGCAGGATGTGATCGGGGCGGGCATCCGTCGCGAGGTCGAGATCGTTCGTGGCGCGGCCGAGCAGCGCGTCGCGGACGGGACCGCCCACGATCGCGAGCTGGAACCCCGCTTCGGCGAACGCGGCGCCCAGGCGCGCCATGATCGGCGAGGTCGCGAGGGCGCCCAGCCGGTCGAGCCCCTCGGCCATGTTGAGCATGCGTCCCAGCGTAGCGGCGGGGCGCGACGCCGCCCGCGGCCGCGCGCCCGGCATCCGCTCGCGCATCGCATCCCCCGCATCCCCGCGAGAAACCACCTCGCGCCTGAGAAACCATCGCTGCCGTGGTTTCTCGGCCCGCGAGTGGTTTCTCGACGAGCCGAGTGGTTTCTCGACGAGCCGGGTGGTTTCTCGACGAGCCGGGTGGTTTCTCACCCCGCGAGCGGTTGCGCGGCGGGCGGTGTCCGTCAGCGCGGTGGGTGGTTTCTCACGCGAAGCGCAGGATGCCGGCGAACACGAGCTCGCGCACGCGCGGCAGCAGGTCGGCGCGGAGCGCGCCGGCGTCCGCGTCGAGCAGCTCGGCGATCGCGTCGATGAGCACACCCACCGGCAGGTCGCCGTCGCACGCGCCGACGAGGGCGGCGAGCGCCGGATCGACCGCGATCGTGCGGCCGAGTCCGCCGCCCTGGCGCACCTCGATGACCGATGGCGACTCGGCACCGGGCAGGTGGTGGCGCGCCTCGGTGACATCCCCCGCGACCACGAGCTCCGTCGCGGCGAGCGCGACGTCGTCGAGGGCGTCCAGCGCATCGGACGCCGCGAGCGCGGCGGCTACGTGAGCGCCGAGCCCGTCGGCGATCGGCTGCGTGACCCTCTCGAACCGTCTCAGGGAGACGACCCCGGATGCCGGTCGCCGCAGCACGAGGTACCCGAACCCGACCGCCGTGACGCCGCGCGCCACGAAGTCGTCGAGCCAGGCCCCGACGAGAGTCGCGTAGTCGGGCGACCCCGGCGCCGTCCCGCCGTCGCGCACCCATAGCTCCGCGTACGCGAGGGGGCCGAGCTGCTCGCGCTCGATCACCCAGGCATCCATCGGCACGGGCGACGCGTCGACCCAGCCGCGCACGCGATCGAGTCCGCCTGCGCCCTCGCGGTACTCCCAGTTGCCGAGCAGCTGCGCCGTCCCGCCGGGCGCGAGCACCTCACCGACGCCCCGAACGAACGCCGCGACGAGGTCGTCGCCCGCGAATCCCGCGTCGCGGTACTCGTACTCGGGAACGTCCGGCCGCCGCGGCGTGATGACGAACGGCGGATTCGACACGACCCGGTCGAAGACCTCGCCCCGCACCGGCTCGAACAGGCTCCCGAGGCGCGTCTCGATGCCGTCGACCCCGTTCAGTAGCGCGTTGAGCTGTGTGAACGCGAGCGCACGTGCCGATACGTCTGTCGCGACCACGTACGTCGCGTCCCGTCGCGCACGCAGCGCCTGGATGCCGCATCCCGTCCCCACGTCGAGCACACGCAGGGTCGGCGTCGGCAGCTGCAGTCCCGCGAGGGTGAGGGATGCCCCGCCGACGCCCAGCACGTGCCCGGTGGGCAGGGCACCGCCGAGCGCGGCCTCGTCGAGATCGCTCGCGATCCACCACTCGTCCAGACCCGTCGGCGTGCCCGAGCCGTCGGCATCCGCTGCGTCGACGACGTCCTGCGGGCGCAGCAACGCCAGCGGCACCACCTCATCGCCGTCGATGCGACACAGCCCGAGGGCCGCGAGGCCCGCCGCGCCTGCCGCCGGCAACGCCGCATCGACGGATGCCGTGGGCGCCGGCGCGCCCAGGAACAGCAGCCGCGCGAGCACCGCGACCGCATCGCGCCGCTCGGCGAGCGCCGCCAGCGCGGGCCCGTGCAGGCCGTGCCCGATGGCCTCGTCCGCGAGTGGACCCCACGCATCCCGCACGGCGCCCGCGGTGTATCCGGCCGCCTGCAGATCCGCGCGCAGCCGCGCGCAGAGGTCGGGGTCGGGGTTCAGTTCGAGGCTCACCGCGGCATCCATTCGTCGTCCGTTCGCGCCCTGACCGGCCCCGTCTCGGGGTGCGCACAGGGGTCTGACCCTAGAATCGCACCTGATCGTGCGGCTCGGATCGCACAGGAGTCGATTCCCGCCATGACCTTGAGTTCCCCCGCGCCGAGGCGCCCGCGACGACCGCACCGGTTCGTCGCTGTGCTCGCGACGGTGACGGCGCTCCTGGTTGCATCTCCCATCGCAGCCTGGGCGGCAGCCCCGAGCGCGGCAACCCCGAGCGTCGAGACCCCGCAGCCGACGCTGACCCTCGCCCCCCTCGGCGACGGCGTCACGACGGTGGGCGGCGCGGCCTCGGTCGCGATCGCCCTCGACAACCCGACCGACACGACCGTGGAGGCGTCCGTCGTGCAGGTGACCGCATCGGCCACACCGCTTGCGACGCACGCCGAGCTCGAGGCATGGCTCACCGGCGACGCCGGCGATGCCAGCGGTGTCGACGGTGCGAACCGAGCGGGGGAGGTCGTTGCCGCCGCCGCGCTTTCAGCGGTCTCCGCGAACGACCGGACCACCGCGACCGTCCCCCTCGACAACGCGTTCGTCTCGTCGCTCGGCGCGGGCGTGTATCCCCTGCGCGCCGAGTACGCAGCGGGCGGTCAGACCCGCACGGCGGTCAGCGTGCTCGTCGTGCGCGGGGACACTCCGACGGGCGCGCTCGGCGTGGTCGTCCCGATCACCGCGCCCGCGACGGCCGCCGGACTCCTCAGCGCCGAAGAACTCGCCGTTCTGACGCGCACCGGTGGCGCGCTGCGAGACAGGCTCGACGCCGTCGCCGGAACAGACGCGATCCTCGCCATCGATCCCGCGGTCGTCGCCGCGATCCGCGTGCTCGGTACGACAGCCCCCGCGTCCGCGCTCACGTGGCTCGACGACCTCCTCGCGCTCCCGAACTCACGCTTCGCGCTGCAGTTCGGCGATGCCGGCGTTGCGGCGCAGGTCGGCGCGGGCGGTCTCCTGGAGGTCGCGACGCTCACCCCGTATCTGTCGCCGAGCGGCTTCGCGGATGCCGGTGCCTCAGGCGCATCCCCCGACCCGACCGCCACGCCGGGCGCCACGGACGGCGCACCCACGCTCCCGACGATCGCGCAGCTGACCGACATCGGCGCAGGCGCCGGCACGATCTACTGGCCGGCGCCCGGCACGGCCGGAGCGAGCCTCGTCACAGCTCTCGCTGACGACGCGACGAGCGGCGCAGGCGCCGTGACCCTCGTCGACTCGACGGCGGTGACCACGGCGAGCGCTCCCGCGTGGGCTGTTGCGGCGGGTGCGCCGGTGCTGGTCTACGACGCCAGCGCCTCGGCGGCCCTGCGCGACGCGGCCGCCGCGAGCGATGCCGTGACGCGCGGAGCGGCTCTAGCCTCGGCATCCGCATATGCCGCGATCGCCTCGGCGGCCGACCCGGCCGCACCCTTGCTCGTGACGATCGACCGCCCCGCCTCGATCGTGGGGCTGCGCGAAGCGGTCCTCGCCGCTGAGCGTCTGACGGGACGCGCCGCTGTCGACCTCGCGATGCTGACGGCAGGGACCGCCGCCCCCGTCGATCTCGCCGACATCGACGCGCCCGCCGAGAGCGTCGAGCGGGTGCGACACCTCGTCGCGGACGAGGCACAGCTCACCGAGTTCTCGCCCGTGCTGGTCGATCCGGTGCAACTCACCGCGCGGGAGCGCGCGTCGATCTTGCAGCTTCTCGGCAACGCGTGGGCGCATTCGCCCGACGAGTTCGCCGCCGCCTACGCGGCCCACCGCGCACAGACGCAGGTGACCCTGGCATCCGTCGGCATCGTTCCGCCGAGCGACATCACTCTCGCGACATCGGGTGCGCCGCTCACATTCTCGGTGCGCAACGATCTGCCGTGGCCGATCGGTGTCGTCCTCATCACGACCTCGGAGGATCCCCGGCTCGTCGTCCAGGCGACGACCGCCGTCGACGGAGGGGCGGCGCAGACCTCGCGCGTGCGCGTGCCCGTCGAAGCGCGGGTCGCAAGCGGAGAGGCGACGCTGACGCTGCAGCTGCGAACGACATCGGGGATGCCCGTCGGTGACCCCGTGAGCGTTCATGTCGCGGTGCGCGCCGAGTGGGAGTCGGTCGGCATCGTCGTCATGGCCATCGCCATCGGCGCCCTCATCGTCATCGGCGCGGTGCGCACCGTCCTGCGGCTGCGGCGCGGACGGCGCGGTGCCGACGCGGACGCGGACGCGGATACGGAGACCGGGGCGAACCCGGCCGCTCAACCGGATTCCGGCGCCACACCGGAAGCCGACACTCCCGGCGGCGGCGATGTCTAGTCTCGGGCGCGCGAGCGCGATCATCGGCGCCGGCACCCTCGCCTCGCGGCTCACGGGGCTCCTGCGCTCGATCGTGCTCGTCATGGTGATCGGCACGAGCACGACGCGAGCGGGCGACGCCTTCATCACCGCGAACCAGCTGCCGACGAGCATCTACGAGCTGCTCGCGGCGGGCGTCATCACCGGCATCCTGCTGCCCCAGGTCGTGCGGGCCGCACAGACCCACAGCGACGGCGGATCCCAGTTCGTCTCGAAGCTGCTCACCCTCGGCGCGATCGTCATGGTCGTCGCTACCGCGATCGTGATGGCGATCGCGCCGGTGCTGATCGGGCTGTACGGCGCCGAGTTCACGCCCGACCAGCTGGCCCTGTCGATCGCTTTCGCGTACTGGTGCCTGCCGCAGCTGTTGTTCTACGGCCTGTATGCGCTGCTCGGCGAGGTTCTCAACGCACGCAAGGTCTTCGGACCGTATACCTGGGCGCCCGTCGTCAACAACCTGGTGTCGATCGCCGGATTCGGCGCGTTCTTGCTGCTCTTCGGTGGTCCGCTGAAGGATGTCGCCGACTGGACACCCGACCGGATCGCCCTCATGGGCATCACCGCGACGGGCGGCATCGCCCTGCAGGCCGCGCTCGTCTTCTTCTTCTGGAAGCGCACCGGGCTGACCTTCCGCCCCGATTTCCGCTGGCGCGGCATGGGTCTGCGGCACATGGGCCGGCTCGCGTGGTGGACGTTCCTGGCCGTCCTCGTCGGTCAGCTCGCCGCACTCGTGCAGATCCGGATCGTGAGCGCGGCATCCGGCGAGGGAAACTCGATCGCGGCCCTCACCTTCGCGTGGCTGATCTTCATGCTGCCCCACTCGGTCGTCGCGATGTCGATCTCGACGTCGTACTTCACGGTGCTCGCCGAGGATGTCGCGGCCGGCCGCACCGATCGCGTTCACGCGAACCTCGACGAGAGCATCCGTGGGCTCAGCGTCTTCGCGTTCGGCCTGATGGCGGCGATTGCGGCGGCATCCGTCCCCATCGCACGAGTGTTCACGTCGACGCCGGGCGAGGCGCCGTCGTTCGCCCTCGTACTGCTTGCGTACCTCGTCGCGCTCGTGCCGTTCGGGGTGCTCGTGGTCATCCGGCGGGCGTTCTTCGCCTTCCACGACACGCGTACGCCGTTTTACTTCACCCTCGTGCAGTGCGTGCTCGCGGTCGGCGGCGCGCTCCTCGCGCAGGCACTGCTGCCGGTGTCGCTGCTCGCGGCGGGCATCGCCCTCGCGCAATCGCTCTCGACGTTCGTGCAGCTCGGCGTCGCCGTCGTCCTCCTACGTCGCCATGTCGGGGATGCCGGGTTCGCCAGCACCTGGGGTGCGCTGCTGCGCTTCCTCGTCGCGGCCGTGCCCGCGGGCCTCGCGGGGTGGGCGGTGTTCGCCCTCACCGGCGGTGCGACAGGGTGGACGACGAACGGGCGGGTCGAGGGCGTGCTCGGTGCGACGCTCGTCGGCGCTGCGGCGCTCGTCGTTTACGTGGCGGCGCTCGCGGTGCTCCGCGCGCCCGAGCTGCAGGCCGCCGTGCGGACCGTCACGCGGCTACTTCGCCGCTGACGCGCGGGTTTCGCGCGGGTTTCTCGTCGGCCCGGCCCGGCTCGGCGCACTCCCGCGGAATGCCCCGCGGCTACCATGGGTTGAACGCGCTGGGGCTCTTCAATGGGCTCCGCGAACGAAAGGGACGGCTGTGCGACACGTCATCATCATTGGCTCGGGACCGGCGGGCTTCACGGCCGCCATCTACGCGGCACGCGCGAACCTCGAGCCGCTGCTGATCGCGAGCTCGGTCGAGGCCGGCGGCGAGCTGATGAACACGACCGAGGTCGAGAACTTCCCCGGTTTCCCCGAGGGCATCATGGGCCCCGACCTCATGGCGAAGATGCAGGAGCAGGCCGAGAAGTTCGGCACCGAGGTGCTCTACGACGACGTCACGTCGCTCGAGCTTGACGGCCCCGTCAAGAAGGTCGTACTCGGCAGCGGCGCCGTCCACGAGGCCGAAGCAGTGATCTTCGCGACCGGATCCGCACCGCGCAAGATCGGCATCGAGGGTGAACAGCGCCTCTCGGGTCACGGCGTCTCCTACTGTGCCACCTGCGACGGCTTCTTCTTCCGCGAGCAGGAGATCGCCGTCGTCGGCGGCGGTGACTCCGCGATGGAAGAGGCGACGTTCCTCACGAAGTTCGCGTCGAAGGTCTACGTCATCCACCGTCGCGACGAGCTGCGCGCGTCGAAGATCATGCAGGAGCGCGCGTTCGCGAACGAGAAGATTGAGTTCGTCTGGAACAGCGACGTTGTCGATGTTCTCGGCGAGGATGCCGTGACCGCTCTCGTCCTGCGTGACACGGTCGACGGTTCGACCCGAGAACTGCCCGTGACCGGGGTTTTCGTCGCGATCGGCAACGACCCGCGCACGCACCTCGTGCACGATCAGCTCGACCTCACGCCGCAGGGAACCGTGTGGGTCGACGGCCGCTCGTCGCGCACCTCGGTGCCGGGAGTGTTCGCCGCGGGCGACGTCATCGACCCGACCTACCGCCAGGCCGTCACCGCGGCCGGCAGCGGCACGACCGCCGCCCTCGACGTCGAGCACTACCTCGCCGCGCTGGGGGATGCCGGTGCGCCGGCGCCCGATGCCGCCGAGATCGACGGCCTGGACGACGCGGCCGCCTGACGAGCCGCTTGCCGCGCGGCGCGGAACAATGCGCGCCGCGACAGTGTTACAGAATCACGACCGGCCGGACAACCGAAGGAGCACGACATGACCGCCAACGTCACCACCGAGAGCACCTGGCAGCAGGACGTCATCGACGCCGAAGGACCTGTGCTCGTGGACTTCTGGGCCGAATGGTGCGGCCCGTGCCGTATGGTCGGCCCGATCCTCGACGAGATCGGCACCGAGCACGCCGACAAGCTCACCGTCCTGAAGCTCAACGTCGACGAGAACCCCAACCTCGCGATGGAGTACCAGATCACCTCGATTCCCGCGATGAAGGTCTTCAACAAGGGTCAGGTCGAGAAGACGATCATCGGCGCGAAGCCGAAGTACGCGCTCGAGCAGGACCTCGCGACTTACCTCGCCTGACCTCGAAGGTTCACGCGCGCCGGGTCGCGGCATCCCACGGGCGGTGCGGCTCGCTGCCGAGGAGCCGCCAGACAGCCCGCGTCAGCTCGGGATACTCGAGCGCGATCTGCCGCAACACGCGGTAGTTGCGTGCCGCCGTGGGACGAATGCCGCCGTCGGCGACGATGTTCTCGGCGCGCAAGACGAGCACGACGAACTCATCGACCGTCGGCATGTCCTCCATGAAGTCCCACGGGTCCTCGCCGAAGCGGAGGCGTTGCTCGATGAGAACCGACAGCTCATCCGCCGCCTCCGCGCGCAGCACCTCAAGGCTCGCTCGCCGCGGAAGCAGAGGTGCGTCGGTCACCCCACCAGCCTACGACTGCGATCCGTACTCAGTCTCGCCCAACTCGGCGAGAATCCGATTCAGATCCTGGATGGTCGCGAAATCGATGTTGATCTGGCCTTTTCTCGCAGTCAGCGAGATGCGGACCTTCGTGTTGAGCCGGTCGCCGAGCCGCTCGGCGACATCGTCGAGGTGAGCGCGTCGCGCGCCGGCCTTCGGTGCGGGCTTGCGTCCTCCGGCATCCTTCGACTTCGCGGCCGCCTCGGCGGCCCGGACGGAGAGGTCCTCGTTGACGATCTTGTCGGCGAGGCGCTGCATCGCGTCGGCGTCGTCGAGGGAGAGGATCGCGCGGGCGTGACCTGCGCTCAGGACCCCGGCTGCGACCCGATGCTGGACGGGCACGGGGAGCTTCAGCAGCCGGATCGTGTTGCTGATCTGCGGGCGCGAGCGGCCGATGCGCGTGGCGAGCTGTTCCTGGGTGATGCCGAAGTCTTCGAGTAGCTGCAGGTAGGCCGAGGCCTCTTCGAGCGGGTTGAGCTGCGATCGGTGGAGGTTCTCCAGGAGCGCGTCGCGAAGGAGGTCTTCGTCCGCCGTGTCGCGGACGATTGCGGGGATCGAGGTCAGCCCCGCCTCGCGCGAGGCGCGCGTACGCCGCTCCCCCATGATGAGCTCGTACGCGCCGTCCTCGTTCGTGCGGACCACGACCGGCTGAAGGACGCCGAACTCGCGGATGCTGTGCACCAGCTCGGCGAGGTCATCCGCGTCGAAGTTCGTCCGCGGCTGGCGGGGATTCGGGACGATCTCGTTCGGGTCGACGTAGATGAGACGGGCGCCTGGAACGGCGACCAGTTCGACCTCAGCCTCTGCGTCCGTGGGTGTCGTCGACTCTCCACTCGAGGATGCGGCGGTCTGCGCGGCATCCTGCGTTGCACGCCGCGACGCCCCGGGGAAGAACACGTCGACCGGGCGCTCCTCCGCGCTTTCGGATGTCGGGATCAGTGCGCCGATCCCGCGGCCGAGGCCTGTTCTCTTGGCCATCAGGCACCTTCCTGTACGCGCGCGGGCTCTGTCCGACGCGCCATTTCGACCGCAGCCTCGCGATACGACACCGCTCCGACCGACTGTGGGTCATAGGCGATCACCGTCTGACCGAAGCTCGGAGCCTCCGAGATCCGCACGGTGCGCGGGATGACCGCTTGCAACACCTCATGCGGGAAGTGCGACCGCACCTCGTCCGCAACCTGCTGCGCGAGGCGCGTGCGCCCGTCGTACATCGTCAGGAGGATCGTCGACAGGTGCAGCGCGGGGTTCAGGTGCTTCTGGATCATGCGGATGCTGCCGAGAAGCTGGCTGAGACCCTCGAGCGCGTAGTACTCGCACTGGATCGGGATCATCAGCTCGTTCGCCGCGGTGAACGCGTTGATCGTCAGTAGTCCGAGTGACGGCGGGCAGTCGATGAAGACGAAGTCGACGCGCTGTTCGGATGCCGCAAGGTAGGCATCGAGAGCGGTCCGCAGCCGATGCTCGCGAGCGACCTGCGAGACCAGTTCGATCTCCGCTCCGGCGAGGTGGATTGTGCTCGGCGCGCACAGCAGGTTCGGTGACTCTGGACTTGTCTGAACGATGTCCGCCAGCGGAAAGTCATCGATCAGCACGTCGTAGATGCTCGGGATATCGGCGGTGTGCGGCACTCCCAGCGCCGTCGAGGCGTTTCCCTGCGGGTCGAGATCGATCACCAGCACGCGCGCCCCGAGCGACGCGAGCGCGGCGGCCATGTTGACCGTCGTCGTCGTCTTGCCGACGCCACCCTTCTGGTTCGAGATCGTGACGACACGCGTGTCGCCGGTGAACTCGACGGTCACACCCTCGAGCGTCCGCCGCCGCGACGTAAGGTCTGCGAGTTCGCGAG
This sequence comes from Microbacterium sp., assembly GCA_003248655.1. GTDB lineage: Bacteria > Actinomycetota > Actinomycetes > Actinomycetales > Microbacteriaceae > Microbacterium. Next base: position 12,590 of record QFPM01000035.1, read on the forward strand.
CGATCGGACTGTCGTCGAGAGAGAACGATGCGGAAGAGATCACATTCTCCGATTCCGCCACCGTCAGCTCCTGTTCATTTCTCGGGACCTTCCCACTGTAGTCGAGCCCACACCCCCACCCGTTTCACGTGAAACATTGCTCATCCAACCCCGCTCGGTGATCGAGTGCCGCGCGCAGCGCGGTGTATCGAGATCACTCCGTTTCACGTGAAACATCAGCCGGGCGACGGATTGTGGTTTCGATACGCGGCGCTGCGCGCCGCTACTCAACCACCGGAGGTCCGTCGGTGATCGAGTGCCCGCGCGCAGCGCGGGTG
>QFPM01000017.1 GCA_003248655.1 Microbacterium sp.
ATTGTGGTTTCGATACGCGGCGCTGCGCGCCGCTACTCAACCACCGGAGGTCCGTCGGTGATCGAGTGCCCGCGCGCAGCGCGGGTGTATCGAGATCACCCACGTACCCGATGACGCAAGTGGTTTCGATACGGCGCCTACTCCGTCGGTGATCGAGTGCCGCGCGCAGCGCGGTGTATCGAGATCACTCCGTTTCACGTGAAACATCGCCGAAGTCCTTGCGACTCAAGCTTGGCAACCTCTCGCCTTGGAACTTGATCAACGCTATGCGCTTGGCACGACTCCAGCCCTGAACCTGCTTCTCGCGCGCGAACGCATCACCAACGTTCGGAAACTCCTCGCTGTACACGAGCTTCACCGGTCGTCGGCGCTTCGTGTACTCAGCTCCCTCGCCGATGTCATGGAGCCATAGGCGCTGATCGAGGTTCCGACAGCTGCCGACATAGAAGGTGCCGTCATTGCAACGAAGGATGTACATGTAAGCCATGCGGCCCACTGTGGTTGACGCGCGTTGACCTTGGATGCCGAAAGTGCATATCCGTGGACAGTTCCGTGAATCGGGTGACTGTGGAGGAGGCGATGGTTTCGATACGCGGCGCTGCGCGCCGCTCCTCAACCACCGGGGACCCCAGCCGGTGATCGAGTGCCGCGCGCAGCGCGTAAGTGGTTTCGATACGGCGCCTTCGGCGCCTACTCAACCACCGAGACGTCCATCACGGCGCGCAACCCCCTCGGTGATCGAGTGCCGCGCGCAGCGCGGTGTATCGAGATCACCACCCCGACCGGATCGCAGAGCCGCACCCGTTTCACGTGAAACATCAGCCCCGTCCATGGAGTGTGGTTTCGATACGCGGCGCTGCGCGCCGCTACTCAACCACCGGGACTTCAGCCGGCCGGCTATGCCTTGGTCGCGCGAATCACGCGCGTCGGCTCGGAGATCACACCCTCACCGACGACTTCGACGCGGACATCCGCGAGCCCGTACTTACGGATCACCTTCTCCGCCCCACCGATCTCGTTCTGCGCGTTGGCACCCTTGAGAAGTATCAGCTCTCCGCCCGGCCGTAGCAGCGGGGCGGTCAACGGGATCAAGGTCTTCAGCGCACTGACAGCGCGAGCGGTGACGGCATCCAAGATTGGTCCGCGCTTCCAGTCCTCGCCACGTGCGCGAAGCACCTCAACATTCTCGAGCTCGAGGGCATCCACCTGCTCCTGCAGCCAGGTGACTCGTCGGTCCATCGGTTCGATGAGCACCCACGACACGTCGGGGCGTGCGATCGCAAGGACGATTCCGGGCAGCCCGGCACCCGAGCCGATGTCAGCGACCCGTCCACCGGCAGGAAACAGGGGAGCAGCCACGGCCGAGTTGAGGATGTGTCTCGTCCACAACCGTGCAGGCTCGAGCGGCCCGATCAGACCGCGTTCCTCACCATGCTCACCGAGCGCCCGCGTGAATGCACGCGCGCGGTCGAGCTGCTCCCCGAAAACGACAGCCGCAGACGCCGGCTCAGTCTCGATCGTCACGATGTTTCACGTGAAACGTCGTCACGCACGACGGATGACGGTGTGACGGTCCGCGCCCTCGCCGTAGGACTCCGATATCAGCCCACGATCAGCCACGATGTCGTGGATCAGCTTGCGCTCGTAGCTCGACATAGCCGGCAGGGATGCCTGCGACGCTCCCTCGTCGAGTCGCGCGATCGCGCGGTCGACGAGCTTCTCGAGCTGGCGCTGACGCGCATCGCGCGAGCCGCCGACATCGAGGATGAGCCGCGAGAAGCGCCCGGTCTGCGTCTGCACAGCGATACGCGTGAGCTCCTGCAACGCCTGGACGGTATCCGGGTCGGAGATCAAGCGGAGGGCATCCTGATCGTCATTCTCGACCGAGACGTACGCGCGGCCAGAGCGCACGTCGAGCGCCAGGTCTCCATCGATATCCGCGACATCGAGAAGGCCTTCCAGGAAGTCCGCGGCGACGTCGCCTTCCTCCTCGAGCTGAGTCAGCTCGTCGCTCTCGTCGGTGACAGTTGCCTGGACGGCGTCGGGGTTGCTCATGATGTTCCTCGTCTCAGCCGTCACTGACCCGGCTTGTTCTTCTGCTGCTTCTTCGCGCGCTGCTTGCTGACCGGCTGCTGCCGCTTCGGTGCCTCAGCCTTCGCCTTCTGCGCCTCTTCATAGAGGCGCTCCTGCTCAGCCTGATACTTCTCAAGCGGAATGATCTTTCCCTGCGCATCGAGCGCCTTGCCGCGACGGGCCAGACGCTCTTCGCGCGCCTTCGCGGCCTCGGAGCCCGGCGTCGGGAGGTTCCGGATGACCAGGAACTGCTGCACCATCGTCCAGATGTTGGACGTGAACCAATAGAGCACGACACCGAGCGGGAAGAAGACACCCGAGAAGATGAACGCGAGCGGCAGGACGTAGAGCATGATCTTCTGCATCTGGTACGCCTGGCCGGTCTTGGCCTCGGGGGAGAGGTTCTTCGAGATGATCTGCAGCTGCGTGATGAACTGCGACGCGATCATGAGGATGACGAGGACGATGAGGATCGTGACCGTGGCGGTCTGACCGAGGCCAATCGCCTCCATCATGTTGGTGTGCAGAGGCGCCACGCCGAACAGCTGCGCGTCGTAGAACTGCTTGGTTAGTTCGGCGTTCAGGAGGCCCACGCCGCCGATCCCTGCCTCCGCGTGCTTCTTGACGTCGGAGAGCGTGTAGAACATACCGAGCAGAATCGGCATCTGCACAAGGAGAGGCAGACAGCTCGACACCGGTGTCGTGCCGTGCTTCTTGTACAGGGCCATCGTCTCGCGACTCATCGCCTCACGGGAGAGCTGATCCTTCTTCCCGCGGTACTTCTCCTGAACTTTTCGCAGTTCAGGAGCGATTTCCATCATCTTCCGCTGGCTCTTGATCTGCCGTACGAAGAGGGGGATGAGCGCCGACCGCACAACGATCACGAGACCGATGATCGACAGCACCCAGGTGAGGCCGGCGTTCGCCTCGAGTCCGAACGAAGTGAACAGCCAGTGCCAGAACACCAGGATCATCTCGACGAGCCACTTGAAGGGCCACATGATCGCGCTGAAAAGGTCGAACCCGCCGCCGCTGGGCGCAGGGGTCGGGGTGGCGGTGAAAAGATCCAGCACGGATCAGTCCTTTCTCGGCGTCGCGACCGAGGCCGCGTCGCTTCTGTCTGGGCTCGAAGGCACGACGAAGCCGTGCGGGGTCAGTTCGTGTCGGAAGTTCGCGTGCGGCGGCACGTCATCGATGCCGCCCTGCGCCCACGGGTGGCAGCGCGCGAGGCGAGACGCGGTCAGGGCGCTACCGACGACCAAGCCATGCTGCTGAACAGCGCCGACGGCGTACGCAGAACACGACGGGTAGTACTTGCAGACGTCACCGTAGAGGTGGGAGATGGTCGCCCGGTATCCGTGCAGAAGTGCCAGTCCAAGATTGCGCGGCACGAGCGGAAGGGCACCCAGAACGCCGGATGCCGGCAGGGTTCCTGTTCCGAGCGCGTAGGACGGCAACGTTGTCGTGCTCACGCGGCGGCCCGCCGGTCGAGACAGCGGACGACATCCGCGCGCAGCTGAGTGAAGTCAGCGGATGCCGCGGTCGGCAGCGCACGAATGACGACGTCCGCGCCAGCGCGAACGTGCGGAAGAGCTTCGGCGCACACGGCCTTGAGGCGGCGGCGCACGGTGTTTCGAACCACCGCGCCCCCCACCTGTTTGCTGACGATGAACCCGAAGCGCGCGGGGCGCTGATCGTTGGTGGTGACTACGTAGGTCACCGTGTGCGCACCGGCGCACTTGCTCCCCCCGCGGACGACGGCTCTGTAATCCGCCCCGCGGGTGATGCGATTCCCGCGCGCCAGCACCGCGAGTGGGTCAGGCCGAAAGCTCGGTGCGACCCTTGGCGCGACGCGCCGACAGGATCGACCGACCGGCACGCGTGCGCATGCGGGCGCGGAATCCGTGCTTCTTGGCGCGGCGGCGGTTGTTGGGCTGGAACGTGCGCTTGCTCATGAGGATCACTCCGGATCGGCGGTCACCGGAATGCTCAAGGCCGGAGACACAGGTATAAGGGGACTGCCCGCGTGGGCATAAGTCAACCGACTAAGGATACGTCGAAGTAACCCAGACCTCAAACCGGCGGGGTGGATCTGGCATTATCCACCGCCTGTGGATGACGAGTGGTGCAGACACGCGGGGCGGAACTACAGTGGATTTTGCTCTCGATGGACTCGCTGGCTACCGTGGCTCGAGCAGTTATCCACAGGCGTTCCGGAATCGTCACCGACTCCCACGCGCCCCGATTCGACCTACCCTCTTGGGGAGCGCATGTCACCGCACGAAGGCCCGGATGTCCCGGTATGGACAGCGGTGCTCGACCACCTCGGTGGTGACGAACGGGTGACTCCGCAGATGTGGGGTTTCCTGCATCTCGCCGTAGCCCAAGGCGTCATGAGCGGCACGCTGTACCTCGACGTGCCGAACGAACTGACGGCGACGCAGCTGAACAAACGGCTGCGAGGCTCGATCATGGAGGCCCTCGCGCGCGTCGATGTCGAACCCGCCGCCACGTCCTTCCGCGTGGTCGTGAACCCCGAGCTGGTCGACGCCCAGCTGACAGCGCCGATCTCGATCGCGCAGCCGACGGATCTGCCGACCATCGCGCGAGCGCCCCTCGACGACATGCCGGATGCTGCGCTCACCCCCGCCCGCAGCGACACCCGCCTGAATGCGAAGTACAGCTTCGACAACTTCGTCATCGGTCAGTCGAACCGCTTCGCGCACGCCGCCGCGGTCGCCGTCGCCGAGGCGCCGGCGAAGGCTTACAACCCGCTGTTCATCTACGGCGACTCGGGCCTCGGCAAGACACACCTCTTGCACGCAATCGGCTGGTACGCGATGAACCTCTTCCCGGGCGTTCGCGTCCGGTACGTCTCGAGCGAAGAGTTCACGAACGACTTCATCAACTCCATCGCGAACAACCAGGGGTCGGCCTTCCAGGCGCGGTACCGAGATGTCGACATCTTGCTGATCGATGACATCCAGTTCCTGCAGGGAAAGGCCGAGACGCAAGAAGCGTTCTTCCACACGTTCAACACGCTGCACGACCACGACAAGCAGGTCGTGATCACGAGCGACGTGCCGCCTCGCCACCTCACCGGCTTCGAGGACCGCATGCGCAGCCGCTTCGAGTGGGGCCTCATCACGGACGTGCAAGCGCCCGACCTCGAAACCCGTATCGCAATCCTCCGCAAGAAGGCGCAGTCGGAGCGTCTGCTCGTACCCGACGAGGTGCTCGAGTACATCGCGACGAAGGTGTCGTCGAACATCCGCGAGCTCGAGGGCGCACTCATCCGCGTCTCGGCGTACGCGAGCCTGAACCGCTCCAACCTCGACATCGCACTCGCCCAGACGGTGCTCCGCGACATCGTCGACACGGATGACGCGAACGTCATCATGCCGACAGACATCATCGCGGCCACCGCGCAGTACTTCCGCCTCTCGGTCGATGATCTCTACGGATCGAGCCGGTCGCAGTCCGTCGCCACGGCGCGTCAGATCGCGATGTATCTGTGCCGCGAGCGCACGAACCTGTCGTTGCCGAAGATCGGGCAGCTCTTCGGAAACCGCGACCACACGACGGTGATGTACGCGTGTAAGAAAATCGCCCAACTCATGAAGGAGCGGCGCTCGATCTTCAACCAGGTCTCCGAGATCACGGCGCAGCTCGGCCGCGTCAGCCGATGACGCACGACGACGAAACGCGACGATTCTCGACGAATGACTCTTGACAGGGATGCCGCGAAACCACATCATTCGCATTTCCCACAGTGTGGACAGGCTGTGGATAACTTCGCCGACAGGTCGGAGAACTGTGAGCGAATCGGGCAGGCATGTGGATGACCGGCGATCGAGCCGTGACGGCGAGAGCCCGCACCACAACAGGTATCCGCAGCTCGCCCACAACTTACAGAGATGTGGTTTCCGCTCGCCGAGCCGCATCGCTCGAGTTGTCCACAGTTTCCACAGCTGTTAACACCATGACGTATATCTCTCTCAATGAAGCCCGTTCGATCACCATGACAGCCGCCTCGGTGGGTAGGACTAGCATGGGAAAGCCCTACTCGACGTCAAGGGAGCGCCAGTGAAGTTCCACGTGAATCGCGATGTGTTCAGCGAGGCCGTGTCGTTCGTCGTCAAGCTCCTGCCGCAGCGCAACCCGCAGCCGATCCTGGCGGGCGTGTTGATCGAGGCATCCGAAGAGGGACTCTCGCTCGCCGCGTTCGACTACGAGGCATCCGCCAGGACGACGATCGAGGCCACCGTCGACGAGCCGGGCACGATCCTGGTGCACGGCCGGCTCCTCTCTGAGATCGCGAGCCGGCTGCCGAACGCCCCGATCCAGATCGAGGTCGGCGAGGATGGCGGCATCCTCCTCACCTGCGGATCGGCGCGGTTCACGCTCGCATCGATGCCCGTGCAGGAGTACCCCGCGATCCCCGAGGTCACCGGTGAATCCGGCCTCGTGAAGGCGGAGGACTTCGCCACCGCGATCGCGCAGGTGGCCTTCGCGGCATCCCGCGACGATGTCACGCCGGTGCTGACGGGTGTGCAGCTCGAGGTCACCGGGACGCAGCTGAGCCTCGTCGCCACCGACCGCTACCGCGTCGCCCTCCGCGAGGTGCCGTGGGACTTCGGCGACCACGGGGGTGTGGCCGGCGAAGAGTCGACGACGGCCCTCGTTCCCGCGCGCACGCTCACCGAGGTCGGCAAGACCTTCGCACACACTGGCGACATCCAGGTGTCCTTCTCCGGCTCGGGAGACCGCGAGATCATCGCGTTCACATCGGGCAACAAGACCGTCACCTCGCTGCTTATCAAGGGGAACTTCCCGCCGGTGCGGCGTCTGTTCCCCGAGCAGACCGATCACTACGCGGTCGTGAACACGGCAGAGCTCACCGAGGCCGTCCGTCGCGTGTCGCTCGTCCTCGACCGCTCCGCGCCGCTGCGGTTCACCTTCAGCGAGGACGGCGTCTCGATGGATGCCTCGGGCACCGAGCAGGCCCGCGCGACCGAGTCGGTCGACGCGACACTCGCTGGCGACGATGTGACGCTGGGCCTCAACCCCCAGTACCTGCTCGAGGCGCTCGGCGCCGTGAAGAGCGAGTTCGCGCGCATCACGTTCACTTCGAGCGACAACGCCAACAAGCTGAGCCCCGTGCTCATCACGCCGCAGACCTCGGGCACACCCGAGAGCTTCAAGTACCTGCTGCAGCCGAACCTGCTCCTGCGCTGACCCTCGACTCGCGGTGATCAACACACCGAGGCGCGGCCGAGGGACTCCCTTCCGGTGATCGAGTGCCGGCGCGCAGCGCCGGTGTATCGAGATCAGAGATCACGCGTCGGACCATCGAACTAGGCTGATCCGGTGATCGTGGAGCAGCTCAGCCTCGTCGACTTCCGCAACTATGCGGCCGCCGACGTGTCGCTGGATGCCGGCGCGAACGTCTTCGTCGGACGCAACGGTCAAGGCAAGACGAATCTCGCTGAGGCGATCGGCTTCTTCGCGACGCTCGGCTCGCATCGCGTCTCGCAGGATGCCCCGATGGTCCGTGACGGCGCGGATGCCGCGATCGTCCGGATGCGACTCGCCTACGGCGAGCGGCGCGTGCTGCTCGAGGCGCAATTGAACCGGTCGGGCAGCAACAAGGCGCGCGTCAATGGCGCCCCGGTGAAGACCAGCGAACTCCCGCGGTATGCGCAGGTCGTGCTCTTCGCCCCCGAGGATCTGCAGATCGTGCGCTCCGATCCCTCCGCTCGCCGCCGCTTCGCGGATCAGCTTCTGATTCAGCGCGCGCCGCGCATGGCGGGAGTCCTCGCCGACTACGACCGGACGTTGCGGCAACGAACCGCCCTACTCAAATCGGCGAGAGCACGCGGCATCCGCGGCGATGCGTTGTCGACCTTGGATGTCTGGGACGACAAACTCGTTCAGCTCGGGACTGAGGTCATCCGCGCGAGGCTCGCGCTCGCCGACGACCTCGCACAGCCCGTGGCGGATGCGTACTCGGCGATTGCCGGCGCCGATCATCGACCGGAGCTCGAGTGGGCTCTGTCGATCGACGGACGCGCGGGTGACGATGATCTCGATACACCGGCGCTTCGCGCCGGCACTCGATCACCGGAGGGTTCCGCGCTTCGCGCCGGCACTCGATCACCGGAGGGTGCCGAAGAGATTGCTGACCGTTTCCGTGCCGCACTCGCCGTCAAACGGGCCGACGAACTCGACCGCGGGCTCACCCTCGTCGGGCCGCACCGCGACGACCTCGTGCTGCGCGTGCGTGGGCTTCCCGTGAAGGGATACGCGTCGCACGGCGAATCGTGGTCGGTCGCCCTCGCGTTGCGCCTGGCATCCGCCGAGCTGCTGCGCGCGCAATCGCAGCTGGGCGACCCGGTGCTGATCCTCGATGACGTCTTCGCCGAGCTCGACGCCGACCGCCGGGCGCGGCTGGCCGGTCTCGTCGAAGGGTACGAGCAGGTGGTCGTCACAGCGGCCGTCGAAGAGGATGTGCCGGCGGCGCTCCGCGCCCGCACCGTGCGGGTGGTCGCGGGGACGATCGTCACCGAGGCGACCGAGGACGCGTCATGACCGACGGCATCCCCGAGACGGTCGCGACCTACCTGCGCCTGCGGGGACTCGAGCCCTCCGCGCGCGGCGCACGCCGACGCCGGCGCCGCACCGAGGAAGACGACGACAAGCTGCCCTTCGCCCCCGGGCGCGACCCCAAGGGCGTGGGCGACGTGCTCGCCGACCTCACGCGCACCTCCGGCTGGGACTCGCAGCTCGCCCGAGAGGACCTCGTGCTGCAGTGGGAAGAAGTGACCGGCGCAGAGACCGCGCGACACGCTCAGCCGGTCGCGCTCGCCGACGGTGTCCTGACCGTGCAGTGCGACTCGACGGCGTGGGCGAAGAACCTGCAGCTGATGCGCGCCGAGATCGTCACGCAGCTGGTCCGGAGGTTCCCGGATGCCGGTGTGCAGAACGTCCGTTTCGTCGGGCCGGACGTTCCCTCCTGGAAATGGGGCCCCAGAGCCGTTCCAGGGCGCGGTCCTCGCGATACCTACGGGTAATCCACGTCCATCGGCATCCGCGCGCATTTCATCGCGCCACAGGGCCATTCAGCGGGCTTTTCGACTCCCGAAAGCGATAGACTGGATCGACCCTGAACTGATCGATTCCGGAGCGCTCGACACCTATGACATCCGATACCCCTGACAGCGTTCCCGAGGAACTTCCCGCGAAGCACGTGCAGCCCGCCAAGAAGGTCGAGAACGAGTACGGGGCCGACGCCATCCAGGTGCTCGAAGGCCTCGAGGCCGTGCGCAAGCGCCCCGGTATGTACATCGGCTCGACCGGTGAGCGGGGCCTTCACCACCTCGTCTACGAGATCGTCGACAACTCCGTCGACGAGGCCCTCGCGGGGTACTGCGACACGATCGCGGTCACGATCCTCGCCGACGGAGCGATCCGCGTCGTCGACAATGGCCGCGGCATCCCGGTCGACCCGCACTCGTCCGACCCGACCAAGTCCTCCGTCGAGGTCGTGCTCACGGTGCTCCATGCCGGCGGTAAGTTCGGCGGCGGCGGGTACGCCGTGTCGGGCGGTCTGCACGGCGTCGGATCGTCGGTCGTCAACGCACTGTCGACCCGGTTCGAGGTCGAGATCCGACGCCAGGGGTTCGTCTGGCGCCAGACGTTCAGCGGTGGAGGCAAGCCCGAGGCGCCGCTTCAGCAGGGCGAAGCGACCGACGAGACCGGGACGATCATTACCTTCTGGCCGGATGCCGAGATCTTCGAGACCATCGACTTCGACTACGACACGCTGCGCACCCGCTTCCAGCAGACAGCGTTCCTCAACAAGGGGCTGCGGATCACGCTCAGCGATCTGCGCCCGGGATCCTCGTATGTCGTCGACGGCGAGGACGGCCAGGCTCTCGAGAAGCAGCCGCACGACGACTTCCTCTATGAGCGCGGCCTCGTCGACTACGTCGAATACCTCAACAAGGTGCGCAAGGCCGACGTCGTCAACGAGGACATCATCGAGGTCGAGTCCGAAGACACCGAGCGGCACATCTCGCTCGAGCTCGCGATGCAGTGGACGACGAGTTACACCGAGAACGTCTTCACCTTCGCGAACACGATCAACACGCACGAGGGCGGCACGCACGAAGAGGGCTTCCGTGCGGCGCTCACGACGCTCGTCAACAAGTACGCTCGCGCGAACAACCTGCTCAAGGAGAAGGATGACAACCTCACGGGTGAGGACATCCGGGAGGGTTTGACGGCGGTCATCTCGATCAAGCTGTCCGAGCCGCAGTTCGAGGGCCAGACGAAGACGAAGCTCGGCAACACCGAGGCGAAGGCGTTCGTACAGAAGGTCGTCGGCGATCAGCTGACCGACTGGCTCGACCGCAACCCCGCGCAGGCCAAGCGCGTCATCACCAAGGCGGTCGAAGCCGCGACCGCGCGTCTCGCGGCGCGCAAGGCCCGCGAGACGGCTCGCCGCAAGAGCGTCTTCGAATCGGCATCCATGCCGGAAAAGCTCAAGGACTGCACCAGCAAGGATCCGTCGATCTCCGAGATCTTCCTCGTCGAGGGTGACTCGGCCGGCGGCTCGGCCGTGTCGGGCCGCGACCCCGAGCGGCAGGCGATCCTGTCGCTGCGCGGAAAGATCCTTAACGTCGAGAAGGCGCGGCTCGACCGCGCGCTCGGCAACAACGAGATCCAGGCGATGATCTCGGCCTTCGGCACCGGGATCGGCGAGGACTTCGACGTCGCGAAGGCCCGGTACCACAAGATCGTCCTGATGGCGGATGCCGACGTCGACGGCCAGCACATCACGACCCTCATGCTGACGCTTCTCTTCCGTTACATGCGGGGGCTCATCGAGGCCGGCTACGTCTACCTCGCGATGCCTCCGTTGTACCGGCTCAAGTGGACAAACGCTCCGCACGAATACGTCTACAGCGACCGCGAGCGCGACGCGCTGCTCGAGGCCGGCCCCGCCGAGGGCAAGCGCATCCCGAAGGACAACGGGGTGCAGCGCTACAAGGGTCTCGGCGAGATGAACGCCAAGGAGCTGTGGGAGACCACGATGGACCCCGACACTCGCACGCTCCGCCAGGTGACGATCGACGATGCGGCCGCGGCCGATGAGATCTTCTCCGTGCTGATGGGCGAAGACGTCGAGTCGCGGCGCGGATTCATCCAGCGCAACGCCAAGGACGTCCGCTTCCTGGACATTTGACCCCGCCTGATCTCGATACACCGCGCTTCGCGCGGCACTCGATCACCGAAAGCTGACAATGACTGACGAAGAACGCCCCGATCCCACGGCGGGCTACAACCACGGCAACATCGACCAGGTCGACCTGCAGGTCGAGATGCAGCGGAGCTACCTCGACTACGCGATGAGCGTCATCGTCGGGCGCGCGCTGCCCGACGTGCGCGACGGCCTCAAGCCCGTCCACCGCCGCGTGATCTACGGCATGTACGACGGCGGATACCGCCCCGACAAGGCCTTCTCGAAGTGCGCCCGCATCGTCGGCGACGTCATGGGTCAGTACCACCCGCACGGCGACAGCGCGATCTACGACGCGCTCGTGCGCATGGTGCAGCCGTGGTCGCTGCGCTACCCCCTCGCCGACGGGCAGGGCAACTTCGGCACCCCGGGCAACATGGGCGCCGCCGCCCCGCGGTACACCGAGACGAAGATGGCCCAGCTCGCCCTCGAGATGGTGCGCGACATCGACGAAGACACCGTCGACTTCGAGGACAACTACGACGGCCGCACGCAGGAGCCGTCCGTCCTCCCGGCGCGTTTCCCGAACCTGCTCGTCAACGGATCGGTCGGCATCGCGGTCGGCATGGCAACCAACATCCCGCCGCACAACCTGCGTGAGGTCGCCGAGGGTGCGCTGTGGGCGCTCGAGAACCCGGATGCCACGCGCGAAGAGCTCCTCGAAGCGCTCATGTCGCGCATCCACGGCCCCGACTTCCCCACCGGCGCGCAGATCCTCGGCACGAAGGGCATCCGCGACGCGCAGCGCACGGGCCGCGGCTCGATCACGATGCGTGCCGTCGTGAACGTCGAAGAGATCCACGGCCGCACGTGCCTCGTGATCACCGAGCTGCCGTACCAGGTCAACCCCGACAACGTCGCGGCGAAGATCCGCGACCTCGCGCGCGACGGCAAGCTCTCGGGCATCGCCGACATCCGCGATGAGACGAGCGACCGCACCGGCCAGCGCCTGGTGATCGTCCTGAAGAGGGATGCCGTCGCGAAGGTCGTGCTGAACAACCTGTACAAGCACACGCAGCTGCAGGAGAACTTCGGCGCGAACATGCTCGCGATCGTCGACGGCGTGCCGCGCACGCTCGCTCTCGACGGGTTCATCTCGTACTGGATCGAGCACCAGGTCGAGGTCATCGTCCGCCGCACGCAGTACCGGCTGCGGAAGGCCCAGGAAGAAGCGCACATCCAGCGCGGCTACGCGCTCGCCCTCGACGCCCTCGACGAGGTTATCGCCCTCATTCGCCGCTCCCCCGACGTCGAGGCCGCGCGCGAAGGCCTCATGGAACTGCTCGGCGTCGACCAGCTGCAGGCGGATGCCATCCTCGCGATGCAGCTTCGTCGCCTCGCAGCTCTCGAGCGGCAGAAGATCCTCGACAAGCTTGCCGAGCTCGAGCGCCTGATCGCGGAGTACGAGACGATCCTTGGGGATGCCGCGCTGCAGCGCACGATCATCGCGGAGGAGCTTCAGGGCATCGTCGACAAGTTCGGCGACGACCGGCGCACGCACATCCTGCACGGATTCGACGGCGACATGTCGATGGAAGACCTCATCCCCGAAGAGGAGATGGTCATCACCGTCACGCGCGAGGGCTACATCAAGCGCACGCGCAGCGACAACTATCGCTCGCAGCACCGTGGCGGCAAGGGTGTGAAGGGCGCGCAGCTGCGTGCCGACGACGTCGTCGAGCACTTCTTCGTCACGACCACCCACCACTGGCTCCTGTTCTTCACAACCAAGGGACGCGTCTACCGCTGCAAGGCGTACGAGGTGCCCGAGGCCGGGCGGGATGCCAAGGGTCAGCACGTCGCGAACCTGCTCGCCCTGCAGCCGGGTGAGGAGATCGCGCAGATCCTCGACATCCGCGACTACAAGGTTGCGACGCACCTCGTGCTCGCGACGCGCGACGGCAAGATCAAGAAGACATTCCTCAGCGAGTACGACACGAACCGTCAGGGCGGCATCATCGCGATCCGCCTGCGCGGTCAGGACGAGGAGGACGGCGACGAGGTCGTGAGCGCGTTGCTCGTCGACGACACCGACGACATCCTGCTGATCTCGCGCCTCGGCATGTCGCTGCGGTTTACCGCGACCGACGACTCGCTGCGCCCGATGGGCCGCGCGACCGAGGGTGTGAAGGGCATGTCGTTCCGCGAGGGCGACACGCTTCTGTCGGCATCCGTCGCCAAGGACGACGCGTATGTCCTCGTCGTCACCGAGGGCGGGTACGCGAAGCGCACCCGGGTGGGCGAGTATCGCCTGCAGGGTCGCGGCGGACTGGGTATCAAGGTGGCCAAGCTGAGCGACGATCGGGGCAGTCTCGCGGGCGGACTCATGGTCTCGGAGGACGACGAGGTCTTGGTGGTTCTTGCCAGCGGCAAGGTGGTACGCTCTGCCGTGGCCGAGGTCCCCGCGAAGGGACGCGACACCATGGGAGTCGTGTTCGCCCGCCCCGATGACGACGATCGTATCCTTGCGATCGCCCGAAACGGAGAGCGGACGTTGGGGCAGGCTCCGGAGTCCGAAGAGCCCGCCGCCGCCCCCGCCGACGACACCTCGTCTGCGAGCCCTGAAGAGAGTGACCCCGACGAATGAGCACGGTAGCCGACAAGCTGGCGAAGAAGTCATCCAGCAAGACCAGCGCGAAGCAGGTGCGTCTGCGCCTCGTCTACGTGGACTTCTGGTCCGCGGTGAAGCTGTCGTTCCTCGCCGCGGTCGCGCTCGCGATCGTCACGATCGTCTCGGCGTTCCTCGTGTACCTGGTGCTGCAGACGACGGGCATGATCGGACGCCTCGACGAGCTGTTCACCGCGTTCGATGACAACTTCAAGCTGAGCGACTTCATCAACCTGCCGCAGGTGATGGCGTTCGCGGCGATCGTCGCGATTTTGAACCTCATCGTCGTGACGGTGCTCGGCGCTGTCGTCGCCGGCATCTACAACCTCATGGTCAAGGTGACCGGGGGCCTGCTCGTCGGCTTCACGTCGAACTGAGGGCTGCGGCGCGGTCCGGTCGCGCGGCGGCCTCGGCTGCGATTTCCGACTGCCCCGAAGTTCGGGTAAAGTCTTGGAGGTTGACGGGGCTATAGCTCAGGCGGTTAGAGCGCTTCACTGATAATGAAGAGGTCCCAGGTTCAAGTCCTGGTAGCCCCACCATCCTCGTCACAACTCCATGCGGGGCCTTAGCTCAGTTGGTAGAGCGCCTGCTTTGCAAGCAGGATGTCAGGAGTTCGAATCTCCTAGGCTCCACAGTAGATTTCCCCAGACCATGCGGCATATTTCGCGCTGCTCGTCGCTGATTTGTCCACCGAATGGTGGACGCGGGCGATGCCAGACGATCAATAGGCTGGTCGGGTGGCGGATGTGCGGCTCGACGCGAGCGTGTTGGCGGGTGTCGCCTCGCGGGTGCGTGGCGCTCTCGACGCGCTGGCGTGGGATGTGCACCGGGTCGGGTCTGATGTGCTGGGTGACGCCGAGGTCGCCTACGCTGCGGAGGCGGCGTTCGGTCAGCAGAAGGCGCGGGCATCCGTGTTGGAGACGTCCACAGATGTGGCCGCGCAGTATCCGGGTGTGGTGGCGGATAGGTTCGCGGCCGCGGATGCGGGACTGGCTCGGAGCGTGCTGTGAGCGTCGACGCGGCGAATCCCGGGCGTGGTGATGTCGCAGGGATTATCGCGGCGTCGCGGGAGCGGTCTCGGAAGGCCGGGACGGTTCGTGACGCTGCGGCGGTGGTGGATACGTCTGTCGTGGAGGCGTCAGGGTCGGGGTGGGTCGGACTCGCCCGTGAGGCGTTTGTGGATGCCGCGGAGACTCTCGCAGCCGATCTTCGGGTGACCGCGGACCGGCTTGATGCGGAGGCCGCCGCGTACGCCGCCTACGGGCGCGGTGTGCAGGAGGTTCAGGATGCCCAGCGGGTGTTGGAGTTGCGGCGTGCTGAGCTGACGGCCGATCTGGCATCCGTGCGACGGCGCATCTCGAGTGCCGAGCGGGAAGCGGAAGCCGCGGAGATGTTCACCGCGTTGCCCGATACCGCACACGACCGGGCGCGCGCGCTGACGATGGAAGCGTCCGGGTTGGCGGCGTCGCTTTCGGTCGCAGGTCGAGAGTGGGACGGGCTGGTCGAGCGACGCCGGCAGGTGAACGCGGCGGCTGTGGCGGCGCTGTCGGGTGCGGGTGTGCTCGGCCCGCTCGCGTTGTTGCGGGGCGGCGGCGCGGCAGAGGCGGGCCGGGTGCTCACAGATCTGTCCGCGGCGGATCTGCTCACGCTGATGAGCACGGATCCTGGATTCGCGGAGCGGCTTCGCTCCATAGAACCGGCGGGCGTTGCCGCGTGGTGGGCGGGACTGGGTGACAGCGAGCGGGACGCGCTCATCACCGCGATGCCCGCACTGATCGGGAACCTCGAAGGCGTCTCTTACACCTCGCGTGACAAAGCGAACCGGATCTGGCTGACGCAGCAGCTGGCTGAGACGAGGAAGCAGATCGACGGGCTCAGGTTCGGTGTAGGAGGGTCGGGTGCAGCTGGCGGATACCAGCAGGAAGCCGCAGTCGCTTCAGCACTGGGCCGGTTACGAGGCCTTGAGGCGATAGAACTGACCCTCACGCAAGCGACTGAGGGAGCACCGAGGTTCCTGATCTCTCTGACGAGTGACAGACCACCGCTCGCCGCGGTCTCCATTGGGAACCTCGACACGGCCGACAACGTGACGTACGCCGTGCCTGGCATGGGCTCATCTGCGGAGACCTTGCCCGACTGGGCAGGATCCGCTCAAGAGGTTCTGCGCGCCCAGATCTTCGCTGATACCTCGCGAGAGCAGGCGGTGGTGGCGTGGGTAGGGTACAAGGCACCGCCGGTCGGTGGAACTGAGGTCCTCGGTACCCAGTATGCGCGGGCCGGAGCGGTTAACCTCGGCGTTGCGCTCGCTGGATTCGCCGCGACGAGACCCGATGCGGACCTCAATGTGATTGCGCATTCGTATGGCACTACGACGGCCTCGATTGCTCTGACGGTCGAGGGAGTCCACGTCGACACGTTCGTGAGCATCGGCTCGGCGGGATTGACGCCGAGCATCGACCACGCATCGGATCTGCACGCGGATGACGTGTACGCCGGGCAGGCGCAAGATGTGTGGGCAATCGACCCGGCGCCGGGCGACCAGTGGGCGTGGGTCGGACGCGCCTTTGGCGACCACCCCGTCAACCCCACCGGCAGTAGCTTCGGCGCACAGGTGTTCGGTGTCGATACGGGCGTCGGCGGAAGTTCAGTCACTGACCACGGGGTCAGTACCGACGACGGCACAGGCTATCTCAACATCGGTACCGAGTCCTTGCGCAATGTCGCCTTCGCCACCACGGGCGGTGGCGATAAGCTCACGTCGCCGGTGGTGCATGAGCCCACGCCATTTCAAAAGGCGATCATTGGAGCATCGGGTGTCTACTGACAAGATCAACAGGGTCGTTGCGGTCGGGATCGCCACACTCGTCGTACTGCTGTGTTCGGCGTGTGGGCCGGAGGAGGAACGCATGACACCGGAAGAAGCACGCGATTCGTTGACGACCATCGCGCATGACACCGCTGAGTTGCTCGGGATAAGCGGCTGGGCGGAGAATGGTGCTCCACTTGCCACCAGTTGCGATTCAGGTGTCGGCGTGAAGTGGTCGTACCTTTACGGGGCCCCAATTCCGGATGCGGATCGTCTTGCTGATGTGCAGAAGGTCGCCGATTATTGGGTGTCGCTCGGTATGGAGGTGCGCACGAACACGGAGCACGATCCGGTCGTGTTCGGTGCGGGTGGCCCCGTGCAGAGCATCAGTTTTTCCACCGGGCCCAGTGTGTACGACGTCTCCGGCACGTCGTTGTGCGTGCCGGGTGATGCGAACGATTGGCGATAGCGCGGAGGAGCGTAGTCAGGGTTGACGAGTGCGAACTAGTAGCAGCAGCGTGGTCGCGGGATTGTTTGTGATCTGTGCGCTGCTCGTGACTGGATGTGGACCGCAGGAGGAAGCCATGACCCCGCCCGAAGCGCGCGATTCGTTGACGACGATCACGCACGAAACTGCTGAGTTGCTCGGTGTGGACGGGTGGGAGGAGAGCGGAGCGCCGTCGGTCGCGAGCTGCGGGGACGGTGTGAAGTGGGCGTATAGCTATGCTGCGCCCATCCCTGACGCCGCGCATCTCGAGAACGCGCAGAAGGTCGCCGACTATTGGGAAAAGCTCGGCATGACGGTGCGGATCAACACCGAGTTCGATCCGGTCGTGTTCGCGACCGGCGGGCCGTTGCAGGGCATCAGCTTCTCCACCGGCCCTGGCACCTACTCAATCGACGGCACGTCACTGTGCGTGCCGGGCGACGCGAACGATTGGCGATAGCGCGCGGGCGCGCGACGCAGCGAATCGTCTTACATTATGTGAGACAGTTGATCCATGGCTGCGACGATTACGTTCCGACCCGATCACGAGGCGCGACTCGCGCTCGATGAACTCACCTCGGACGGCACTCCCGTATCGACGGTGGTGCGAGATGCGCTGATCGAAGCGGCGGCGCTGCACGCCAAGGCGCGTTTGCGCGCGGAAGTCGCCGCACTGGCAGCGGATCCTGCCGACCGCGCGGAGGCCGCCCAAGTGCTGCGCGACATGGAGTCGCTACGTGCGTGGTGACGTCTATCAGTTGCGTGCTCCTCGCGACGCGCGTGGCCACGAACAGCAGGGGCGGCGATTCGCGGTCGTCGTTCAGGCAGACGACTTCGACATGCTCTCCACATGGATGGTCGCACCGACATCGACGTCTGCACGGCCCGCAACGTTCCGTCCGGTCATCGAACGCGACGGAACCGCGACTCGCGTGCTGGTTGAACAGACCAGCGCCGTCGACCCGACCCGGCTCGGTGAACAGGTCGGCCGGTTGAGTTTCGAAGAGCAGCGTGCGATCGATGCGGCCCTGCGTCTCCTGCTGGCGCTGTGAGACGGCGCGACTCCCGTTCCACGCTCACAAACCGAGGAGCCAGGTCGCGATCACGAAATAGATGATGAGGCTCGTCGCATCGCAGAACGTCGAGATGAACGGCGTCGAGAAGACGGCAGGATCCGCTCGGACCGCGCGGGCGAGCATCGGCATCGCGCCGCCGACCGTCGCCGCCAGCGTGCACACCGCGACGAGGGTCAGCCCGATCACGGCGCCGAAGCGCAGGTCGAAGACGACGGATGCCAGGGCAAATCCGAGCACGCCGAGCAAGCTTCCGAGCAGCAGCCCAACACGAACCTCGCGCCAGGCGACCGCAAGGACATCGCCCGCGCGCACCTCGCCGAGCGCGAGCGCGCGCGTCACGGTCGTCGCCGCCTGCGCGCCGGTGTTTCCGGCCGTGCCGGTGAGCAGCGGAATGAACAGCGCCAGCGTGACGACCTCGGCGATCGTGTCCTCGAAGAATCCGAGCACCTGAACCGTGAGCAGCGCGGAGATCGCGAGGACGAGCAGCCACACCACGCGTGAGCGGACGATCCCGAGCACGGGTGTCGTGAGGTAGGGGCGCCGCAGCGGTTCGGCGGCGCCCTGGCGCGCGGCATCCTCGTCTTCGGCATCCTCGAGGATGCGTGCGGCGTCATCGACGGTCACGATCCCAACGATCCGGTCCTCGCCATCGACGACGGGCACCGCGAGAAGCTGGGCGTCGACGATCCGGCGCGCTGCTGTCTCTGCATCCTCGGTCGCGCGCACGGTGCGCGCTTCGACCATGAGGTCCCCGATCGTCTGATCAGCGGATGCCATCACGAGCTCGCGTAGACCGATGACTCCCTCGACCCGGCGCTGGTCGTCGGTGACCGGGAGGGTGTACACCGTCTCGGCATCCATCCCGCGATGGCGGACGTGCGTGAGCGCATCGCCGACGGTGAGACGCGCGCGCAGGCGCACGAACTCCGGGCTCATGTACCGGCCGATGCTGCGCTTCGGGTAGCCGAGGAGCGGCAAGGTGAGCTCGCGCTCCTCGGTCGAGAGCCCCTTCAGGAGCTTCTGTGCCACCCCGGCCGGTAGCTCATCGACGAGCTGCGCACGGTCATCCGGGTCGATCTCCTCGAACAGGCGAGTCACGTCGTCGTCGCGGAGTCCCTCGATCAGCTCGGTGCGCAGGCCCGTCTCGAGCAGCTCGAACACGTCGATCGCCTTCTCGCGACCGAGGAGCCGATACATGACCGCGCGGTCGGCGGCATGCGGCTCGGACTCGAGCAGGCGGACGATCTCGGACGCATCGTGTTCGGCCAGCAGTGCCCCGAGGGTGGGCAGATCGCGGGTGCGCAAGGCACTCTCGGCGTCGTCGTGGAGCTGTTCGAACTCGTCGTCCATGAGCGCATCCTGTCAGATCGAAATGGCGCGTCAGGTCATCCGGCCGGTGACGCATTCGCGAATCGCGTGACCCAGGCGATGCATCGCGCCGAGCACGTCATCACGCAGCGTGTCGCCGCCCGGGCCGTCCGCGGCCCAGTTGGCGATGCACGCGTAGACCACAGTGCCCGCCGACCCGGTGACGACACCGCAGTCGGCGCGGACCCCGACGTTCGTCCCCGTCTTGTTCACGAGCGTGATGCCGCGGTCGGGTTCATCGTGCGCGAGCGGATCGAGGCCGAACGGCGCGGCGACCATGCTCAGGTCGAAGCCACCCGCGAGCCAGTCGAGGACATCGCCGCCGAGAGCGCCCAGTTCATCCTCGCCCCGTCGCAGGCGACGAAGAAGCGCCACGAGTCCGTCCGCCGAGGCTTCACTGAGCGCGGGCGCATGCTCCGCCGTGCGCACGTTGCGAACCCGATCGTGGAGCATCACGTCATGGATGCCGAGTGCATCCGCAGTGCGCCGAACAGCAGCCGGCCCACCGACGCGGTCGAGGAGCACGTTCGTCGCCCAGTTGTCGCTCGCCAACCCGATGAGCCGAATGACATCGCGCACTTCGAGGTCGTTCTGCGCCAGGTGTTGCCAGACGCCGGAGTCGGCGATCGGCTCGGCATGCCGGCGATCAAGCGGCTCGTGGGCGCGCAACTCGCCCGCGCGCAGCGCGCGGGCGGCCTCGAGCAGCAGCAGGATCTTGCCAATGCTCGCCGTGTGCAGGACGCGACCCGAACCGGTGTCGAACACCGCCCCGCCGTCCAGCCGCTCGACGCGCACACTCCAGTCGATCGGCCCGCTCTCGAAGGTCGAGCCGAGCTCCTGCCACGCCACCGATTCCTGCACCCCACCAGTGTGCCCCGCCGCGTAGCGCTAGGCTCACGAGATGGACCTGCGCGTCGCGGCCTACGCGATCATCGTCGACGACGATCGCGGCATGTTGCTCGCGCACTGGGTCGATGGCCGCCGCGCGGCGTGGACCCTGCCCGGCGGAGGCCTCGAAGCGGGCGAGGATCCCGAAGACGCCGTGCGCCGCGAAGTGATGGAGGAGACCGGCTATCGCGCCGAGGTCTTGGAGCTCCTCGGCATCCATTCGCGCGTCATTCCGGTGCGACAGCTCATCAGGGCGGATGCCGACGAGCCGCTCCACACGCTACGCATCCTCTATCGTGCGCGGGTCGTCGGCGGCGAGCTGACGCACGAGGTCGGCGGATCGACCGACCGGGCGGGCTGGTTCGCGCTCGACCAGATCGCCCCACTCCCCCACGTGCAGCTCGTCGAGATCGGCCTTGAGATGGCGGGCATCAGCCTCGCGTGAGCGGCTGCGAGATGTCGGCGACCGTCGCGCCGTAGGCAGCGATCAGGGCGTCCGCGTCGACGAACAGACCGTAGCCGTGCGCACCGGCACCCATCGCGATGCGCCGACCGACGATCGACTCGTCGGCGTAGACCGGCCAATCGGTCGTGCTCCCGATCGGGACGATCGTGCCGCGTTCGTACCCCGTCGCCGCGAGCGCGAGCGCGGGATCGGGCAGCTGCAGCTTGTTCACTCCGACGACGGCGCGCAGCTTCGGCCAGGAGATGGCGAGGTCACCGGGGATCAACGCGAACAGATACGTGTCGTCCGAACGTTTGACGACGAGCGTCTTGACGATGTCGGCGGGCTCGAGCCCGAGCAGGGACGCGGCCTCGGCGAGACCGTTCGCAGCGGGACGCTCACGGATCTCGATGTCGAGCCCACGGGCAGCCGCGGCGGCGCGAACGCGGTCGAGAGGATCAGCCATGGTCACCATGGTTTCACGCCGAACTGTTGCGTTTGGTGTCATCGGATTCGCGCCGGCCGGACAGCTCTCCTACCGTTGCCGGGCACCCGCTTGCTGATCACGCTAGGAATCCCATGAAACTTTCGCGCGCCATACCCGTCGCCGCCGCCGTCCTCGCGCTCGCCCTGACGGCGACCGCCTGCTCCAGTGGCGGGGCCGAGACGGCTGACCCGTCCGCCTCCGCCGACAAGACCACGATCAAGATCGGGTTCAACCCCGGTCCGTACCTGCAGATGTTCGACGAGGGCATCCGCCCCATCCTCGAAGAGGAGGGCTACACGATCGAGACGGTCGACTTCACCGACGGTATCGTCGTCAACGTCGCGGTCGACAGCGGCGAGATCGACGCGAACATCATGCAGCACCCCGTCTACCTCGAGTTCGTCAACGCGCAGGAGGGCATCGACAACGCGCCGCTCGTGCAGATCCCGACGCCGTCGATGGCCCTCTTCGGCGGCAAGAAGTCCTCGCTCGACGACGTCGTCGACGGCTCGACCGTGACGGTGCCGAACTCGCCGTCGAACCTGTACCGCGCGCTCCTCGTGCTGCGGGATGCCGGGTGGGTCGACTTCGAGGATGTCGACGACCCCAACACTGCCGATCTGTCGATCATCACCGACAACCCGCACAACCTCGCGATCACCCCGATCGAGAACGCGCAGCAGGTACCGTCGCTCCCCGATGTCGATTACGCCGTCATCCAGGGCAACTTCATCGTCGCGGGCGGCCTCGACTACGACGACGCGCTCGCCGTCGAAGACCAGCCGACGTTCTTCTCGAACGTCGTGGCGGTGCGAAGCGCCGACGTCGACTCGGCGTGGGCACAGGCGATCAAGGCGGCGTACCAGTCGGACGAGTTCGGCGCGTACCTCGACGGGAACCCGCTCTACAAGGGCTACAACCTGCCGGACTGGTACAAGTGACCGACGCGGACCGCGGTCGAATCGTCTTCGACCGCGTGTCCAAGACGTTCGCTCGTACCACCTCGTCGCGGGGGGCGGCTGACACCGCCGCTCTCCGCGATGTGTCCTTCGAGATTCCGGGCGGGCGCATCTTCGGCGTCATCGGCTACTCGGGTGCGGGCAAGAGCACACTCATCCGCACGGTGAACGGACTCGAGCAGCCGACATCCGGCCGCGTCCTCGTCGGCGGCACGGACGTCTCAGCGCTTCGCGGCAGCGCGCTGCGCGCCGCACAGAAGACGACGGGCATGATCTTCCAGCAGTTCAATCTGCTCGAGACGGTGCGGGTGCGCGACAACGTCGCCCTCCCGTTGCGCCTGGACGGCGTGGATGCCCGCGAAGCACGCCGCCGCGCCGACGAGGCGCTCGACTTCGTCGGCCTCGCGGGTAAGGCCGATGCCCACCCGGGCGAACTGTCCGGTGGGCAGAAGCAGCGCGTCGGCATCGCCCGCGCCCTCGTGCGAAACCCCCGCATCCTGCTCGCCGACGAGGCGACGAGCGCCCTCGATCCGACGACCACGGGCCAGATCATCGAGCTCCTGCGCGACGTCAACCGCACCTACGGCACGACGATCCTCGTCGTCACGCACGAGATGGAGGTCATCAAAGACCTCGCGGACGAGGTCGCGGTGATGGATGCCGGCGAGGTCGTCGAGCGCGGCTCCGTGCTCGACGTGTTCGTGCACCCCCAGCAGCAGATCACCCGCGACTTCGTCGGATCGGTCGTGCGGCAGAGCATCCCGGCATCCGTCACTCGCCACCTCGGCTCGAGCGGGCTGTGGCGCCTGCTTCTGCTCGACGACGAGACCACGCAGCCGCTCATCCACGGGCTGATCACCGAGGTCGGAGTCGAGGTCAACATGCTGCACGCCGACATGACCGAGATCCAGAGTCACACCGTCGGCCAGATGATCGTGAAGGTCGATGGCCCGGGCGACCGCGTCGACGCGGCGCGCGCCTACCTTTCCTCGCGCGTCGTCAGCCTCGAGGAGGTCGCGGCATGAACGACAGCTTCACTCTGATCACCTCGCAGATGTTCCTCAAAGCGCTCGGCGAGACCCTCACGATGCTCGGGTTCGGACTCGCGTTCGGATCGATTCTCGGCATCATCATCGGAACCGTTCTCGCGGTGACGAGGACCGGCGGCATCCTGCCCGTTCCGTGGCTCTACACGGTGCTGGGAACGATCGTGAACGTCATCCGCGCCCTGCCGTTCATCGTGCTGCTCGTCGCGATCCTGCCGTTCACGCGGCTCATCGTCGGCACGTCGATCGGCGTGTGGGCGGCGATCGTGCCGCTCACGGTGATGATCGCGCCCTACATCGGGCGCCTGGTCGAGAACTCGCTGCTCGAAGTGCCGCGCGGGGTCATCGAGGCCGCGCGCGCGATGGGCGCGACGCCCGCGCAGATCTTCTGGCGGTTCCTGCTGCCCGAGGCTCGGGGCTCGCTCATCCTCGCCGTGACGATCGCGACGGTCGGGCTCATCGACGCGTCGGCGATGGCCGGCACCGTCGGCGCGGGCGGCATCGGCGACCTCGCCCTGTCGTACGGCTATCAGCGGTACGACGCGTTCGCGATGGTCGTCACCTGTGTCACCCTCGTCGCGCTCGTGATGACGATCCAGTTCGTCGGCAACGCGCTCGCGCGCCGGTATCGGAGGCGCTGAGTGGTGCAGTTCACCCCCGCCGAGCGCGTGCGCGCCCTGCCGCAGAACTTCTGGGCGGCGATGGATGCCGACATCCACCGCCTCGCCGGAACGGACGGCCCCCGCATCATCGACCTGTCGAAGGGAAACCCCGACCTGCCCACGCCCGAGCGAATCGTCCGCACGATGCAGCGCGAGGTCGCCGACCCGGTCAACCACCGGTATCCGTCATCGGCCGCGCGCACCGCGGTGCGGGCGGCGATCGCTCGGCGCTACCGCGATGACCACGGTGTCACGGTCGACCCCGACGGCGAGGTGGCGATCTTCCACGGGTCGCACGAGGCGATCATCGCGTCGGTGCTCGCGATCGCCGACCCCGGCGCGGCGGTCCTCCTTCCCGATCCCGGCTACCCGATCTACCGGTCGGCGGCGGGATTCGCCGGCGCGCGGATCGAGACGGTGCCGCTCGTCGCGCCGACATATCAACCGGATGCCGGGGTGCTCGACGGCATCGACACGGCGGCCGCGCTGATCCTGAACTACCCGAACAACCCCACGGGAGCGCTCGCGACCCGGCAGACGTTCGAGTCGGCGATCTCGTTCGCCGGTCGCACGGGCGCCGCGTTCATCCATGACTTCGCGTACTCGTCGCTCGGGTTCGACGGGCGACGACCGCTGTCGGCGCTCGCCGTCGACCCGAGTCTCGAGGTGACGGTGGAGCTGCAGACGCTGTCGAAGACGTACTCGATGGCAGGATGGCGCTTCGGCTTCGCGGCGGGGAACGCATCGCTCATCGCGGCGATGCGCCGCTATCAGTCCCACGCGTTCTCGACGATGTTCGGCGCAATGCAAGAGACGGCGGCCGACGCTCTCGGTGGCGACCAGTCCGCGGCAGTCGAGCTGGTCGAGGTCTATGAGCGCCGACGCGACCTCGTGGTGGCGGGGCTGGAGCGGCTCGGATGGGAGGTCGTCCGCCCCGAGGGCACGTTCTTCGTCTGGGCGAAAGCGCCGGGCGGCGACGCGGTGGCGTTCGCCGAGCAGCTACGCGAGCGCGCACGGGTTGCGGTCGCCCCGGGCGACGGGTTCGGCGCGCTAGGCCGCGGCTACGTGAGACTTGCACTCGTCGAAGATGAGGCCACACTGGCAGAGACGATCGAACGCCTTGCCGCGTTCGGGACAGGAGAATCCCATGGCTGAGATCGAGAGCTTCCAGCTCGACCACACGCGCGTGACCGCGCCCTACGTGCGCCTCATCGGAGTCGAGCACGGCCCCGCCGGCGACGCGATCACGAACTTCGACGTGAGGTTCGTGCAGCCGAACGTGCAGGAGATTCCGACCGCCGGCATCCATACCCTCGAGCACCTGCTCGCGTCGCTGTTGCGCGATCGGATCGGCGGGGTCATTGACATCTCGCCGTTCGGCTGCCGCACCGGTTTCCACCTGCTGATGTGGGGCGAGCCGGAGGTGACCGACGTCATCGCCGCGCTCAGCGACTCACTGAGCTTCATCGCCGACGAGGCGACCGAGGAAGACATCCCCGGTGTCTCGGCGATCGAATGCGGCAACTACCGTGACCACTCGCTGCACACGGCCCGCGAGTGGGCGACGGTCGTTCTGGATGCCGGGATCAGCCCCGACCCATTCCGCTGATCAGGCGTCGGGCGCGCGCAGCGGGTCGTCGGCAACCCACAGTTCGTCGTCGGCGCGCAGCGTCTGCCAGGCGGCGTAGAGGACGCCCGCGGCCGCGGCCACGCCGAGGAGGATCGCGATGACACCGCCCGCTCCGATGCCACTCTTTGCGGGAGCGGTCGGGATCGTGAGCTGCTTCGTCGCCTTCTTGCCGTACTTGTCAGCCTTCTTCTGGAGTGCGGCGAGGTCGAGCGAGCCGAAGCCGCGCCCGGCGGCGAGGTCTGCGCGCTTCTCGCTCGCGGCATCCCACACGCTCAGCGCCGAGCCGATGACGGCACCGGCCGCGGGCACGAGCTTGTCGTTGTAGACCTTCTTCGAGGTCTGCACGCCCTGGTTCACGTACGGAGCGGCGTACTTCTCGTAGGTGTGCTGCACCGTCGGGACGACCTGCTCACGGTTGTAATGACCGAGCTGGCGGCCCGCTTCGCGGGCGACGTTGCCAGCCTCGCCGAGCAGAACCTGCTGCGACTCCCACAGCGTGTTCGCCTGCTTCTGAAGCTTGCGGAGTTCCTTCTTGCGCTTGCGGCTGAGGCTCACGGGGCCCTCCCTGGGTAGGTTTCTCTCCATCTTGCCAGACACGGCCGAGGGCGCGAGGGGTTGACAACTGGGATAATGCTTAGCATGCCGATCCACACCGCTGTCGCCACCATCCACACGAACCACGGCGACATCGTCGTGAACCTCTTCGGAGACCACGCTCCGCGCACCGTCAAGAACTTCACGGGCCTCTCCGACGGCTCGCAGGAGTGGACCCACCCGGCGACGGGAGGGCCCGGCGAGGGCGCGCTCTACACGGACGTCATCTTCCACCGCATCATCCCGAACTTCATGATCCAGGGCGGCGACCCGCTCGGTCAGGGCGTCGGCGGACCGGGCTACAACTTCGACGACGAGATCCACCCCGAGCTGAACTTCAACGCTCCCTACATCCTCGCGATGGCCAACGCGGGCCTTCGCCGCAACGCGATCACGGGCAAGGCCGAGGGAACGAACGGCTCGCAGTTCTTCATCACGACAGACCCGACGCCGTGGCTGCAGGGCAAGCACACGATCTTCGGCGAGGTCGCCGACGATGCCTCGCGCGCCGTGGTCGACGAGATTGCCGCGGTCCGCACGGGCGCGGGCGACCGCCCGATCGAGCCGGTCGTGATCAGCTCGATCGACATCGCAGACGCCTGACCGGCGCGTGACCGACGCCGCCTTCCGGTCGAACCCGGACAACTTCTGCTACCGGCATCCCGATCGGCAGAGCTTTGTGCTCTGCCAGCGGTGCCTGCGCACGATCTGTCCCGAATGCCAGACACCGCTGCCGGTCGGCGTCATCTGCCCCGAGTGCCTCGCCGAGCAGCGCGGCCAGCAGAAGCAGCAGCATGCCGCGATGGTGACGCGGATGCCGCGGCGCCGCGCCGTGCGCTCCGACGTACCCGTCGTGACGTACACGCTCATCGGGATCACGAGCTTCTTCTACCTGATCGGGCTGATCCCCGAGTTCGGTGATGTCGTGCGCGGGTACCTCGTGTTCCGCGGCCAGCTCGCCTACGTACAGCCCTGGCGACTGATCACCGTGACGCTCGTGCATGCGAGCATCTGGCACATCGTGCTGAACATGCTCGCGCTGTGGGCGCTCGGACGCTCGCTCGAGCCGTTGCTGGGTCGCACCCGTTTCCTCACGCTCTACCTGCTGAGCGCCCTCGGCGGGTCGGTGCTCACCACCCTGCTCGCGCCGACGATCTGGGTCGTCGGCGCGTCCGGAGCCGTGTGGGGTCTGCTCGGCGCGATGTTCGTGATCGGCCGGCACCTCGGCGCCAACGTCACGGCGATCGCGATCCTGCTGGGACTCAACCTGGTGCTGACGTTCCTCCCCGGATCGGGCATCGCGTGGCAGGCGCACATCGGCGGCGGGCTCGTCGGAGCGCTCATCGGCCTGATCTTCTCGCGCACGCGGGCCGCGCGTCAGCGGCGCACGCAGGTGTGGCTGCTCATCGCGGTCGGCGTCGGATTGCTGGCTCTGCTCGCCGTTCCGCTCTTCCTGTACCGCTAGTTATCCACAATCCCATCCACAGATGGGGATGAATTACACGCGTGTCATTCAGCGCCAGCGGGTCGTCATCAGGAAGCCGACGAAGGCGATGCCGAAGCCGATGACGAGGTTCCACCCCTGGATGCCGGGAATCGGCAGCGCCTGGCCGCTGAGGTAGAAGACGATGACCCAGAGGAGGCCGAGGATCATCAGGCCGAGCATGATCGGCTTGAACCACACGGGGTTGGGTGCGACACCGCCCTCAGAGCGCTCAGTGAGGTTCTCGTCGTCGTTGCCAGAACGTGCCATGCCGCGATTCTACCTGCCAGCCGCGGCACAGCCACGCTGTGGGAGAATCCGGGTATGGGGACCGATGAGACGCCTGCCCGGCCGCGCCGTCGCGCGTCGGTCACGGGTGTCATCGGTGAGCTCCTGATCACCGCCGGCGTCGTCGCGCTTCTGTACGTCTCGT
Source organism: Microbacterium sp. (assembly GCA_003248655.1). Classification (GTDB taxonomy): domain Bacteria; phylum Actinomycetota; class Actinomycetes; order Actinomycetales; family Microbacteriaceae; genus Microbacterium. Next base: position 28,350 of record QFPM01000017.1, read on the forward strand.
GGCAGCTCTGGGTGGGCGACTGGATCATCGGGTCGGAGAAGCATCAGGAAGCCAGCGCGCTGTCGCAGAGCTGGCGGGATGCCGAGCCGACGACCCCCGCGCCGACGCCCAGCGAGAGCGGCGATCCGGTCATCCCGGTGATGGCACAGCCCGATCATGCGGTGCCGTTCGGGGTCATGTTCGTGCCGCGCTTCGGGCCTCAGTGGCAGTTCACGATCGCGGTCGGCACGACGCGCAAAGACATCCTCGATAAGGGCGAGATCGGCCACTATCCCGACACGGCGATGCCGGGCGGGGTCGGCAACACCGTCTACGCAGCCCACCGCTGGACGTCGGGCGCTCCGTTCGACCCCATCGACAAGCTCGTGATCGGCGACGCGATCGTCGTGCAGACGCAGGATGGCTGGTACACCTACCGCTTCCGCTCGATCGAGTACGTCCAGGCCTCGCAGGTCGAGGTGCTGTTGCCCGTCCCGCAGCAGGTCGGGGTCGCCCCCGACGGCCGGTACCTGACACTCACGAGCTGCGCGCCGAAACTCAACATGCTCGAGCGCATCATCGCGTACGCGGTCTTCGAGAGCTTCACTCCGACCGCCGACGGTCCGCCCGACTCGCTTGAGGCGCCGACCTCCGAGGCGGCGGCCTGATGTACGGGGCACTGTGGCGCATCCTCCCCGGCCCCGCATGGCTGCGGGTGCTGATCCTCCTCGCGCTCGCCGCCGCCGTCCTCTACGGCCTGTTCTGGTACGTCTTCCCGTGGGCGTCGCAGTTCATCACCCCGCAGGATTCCACGGTCGGTGGCTGACCGCATCCTCGTCGTGGACAACCACGACAGCTTCGTGCACACGCTCGTCGGCTATCTGCACGAGCTGGGCGCGGCGGCGACGATCGTCGAAGCGGATGCCGTCAACGACGCCCGCGCTGCGCTCGACGGCGTCTCGGGCGTGCTGATCTCGCCCGGCCCCGGGACGCCCGAAGCCGCCGGCGCCTCGATCGAGGTCGTGCGTGCCGCGGCGGATGCCCGCGTGCCGCTTCTCGGTGTGTGCCTCGGCCATCAGGCGCTCGCGGCCGCTTTCGGCGCGCGAGTGTCGGAGGCGCCGGAGCTGATGCACGGGCTGACGAGCGAGGTGTTCCACGACGGCGACGCGCTGTTCGCTGGCATCCCGTCGCCGTTCCTCGCGACGCGGTACCACTCGCTCGCGGTCGAGCCCGGCACGCTCCCCGCGGCGCTGCGCGTGACCGCGCGAACCGAGTCGGGCGTGATCATGGCGTTGGCACACCGCACGCTGCCCCTGTGGGGTGTGCAGTTCCACCCCGAGGCGGTGCTCACCGAGGGTGGGTATCGGATGCTCGGCAACTGGCTCGAGGGCGTCGGAGTCGCGGGTGCTGCCGCCCGCGGTGCGCTGTTGAGCCCGCACCGCACGCTCGCCTGACGGCGCGCTGGCTGCCGTTGACCTACGGCCCGGTGCAGACGGTGAGGTCGACGGTCGAGTGGATCGGCACGTCGCCCGGCGCGACCGACTGCGCGGCGACGGTCGGCTCACCCGGGCTGGCGGTGCAACTGGGGTCCTCGACGATCTGGGGAGTGAGTTTCACGTCGTCCGCGGTCAGGGCGCGTTGCGCCGCCGCGACCGTGAATCCGACGACGTCGACGAGCGCGACCTTGCCGCTTGCGACGACGAGGTTCACGGGAGTGCCGACCGGAATCTGACCACCCTCGGTCTGGTCGGCGGAGATCACCGTGCCCTCGGCGAGGTCGGGATTGTTCTGCGTGCGCACCTGACCGAGCGCGAGGTTCGCGGCCGCGAGTGCCTCTGTCGCGGCATCCAGTGTCGTGCCGGCGAGCGTCGGGACGGTGCCGAGCTCTTGACCTGTCGACACGTAGACCTTGACGACCTGCCCCGGCTCGACCGAGACGCCCGACGCGGGATCGGTACGGATGACGTTCCCCGCCGCGATCTTGTCGCTGCTCTCCTCGTGGCGCTCCGGTTCGAGGTCTTGCGCGGTGAGCAGCTCACTCGCGCGATCCCACGACATCTCGACGACGTCGGGAACGATGCGGGCGTTGCCGGGCACCGTGGTCCCCGGCTGGTTCGTGACGACCCAGAACAGCACCGAGACGAGCACCACCGCGAGCACCGCGACGCCCGCCCAGATCCACGCGGCGGGAGGCCCCGCCTGCGTACGGCGCATCGTCGTGTCGGTCGACAGCTGTCGCAGCGACCGCGCTGTCTCGGCGGCCTGGCGCGGGCTCTCGCCGTACAGTTCGCTCGTGAGCGCACCGACCTGCTTGCGGCTCGGCTCGCTGCCGCCCAGGCTCTCATCGAGTGACTGTCGGAACGACGCGGCATCCTGGTAGCGCTGGAACGGGTCCTTCGCGAGCGCGCGCAGAGCCACAGCGTCGAGCGACGCCGGGACCGTCTCGACGAGCTCCGACGGGGTGAGCGGCGTCTCGCTCACGTGCTGGTAGGCGACGGCGACGGGCGTCTCGGCACGGAAAGGCGGCCGGCCCGTCAGCAGCTCGTACAGCACGACGCCCGCCGAGTACAGGTCGGCGCGCGAATCGACAGGTTCGCCCTTGGCCTGCTCGGGCGAGAAGTACGCGGCCGTGCCGATGATCGCGGTGGTCTCGGCGACGGTCGACGACGAATCCGATACCGCGCGCGCGATGCCGAAGTCCATGACTTTGACCTGCCCGGCAGGGGTCACCATGACGTTGCCGGGCTTGATGTCGCGGTGAACGACACCGGCGCGGTGCGAGTACTCGAGCGCCTCGAGGATGCCGTCGGTGTAGCGCACCGCGTCGGCGATCGGCACCGGCCCCGCCTCGATGATGTCTTTCAGCAGCCGCCCCGACACGAGCTCCATCACGATGTACGGCACGGGATGACTCGTGCCGTCGGCATCCGTCTCGGTGTCTTCGCCCGCGTCGTACACGCGGACGATCGTCGGATGCGACATGCGCGACGCGGCCTGCGCCTCGAGGCGGAAGCGCGTGCGGAACGTGCTGTCGGCGGCGAGGTCGCGCTTGAGGATCTTGATCGCGACGTCTCGCCCGAGCGTCAGGTCCTGGCCGCGGTAGACGCTCGCCATGCCGCCACGCCCGATGAGCTCTCCGACCTGGTAGCGATCGGACAGCACGCGTGCCTCAGCAGTCACTTCTCTCCCGGTGTTACGGCGTGGGGGCGGGCGTCGGCGACGATGGGGCCTTGATAGATGCCGCCGCCTCCGGTGACTCGGGCGTGGCCCGGTCACCACACGAGACGGTGTACTTCACCGTGAGCAGCAACGTGACATCGCCCGTGACGCTGATGGCGGCGGGGCGGTCGCCAGCCTGGAACGTTCGTTCCGTGCTGCCGTCGTCGAACGCGCCGTTGATGACCGTGAAGTTGTAGCCCGTGACCGATCCGGTTCCGGGCGCGCACGTGTAGCTGTCCCAGACGATCTGCGCGACGGTGCCCTGCGTCACCTCGCCGACGGTCGCGCCGCCGACCTGGATACGCGCCACGGTCGGGGCGTTGAGCGATGCGACGTCGCCGTAGAAGTACAGCGTGAACGGCTCATCAAACGGCACATTCGCCTGCGGCTCGAAACGGTACACCTTGCCCTGATCGGCCTCGGTGGTCGCAGCATCCCCCTGCTGGCAGGTGACGTTCGTCAGCTTGTTGGTCTCTGCGAGCGCCTTCGCCGCCGGGCAGTCCATGCCGACGAGCCCCAGCGCGTTGACGTCGACCGACGTGACCTCGGGAGTCGGGGTGTCGGACGGGGTCGGCGCCGTGCTCGACTGCGTCGGCTCCTTGTCGCCGCCGTTCTGGTTCGTCAGCAGCGCGAACACCGTGCCGCCGAGCACGAGCAGCAGCAGCACGATGAGCGCGACGAGCGGCCACGTCCAGGGGCTGCGCTTCTTCTTCTCGTCCGCGGGGAGCGCGGCCGCGGCATCCGATCGAAGCGTCGGCGACGCCGTCGGGAGGATGCGAGTGGTCTCCTCCCCCGCCGTCAGCAGCTGCGTCATCTCGTCGACCCCGCGCGCCCCCGCGATCGCGGGAACGATCGCGACGGCGCCGGCGATGTCGCCGCGGCGCAGCGCCGTGGCCGCACGCGCGACAGCGGATGCCGTGGCGGGGCGCTCTTCGGGCTTCTTCGCGATCATCGCCATGACGAAGTTGCGGACTGGCTCGGCGATCGTCTCGGGTAGCGGCGGGGGCGCGTCGTTGATCTGCGCCATCGCGATCGCGACCTGCGACTCGCCCGTGAAGGGACGCTTGCCGGCCAGGCACTCGTAGGCGACGATTCCGAGCGAGTAGATGTCGGTTGCGGGGGATGCCGGGTGCCCCGACGCCTGCTCGGGAGAGAGGTACTGGACCGTGCCCATGACCTGCCCGGTCGCCGTCAGCGGCACCTGGTCGGCGATGCGCGCGATGCCGAAGTCGGTGATCTTGACACGCCCGTCGGGCGTGATCAGCAGGTTTCCGGGCTTGATGTCGCGGTGCACGAGCCCCGCCGCGTGCGCGGCCTGCAGGGCCGCGGCGGTCTGCGCGACGATATCCAGGGTCTTGTCGGTCGAGAGGGTGCCCTCGCGCTCGAGGATCGTCGACAGCGCCTCGCCCGGCACGAGCTCCATCACGAGGAAGGCCGAGCCGTTCTCTTCGCCGTAGTCGAAGACGCTCGCGATGCCCTCGTGGTTGACGAGCGCCGCGTGGCGGGCCTCGGCGCGGAAGCGCTCGAGGAAGCCCGGATCGCCCATGTACTCGTCTTTGAGGATCTTGATGGCGACGGTGCGCCCGATGACGTGGTCGGTGGCCTCCCAGACCTCGCCCATGCCGCCGATCGCGATCCGCGAGTCCAGCTCGTAGCGCCCGCCGAAGCTCACACCCTGCGTCGGTCTCATCTGCTCAGCACCGCCTCTATGACTTTCTTCGCGATGGGGGCCGCGATCCCGTTGCTCGTGCCGTGCTGGCCGAGCCCTCCGCCGTTCTCGATCATGACGGCGACGACCACCTTCGGATCGTTCGCCGGCGCGAATCCCGTGAACCACAGCGTGTACGGATCCGACGGTCCGTGCTCCGCAGTCCCGGTCTTCCCGGCGACGTCGACGCCGTCTATTCTTGCACCGCTCGCTGCGCCGTTCCCGACATTCGCGATCATCATGGAGGTCATAGTCGCGGCATCCGCCTCGGACAGCGCACGGCCGAACTCGGTGGTCTCGAACGTCTCCTGCACCGTCAGATCGGGTGCGACGACGGCGTCGACCATGCGCGGCTTCATGACCACTCCGCCGTTCGCGATGCCCGCTGCGACCATGGCGATCTGCAACGGAGTGGCCTGGACGTCGTCCTGCCCGAAGCCCGTGAGCGCCGTCTTGTCGTCGGTCAGGGGACCGGCCGGATACGTGGATGCCGTCGTCTTCAGCGGCAGCTCGAAGCTCTGGTCGAAGCCGTACTTCTTCGCCTCGGCGCGGATCGCGTCGTCGCCGAGGGCGACCGCGAGCTGCGCCATCGGGATGTTGCAGCTGAGCCGCAGGGCCGTCGCGATCGTGACGACGTCGCCCGGGCCGCAGGTTCCGCCGTCGAAGTTGCGGATCGCGGTGGACGTGCCCGGCAGGACGTAGCTCGCGGGGTTCGGGAACGTCGAGTCGGGCGTGAACTGACCCGACGCGAGGGCCGCCGAGGCGATGACGAGCTTGAACGTCGAACCTGGCGGGTTGAGGTTTCCCTCGATCGTGCGGTTCCACAGCGGATGCAGCGGGTCGGCCTCGAGCGCGTCGTAGGTGGTGTTGACGGCATCCGCGTCGTGCACGGCGAGCGCGTTCGTGTCGTAGCTCGGGCTCGTCACCATCGCGAGGATGCGGCCGGTCGAGGGCTCGATCGCGACCACCGCGCCCTCATAGCTGCCGAGCGCGTCGAAGGCGACCTTCTGCAGCGCCGGGTCGAGCGTGAGGATCACGTTCGACCCGCGCGGCGGCTGGCCCGTGATGATCTGGTCGAGTCGCGAGAGGAACTGCGACCCCGCGGTGCCGGAGAGCTGGCGGTTCATCGCCTGCTCGATCCCCGTGCGCGAGTTGAGCACGGGGTTCATGAAGCCCGTCACCGGCGCCCACATCGCAGCATCCGTGTACTGGCGTTGCCAGCTGTAGAGATCTCCACTGGGCACGGATGCCGCGAGTACCTGGTCGCCCGCGATGATCGAGCCGCGCTGCACCTCGTACGAGTCGTAGAGCGCGCGGCGGTTCTCGGGGTTCTCGGCGAGCGATCCGGCCTGGGCGACCTGGATCCAGCTCGTTGCGCCGAACAGCGCGACGAACATCGCGAGCATGACGATCGATAGGCGGCGGAGCTCCTTGGTCATGAGGACGTCACCACCTCCCGGTCGCCCGTCGAGCGAAGCGAGTCGAAGCGCATCATCCGATCACCACCCGGGGGCGGGAGCGCACGGCATCCGAGATGCGAAGAAGGAGAGCGACGATGATCCAGTTCGCGACGAGCGACGAGCCGCCCGCCGCGAGGAACGGTGTCGTGAGGCCCGTGAGCGGGATGAGGCGCGTGACGCCTCCGACCATGATGAACACCTGCAGCGCGATCGTGAACGACAGTCCCGTCGCGAGGAGCTTGCCGAAGTCGTCCTGACCGGCGATGCCGATGCGGATGCCGCGGCTCGCGAACACCATGTACAGGCACAGGATCGCGAAGACGCCCACGAGCCCGAGCTCTTCGCCGAGACTCGGGAAGATGTAGTCGCTCTGCGACAGGGGCGTGAGCTCGGGGCGACCGCGCCCGAGGCCCGTGCCGATGAGGCCGCCCTGCGCGAGGCCGAAGATGCCGCTGACGAGCTGGTAGCTGCCGCCGGTGCGATCGATGACCTCGGGGTCGAAGGCGTGCAGCCAGTTCTGGAACCGCCAGCCGACGTAGGTGAGGACCTGCGACGCGATCACCGCACCCGCCACCGCAAGGGTCACGCCGATGACGACCCAGCTCGTCTTTCCGGTCGCGACGTAGAGCATCGCGATGAACATGCCGAAGATCAGAAGGCCCGTGCCGAGGTCGCGCTGCAGCACGATGATCGCGAGGGATGCCGCCCAGATCAGCAACAGCGGACCGAGTTCCCGGGGGCGCGGCCACGTCATCCCGAGGAAGCGCGTGCCGACCGAGCTCAGGGCTTCCCGCGTGCGGACGAGATAGCCCGCGAAGAAGATCGCGAGCGCGATCTTGGCCAGCTCACCCGGCTGGAACGAGAAGATGCCGCCGATCGAGATCCAGACATCCGCGTTCGCATTCGTGCCGAGGCCCGGGACGAACGGCAGGAGCAGCAGCAGGATGCCTGCGAACCCGAAGATGTACGTGTAACGCAGCAGCACGCGATAGTTGCGCAGCAGCACGACGATCGCGACGGCGGCCGCCGCGGCGATCCCGAGCCAGACGAGCTGCCGGGTCGACAGGGCCTCCCACCCCGACGCATCCTTCGCGATGTCGATGCGGTAGATCATGGCCAGCCCGAGCCCGGAGAGCACGGTCGCGATCGGCACCACGAAGGGGTCTGCCTGCGGCGCGCGATAGCGCAACACGATGTGCAGCGCCATCACCACGACCGACAGGCCCCCGCAGTAGTACAGGAACGTCCAGTCGATCGCGCCCGCGGTGCCCAGCTGCACGAGCGCGACCGCGCCGCCGCTGATGAGCAGCGCGAACAGCAGCAGGCCGAGCTCGCGGTTGCGCTGGGTCTGCGGCATCCGCAGGCGGCGGAGCGCCTTGAGCGCCGTGGTGTCGTGCTCGAGCGTGCCGGTCACGGGGCACCCTCCTGAGTCTGTCGAATCGTCTCGACGATCGATTCGGCGTCGGCGAGCGAACGCACCGAGATCGTCTGCTGCACGGCGAGCCGCTGGTAGAACGGCAGATCGGCCAGCGGGATGCCGGTCTCGATGTACGGCGTCGACAGCGAGATGGGACCCAGATCCTGCTGGATGCCGCGGAAGATCACGACCGAGTCCTCGTCGGCGCCGATGAAGTAGCGCGACTGGGTCCAGCTGTAGGCGCCGAACAATCCCGCCGCGAGCGCGGCGAGAATGACGATGAACCCGACGATCCAGCCGATGCGGCGCCGGCGCGCGCGGCGGCGGTCTTCTTCGATGAGCTCCTCGAGGAACTCCGCGGCGGGCTCGAAGTGCGTCGGCTCGTTGGCCGCCTGACGGTTCGGGTGCAGCCAACTCGGGCGACCCGGGCGCGCCGAAGGCACCTCGATGCCCTGCGGGTTCGACGCCGACCCGACGATCGTGGGCGTTCCGCTGAAGAGCGGATGGTTGCCGCCGACATCCACGATGACGATCGTGACGTTGTCGGGGGCGCCGGCATCCAGCGCCTGCTTGAGGAGCAGGTCGGCCGTCCGACCCGGGGCCTGGTGCTGGCCGAGCACCTTGGCGGTGTGCGCGTCGTCGACGACGCCGCACAGGCCGTCGGAGCAGAGCACCCAGCGGTCGCCCGGCTGTGTCGGCATGATGAACGTGTCGATCTCGGGATCGGGATCCATGTCGCCGAGGACCCGCATGAGAACCGACCGGCGGGGGTGGTAGCGGGCCTCTTCGGGGGTGATTCGTCCCGAGTCGACGAGGCGCTGCACGAACGTGTGGTCGGTCGTGATCTGGGTGAGCGTGTCGTCGCGGTAGAGATAGATGCGCGAGTCGCCGATGTGCGCGATGACCGCATAGTCGTCGACCATCGCGAGCGCGCTGACGGTCGTCCCCATGCCGGCGAGCTCGGGCCGGCGTGCGACCGTGTCGATCAGGATGCCGGCGGTCGAGCCGATCGCCTGGCGCAGCGCCTCTTCGGCATCCGTCGTCGACGAATAGGGGTGGTCGAGCTCGCGCAGCCGGTGCACCGCGATGCTCGAGGCGACGTCGCCACCCGCGTGCCCGCCCATGCCGTCGGCGACGACGAACAGGTTCGAGCCGCTGTAGCCCGAATCCTGGTTGTTGGAGCGCACCTTCCCCGTGTGGGAGATGGCGACGCTCGACCCCTCGAAGACCATGTCGTCGCCGCGCTACTTCCGCAGTTCGAACGTCGTCGCGCCGACCTTGATCGGTGCCCCGATGATCACCGGAACGGGCGTGGAGACGCGCTGGGCGTCGTGCCAGGTGCCGTTCGTCGAATCGAGGTCCTGCAGCATCCACTGGTCGCCCCACAGGAGCAGGCGGGCGTGGTGACTCGAGGTGTAGTCGTCCCGGATGACGAGGCCCGACTCGCTCGACCGGCCGATCGTGAGGGGCTCGCCGCTGAGCTGCAGCTCGAGCCCCGCCTTCGGGCCGCTCGTGATGACGATGCGCGACACGGCGTCGCGGGTCGCCTTCTGCGGTCCGGACGGGCGTGCGGAGGCGGTCGCGCGCGGCGCGGGAGCGACCGGCGCTGTTGCTCCGGCGGGCCCGGTGGGCGCGGCGGCCGCCGCGGCGGGAGCCGGGTCGGGCAGCTTTCGCACCTTCACGCCGAACACGTCGGCGCGCAGCGAGTACACGACCGCGAAGACGAAGAACCACAGCAGGATCAGGAACCCGATCTGCAGCAGCAGGAGGGTCAGTTCGCTCACGAGAGCCCGCCCGATCCACGAGTGTCGAACGCGCGCGTGGCGTCGGATGCCGACGTCGTCGGCCGCGGCGGAGTCGCCTGCGCGATCACGTGGAACGCGATGTCGGTGCGTCCGATGGTGATGACCGAGTCGGGCGGGAGCGGCGCCTCGGAGATCTTGCGCCCGTCGAGCTGCGTGCCGTTGGTCGAGCCGAGGTCTCGCACCATCGCGCGCTCGCCGTCCCAGAGGATCTCGACGTGCTTGCGGCTCGTGCCGGCATCCGCGATCGTGATGTCCGCGTCGCTCCCCCTGCCGATGATCGTGCGGCTGCGCGAGAGGGTGTGCCGCTTGCCTTCGACGTCGACGACGCCGCGCCACGAGACGGTGCCGGCGGCGGTCTGCGACACGATCCGGAGGGTGCCGGTGGGGATCTGCTCGTCGCCCGCCAGCGCGATCGTCACGGGGCCGGCGAAGCTGAACCCCTGCGCCTTCGCGTGCTTCTCGACGAGCGCGTGCAGTTCATCGTCGAGCGTCGACCCGATCGAGCGCATCCGCTCGGCATCGGCCGTCGACATCCGCACCTCGAACGCGTTCGGCGCGAGGATGCGGTCGCGGCTGACGACGGCAGCCTTGGCATCCAGCTCGGTGCGCAGCGCCGCTGCGATCTCGACCGGCTGGATGCCGCTGCGGAAGGACTTCGCGAACGCGCTGTTGACGGCGCGCTCGAGTCCTTTCTCGAAGCTGTCAAGTAGTCCCACGGGGCTCCTCGGGATCGGCCGTTCGGTGCGTACATGCTAGTTGCACAGCCTGAATGCGCGCGGAGCGCAGGGCCGGACGAGGTTCGAGCCCGGCGACGTGCGTGATATCCTCGGGAGGTTGAGTAGTCGGCGTCTTCGGATGCCGGGGCTCGCGCGAGTGGCGGAATAGGTAGACGCGCTGGCTTCAGGTGCCAGTGCCCGCAAGGGCGTGGGGGTTCAAGTCCCCCCTCGCGCACGAACAGAAAATGGCCTCTGACCTGGGGTTTAGATCAACGGGTTGGGGGTCATTTTCGTGCCATGTGCTGAGATATGTGCTAAGCCCCACCGAGATGGGCCGCGAAGTGGTCTGCTGCGGCTTTCTGCATCGTCGGGGTGACATGGCTGTATATGTTCATCGTGGTTGTGATGGTGGAGTGCCCCAGGCGCTCCTGTACTACCTTGGGATGCTCGCCAAGCTCCAGCAGGAGTGTGGCGTGCGTGTGGCGCAGCCCCTTGATCGTCACGCGGGGCAGCGTCGGGTGTGCCTTGGCGAGCCAGTTCATGCGGCGATCCCAGCGGCTCGTCATGGCGTCGGGTGAGCGCAGCTTGCCCTCGTCGTCACCGAACACATACGCATCGGCTTTCGCCAAATCGAACGACACTTCGGCGCGGGCGACCTTGTAGGAGGCGAGCACTTTGAGGGTCGCGGCGTCCACGTCGATCACGCGGGCGGTGCCCGTTTTCGTGGTCTTGGTGGTCGTCCAGTCCTCGGTGTTCACCGCTCGCAGGATGCTGATGCGCCCGGTCTTGGTGTTGATGTCGTTCCATCTGAGCGCGAGAGCTTCGGAGCGTCGCATCCCGGTGTAGGCGATCAGTCGCCACAGTGGGAACAGTTCGTCTTGCAGTTCCTTCTCGTTCCAAGTGAGGAACGTCTGTAGCTGCTCGCCCGTCCAGGTCACGATTTCCGGTTTCTGCGCTCGAACCTGTGACGACTTCGGGGCGTTCACGGTGCGCTTCTTCTTTGCCGGGTTGACTTGGATCAGCCCATCGTCGATTGCGGCGTCGAGGATCGCGCCGAGGACGACGTGCACCTTGTGGATGCTGTTGGCCGAGAGTGGTTTGCCTTTGCCGTACTCGTCCTTGCGCCCGCTCTTTTCCAACTCCCGGTAGTGGGAGCCGATGCGGGTGGCGGTGAGCTTGTCGATCCTGATGCGACCCAGGTCGGGGGTGATGTGGTTACGGATGATCTTCCGATACCCCTTGATCGTGGAATCGGCCAGCCGCAAGCTCGACATCCAATGCTCGGCGTACACACCGACCGTGGGGGTCTTGCCCTGGAACTTCTCGTTCCTCGCTTTCTTTCGTAGCGCCTCGGTGAGCGCGGCCTGTGCTTCTTCGAGGTCGATGAACCCGCCACGGGTCAGCCGCTTCTCGCCCAGCTCGGGCTTCTCCGGGTCGATCAGCACATAGATTTGGAACTTCCACCGCCGCCCCTCGCGGGTCTGATAGTCGCCCAGCGATCCCTGATGCCGCGACCGGGAACGTCGCTGCTGCTTCTGCTTCACCCCCTCAACGCTGCTCGCGGCCGCCTCGTCCGGCGGCGGGTGACTGGCTGGTGCCATAGACCTTGCTCCTTTCTCTCGTGGTGGTTCGCTACTCGAACGCGAGTGAGGCGTTCGGGTCGAGCTGCAACAACCTGCCGGTGGCGTGTTCCTCACGCGCGGTCTGCACGTCGTGGCGTTCCTGGTACACCTCGCGCGGAGTGACACCGACCTGGCCACGGTCGTACTTGGCGAGCATTTCCTCGGCCCAGTGCGCGGAACTGATCGCCTGGAAGCGTTGCTCCTGATGAGCGACGAGCGACGATTGCTGTCGGGGTGCTCACTGTCGTGCTGCTCGTACCCGGCCCGCTGACGATGTTCGGCGCGATGGCCTTGGCCGGGATCGCGGGGTTCTTCGTCTGTCGATCCCCGAGCACGACCGAGAACGATGAACCGCGTTTCCGGGTGCGCCTGCGGCCCGCAGTCGGATGGTTGAGCCTGGCTGTGTTCGTCATGCTGCTCGCAGGGTTGCCGATTTTTGCTGTGTTCACCGGCAACGCCACGGTAGGCCTGATTGACACCTTCTATCGTGCGGGGTCGTTCGTGTTCGGCGGCGGGCATGTCGTGCTCCCGCTTTTGCAGGCTGAGACAGTGCAGACTGGACTGGTGGAGCCGGGTGCGTTCCTCGCGGGGTATGGTGCCGCGCAGGCGGTGCCAGGGCCGCTGTTCACCTTCGCCGCGTTTCTCGGAGCGGTCACCACGGGCGGCCCGAGTGGGCTGCTCGGCGCATCCATTGCGCTGCTCGCGATCTTTCTGCCGTCTGCGCTGCTCGTGATGGGGGTGCTGCCCTTCTGGGAGCGGTTGCGTCGTGCGCCGAGAGTGCAGCGTGTGCTGACGGGCGTGAACTCCGGAGTCGTCGGGCTGCTCGCCGCCGCGCTGTACGACCCCGTATTCACCGCGGGTGTCACGAACGCCGCATCACTCGTCGTCGCGGCACTCGCGTTTGTCGCACTCACGTCCTGGAAAACACCGGCATGGGCGGTAGTGCTCGGGGCCGCAGGAGCCGGGGCATTGCTGCTCTGAACGCGCTACGCGGATACTCAGGCGAGGCTGGCCTACAATGCGAGAAGCGTGCCCGCCTGGGAGGATTGAAGCATGAGCCGTTTTTCATCTCTGGTCAGGGCATATCCACTCGTGATCGCAACACTGTTGGTGGCTATGATCGGGTTGGTTCTTTTAGCGACTCCGGCCATTGAGTCGGCCAGCTGGATTGTGGGTGCGTATGCGCTCGTGATTGCCGGGTGGGAGGCGGTCGGGATGATCCGGCAGCTCATCCGAGGGCACGCCGGGCTCGACATTCTTGCGGTGACGGCGATCACCGCTGCAGTGCTCGTTGGGGAGCCGTGGGCGGCGCTCGTGGTGGTGCTGATGCTCACCGGCGGGGCGGCCCTCGAAGATTACGCTGAGAACCGTTCGAAGCGGGAACTGACCGCGCTGCTGCGTAAGGCACCCCAGCAGGCCACGCGCATCCTCGCCCCAAGCGCACCCGGCGCGGACATGCACGGGCATACTGCCGAGGTCACGACCGAGGACATACCGGTCGAAGAAGTCGAGGTGGGTGATCTGTTGTTGGTGCGGCCGGGTGCACTCGTGCCTGTGGACTCGATCCTCGTCTCCGAGCACGCCCTGTTCGATGAGTCGTCATTGACCGGTGAAAGTCTGCCCGTTGAGCGTGACGCGGGAGAGAAAGTGTCGAGCGGTGCGGTGAATGGACAAGCCGCAGTCACCATGCGGGCTGCGGCTCCGGCCGCCGAGAGCGAGTATCAGCAGATTGTTCGGCTCGTCGAACAAGCCGCGGGGAGCAAAGCCAAAGTCGTGCGGCTCGCAGATCGGTACGCGGTGCCGTTCACAGTGCTCGCGCTCGTGATCGCCGGGATCGCGTGGGCGGTTAGTGGAGAGGCTGTCCGGTTTGCCGAGGTGCTGGTGGTGGCGACCCCATGCCCGCTGCTGATCGCCGCGCCGGTCGCGTTTCTCGGTGGCATGAGCCGTGCCGCGAGGTTCGGGCTGATCGTCAAGGGCGGCGGCACCCTCGAACAGCTTTCACGAGCCCGCTCGGCGGCATTCGACAAGACCGGCACCATCACTACCGGCAAGCCAGTGCTCGAACGCCTTCTGCCCGCCGACCGCGCCAGCGAAGACGAGCTGCTGCGTTTCGCAGCCTCAGCGGAGGTGTACTCCTCTCACGTGCTTGCGGACTCCGTCGTGCAGGCCGCGAAACAGCACGGCTTGTCGCTCGTCGAAGCCGAACATGCCGAGGAGATCGCGACAAACGGAGTCGCGGCTGTGTTCCGCACTCCTGACGCACCTGAGGCAGTGACGGTTCGTGTCGGCAAGCCCTCCTGGGTGCGCCACTCCGCGCCGGACCTCGTGCTGGCAGACCTTGCTCCAGGGGAACTCGCAATCTACGTCTCAGTCGATGGCCGTTTCGCCGGAGCCATCGTCATGCGCGACCAAGTGCGCGAAGAAGCAGCCCAGGCTCTCCGTCAGCTGAGCGCACTCGGTATCGAGCGTACGCTCATGGTCACCGGAGACGTTGCAGCCACCGCCGAACCCATCGCGCGGCGCCTTGGAATCAGCGAGGTGCACGCGGAGTGCCGCCCCGGCGACAAAGTTCGCATTGTCAGTAGCGTGCAGCCCCGCCCGCTCATCATGGTCGGTGACGGCCTCAACGATGCCCCGGTGCTCGCTGCTGCGGATATTGGCTTCGCAATGGGGGCGCGCGGTGCAACCGCAGCATCGGAGTCTGCGGACATCGTGAACCGCTACGACACGCTCTCGGCCCTGCCGCGCGCGGTGAGCATCGGCAAGGACACCGTGCGGATCGCACTGCAAAGCATCTGGCTCGGCATCATCATCAGCGTCGGCCTCATGCTCATCGCCGCCTTCGGGTTCCTCCCAGCACTCCTCGGCGCGTGGCTGCAAGAAGTCGTTGACCTGGTGGCCATCCTCGGCGCACTCCGTGCAGTCGGCCCACGATCTGAGCGAATCACACGATCATCACCAGTCGCATCGACGGAACAACTTCACTTCAGCACGACCCAAGACAGGAAATGAACAATATGGCATCCGACTCAAGCACCACGCCGCATCCCGGCGAAGCCCACCTGCAGAACGTGGGCCAACGTTTGAACTGGCTACGCGCAGGGGTGCTCGGCGCAAACGACGGCATCGTCTCTACCGCGGGTGTCGTCGTCGGTGTCGCTGCCGCTACACCAAACAACGTACTGGCAATCGCGACGGCCGGTATCGCCGCCGTAGTTGCCGGGGCGTTCTCAATGGCTGGCGGAGAGTATGTTTCGGTGAGCACCCAACGCGACACAGAGAAAGCGCTCATCGCAAAAGAACGGTGGGAGCTCGAAACCATGCCCGAGGAGGAGCTTGAAGAACTCACCGAGCTCTATCGACAGCGGGGCCTCTCAGATGACCTCGCACATCAGGTCGCGGTGCAGCTTACCGAGACGGACGCTCTCGCCGCTCACGCAGAGGTCGAACTCGGAATCGACCATGAAGAGTTCACAAGCCCGTGGGCAGCCGCCGTGTCATCGTTCATTGCGTTCGCCGTTGGAGCGCTGATCCCACTCATCATGATCTTGCTCCCCGTCGGCGGACACCGAGTTTGGATCGCAGCCATCGCAGTTGTGATCGGCCTCTTCCTCACCGGTTGGATCAGCGCTGCGCTCGGTGGCGCGCCGCGCGGTCGCGCAATTCTCCGGAACGTGGTCATGGGCTCAGCGACCATGATCGCCACATACGCCATTGGGGCACTCTTTGGCGTGGCCATCGGATAGGCCGCTTCTCGTGATCCGGCCCGCTTTCATGTGCTAACTCATGTGCTACCGACGCTGCTAGGTTGTGAATCGCGGTGCAGTTATCCACAGGTGGGCCTCGCAGAAACCGCGGAATCATGCGGCAGAACGCCGATTCACGATTTCGTGTGCGAGGGGGAACGGATCAGTTCGGGTCCCCCCTCGCGCACACAGTGTGCTGAGCCGCGACATCGTTCATGAACGTGTCGCGGCTTCGGCTTTCAGTCGAGGCCGTGGATGGTCCGCAGCGCGCGCTCGGCGCCGTCAGCATCCCGCGCCGCGGCGCACGCGCGCATCGTGACGTACGTATCGGCGTTCGCGCGGGGAGTCGCCGTATAGGGCTCCCAGTCACGCAGGTTCCGGATGATCGCGAAGGATGCCTCGCGGATGACCTGCACCATCGAGTGATTGCCGGTGGTTTTCGTGACGAGCTCGAACAGCGCCGAACACGCATCGAACAGCTGCGCGTGGTCGTTGTGCTTCGCGGCTTCGGCGGCGACGTCCATCGCCGCTACAATGTGCGCCAGTTCGGCGTCGGTGCCCCGCCGGACGGCTATGCGCAGGGCGTTTCCCATGACGTATGCCATGAACTCGCCGGTCTCTCTCCGCGCGCGCTCGCTGGGCTCGGTCACGCGGGTGTACTTGCCGACGACGACCTCGATGAGGCCGTACCGCTCGAGCCGCTGCAGCGCCTCACGGACGGGCGTGCGCGAAACCCCGAGGCGCGCGGCCAGCTCGGTGTCGCGCACACGCTGACCGGCCGGGAGGGTGCCGTCGAGGATGGCGGTGCCGATGCGCGTGTAAATCTCATCGCTGAGGATCGTGCCGCCGCCGAGATCGATCGGCGAAAGAGGAGGAGTCATCGCTATGGGGTCTATCCGGGGGAGATGGGGGGAGAGGGGAGGGGTCGAACGCACCAAGCTTACGTTCGAAAGCCGCGTCCTGACGCGGTTCCGGGCTGATCTGCGGGCATCCTTGGTGCGCTTGAAAGCTCACTCTCGGAGGATTCTCATGAACGCCACTCCCGCGCGACCCGACAAATCGATACAGTAAACGCAGTCACGCTGAGCGTGGCCTATCCGGGGGGATCCGTCGACGCCCGGGCGACGCGCCTAGCGCTGACGCCCGGGCGTCGAATGGTTAACGCGAAACGACGGCGTTGCAACGTTTGTGTCACCATCACAGACACAGTCGCGCGGGCGTCGCCACACCCCGCTAGGTTGGACGATGTCGCCGCACTCGCGTCGACATCGCACGTCAGTAAGGCAGTTCATGGCAACGCAGGGCACCGTCAAGTGGTTCAACTCGGAGAAGGGTTTCGGGTTCATCGCTCCCGACGAGGGCGGCGCAGACGTCTTCGCTCACTACTCCGCCATTGAGGCGAGCGGCTACCGCTCGCTCGAGGAGAACCAGCGCGTCGAGTTCGAGATCGCCCAGGGCCCCAAGGGCCTGCAGGCGGAGAACATCCGACCCATCTGATCCGATCGCCCGCCTCGCGGGCGTATCGCTTGCGGCGCCGCACGTCGTTACGACTGCGGCGCCTTTGGCGTACCCGCCGGCTCTCCGGTGATCGAGTGTTGGCGGCTACGCGGACGGCGACTCGGGAACGAGCAGCAGGTCGCGCAGCTGGTCGGCGTTGTCGACCGCCGCCGCGGCGCCCTCCGACTCGTGCGGCCAGCTGAAGCCCCAACGCACGAAGATGACCGGCACACCCTGCGCGGCCCCGCCCTCGACGTCGTGGTGACGGTCGCCGACCAGCACCGGACGACTCGTGTCGACGCCCGCGGCGCGGAGCCTCCGCAGCGCTTCGGCGACGATGTCCGACTTCGTCGCGAGGGTCCGCTCGTCCGGCGTCGATCCGACAACCGCCTGCAGGTACTGTCGCAGGTCAAAGTGGTCGACGAGCGCCGAGACCTGCACCTCGGGTTTCGAGCTGGCGGTCGCCTGCGCCACTCCCGCGCCCGCGAGCTCGGCGATGAGCTCGGCGACACCGGGGTAGAGCCGTACATCGGTCGTGTACCCGTCGGCCTTGCCGAGCGTGCGATAGTACGCGACGGCTTCGCTGGCCTCGTCGGGCGTCATTCCGACGTTCTCCTGGAACGAGTCGAACATGGGAGGCCCGATCCAGTGCACGAGCTCCGCCCGCGTCGGCGCAGGCCTGCCGAAGTGCTCGAGCGCGACGGTCAGTCGTCGCAGGATGCCGACGGACGCATCGACGACCGTGCCGTCGATGTCCCACAGCGCACACGTCCAGGGCGATGTCAGCGGCATCCTGCCAGCCTATCCGCGCGCGCGGTGGGTCAGAACAGACGCGGAGCCCCGGACTCGACGCCCTTCATCCCCTCGTAATCGAGGGTGACACAACGGATGCCGCGGTCGGCCGCGAGCACCTTCGCCTGCGGCTTGATCTCCTGCGCGGCGAACACGCCGGTGACGGGAGCCAGGTGCGGGTCGCGCCCCAGGAGCTCGAGGTAGCGGGTCAGCTGCTCGACGCCGTCGATGTCGCCGCGGCGCTTGACTTCGACCGCGATCGTGCCGCCGTCGGGGTTTCGCAGCAGCAGGTCGACGGGCCCGATCGCCGTCGGGAACTCGCGCCGCACGAGCGTGAGCCCGTCGCCGATGACGCCGACCTGCTCGGCAAGGAGCCGCTGCAGGTCCGCTTCGACGCCGTCCTTCTGCAGCCCCGGGTCGATGCCTAGCTCGTGCGACGAATCGTGCAACACCTCGTAGATGCGCACGAGCAGGGCATCACCGGTCTTCGCGTGCGTGACGCGCCAGTGCTCGGTCACCCCAGCGGATGCCGACTCGGCATCCGGTTCTTCGACGTCGAGCCGGCAGGGCGGACTCATCCAGTTGAGCGGCTTGTACGACCCGCCGTCGGAGTGCACGAGCAGCGATCCGTCGCCCTTGTGCACGAGCAGCCGCGTCGCGAGCGGCAGGTGCGCGGTGAGGCGCCCGGTGTAGTCCACGGAGCAGCGGGCGATGACGAGGCGCACCCGACGATCCTACGCGCGCCCGCGCGGGGTCAGTGGTGGCCGGCGCCGACGCTCGAGCCGGCAACGGGCTTCGCGGCGCCCGACGCGAAGCCGCTCATCGCGATAAGGCCGACGATGATCCACAGCGTCGGCAGGATGCCGATCTGGTGGCTGATCCAGCCGAGGACCGGCGGCCCGCACAGGAATGCGACGTACCCGATCGTCGCCGCCGCAGAGACGGATGCCGCGGCCTTCGTCGGATCGTCGCCGGCTGCCGACATGCCGAGCGGAAAGCCGAGCGCCGCGCCCGCGCCCCACAGCACAACGCCGACCAGTGCCACGGTGAGGTTCGGCGCGAGGATGAAGACGACGAGGCCGACGCCCGCGGCGACCGACAGCGCTCGCAGGGCCCAGACCCGTCCGACGCGGTCGACGATCGGTCCGCCGAGGGCTCGGAACAGCGTCATCGACACGGAGAACACCGTGAGGAAGATCGCACCCATCTCTTCTGTCCCGTGGTGCCCGTCGACGACGGCGATCGTGAGCCAGTCGTTGGCGCTGCCCTCGGCGAAGGCCATGCCGAGCACGATCGCCCCGATCGCGTAGGTCCGCGGGTCGCGCCACACGGCGAGAGCCGCGGAGAATCGTTCGCGCCGCGAGGGCGCGGCCGCGTCATCCGCGACCTCAACGCGACCGGGCAGGAATCGCAGCGCGCTCGCGCCGACCGCGACGAACAGCACCGCCACCGTGCACAGGTGCCACGTCGCGCCCACGCTCCACGCGGCCATCGCGACTCCGACACCGGCGCCGATGACGGTGCCGAGGCTGTAGAACGCGTGGAAGAGAGGCATGAGCGTTCGCGAGAACGCCTGCTCGACCGCCGCCGCCTCGACGTTGATCATGACGTCGGTCGAGCCGAAGCTCAGCCCCAGCACGACCAGGCCGACGATGGCGAGCGAGTACGACGGCACGGCATCGACGGCGAGCGCGGTGACGAAGAGCCCGGACCCGACGCCGACGAGCGTCACCGACAGGCCGCGCCGCGTGCCCCAGCGGGCGACGATCAGGTTCGCTGACATCACGCCGACGAGCGATCCGGCGCCGAGGGCGAAGAGCAGCACGCCGACTTCGAAGTCGTTGATGGCGAGGTTCTGCTTGACTGCCGGCAGTCGCGACGCCCACGACGCGAAGCTCGCGCCGCACGCGAGGAACAGCGAGAAGACCGCGGTGCGCCACTGCACCATTCGGCGGTGGGAGAGTGTCGTGGTCGTCACCGGTCGAGTCTACCGAATCGATTCGACCGAATCGTTTCGAAAGATCGAGCCAACGGGCCGTCGCGAGCACAGAGACGGGGCTAGCATGCAGTGATGACTCGACGTGCCACCATCTCGGACGTCGCCCGCGTGGCCGACGTCTCGCCGTCGACCGCCTCCGTCGTCTTCAGCGGTAAGACTCCGGTCTCGGATGCCACGCGCCTGCGCGTGCTCGAGGCCGCGGCATCCCTGGGGTACCCCGGCCCCGACCCCCGAGCCGCATCGTTGCGACTCGGCCGCAGCGGCATCGTCGCGGTCGTCGTCGGCACGAGCCTCAGCCAGATGTTCGTCGACCCGGTGCAGCGGCTCATGATGGACGGCCTCGCCGAGGCTGTCGCGCCCCTCGGCGCGAGCCTGCTGCTCGTACGCACCCATAGCGACGTCGAGAACGCGCCCACGCTCGCCACCGCCGGCATCGACGCGGCGGTCCTCATCGGCAGCGACGGATCGTTGCGCGGCTCGCTCGATCAGGTGCGCGCCCGCGGCGTGCCGATCGTCGTCATCGAGGGTGATGCGGGCCCCGACATCCCCCGCGTCCTCCTCGACAACCGCGAGGCGCAGCGCACCGCCGCCGAGCACCTGCGCGCGCTCGGGCACACCCGCGTCGCGATCGTTGCGCTCCGCGCGAGCGGCACGCTGACCGCCGGATGGCTGGGAGATGAGTTGGATGCCGAGGTCGCAATCGACGTGACCCGCGACCGCCTCGCGGGCGCGCGCGACATCTTCCCCGATGCACCGGCGCTGGCAACTGCGGGTAGCTCGATCGACGAGGGACTCGCCGCGGGGCGCGTGCTCTTCGCCGATCCGGCCGCCCGGCCGACCGCCGTCATCGCGCAGAGCGACCTACTCGCGGCGGGCGTCATCCGCGCGGCGCACGAGGTGGGGCTGCGCGTGCCCGACGATGTCAGCGTCACGGGCTTCGACGGCGTGCACGTCGACGGCTTCGCCCCGTACGATCTCACGACCCTCCGACAGGCCGCGACCGACAAGGGGCGCGCTGCTGGCGAGGCGATCGCCGCCATGCTCGATGACCGGCCCCCGGCATCCGTTCTGCTCACGTGCGAGTTCCATGTGGGCTCGACGACCGCGCCCCCGCCGCCGCCCCGGTAGACTGGGAATCCGACCCCCGCGACCGTCAGGAGGCCAGATTGCTCGTGTTTCTGGCTGCGTTCGCGGTCCTGCCGCTCGCGTTGCCGTGGCTCACGAGTCGCCTGGGCCCTCGCGCGTTCTTCCTCGCGGCTCTCGTTCCGATCGCGGCCTTCGTCCATGCGGCGACGCAGACTCCGCGCGTGCTCGCCGGCGAGACCCCCACCGAGTCGTTCTCGTGGATCCCGCAGCTCGGCCTCGATCTGTCGATGCGGATGGACACCCTCGGCTGGGTGATGTCCCTCATCGTGACGGGTGTCGGCGCGCTCGTCATGATCTACTGCCGCTGGTACTTCGACGGCAAGAAGCAGGGCGTCGGACTGTTCAGCGCGGTTCTGCTGGCTTTCGCCGGAGCGATGTACGGACTCGTGCTCACCGACGACCTCATCGTGCTCGTGATGTTCTGGGAGGTCACGAGCATCCTGTCGTACCTGCTCATCGGCTTCTACCATGCCCGCGGCGCGAGCCGACGTGCCGCTCTGCAGGCTCTGCTGGTGACGACTCTCGGCGGGCTCGTGATGTTCGTGGGCGCGGTCATCCTCGTCGTGCAGGCGGGGACGGGCAGCATCTCGGGCATCCTCGCCGCGTATTCGGCGCCGGGGTCGCCCCTGCCGGGTGAGCCGCTCATCAACACCGCGATCGCGCTCATGCTCGTCGGCGCGCTGAGCAAGTCGGCGATCTTCCCGTTCCACTTCTGGCTGCCCGGGGCGATGGCCGCCCCGACCCCCGTCAGCGCGTACCTGCACGCCGCGGCGATGGTCAAGGCCGGCATCTACCTCATCGCGCGGCTCGCGCCGGCCTTCGCCATGGCCGAGCCCTGGCGCCCGATGATCATCGGGCTCGGGCTGTTCACGATGCTTCTCGGAGGCCTCCAGGCGCTGCGCGAATCCGACCTCAAGCGCATCCTCGCCTTCGGCACGGTGAGCCAGCTGGGCATGCTGACGGTCGTCCTCGGATACGGGGAGCGCAACTCCGCGCTCGCCGGGCTCGCCCTTCTCCTCGGGCACGCGCTGTTCAAGTCGTCGCTGTTCCTCGTCGTCGGTGTCATCGACCGGCAGCTGTCGACGCGTGACATCGGCGAGCTCTCGGGAGTCGGCCGCCAGGCGCCCACGCTCGCGACGTTCTCGATCATCGCGGTCGCCTCGATGGTGGGCCTCGCGCCGACCGTCGGCTTCGTCGCCAAAGAGGCCGTGCTCAGCTCGCTCCTCGAGGGGGTCGGTTCGCTCGACGCCGTGGTCCCGCTCGTCGGCATCGTGCTGGGGTCGATCCTGACCACTGCGTACGGCCTGCGGTTCATCTGGGGCGCGTTCTGGACGAAGAAGGATGCCGAGGGCGCAGCCCTCCCGGTGACCGCATGGCCGGACCCGCCGATCGGGTTCCTCGCCGCGCCCGTCGTGCTCGCGGGGCTCACAGTCGTCGCCGGCTTCGTCGCGCCGCTGCTCGACGTCGCCTTCTCGGGTTACGCCGACACCCTGCCGTCGGCACACGACGGATACCCGTACCACCTCGCCCTCTGGCACGGTCTGGAGCCCGCGCTCTTCCTCTCGCTCGGCAGCATCTTGGTCGGGGTAACGCTCTTCTGGTTCGCGCAGCGCCTGGGTCGCGCCCCCCGCCGCCTGCTGCCCTTCACCGCGGCCGACGTCTACAACCTCGTGCTGCGCGGCATCGCCCGGGTCGCGGTCTGGACGACGACGTTCACCCAGCGCGGGTCGCTCCCCGTCTACGTCGGCACGATCTTCGTCGTGTTCGTGGCCGCCGAGGGCACCGCCCTCCTCGCCGCTCCCGAATGGCGCATCCAGCTGGATGCCTGGCAGACACCCATCCAGCTCGTCGCCGCGCCGCTCATGATCATCGCCGGCGTCGTCGCGGTGCGCGCCCGCAAGCGCTACACCGGCGTCGTGCTCGTCTCGGTCACGGGGCTCGGCATGGTCACGCTCTTCGCGACGAGCGGAGCCCCCGACCTCGCCCTCACCCAGGTGCTCGTCGAGACCGTCACGCTCGTCGCGTTCGCCCTCGTGCTCCGGCGGATCCCCGCGCGCATGGGCGAGCACAACGCGTCCGTCTGGCCCGTGGCCCGCGCGGTGCTCGCCGTCGCGGTCGGCGCGACGATGGCGGTGATCGCGATGGTCGCGACGGGCGCCCGCATCGCCGAGCCCATCTCGACCTCGTTCGCCGATCTCGCCTACGAGCTCGGACACGGCAAGAACGTCGTCAACGTGGCGCTCGTCGACTTGCGCGGCTGGGACACGATGGGCGAACTGTCGGTGCTCATCCTCGCCGCGACCGGCGTTGCCTCGCTCGTCTTCGTCACCCACCGCTCCGACCTCGTGTCGTCGTCGATCTCGGCGCTGCCGACCGCGGCGATCCGCACCCGGCGTCCCCTGATCGAAACCTCGGAAGGTCCCCGCCCGCGCGCGAGCGCTCCCGAATCGACCCGACAGGCGTGGCTCGTCGGCGGCGCGCGGGTACGCCCCGAGAACCGGTCGATCATGCTCGAGGTGATCGTCCGCATCCTTTTCCACACGATCATCGTCGTGTCGATCTACCTGCTGTTCGCCGGTCACAACCTGCCCGGCGGCGGGTTCGCCGGCGGCCTCGTCGCCGGCATGGCGCTCGTCATGCGCTACGTCGCGGGCGGCCGGTACGAGCTCGGCGCCGCGGCGCCGACGGATGCCGGGCGCCTCCTTGGCGCGGGCATGACGATCGCGATCGGGTGCGCAATCGTGCCCCTGCTGTTCGGCGAACCGGCGCTGACGAGCACCTTCTGGGAGACCGAGCTGCCGGTGATCGGGCACGTGGAGTTCGTCACGTCGACCCTGTTCGACATCGGGGTCTATCTCGTCGTCGTCGGCCTGGTGCTCGACGTGCTGCGCTCCCTCGGCGGCGAGGTCGACCGGCAGGCGCAGGCGCTGCGCGAGGCATCCGTCGCTCCCGGGCGGAGGGCAGCGTCGTGACCGTCTCTCTCGTCCTCATCGTCATCATGGGAGCGCTGTTCGCCGCGGGCGTCTACGCGATGCTCGAGCGGAGCCTCACCCGCGTCCTCATCGGATTCCTCCTGCTCGGCAACGCGGCGAACCTGTTCCTGCTGATCGTCATGGGCCGGCCCGGGCTCGCGCCCTTCTACGGCGCGGAGGGTGAGACGAGCGATCCGCTGCCGCAGGCGCTGACCCTCACCGCCATCGTCATCACGTTCGCAGTGTCGGCGTTCCTGCTCGCCCTCATCTACCGTTCCTGGCAGCTCGGCCAGGCCGACACCGTCGAGGATGACGAGGCCGACCTCGCGCTGCGCGAGCGCGCCCCCGAAGACGAGGACATGATCGACGACGAGACCTCGATCGAAGACGAAGACGACGACGCGACGACCGACTTCATCGGCACCGAGACCGCGCCGATCAGGGTCCTGCACCATCGAGACTTCGACGGCATCCGCGACGATGCGCCGAGCGACCGCACCGACCGCCCCCGTGACGGTGGTGAGCACCGATGAGCGCCCTGGTGCCGCTGCTGGTTGCGCTCCCTCTGCTGGGGGCGGGCGTCGCACTGCTGTTCGGCCGCCACCGTCGGGTGCAGGTCGTCGTGTCGGTCGTGACGCTGACGCTCGTCCTCGCGATCGCGGCGGTGCTGCTGTACGCGGTCGACTCCACCGGACAGGCGATCGCCGTCTCGGTCGGCGGATGGCCCGTGCCGTTCGGCATCGTGCTGTACGTCGACCGCCTCGCGGCGCTATTGGTCGTCGTCTCGAGCGTCGTCCTGCTCGCCGTCCTGCTTTTCTCGGTCGGCCAAGGCGCCGCCGACGGCGACGACGACACCCCCGTGACGATCTTCCACCCGTCGTACATGATCCTCGCGGCGGGCATCTTCAACGCCTTCATCGCGGGCGACCTGTTCAACCTCTACGTCGGGTTCGAGATCCTGCTCGTGGCGTCGTATGTGCTCATCACGCTCGGCTCGACCGAGTCGCGCATCCGCGCGGGCGTCGTCTACATCGTCGTCTCGCTCGTCTCTTCGATCCTGTTCCTTGTCTCGATCGCGGCGATCTACGGCGCCCTCGGCACGGTCAACATCGCGCAGCTCACCGAGCGGATGGCCGAGCTGCCGGCATCCACCCAGCTCGTCCTGCACCTGATGCTGCTGCTCGCCTTCAGCATCAAAGCCGCCGTCTTCCCTCTGTCGTTCTGGCTGCCCGACTCGTACCCGACCGCGCCCGCGCCCGTCACCGCGGTCTTCGCGGGTTTGCTGACGAAGGTCGGCGTGTACGCCATGATCCGCACCGAGACGCAGATCTTCCCCGACAGCAACGTCAACACGCTGCTGCTGATCGTCGCGCTTGCGACGATGGTGATCGGCGTGCTCGGCGCCGTCGCGCAGGCGGAGCTCAAGCGCATCCTGTCGTTCACGCTCGTGAGCCACGTCGGTTATCTCGTCTTCGGCCTCGCGATCGCGACGCCGCTCGCCCTCGGGGCCACCGTGTACTACATGGTCCACCACATCATCGTGCAGACCACGCTGTTCCTCGCCGTCGGACTCATCGAGCGTCGCGCCGGGTCGACGTCGATCCTCAAGGTCAAGGGGCTCATGCGCGCCGCTCCCGTGATCGCGGTGCTGTATTTCATCCCCGCGGTGAACCTCGGTGGACTGCCGCCGTTCTCGGGCTTCATCGGCAAGTTCGCCCTGTTCGACGCGGCCGCCGAGGTCGGCACCCCGATCATGTACGTGCTCATCGTCGGTGGGATCGTCACGTCGCTCCTCACCCTCTACGCGCTCATGCGCGCCTGGAACCTCGCGTTCTGGCGCGAGGACGACGACCACGCCGACGACCCCGTCGTCGAGCGCATCTCGTACCTGGGCGAAGCCCCCGCAGCCGATGACCAGGGCAGCCGCCGCGTCATCCCGCGCATCATGACGGCGACGACGGCCGGCATGGTCGCCGTCACCGTCGCCCTCACCGTGTTTGCGGGGCCGCTGTACGAGCTCTGCGCGGGAATCGGTGAGGCGCTGATGACCCCCGTCACGCTCGTGCAGATCGACGAGGAGGCGACACGATGACCCCGGCGGCGAAGTCGGTGGCGGCATCCCTCTGGCGGCAGTTGCCGTTCTTTGTGTGGCTCGTCGCCCTCTGGATGCTGCTGTGGGGCCAGTTCACCGTGCTTGCGGCGATCACCGGCCTGGTCGTGGCGATCTTCGTCACGCGGGTGTTCCGGCTGCCGCCCGTCGAGCTGTGCGGGCGGGTCAACCTCTGGTACGGGTTCGTGTTCGTCGTGGTGTTCTTCCTCGCGCTGATTCGCGGTTCACTGCTGGTTGCGTGGCAGACGATCAACCCCGCGCGTTACCCGGGTACGGCGATCATCGCCGTACCGCTGCGCACCGACGACGACCTGATCATGGCGCACGTCGGCGTCACGGCATCCCTCATTCCCGGATCGCTCATCGTCGACGTCGACCGCGATCGCCGCATCCTGTATCTGCACGTGATCGGCGTCTCGTCGGATGCCGACGTCGAAAGCCAGCGACGTTCGGTGCAGGGGTGGGAAGCGAGGATCGTTCGCGCCGTCGGGTCCCGCGCGCAACTCGAGGCGATCGGACGCCACGGCGCGCGGACGCCGCGCGAGGGGGGTGCGGGGCTGTGAGCGTGCTCGTCACTGTGATCTACGTCGTCTTCGCGATCGCGGGGCTGCTGACCCTGTGGCGCATCATCACGGGACCGTCGATCCTCGACCGCGCCGTCGCGTCGGACGTGCTGCTGACCCTCGTCATGTGTGTGCTGGGCGCAGACATGGTCATCAACCACCACACGCGGTCGCTGCCGGTGCTGCTCATCATCGCCGCGGTCGGCGTCTTCGGCTCGATCGCGATCGCCCGCTTCGTCGCACGGAGGGACAACACCGACCGATGAACGAGATCCTGGATGCCGTCGCGCTCGTGCTCGTGCTGATCGGCGGGCTGCTGTGCGTCACCGCCGCGATCGGGCTCCTGCGCTTCCACGATGTGCCGACGCGTCTGCACGCGGCGACGAAACCCCAGGTGCTCGGGCTCATCCTCATCTGCATCGCGATTGCTCTCGCCCTGCGGTCATGGCAGGTGGTGGCCTTCATCGTGCCGATCGTGATGATTCAGCTCGCGACGGCACCCCTGTCGGCGCACATGGTCGGGCGCCAGGCCTACCGCAACGGCACGATCGACGAGCGCTCGCTCTACGTCGACGAGCTCGCCGACGAGCGCCGCACCCCGCCCGCCGCGGGGGGCTGAGGGCCCGCGGGGGGCTGAGGGCCCGCGGGGGGTTGAGTGGGCGCCCGCCGGGTTGAGTGGGCGCGTTCGCGGGGTATCGGGCGTCCATTTCTTGGGTTTGCGCCCACTCAATGTGAGGCGCGGGGCATGTGCCGGTGACGTCCCCTGGGGTGGTGTAGATCTCGGGTGCTGAGTGTCACGTCGTTGACGTGGTGAGCCATCGTGCGATGGTCAGTGAGAACCGACTAAAGCT